>URJY01000021.1 GCA_900548275.1 uncultured Opitutales bacterium | reverse complement strand
GCCAAAATTCATTTTCATTAACCTAACCGAATCTACGGTTTCGGAAACCCACAAAACTAAGTTCGAATAACCGAAGCGATTGAGCGTCGGAGAATCCGCCGCTCAATGCGAACTTATACACAAAAGGCGCGGTTATAGCCGCGCCTTGCCTGCTTCTTCAACATTGGTGGGGATGTACGCCCAATCGCTTGTATTGGGAGTGCGTAAAAAAAGACATCGTAAGTTCGCGATGTCTTTAAGTGTTCGAAAACGGAGCGGATAGGGCAGAGGGGATAAGAGTCAAGGTATTGGCTTTCCCTACAACCTGCCGTCTCGGGGTCGCCTGCTATTCGTCGTCGTCGGAGAGGAAGTCGATATCGTCGTCGTAGGGCTTGTCGGAGTAGTCGTCGTTGTCGTCGTCTTCGTCGTCGTCCCAGTGCATTGTATCGTCTTCTTCGATATTTTCCTCCTCTTCGGGGAGGTCGTCGATATCGTAGTTCTCGTCTTCGTCCTTATCGTTGTCTTCGTCTTCGTCGTCGAGCGAGTAGCCCGCGGGGACGTATTCGAGAATGTCCATAACTTCGTGGAAAACGTGGATTGCGCGCCCCTCCATATAGTCGTTGGAGTAGTTCTCGCGGATTTCCTCTTCGAGGTCTTCTATTGCGACATCCTTTTCAAAGTGGAAGGTGTCGTTGAGCATTTTGACCTGCAGTTTTGTGATGTGGTCGAGGAATTCGGCGTAGGCGGAGCGTTCGTCGTCGAGAATGTCGGGCAGTAGGAACAGCTGTTGGTCGTCGGCGTCGAAGACCGATTCTTCGGTGCGGACGATTTTCACGTCGTTTTTTGCGTCTTTCGATTCGATTGCGAAGGGGATGAACGCCTTTTCGACGAGCGAGTCGTCGAGTCCGTACTCGCGCAGACCGTCGAGGGTTTCGAGCATATGGGCGGCTTGGCGGGGGTCGATGACGCTCAGACCGTCGATGTCCCAGTTGATTTTGTCGTTTGTTTCTGTAACCCACCAGTTAAGGTCTTTGCCGAGCCTTATTTTACAGCGGGTAAGTTTGGGGGATGCTTTTGCCATATATTATTTATGTACTTTATGTTGACGGGCGACTATTCAAATTTGTCGATTTGATTCAAGCTTTTTTTTCGTCTTGGCGGGCGATTGCGACCGCCGAAAAAGCCCTCTCATTCGAATGATACGGGCGGCCGAGGGGGATTCGGGGGAGGCGTGTTCAAATCGTTCGGGCGGTGTTCTAAATGTTCAGCTGTGAAATGTGCGTTTCATCCGCACAATACGGTACTTAAAAAAATACGCCCCATTCGGGATTTTTGCCGCGAATGGGGGCGTGCTTAATTTTTTTTACGGTATGTTAAAAAATGTCGTTTGAATTACAAACGTATTATTTTTCATCAACCTGTTGCAGGCGTTCGACGGAATCGGCATTTATTTCAAGCTGCCAGTTGTTGTTGCCGCCCTCGGGGGTGGGCAAACCGAGATGGTTGCAGCAAGTTTTTGCGATTCTGTATGCTACGGTGTCGAGAAATTCGCGCGGATATTTCTTTTCGTTCATTCTGGCAAGCAGGATTTGTTCGCCGAAGAGTGTGTAGAAAATCAGCGACCAATATAAGTGCCTCCACCAGAAGAGGTTTGTGGGGGTGATGTCGGGCTTGATTCTCATCAGGGTGTCGGAGAGCTTCTTCATCGAATTTACGCCGAGTTCCTGCACCATTTTTGTCGTAAGTTTGTTGCCGTCAACAAGCATCGACATAATCAGACCCGCCAAGTGGGGGATTTTGCCCCTCGGTCCGTGGAATGCGCCGATTATGCGTTTTGTGAGGTCGAAGAATACGTTCGAGAACGACTGTTCGGGGTTCGAGTAGTCTATTTCGTCGAGGGAGTCGGCGATTTTCGCGAGGTTCGCGTTTTCCATAATATGGAATTTGAGTGTTGCCCTAAACAAATTTTCCTTGTTGTCGAAGTGGTATATGAGTGCGCTCGGCTGGACGTTTGCGATTTCGGCGATGTCTCTTATTGTAGTGCCTGCGTAGCCCTTTTCGGCGAATGCGCGCCCCGCCGCCTCGAGCAACTGGCGGCGTTTTCTTGTTCCCTGTATATTTGCGCCCTTTCGCGCAGAGTGATTTTTTGTCATAACAACTCCCTATTTTTGTTATTTTTGTGTGTTTTTCAAGATGTGGAATTGCGTCCACGGAATTAGAATAACATCATCTTTTTTTTATTTTGCCAGTATAATTTTCGAATTCCGCGAATTTTTTTGTTTATATTCAAGTGTCAATCGGATAATATGCCGCCTTTTTAAGAATCATATTGCTTACACTTATGAGAAAATCGACACTCCTATTTGCCGCGGTTGCGGCGGTATCACCGCTCTTTGCGCAGCAGGCAATCGTAAACGACAATGCCGCTCTCGAAGCCAAAATCGAAAAAATTTGGCAGGACTCGAAAGCCGTTTTCCATTCGCCCAAGACCGACCTGTTCTATACGAGAAAAGTCGTCGATGTGCCTTCGCCCGAAGACATCGCCCAGCTCAAGCCGCTGAAGAAAAACGGCAAGACGAACTGGCACGGCGGCGGTTCGGGCACTGAAGACTGCTCGATGCTCGGCGGAATCATTCTCGCGGGGCTTTGCGACCGCTACGAGGTTCTCAAGGACGACGAAACAAAGGCGCGCGCGGCGGCTATGTGCAGGGGGCTGATTTTGGCGGCAACGGCGCACGGCGACAAAGGCTTCATTGCAAGAGGCGTTTCGCCCGAGGACTGCAAGTCAATCTACCCCGGTTCGTCGCGCGACCAGTACACGCACAGCATTCACGGGTTGTGGCGTTATTACCGTTCGCCGATGTCGTCGAAAGCGGAGAAGGAGCAGATTCGGCGGATTTTTTCGGATGTCGCCGACAAAATGACGCGGGAAATTCGCGCCGATGCGAATCCTCCGTACAGTTTCAAGTTCTACAAGGGTATGCCCGACGACCGCGGCGTGGGTAAAATGCTCGAGGTTTATCCGCACGAAGCGGCGAGGCTTTCGATGTTTTATGCAGCCGCGTACGACGTAACGAAGAAGTCGGAGTATTTCGAACTTTACAGAAAGCATTTGCCGTATGCGATAGAGCACACGGCGGAGTTGCCAAAAATGTCCGAGCGCAAAATGCGCGGAATGGTGCCTGCGTACTCGATTTTGCAAATGGAGGCGTCGCTCGAGGTTCTCTATGTCGTGGAGAAGAACAAGAAGTACAAGCAGCAGCTTGGCGAGTTGATGGATATGTTGGCGGACTTTGTGGAAAAATGTCCCGTGTTCGACCTCGAGAAGCGCAAGTCGTCGCGCGACAGGTCGGAGGTTATCAACGGTCAGCTGCTTAGTCCGAACTACAAGCTGAGTGAAAAGCACGAGAAAATTTTGCGCGAGTGCATAGCAAGGATAGGCGGAAACTGGGATTCCGGCGGGGCGTACACTGTGCTCGCAGCATACTGGCGCGCCCGCCTCGAAGGGTATTTGAAGCCGTAATGGGGGTTGGCGGATTGCCGAGAGTTGGCTCTGGGCGCGTGAAATCGGGCTTGATAGGGCGTTTCAGTTTTTTGTGGCAATGACACGTATGTTAATACGCTTACATCGCCACAAAAAACTAAAGCCACCCTCTGAAGCCGTAGCCCAAATCCCAAAGCGAAGTGCGATTGGGAGGGGATTGGCGATTTTCGCTTGTCGAAAATGCCAAAGGGGGCGACGGTTAAGCCCCCTTTCGGAGCGACGCGCCTAAGCAGCGTAGCTTCGCTACGCGTGGAGTTTTTAGATTTTGATGTTTGCGGATTGCCGAGTTTAATTCTACTTCAAAACTCGCTTTGCTTGTTTTGATGGCGTTAGGTGGTATGCACCGCGCGTGGAGTTTTTTAGACTTGTTTGCGGATTGCCGACTTTTATTCTACCCCGAAACTCGCTTTGCTTGTTTTGGCGGGTGGTTTAAATTTTATTCGTTGTTTGCCATTTTTTTGTTTAAAAAAAATAAATAAATGCGAAACTTCTCCGTATGTCTGCCAAAGTGTTCGCAATCGCAAATCAAAAGGGCGGCGTGGGGAAGACCACTACCGCCGTAAACTTGTCCGCGGGTCTTGCTCGGCGCAAAATCCGCACGCTCCTTGTCGATATGGACCAACAGGCGAGTGCGACGAGTGCGCTCGGCTATGAGAAGACGCGCGGCGCAAGTCTCTATCAGGTTATGCACGGCGAGGGAACTGCCCGCGACAAAATCATCGAAACCGAGCGCAAGAATCTTTGGCTTATTCCGTCCGAGACCGACATTTCCGCGATAGAGGTCGAGCTTTCGGGCAGCGAAAACTATCTTGTGCGGCTGCGCGACTGTCTCGCCCCCCTCAGGGAATCGGGCGATTTCGACGCAATCGTAATCGACGCGCCGCCGTCTCTCGGTCTTCTTTCGATGAATTCGCTCGCCGCCGCCGACTATCTGCTTATCGCCCTTCAGTGCGAGTATCTTGCGATGGAGGGGCTCGGTCAGATTATGGGCGTTGTAGAGCAGCTCCGCGAGGCGGGCGTGAGCGATTCGCTCGAAGTCGGCGGCGTGATTATGACTATGTACGACTCGCGCACGAACCTTTCCAAGCAGGTTCTCAAGGAAGTCAAAAACTATATGCATTCGCTCGTTTTCAACACGCTCATTCCCCGTACCGTAAGGCTCGCCGAAGCCCCGAGTTTCGGCAAGACAATCTTCGAGTACGCCAAGTGGAACGAGGGCGCGTTTGCCTACGAAAAGCTCGCAAAAGAGGTAGACAAAAGGTTTTCCCTGCGTCCGTAAAATGGAACTGAAAAAGTACATCAAGACCATTTTCAAGCCGTCCGTGGCAAAGCGGGCGAAGGCGATGAAGCGTGCCAAGCGCGACCGCGGAAAATCGGCGGAACGCGTGCGCACTCAGTCGTTTGCCGCGCTCGAGAAATCGCTCGGGTACAAGTTCAGGGACGAATCCATTCTGCGCGAGGCTTTGACGCACCCGTGTTCGGTGGGTTTCGAAAAGAAGGTGCGCTCCAACCAGCGGCTCGAGTTTTTGGGCGACGCCGTCTTGCAGTCCGTCATCACCGACACCGTTTTCAAAAAGTTCGAGGACGACGACGAGGGCAAGCTTACGAAAGTCAGAATCGCCCTTACGCAGGGGTCGTTTTTGACCGAGCTTTCGCGCTCGCTCGGCATTCCGCAGTGTCTGATTCTGCCGAAGGGCGCGGACGACATCCGCGAAAGCGCGTCTTCCGCCGAGGACGCGTTCGAGGCGGTTGTAGGTGCGATATTTTTGGATTCGGATTTCGAGACGGTGCATTCCGTCGTGCTATCGTGGTACAAGCGCAAGCTCGAAGAGTTGCCCACGCTTGTGCAGTCGCAAAATCCGAAGGGCGCGATGCAGGAGATTGCCGCAAAGCGCGGCGACACCGTTTCCTATGCGCTCGTTTCGCAGAGCGGGCCCGACCACAGAAAGGTTTTCGAAGTCGAAGTAAGCGTCAACGGCGAGCCGCTCGCCCGCGCCTGTTCGAGTTCCAAAAAATCCGCCGAGACAAAGGCGGCGAAAATTGCCCTCAAAGACTACGCCGCCCGCGCCGAAGCCGACGCGCAGGCGAAACCGTCCGACGACGGAAGCGGTGAATAAATTAGGGCGAAACAAAAGCGCGGCGTCGGGGTCGAAAGCATAAATAATGTTTCGGGCAAAACCCACAGGCAAAAGGGAGTTCTACGCCGACGTTGCGCGTTCGGCGTATGCGGCGGCGTTGTCTGCCGTCGTTTCGAGGGGCGACGGCTTGAGTATCGTCTTTTTCGAGACATTTTCGGAATGCGAGCTTGTGTATTCGCGTCTGAAGTATTTTCTGTCGCTTTCGGGCGCGGCGTATTCGGTGAAGGTTATGCCGCCGCGCACGTCGACGGTTCGCGCCGACGCGGGCGGTTTCGACGCGCTGTGCGAGCGCACGGGCGCGCTCAACGCAATCGCCGAGTCCGATTCCGTGCACCGCAGAACAATCGTTCTCTGCACGCCCGAGACTTTTTTCGACAATGCGCCCGCGCCGAAGCTTTCGCGCAGTTTCGAAATCGCAAAAGGGACGGAAATTTCGATTGAAAGCCTGCGCGAAAAGCTTGTAGATTTCGGCTATTACGACGAAGTTTTGTGCGAAAGCCCCGGTCAGTTTTCCGTGCGCGGCGGCGTGGTCGACATTTATCCGACGGCTTCGCAGTTCCCCGTAAGGCTCGATTTTTTCGGCGACGAGGTGGAGTCCGTCCGCGCGTTTAATCCCGACACGCAGCTTGCCGACGACAGGCTCGAGCGCATAAGGCTCGACGCCGTTCCCGATTCCGAAACGCTCGGCGAGTGCAACGCAGCCGACTATCTTCCCAAGAAAAACGGCGTCGCCGAGTGGATATTTTTTGCGCCCGCGGTGCTCGAGTCGAAGTTTTCGGAGCTGTTTTCGTACCCCGAGGATTTGTCTTTTTGCGCGCGCAGTTTCAAGCGCGTGTTCGACCGCAACGAGCGTTGCGCCGCGATTGCCGACGTCGATTTTACGGGCGAAATGTTCGCCGACGCAACGCGCCGCCGTTTCGCCTGCGAAGAGCTGCCCGTTGCCTCCGCCGATTTCGTTTCGGGCGTGGGCGCGGAGCGTTTCGAGTCGGAGACGAAAATCCGCGAGAAGTTCGTGCGGAAAATCGGGCAGTGGCGCGACGACGGCATAGACGTATTCATCGCAGTCGACGGCGACGGAGACAGGGAGATTGCAAGGCGGATGTTCGCCGACGCCCGCGTAAAATTCGACTGCAAATTCGTTTCCGACTCCTTCGGTTCGGGTTTCGTGATTGCGCGTTTTTCCGATGTCCGCCCCGACTGGAAAATACTTTCGCCCGACGCAAAGGGCGCGGCGTTTGTGGGCGTGCGCGAGTTCTTCGGCAGGCGCGCGAAGATAGAGCTCGAGCCGCGCCGCAGGATGTTCTCGCACCGCGCGCAGGTCGACCAGCTTCTCGATTTCTCCGAGCTCGGCGAGGGCGACTATGTCGTGCACTTGGGGCACGGCGTGTGCCGATACCACGGCGTTGTGAAGCTTGATTTCGGCGGGAAAAAAGAGGAGGCCATAAAGCTCGAGTTCGAGGACGAAGCCGTTCTGTATCTGCCGCTCCACAAATCGTACCTTTTGAGCAGGTACATAGGTTTGGATAAAAAACATCCGAAACTGGCAAAACTTGATTCCAAGTCGTGGGTGAAGGTGAAGTCGGCGGCGGAGACGGCCGCGTTCGACTACGCCGCGGAGCTTCTCGAAATGCAGTCGCGCCGCGAGCTTGCCGACGGGCACGCCTTTTCGGAGGATACCCAGTGGCAGCGCGAGTTCGACGATGCCTTCCCCTACACCGAAACGCCCGACCAGCTTCGGGCAATCGACGAAGTCAAGAGCGATATGGAAAGCCCCAAGCCGATGGACAGGCTTCTTTGCGCCGACGTCGGTTTCGGCAAGACCGAGGTTGCGATGCGCGCGGCGTTCAAGTGCGCGATGGACGGCAAGCAGGTTGCGATTCTCTGCCCGACGACGATTCTGTGCCAACAGCATTTCAGGAATTTCCGCGAGCGTTTCGCGGGGTATCCGATTGTCGTCGAAATGCTCTCGCGCTTCAGGACGCGCGGCGAGGCGGCGGAGATAAAGTCGCAGCTCGCATCGGGACGCATCGACATAGTAATCGGCACCCACGCGCTCCTTGCCGACGACGTAGTTTTCAGGGATCTCGGGCTGCTCGTAATCGACGAGGAACACCGTTTCGGCGTAAAACACAAGGAGCGCATCAAACGGATGCGCGAGGGTGTGGACGTGCTTTCGATGAGCGCAACGCCAATCCCCCGCACGCTCTATTTTGCGATGATGGGCGCGCGCACGATAAGCCTTATGGAAACGCCGCCCAAGAACCGCTTCCCCGTGGAGACAATCGTGCGCGAGTATTCCGACGAAACGATACGCGAGGCTGTCGGGCGCGAGCTTGCCCGCAACGGTCAGGTTTTCTATCTGCACAACCGCGTTTCGACAATCGACGCGACCGCCGACAAGCTCCGCGCAATGTTTCCCGAGGCGTGCATTGCCGTCGGGCACGGGCAGATGGGCGAGAACGCGCTTGAAAAACTGATGTCGAAATTCGTCGACGGCAAATACGACATTTTGGTATGCACCACGATAATAGAGTCTGGCTTGGACATACCCAACTGCAACACGATTGTCATCGAGGGCGCGGACAAATTCGGACTTGCCCAGCTCTACCAGCTTCGCGGGCGTGTCGGACGCTTCACGCGCCGCGCCTACGCGTGGCTGATTCTGCACCGCTATGCGGGGCTTGTCGAAAGCGCGCGCAAGAGGCTCGGGGCAATCCGCCAGTACAACAAACCCGGTGCGGGTTTTAGAATCGCCACGCGCGACCTGCAGCTGCGCGGCTGCGGCAACCTGCTCGGCGCAAAGCAGAGCGGGCACATCGCGGGCGTCGGCTTCGACCTCTACTGCTCGCTGCTAAAGCGCAGCGTCGCGCTTCTCAAGGGCGAAAAAACGCCGTCGATGGAGCGCGCTTCGGTCGATTTGGACTTCGTGAAAATGGGCGAAGCCGACAAGACCGAAGTGGACGTTTCGAACACCGAAAACTATTTTCAGGAAATCAGAATCCGCGAGATGGAGCGCGGCGGCGGCGAGACGGTCAAAGCCTACATCCCGCCCGCGTACATTCCGCAGACGCAGCTGCGGGTGGACTTCTACAGGCGGCTTTCGATGGCGGTTTCGCTCGACGAGCTCGAGGCCGTGCGCTTCGAGATGTCCGACCGCTTCGGAAAAATTCCCGAGCCTGCGGAGTTCCTGATAAAAGTCGCGCGGGTGCGCGTCTGCGTCGAGGCGTGCCGTTTTCTCGGCGCGGAAGTGCAGGGCGACGTTCTCAAGCTCAAGCTGCGCGGCGGCAAAGACCCCGAGTACTTCCGAATGAACGGACGTTTTCCCCGCTTGACGAAACGCGGCGCGACTGCCAAACTGCGCGAAATAGAAAAATTTTTAACCGACGTAGTTCCGTCAATAATAAAGATATGAAGACAAAACTTTTCGCATTTCTCGCCCTCGTTCTCGCCGTCTGCGCGGTTTCGGGACAGGGGCTTTTGCGCTCGCAAAACAAACGTGTGCTCGGCAACAACAACATTCTGGCGGTCGTCGAAGACCGCATCATAACGCGCGCCGAGGTTATGAAGGAGGTCGAGCCGTTCATTCCGCAGATACGCGCCGCCGCGCGTTCGGAGTTCGAATTTACGAGCCGCGTAAACGCCTACGTCCGCGAAATCGTGCAGAATATGGTGGACCGCGAACTTATCGTCAAGGAGTTCAAGTCGAAGGGAATGAGCATCCCGCAGTCGTACCTCGACACGCACTTCGACGACTACGTAAACAAGGAGTTCAACGGCGACCGCGCCGAATTCATCAAGTTCGTGCAGTCGCAGGGCAACACCATAAAACAGTTCCGCGCCGAACAGGAAAAGGACATAATCGTGGGCTATATGCAAAACCAGAAACGCCAGACCGTTTCGGAAATCAGCCCCGCAAAAATCAAGGAATACTACGACGCGCACAAGTCGCAGTGGTATTCGCCCGCGAGCGTCAACATCAGGCTCATCACGCTGAAGACGGGAATGTACGCCACACTCGAGGATAACCGCAAGCTAGCCGCCGAAATCATGCAGCGCATCAAAAACGGCGAGGATTTTGCGGAGCTTGCAAAACGCTTCAGCAAGGACGACAGCTCCACAAAGGGCGGCGAATGGGGTTGGTACAAAAAGGGCGAACTCAACCCGATTCTCGACAAAAAAGTTTTCGCGCTCGATGTCGGCGGAATCACCGAACCGACGGAAATCGGCGATATGATTTTCATCCTGAAAGTGGAGGAAAAAAAGAAGGAGGGCATTCAGTCGATAGACGACGTTCGCGAAAAAATCGAGTGGACGATAGTCGAACAGAACGCCAAGGCGATATACCAAAAGTGGCTCGAGGGGCTGCGCCGCAACGCTTTCGTGAAATACTACGAATAGTCGGAACTCGGGCAAATCTCGGCGAACGCCGACACTGTCTACAGACGCCATCTCTCCAAAAAAAGGGGCTGCCCGCAAAACTGGGCGACCCCTTTTTTTTCGCTACCGACAAGCCCCGAATCCGTTCCGCGCCGTAGCGCATTCGCGCAGACCGCCCGCTATTCCACGCGCAGGAAGAATGTATCGCCGCGCTTTGCGGTTGTTTTGTATTGCCTTTCGGCGAGCTTTTCTCCCGAAATTGCGTCGAAAATACTTTTGCCGTATTTCGGGGTTATCGTGATATTTCTCGTTTCGCCGTTCGGAATGTCGACGGGCACTACGCTTAAATATTTTCCGTTGTCGCGCACGGAACAGGGAATGTCTGCGTATTCGTGGACTTCGGCAATTTTGTACATCGCCCTGTACAGACCGTTCGGCGAAAGCCCGAGCCCGCAGAAAACGTTTTTGCCGCGCAGTACAACGGCGGGTTTGCCGTTTTCGTAGGTTGCCAAAATTTTGTCGCCCGCCTGCGGTATCGGCGAAAGCATAATCGCGAACTTGTGCTTTCTGGCGTGCAAAAAGGTGTCTTTGGCAAGCCCCAATTTTTCGCCGATTGCGGTTGCGATGTAGTGCGGATTCTGCCCGCCGTCCTGCACGTTCTCGACCTTGAAGCCCGTTGTCTCTTCGACGGCTTCAAGCGAAAATTTGCGCCCGTCGAGGTCGACATAGCCCGCCGCCCAGAAGAATATCGACGGGGTTTTGCGGGAACGCCCGAAGATTGCCTTGCGCTCCTTCGCCGTCAGCGCGTAGGCTACACTGTAGACATCGAGCTTTGTGTCGGTCGGCTTTTCGAGAAAATCGCGCAGCAGGAAAGTTCCGTAGCCTATCGATTCCCTGTTCGCGTTGTTGTACAGCGCGCGGGTAAACTCAGACGCCATATAGCCGCCCTCCCATTTCGGCGCGAGAAAATTCGCGCTTTCCTCGCCGAAAACGAACGCAACTTCGCACTTGTAGGGGCTTGGATTTTCGAGCATATCGAGCTCGGCTTTTTCGAACCGCTTCGAGATGTCCCAAAGCCGTTTGTCGGCGAACCAGCCGCGCCCCGTCAAGTCCATCCACCAACAGCCGTTATTGCGCACGGCTTCGTGCGCCATGCAGCGGAACATTACGCTGCGGCTTTCGCCGAAATTTTTTTCGCCGCGTATTCCGCACGGCTTTTCGCCCGCCTGCTGTACGGCAAGGTATGTACGGATGTCGTCCTCTTCAATCCACAGTCTGCCGCGGCGGGCGATTGTTTCGGGCACGGTATTTGCCATTTGCCCGTCGCCGAAAAAGTGGTCTTTGTAGGAATTCGGCCCGCAGTAGATGTCGATTTTGTCGGAGCGCAAAAGTTTTCCGAATGCATAGTGCCCCGTGTTCGCCGCACCGTTGTAGCAGCCCGCAAACCCCGGAGTGTAGCCGTAGAATGCGACGGAAAGCTTGTCGGGCGCATTCGACCGCACGACGTCGGCAAGTTGCAGCACGATGTCGACCATTTCGTCCTGCCAGAACTTGAAGAAGTCGGCGAGGCGCATTTGCGTTTCGGGGTTTATGAGGCAGACGGGGCTTTCGCGCTCGGCTTGCGTCGGAACAGCCGCCGTTTCGCGCGATGCCGATTTGTCGTTCCACGCCTTTTGCAACGCCGCATCCGACGGATAGTTGCGGAGCAGCCACCTGTTCCACGCCCGCGCCGTGGCCTTGTCGTAGCCCGAAAACGGCAGCTTTTTGTGCGACTGCCCGTAGAACCATTCGCACGAGTTTCCGCCCGCGGGATGGTAGCCCGCGATGTTTTCGCCGTAGTGTTTTTCGGCGTAGTCTATTATAAGCCCGAGCGCGCGGCGGCTCTGGGCGCGGTATTTTTCGGATGAAATCGACGGGAATGCGTCGCTCTTTTTGCCGTCCGAAAACGTCAGAACGTCGTCGGGATTTTCGTCGAACCACTTCTTCGGCGGATAGCAGCGCACGCGCACGATTATCCTCGCGTCGGGGTTCGCCGAAACGATTGTTTTCAGATTTCTTTCGAGAAATTCGTAGTTAGGTTTTTCGCCGAAGAAGTCCTCGGCTTGGACGGGGAATGTTATGAAGTCCACGTTTGCCCCGCGCGCCAGACGCACCTGTTCGGCGACGTATATTTTCGGTTCGGGCTTTACGGCTTTCCTGTCCTTCCCGCCCGCGAGATACGCGCGGAGCAGCACGCCGTTTTCGGACGCCGATTTCGCGCGCATTTTAAAAACGTATTTCCCGCCACCCTTGAGCGAACCGCACTCGAAGATTTTGCCGCTTTTGCCCCGCCGCGCCGTCGCCGCTATTTTTCCGCCGTCGGCAGCCGAAATCTCGAGCGACGAAATTTCGAACTCCGCGTCGCGCGGAACGGGGTTCGGAACGAACAGAGGTTTTTCGATGTCGTCTTTCGGCGCGAAAACAAGCTCGAACTGTTTTTCCTCCCTTTCGGCAAACGGGTATTCGGGCTGCGGCGGGAAGATTTTGAAGTCGGGCGGCGAAACGTAGAGCATTCTTGCGCGGACGGGTTTGCCGTCTTCGGTAATCATGGGAACGCCGCCGATTGTTTCTACCCTGTAAGTGTGCCGTTTGCCGGTTCCGCCGAAAAGCGGCAGGCAGAGCGACAGCAACAATGCGCAAAGAATTTGTTTCATTTGCGCAGACTAATCTGCCGCACTGGCGCGGGCAACAAAATAAATCAGTCGAGCATCCAGACGATGGATTCGCCCTTTCCCGAGTCGGCTGTTGCGTGTGCGGACTTATTGGCGGGCTCGCGCAGAAGTTCGTTCGCATCCATCCCCCAGTTGTTGACGAGGTTTTTGAGCATCGCAATCGAGAGCTGGCGTTTGCCGCCCAAAACCTCCGACACGCGCGAGCGCGAGCCGAGCTGTTTCTCGAGGTCTTTGCGCGTCAGCGCGTTTTCCTTCATAAACTTTTCGAGCACTAAAATCTCGCGCGGCTTTGTTGCGGTCTTTTTCATAATTACCAATATGGGAACAACGGCGTTTTCTGTCAATTCAAATGTTGCCGCCGAATTTTGTTGCCTTGCCTGCACATTATTTTGAAACTTCCGACTTTTAGGGGCGTTAAACCAATTCGACTCGGAGGAAACATTTTTATTTTATGAAGAAATTGTCAATTATCGTGGCGGTGCTGGCGTGTGTCGGCGCGGGGGTTTATTACGGATTTTTTAACGAGGCCAAGGAGACGGTTTCGTTCAAAACGGCAAAGGTGGAAAAGCGCGACGTCGTGAAGACAATCGACGCCACGGGCACTGTAGAGCCCGAGGATTTGGTCGACGTTGCCGCGCGCGTTTCGGGCGAAATCATCGCCTTCGGCAAGGACAAGAACGGGCGCGAGGTCGACTACGGCTCGGAAATCCGCGAGGGCGACGTTATCGCGCTTATCGACGACCAGATTCAGCAGTCGAACTATCTCAGCGCAAACGCAAAGCTCGAGGCTGCAAAGGCTGCGCAGTCGCAGGCGAACGCCAACCTCATCGTCGCCCAGACCAACCTGCGTCAGGCGGAACGCGACTGGAAGCGGGCGCAGCGTCTCGGCGCGTCGGAGGCTCTTTCGCAGGCTTCGTACGATTCGTACCTTGCCGCGTGGGAAAAGGCGACCGCCGAAATCGACGTTGCCAAGGCGAAGATTCTTCAGAGCAATGCCGACGTCGTGCAGGCCGAGGCGAATATGAAAGAGGCGAAACGCAATCTCGAATACTGCGTAATCAAAGCCCCCGTCAACGGCGTGGTCATCGACAGAAAGGTGAACGTGGGGCAGACGGTCGTTTCAAATATGAGCGCAAGCAGCCTGTTCTCGATTGCAAAAGACCTGCGCAAAATGGAGGTTTGGGCGTCGGTCAACGAAGCCGACATCGGCGGAATCCGCAAGGGGCAGAACGTAAGCTTTACGGTCGACGCGTTCCCGCGCGAGAAGTTCGCGGGCAAGGTCGGGAAAATCCGCCTGAACGCCACGATGTCGCAGAATGTCGTAACGTACGTTGTGGAAGTCGCCACGGACAATTCGAGCCTGCGCCTGCTGCCGTATCTTTCGGCGAACCTCAGCTTCGAGGTCGACCGCAGGGACAACGCGCTCGCCGTGCCCAACGCCGCGCTCCGCTTCCGCCCCGACGAAAAATACATCGCCGACGGCGCGGAAGTACCCGAGGAACGCTGCGTTTGGATTCGCGGCGCGGACGGCAAGCTTTCGCCCGTGAAGGTAAAGCCGCTTGTCGGCGACGGCGCGTGGACGGCGGTAGAATCGCCCGACATCTCCGACGGAATGGAAATCGTAACGGGCGTGGAAACGCTCGGCGCAAAGAAGTCGTCGACGGCCGTTCCCTTTATGCCGAAAGTTCCGCAACGCAGAAAGGGCAACGCGCCCGTACAGAAAAAGTAGTCCGAAAATGAGTCTGATATCCCTCAAGAAAATCGAGAAAACCTACTATATGGGCGACATCTCGCTGCCCGTATTGAAGGGGATTACGCTCGATGTGGAACGCGGCGAAATGGTCGCGCTCACGGGCGTTTCGGGTTCGGGCAAGAGCACCCTGATGAACATCCTCGGCTGCCTCGACCGCCCCACGGGCGGCGAGTACTGGCTCGACGGAAAGGAGATTTCGAAGCTCGACAACAACGGACGCGCCGACATCCGCAACAAGAAAATCGGATTCGTCTTCCAGAACTTCAATCTGCTCGCCCGCACGTCCGCGCTCGAAAACGTGATAATGCCGCTTGGCTACACCGCCGCGCATCTGTCCGAAAAAACGATGCTCGAGATGGGGCGCGCAATGCTCGAACGCGTGGGGCTTGCCGACCGAATGGACCACGAGCCGTCGCGCCTTTCGGGCGGGCAGCAGCAGCGCGTCGCAATCGCCCGCGCGCTCGTCAACCATCCGCAGATTGTGTTCGCCGACGAGCCTACTGGCAACCTCGACACGCGAATGAGCGAGGAAATTCTGCGGATTTTCAACGAAATCAACGAAAAGGACGGCGTTACAATCGTGCTTGTAACACACGAAATGGACGTAGCCCAAAGTGCCAAACGCATAATCAAACTAAAGGACGGCGAAATTTCGTCCGACACCGTATTGCGAAAATGAGAAAGTTGCGCGTATTAAAATGGGCGTTGAAGGCAATCTGCCGCAATCCCACCAGAACATTTCTGACAACGCTCGGCATTGTCATCGGCATTGCGGCGGTAATATCGCTGATGGAAATCGGCAACGGCGCGCGCGAGACGCTTGCAAAAAACATCGCCAATATGGGCGTGAACACAATCCGCGTGTGGCCGGGGACAATCACCCGAAGCGGCGTAAGCTCCGGCTCGAGCGGCAGGGCGAACATCACCCTCAACGACGTAAACGCAATCCTCAAGGGCTGTCCGTCGGTCGTCGCCGTCTCACCGGTCGTGAACGTGCGCGGGCAGATTATCTACGGCGGCAAAAACTGGAGTCCGTTTAGCATAATCGGCGTGAACGACCGCTATATGGAAATCGCCAACTGGTCGATTGAAGAGGGCGAACCCATCGGCGAACGCCACGTCGTCCGCGGCTCGAAAGTCTGCCTTGTCGGCGCGACGATTGTCCGCGAACTCTTCGACGGCGAGAACCCCGTGGGCAGGGATTTGCGCATACAAAACGTGGTCTTTAAAATCATCGGCGTACTGAAATCGAAGGGCGCGAATATGATGGGCTTCGATCAGGACGATACCGTCATCGCGCCGTGGACGACCGTCAAAATGCGCCTGCGCGGCGCGGGCAGCACGTCGCTGAGCTCCACCTCTTCGTCCTCGAGCACGACGACGGCAACGAGCACTTCGGCGTTCTATGTCGGCAGCCTCGACCTCTACCCGTCGTCGTCAAGCTCGAACCGTCCGCCCGTGCGCTTTGCGAACGTCGACAGCCTGATTATCGCCGCGCCCGACCAGACGAAGGTAAACGACGCCGTCGCCGAAATCACCGAGGTTCTGCGCGAATCGCACAGGCTCGCGCCCGAAAACGACGACGATTTCAGAATCCGCACGATGGCGGAGTTTTCCGAATTTTTCACCTCGCAAACCGAGACGATTACAAACCTGCTTTTGTGCGTTGCTTTCGTTTCGCTGCTCGTGGGCGGAATCGGCATTATGAACATTATGCTCGTTTCGGTAACCGAACGCACGCGCGAGATAGGTCTGCGAATGGCGGTGGGCGCGCGCGGAAGCGACATCCTCAAGCAGTTCCTCGTGGAGTCGATTGTAATCTGTATGCTCGGCGGGCTGCTCGGCATTGCGCTCGGACACGGGCTTTCGGTTATGATGACCGTTTTGATGAAATGGCCGTCGTCGGTTTCGTACGGCGCGATTGTTTTGGCTGTCGGCGTTTCGGCTTTCGTCGGAGTCGTATTCGGGTACTATCCCGCTTGGAAAGCCGCAAGACTCGACCCAATAGAAGCACTCAGATATGAATAATAAATTCGGACAAAAAATATCGCTGACAATTTTCTGCGCCGCGCTCTGCGGCTGTATGGTAGGCCCCGATTTCGAAAAACCGCAGACCGACGCGCTGACGCAAAACTACGTCAACACCGACACCGAGAAAACGCACGGACTCGTGGGGGTGATGGGCGACATCTCCGAAGCGCAGTTGGCCGAATGGTGGAAGCTCTTCGGCGACGAAAAGCTTGTGTCGCTCGTCGAACGCGCTTTCGAAAAGAACTTGGACTTGGCTTCGGCGGTCGCAAAAATCAAACAGTCGCGCGCGACCCTCGGCATAACTCAGAGCGGCTTCTTTCCGTCGCTCGACGCGGACGCGTCGTTCAAGGAGGGCGGGAAAATCGATACCTCGCACCAGTCGTGGTCGGCGGGAGCGAAGGCGGGCTGGGAGCTCGACATATTCGGCGGTACCCGCAGGGGCATAGAGGCGGCGGTTGCCGACTACAGGGCGGCTCTTGCCGACAAGTGCGCGGCGAAAATTTCGCTCGCAGCGGAAGTTGCAAAAAATTATTTCCAGTATCGCGCGTATCAGCAGGAGGTAATAATTACCCGCAAAAATCTTGAAACACAGAAAAAAACATACGAGGTAACCGTAAGACGCAAGAAAAACGGTTTCGTGTCGGATTTGGATGTCGTGCGTGCCGCCGCGCAGGTCGACAACACATCGGCGCAGCTGCCGCAGCTCGAAAGCAAAATGATGCTCGCGCGGCATTCGCTCGAATACCTGCTTGCGTTGCCGACGGGCTCGCTCGCGGGCGAACTGGCGACGCCCAAGGATTTGCCCGCGCTCGAAAAATTCGTGCCCAAATCCGTACCCGCCGACCTCCTGCGCCGCCGCCCCGACATCGTTGCCGCCGAAAACAAACTGCACGCCGCAGTCGCCAAAATCGGCAACGCAAAGGCGGACTTCTACCCCAAGTTCTCCGTTACGGGGCAGATTTCCTACCAAGCTCCCGAAATCGGAAAACTCGTGCAGAATCAGTACGGAACG
This sequence comes from uncultured Opitutales bacterium, assembly GCA_900548275.1. GTDB lineage: Bacteria > Verrucomicrobiota > Verrucomicrobiia > Opitutales > Intestinicryptomonadaceae > Merdousia. The sequence continues at coordinate 22,414 of URJY01000021.1, read as the reverse complement.
TGGTCGGTCGGTCCGAGCGTCAGCTGGAATCTGTTCCAGTCGGGCAAGACCTACTTCAACGTGAAACTCCAGAAGGCTATGACCGAAGCCGCGGGCGTTTCGTGGGACGCCGCCGTGCTTAAGGCCGCGAAGGAAGTCGAGGACGCCCTCGTTTCGGCGCAAAAGGAGCGCGCGCGAATCTCCATCATCAACAAGCTTGTCGCGAACAATCAAAAGGCGTTCAACCTTTCTTCGAAACTGTACGAAGAGGGCGAAATCGAATTTCTCGATTTGCTCGATACTCAAAGGTCTATGCTGACTTCCGAGCAGACGCAGATTGCCGCGCGGCAGCTTTTCATATCGAACGTGATTTCGCTCTACGCGGCACTCGGCGGCGGATGGAGCGAAGACGATATGAAAGACCAATCCGAAGACGACAAATGGCTTTTCTTCAAGGAGGCGTTCGGCGACGGGGAGCAATCGGCAAAGACGGAAAATTCAAAAAGCTGAGATTCGCCGCCCGCGTACAGCGCGCATACAAAAAAAGAATCGGTTTTGCCGATTCTTTTTTTTGTCGATTACTGCTTGCGCTTGAACGTGGCTATCGCGAAATATTCGACGGTCGAAGTTCCGCCCGAATTTTGCACGCTTACCGACAGCGAAGTGTCGAGCGTGTCGAGGTTGTTCTTGAACGCGTATTGCGTTATCTGCTCTTCGAGGCTGTCCATATCCGAGGCGTAGAAGACCTTCACGAAAGACGACATTTTAGCCTGCGCCGCGGCGACGTTAAACTTGGGGGATTTCTTCTTGGCTGCGGCGTTTGCCGAGCAAACTGCGATTGCGAGGACAATCATAGCTATTAGTAGAAAACGTTTCATAATTGGCAATGATTTCAGAAAAGTCCGCGTTTGCAAGCCGATTCTTCGCCGCCTTTTCACTCGCAGAATTGTCATTTTTCCCGTGCGGTTCGGGGGGCGGAACTTTTCCCCGCGCTTTTCTCCTCTCTTTCAAGCTCGTTTTTTGTCGAGCTAAAACCCCTGTCCGCAAGCCAATCGGCGAGCCGTCGGGGCGACGCGATTTTCGCGTTCAATTTGCCTCCGCGCATTCGAACGGTAAGTCCGTGGTGGATTGTAATTGTCTTTGTCGGCGCGCCGTTTTTGCGGATTTCTATGACGGGATTGCCTGCGCACATACAACTTCCTTCGGTCGGTGTGGAGTCCGCAAGCATCGCGCCGAGTTCGGCTGCCGCCTGCGGGGTTATCTCGGAGCGGCGGACAATTTTGCCGCCTTTCGAAAAATCCGTTTCGACGATTTCCACGCTGTCGGCCTGTTCGAGAATCGCGGGAATGTCTTTCGGGGCGGGCGCTGCGGCGGAAACCGCCGAGACGGCTGCGAGCAAAATGGCAATCGACTTCATATTTATATGAAGACAGTTGCGGAACGTTCGGTCAAACAAAAAACGTTCTCGGCTGTTCCCGCGTTCGGTCATCCTCGAAACAAAAAAGCCGTTCTTTCGAACGGCTAAAAATTGGATGCAGGGATTGGATTTGAACCAATGACCTTCAGGTTATGAGCCTGACGAGCTACCAAGCTGCTCCACCCTGCGACATTTAATAGGTTGGACATTCAACCGACTTTTTTGTTCGGCGCAAGCTTTTTTTTCGTTTTTTTTCGGTTTCGTCGATTGGCGCGCCTACATTATTTCGCGCAAAAGGTGCGACTGCTTTACGAAGCGCGCCCTTCCGACGGCGAGAGCCGCGTCTATCTCCGCGCCGTATTCACCCGTGCCCCAAGAGGCGAGCGGTTTGTCGCCCACGACGATGTAGTCGACCGTCGCGTCCACTTTCCGCGCGATTTTTCCGCCGTGCATCGCAATCAGCCCCTCGACGTAGTGTATGCCAAGCTCGCCGAAATCGCCCGTCGCCAGAAAAGTTTTGTCGAAGTCAATCGGCGAGTAGTCGAATTCGAGGTCGTTTTGCGGCGTGTGGACGGCGCGGGCTGCCTGCCGCTTTTCGGCGGCGGCGAATCTGCGGTTTGCGTTTTCGAACGCGTCGAAGACCCTGCTGCGGCGCACGGTCTTTTCGCGGAAATGTTTTTTCAGCGGTTCGACGTCTATTTTGTCCGTAAGAATGTCGAAAATTTGTGCGCATATTTCCGCGTCGTCGAGCGCGTTGTGGTGGTTGAAATCGCCCAGTCCGAAGTATCGTGCCACGGAATCAAGCTTGTGGCTCGGCAGCTGGCGGAGCACTTTGCGGCTGAGCGAAAGCGTGCACAGGTAGTCGAAATCGGGCGCGGCTATGTCGTAGCGTTCAAGCGAGGCGCGCAGACACGAGATGTCGAACGGCGCGTTGTGCGCCACCACGACATCGTTCAGAAACGGCTTCATATCTTCGAACACGTCGCAGAAGCAGGGCGCGTCGCGCACGTCGAAGGCGGTTATTCCGTGGGCTGCGGTGTTGTAGAAGTTGAATGCGCAGTGCGGGTTTATCAGGCGGTGCAGCCTTTCGACGACCTTTCCGCCCTCCGTCCGCACAAGCCCGACCGAGCATATCGACGCGCGGCTTGCGTTTGCCGTTTCGAAGTCTATCGCCGTAAAATCCATTGTGGTGCGATTATTTGCCGCGCGCGCCGTTCGTCAAATTTTTTGCGAAAAAAAATGAACCCGTCCGGTTTCCCGAACGGGTTCGTTGCTATGTTTTCTCCTCGCGGAAAATTATTTTGCGGGGCAGTTCTGACCCTGTGCGCAGGGGGCTTTTACCTTTGCGCAAGCCGCGGGTGCGGGGCACTTTTCGCCGCAGGTGCACTTTGTCGTGCAGTTGCAGGGATTGCAGTTGCACGGGTTGTATTTGCAGATCTGTGCGCAGTTGTTCTTCGGGTACGAGCCGTTGCATTGCGACGGGCAGTTGCACGCCGAAAGCGCGAAACAGCCGAGAGCCAGAGCCAATATTGCAAATAACGATTTCATTGGATTTTTCCTTTCTTCGATGATGTATAGGACAACATCGGAAAAAATTAGTTCAATCTAATTTTTTATTTTTTTTCGCGCTGAACCGCCAGCGTTCCCGAGCGTCCCGTAAACGGCGACATCACGATTTCCGCGGTTCTGTGCATTGCGGGGTTGTTGCGGATTTTTTCCGCATAGTCGGCGAGGGCGAAAAATTCCGCGCCCTCCGATTTTACCCGCGCGAGGAAGCCGTCGAACCAGTCGAAGTATGCCATTCCCTCGAGCTCGGCGTGCGCCGTGATTACCGAATACTCTGTCTTTCTCATTTCGGAAATGTGCATGTCGGCGACCTTTTCAATCGGCGTGATTCCCAGAACTTCGTCGAGCGTCAGCAGCGTCGATGGAATTTGCAGCGTCTTGAATTCGCGTCCGCCCATTGTCGGGAAGAACGGCAGCCCGCCGCGCGTGTCTGACGCGTAGAGCAGGTTCGCGTTGTCCTCTACTTCGAGCGCGTCGGGCGAAATCTGCCACCCCGGCGCGCCGCAGCACTTGGGCTCGAAGCCGAAGATTTTTTCGAACTCCACGCGCGCCTTGGTAAATTCGGCGTCGACTTCCGTCGGGCGCATCGTGAAAAGGTAGTCCTGCCACTTGAAGTGGTCCCAACAGTGGATTCCGCATTCGAAGCCGTCGCCGCGCGCCGACTTCATCTGTTCGGCGCAGAGCCTGCCGATTTTGGGGGCTTTCAGAAGCGTTCCGTAGAGCAGCGTTTTCAGCCCGTAGTTGCCCGCCACGTTCGAGCGCAGGCATTTTTTCAGAAAGCCTTTTCTGAATATGCGGCGCAGGGCTTTACCCGTGTTGTCGGGGCCCATCGAGAACAGGAACGTTGCGGGCACGCCGTGCTTTTTGAAGATTTTACAAAGATTGGGGACGCCTTCGCGCGTCCCCCGATATGTGTCTACGTCGACTTTTACGGCGAGTTTCATAAACTATTTCGAGGTTTCCCCAAGCTCGTAGTCCTTCTTGAGAAGGTGGTAGTCGAGCGTGAGCTTGAGCGCGGTGCGCAGGTCGGTTGTCGGCTTCCATCCGAGCACCCTTTCCGCCTCCTTGACCGACGGCATTCTGCGCGGAACGTCCTGATAGCCCTTGCCGTAGTATTCCTCGCTCGAGACGCTTTCGATTTTCGCGTTCTTCGCGCGTTCGGCATATTCGGGATATTCTTGGAAGAGTTCAACGAGCATATCCGCAAGTTCCCTAATCGAAAATTCCATATAGGGGTTGCCGATGTTGAAGATTTTTCCGTCGGCGCAGCCGTCCTTGTTTTCGAGGATTTTCAGCAGGCATTCGATACCGTCGTCGATGAACGTGAAGCTGCGCTTCTGCGCGCCGCCGTCTACGAGTTTAATGGGCTTGCCGTTGATGATGTTGTGCGCGAACTGCGTGAGCACGCGCGACGAACCCTCCTTGGGGGCTGTGATGTCGTCGAGTTTCGGGCCGATGAAATTGAAGGGGCGGAAGAGCGTGAACTTGAGTCCGCGGTGGTTGCCGTACGCCCAGATTACGCGGTCGAGCATCTGCTTTATGCACGAGTAAATCCAGCGTTCCTTGGGAATCGGGCCGAGCACGAGGGGCGAGTTGTATTCGTCGAAATCGCGGTCGGGGCACATTCCGTAGACTTCGGATGTCGACGGGAAAATGATGCGCTTGCCGTATTTCGCGCAGAGCTTTACGATTTCGACGTTCGATTCGTAGTCGAGCTCGTAGACGCGCAGGGGGTCCTTGACGTAGAGCGTGGGGGTTGCGATTGCAACGAGCGGCACTATCGTGTCGCAGTCTTTTATTTGTTCTTCAATCCAGTCCCTGTCGGTGAGGATGTTCTTTTCGAAGAAGTGGAAGCGCGGGTTGCCGAGGCAGTGCCCGATTTTGTTTTTGCCCAAGTCCATCCCGACTATTTCCCAGTCGGTCTTTTGGAGGATTTTCCACGCGAGCGACGAGCCGATGAAGCCGTTTACGCCCAAAATAAATATTTTTTGTGCCATATTGACTTCAATCAAAACACAAACGCCGCGGCAATCAAGACAATAAATCGCCGTTTGCCGCCGCGCGGCGCGCGGGGTTTAGCGCGTCGCGGGTATCGCGATTTTCGCAAACACGGGCATATGGTCGGACGGGCGCACGTCTTCGAATGTGTCCGAAAGGTTTGCGTGCTTGAGCACTTCGACCCCGTTCGAGACGAATACGAAATCTATCGGGCGCGAAAGCCACCGCTTTGAGTCGGGCTTTACGCCTATGCACGTCGGTTCGGGGCCGTAGTGGGGCGTTTTCGAGATGTCGCGCGAGTTGCGCAGCAGACCCGACGACTCGAACTTGTCTATCATCTCCTTTTCGCGCGTGTTGAAGTCGCCCACGATTACGAACGGCGTTTTGCCCGCGATTTTCGGCACTTCCGAAACGAGCAGGTCGAACGATTTTTCCCTGTCGGGCTTGTTGCGGCTGTTCAGGTGCAGGTCGAAGAACACGAGTTCGCGACCCGAGAGTTTGTCGCGCAGTTTTATCCAAGTGCAGAATCGGTTCTGCTTTTCGCCGCCGACCCCCCAGCCGACCGTCCGTTTTTCGGGCGGGTAGGGGTTCGGGCCGAACCAGAACGTGCCGCCGTCGAGGCGTTCGAAGCGCGACGCTTTGTAGAACACTACAACGTTCATCGCCCAGCTTTTGCCCTTGGGCATAATCTTGGGGTTGTTGAACTCGGCGGCCCACTCGGAGCCGAGCTGCGACAAAATCCAGTCCGCCTGTTCCGCCGACAACTCCTGCGAGCCGCATATGTCGAACTCGTGGAATTTCATAAGCGCGGGGATTTGCGCGCGCCGCTTTTCCCAGTAGGGCTTGTCGGCAAAATAGAGCATATTGAACGACGCCACGTTTACCGTCGCGCGGCACGCCGCGGCTTCGGCGGGAGATTCGGCTTTTTCGGCGGAGCACGAGCACAACACAAAGAGCGCGGCAACCGCCGCCGTCAGACTTGCAAATACGCTTTTCATTGAAACAATCGAATTGGTTTTTCCGAAATTATTCCACATAAACGCGCAATTTTGCAAGCCCAATTTCGGCGCGTGTTAGGCGTATGCGCGTACTTCGAACACCGACGCAACGTCAGAGCCGTTCGTTTCGATGCACTCAAGCTCGACCGACTTCGCCTCGAGGCTTTCGAAGTCGTGTTCGACGCGTTTCTGGTAGTTGTCCTTGACTTCGGCGAGCTTTATCTTTTCGCCGTTTTCGAGCGTCGCGGTCAGTTTGTAGTGCTTGAGGCATTCGGGTTGCGGGCCGAGCACGAGCCTTTTTAAGAAGTTATGCTGGCGCGTAATTGTCAGCATTCGGCAACCGGTGTCGAAGTTGAGAATCAGCTTCGAGATTTTCTGAGGCTTTGCCCATTCGAGCTTCAGAATCGGGCGGTCGATTATCGGCGCAATCCAGCGGTTTTCGAAGCTGCCCTTGTTGTCGTAGAACATTCCCGAGATTGCGTTTTCGGGTTTTGTGGAGGTCGAGCACGATGTCGCCGAAACCGTCGCCCTTCGCGCGAGGTCGAGCGGGTCGCCGTTTTTGACGCCCGCTATGATTACGCCGTCGCGCAGAATCTGCTGTCGGAATTTTTCGAACTTGGCGGGAGACTTCAAAATGTCTTTCGGCGAGATTCCCTCTTTCGCGCAGATTGCCGCCGCCGTGCCCGAAACCTGCCCCGTGGTTGCGCAGGTGTTCATTATGCGCGTCGACGAAAATGCCATATGGCTGCAGCTAATGTCGCGCCCCGCCATCAGCAGGTTTGACAAATCCTTTGCAACGAGCGAGCCGAACGGGATGTTGTAGTAGTCTATCTTTCCCGCGAAAATTGCGGGTTTCTTGTGGCGCTCGGCGTAGAAGCCCTTCGATGTCTGGTCCTCCAACGCCCAGCCCGCCGCCGCGATTTGGTCGGGCATTTCGCGCCACTTGCCCTTGATGTCGTGGACGGTGAAAATTCTTTCGCCGAGCACGCGGTATGTGTCGCGCTTGGCGGGAATCATGCCGACGGAATCGAGGGCGAGGTTTGCCGTTTCGGGAAATTTGCCGCTGTTTTTTATGTAGTCCCACACTCCGAGAATTATCGACAGAAGTTCGAAGCGCAGAACTTCGGTGTCGCGCAGGGTGTCGGCCATTCCGCCGTGCGAAATGAAAGCGTAGCCCATTCCGAAACCGCTTGCGCGGGGGTTGCGGAACTTCAGGTCTTCCTCCGCGATTTTTTTCGCCCATGACGGCGGCGTAAACGGCGTCGGTTTTCCGCAGTCTTTCGAAGTGTAGATTACGGACGCGCACAGATGCTTGCCGAGCTCGTAGATGTCGGCGAGTTCTTCGCCGTATTTTTTCGAGCCTTCGCGCCCCGACATCAGCGTTGCGCCCGCCTCCATGGCGATTCGTGCGTCGCCCGTGCAGTCCACAAACTGCTTTGCCGAAATTTTGTAGATTTTAAGCGAGTGGTCGCTTCGCGCCATGACCGATTTTATTTTGCCGTCTTTCGTTTCGGCAAGATAGACCGATGTGTCGAGAAGCAGGGTAAGGTTCTTTTCGGAAACGCACTTGTCGTACAAAACCAAGTCCCACATTTCCCACGACATTTGCGGGTTTTTTACGGCGTGCTCGAGCTTGATTTCCTCCAAAATTCCCGCTTCGCGCCAACCGACCTTGTGGCTCCATATCCCGAGCGGGTGCATTCGAATCTCCGAACTCGAGTTGCCGCCGAGCCTCGACCTGTCTTGGACGAGCACGGTTTTCGCGCCCGAACGCGCAGCCGCTATCGCCGCGCAAACGCCCGCCAATCCGCCGCCCGCAACGAGTACATCGCAGTCGATTTCGATTTTCTCCATATTCGGTTCGCCCGCGAGGTCGAAGGGTTTTCCCCCGAGCGATTTTTCTATCTTTTTGCCGAGCGGCGTAATTCCCGCTTTCGAATCGCCCGCGGCGTCGTCGGCTTTTGCGGGTATGCTAACCATGAAGGAGTATCCGAGCAGCGACATTGTGGACGCGCTTAAAAATCTCCGTCTTCCCATTTTGTCGAAATCTTTGTTTTCCATGTCTGTTGCAGAGTAAGTAGGGCTTCATTATTTTCGAAGGGTTTGCGTGTGTCAAAAAAAATCCGCAACTTCTGAAGCTGCGGATTTTCGAAAAAACTGCCGTCGCAAGCAGCGGATTATTTGCGCTTTGTCCAGCCGTGCGCGTCGGTGAAGTCCATTATGCACTTCCAGTTGTACGCGTCGATTTGGTGCGGACCGTCGTACAGGACGTACCCGAATCCGTTGCCGACAAACGGCTTTTTCACGCGCAGATCGTCGGGCGTGGGCAGCTTTGTCTTTCCGAAGAGTGCGTAGATTTTACCCGCTTCGGCAAGCGACATAAATTCGCCCTTCGGATCTGCCCAGTAGTCCTTAGTTCCGCTCAAAACGTAAATCATGCGCGGTGCCATCGCCGCCAGAACGTGCTGCGCGTCAATCGGCATACTTTCGATGTCCTCGGCGTACTTTCTCATTGCGGGCTTGTACCAACAGGGGAAATACGCCACGGCAAATTGCAGCGTCTCGCCGTAGTTGTGCCTGTTCATCGCCGCGCCGCCGCCGCAGGAACTGTTCGAGACCGCGAGCGCAAAACGCGTGTCGTACGCGCCCGCAAGCATCGCCGTCTTGCCGAGCCGCGAGTGCCCCGCAACGCCGATTTTCGAGCGGTCGATAAACGGCAGCGTTTCGAGCAGGTCGAGCACGCGGCAGTCGCCCCACGCCCACGCGGCAATGCAGCGCGGCTCTTTGTCGATGTCGGCTTTGTCGAAAATGCGGAAGACCGATTCGTTCTCGGAAAGTATGTATTCCTTGTCGGGGTACAGCTCGCAGTAGCAGAACGTGGCGACGGCGTATCCGCGCGATACGATGTCCCTGAACGGATTGCGCGGCGCGCCCATGCCGCGCTGATAGTCGTGGGCGCGGTTGTCGGTGATTTTGCCCCTCTTGCTGTTGTCGAGCCAAGTTCCCTCTTCGGGCATAAGAACTTCGGGTTCGGAAACGGTCGAGTGGTTGCCGTTGTAGTTCGTGTAGATGAACGCGGGCACGGGCTTTTCGACCGACGCGTCCTGCGGGTAGTACATCAAAACGTTGAAGATGTGCGTGCCGTTTTTGTCGGTCGAAATTATCTTGTACTGCCTGCGCTTTGCGATTCCGCCGAGCGCGTTGTCGGACGATTCGACAAGCTTGAACTCGAGCTTTTGCGGGCGCGGCGGCATTTTGCCGAAATACTGCTCCTCGAGAAATTTTATCACCTTGGGACGTTCCTCGTCGAGCCACTGTTTTGCGGTTTCGACACGCCCGCCGCCGCCGATTTTGTCGAGGATGTCGAGCTTTTTGTAGACATCGGCTTTCGCGTCGGAATAGTTGATGGGAACTTTTTTCTCCCTGTTGAATCTCATGCACGACTTCTCGGGAAAGTCGGAGTTGTACAGCTCGCCCTCGACGTATCCGAAGAGGTTCAGTGCGGAAAACGCCAATATTGCAAAAAATGACTTTTTCATAAACGGTATCCTTTCTTGATATTATCGGTTTTTCGGAGGAACGGGCTTCCAGCCGCGCTTTTGCGCGTAGTCCATAAAGTTCTTCCAGTCGTAGGCGGTGATGTTGTGCTTGCCCGAACGGATGTGATAGGCTACGTCGCCGTGGAAGGGCTTTTCTATCTCGAGCGCGTCGAGCGTGGGGAAGTTTTTCGCACCGAACAGGGCGTACGCGGGGCAGGCGTGCATCAGCCCCAGAAGCTGCCCCTCGGGGTCTGCCCAGTAGTCTTCGGCGGAGCTTGCAACGTAGAGCGGGCGCGGCGCGATTGCCGCAAGCAGGTGGTGTTGGTCGACGGGCAGTTCACCCTCGTTGTCGGCGTATTTCTTGAGATTCGGCGAGAACCAGTAGGGCATATTGATGTTGACCATCGAGGCGATGTTTTCGCCGTAGTCGCGCTTCGAGAGAGCCTCGCCCATGCAGCCGCCGTTGTTTGCGCAGACGTAGGAAAAACGCGGGTCGTGCACCGCCGTTACAAGCGCGGTCTTCGAAAGCCGCGAGTGCCCCGCGATTGCGACGTGCTGCGGGTCGATTTCGGGCAGCGTTTCGAGCAGGTCGAACACGCGCATATTGCCCCACGCCCACGCGACAATCGACGGGCGCGATTCGAACTTTTTGCCGAAAATTTTGTAGACGCTTCCGTCGGCGGCTGCTTCGCCCTTGCGGTCGAGGTAAAGCTCGTTGTAGTTGAACGTTGCGATTGCAAAACCGCGCGATACGATGTCGGCAAACGGGAAACGCGAAGCCTTGACGCCCCTGTTCTTTTCGCCCTTCTTGGGGTCGTCCTTAAGGTAGGGCGTGACGAAGACTTCGGTTTCGGTCGCGGCGGCGTGGTTGCCCATAAAGTTGGGGCACACAAACGCGGGGACGTTTTTCGAACCTTTCGGCAGATAGAGCAATACGTTGAACGAGAGCGAGCCGCCTTTGCCCGAAACGGTGATTACATACTGTCTGCGTTCGGCGATTCCCCCGAGCGCGTTGTCGGACGACTCTGCGAGCGAAAACTCGATTTTGTCGGGACGCGGCGGAATTTTGCCGTAAATTTGGTCGTCGAAAAATTCGACAATCTGCTTGCGCGTTTCGTTTGTCCACTCCTGCGCGGTTGCGGTTTTGCCTTTGCCGTCGAGACGCAAAAGTACGTCGGGAATGGGATATTTGTTGACGTTCTTCGAATCGTAAAAAGAACGCCCGTACTTTTCGAGGAAGGTCTTGCTTACGGGCTGGTCTTTCGTAACATACCGTTCTGCGTGGCAAAACGCGGCGATTCCCGAAAAAAGTCCCAACCCAAACATATAACATAAAATCTTTTTCATATCTCAATCGTATGAGCGGCGGCGGGGTAAGTCAACCACAAAGCATTGAAATGCGGGGATTTTTGATTTGCGTCGCGCCGCTTTTTCTGATGGAATATTTCCGATTCACACACAAAAGACTATGGGGAAATTTCTATCTATATTGATGTCGGCTGTCGCGTCGGCGGGGCTTTTCGCCGAAACCGCGCAGATACGTACGCATTCCGAACTGTGGGGCAAAAAAACGGTCGAAACGAAAACCGTCGAAATGGAAAAACTCTCGGACAAAAAATTCCGCGTTGTGATTCCGAAGTCGGAAATCAAAAACACGACAAAGTTTATCGACATCGTTCCCGAGTTTGCAAAGGCGAACAAGGGCGACGACGGCTACTGGATTTTCCCGCGCGGCACTTACGGCAAATTCGACAAAGACAACGGCGTATGCTTCCGCCCCCGCCAGCTTATGCCGATTTTCGGGATGAAGCGCGGCGGAAAAATGTTCTGGGGGCATATGAAAACATACCGTTTCGACTATACCGCGGTTGTGGAAGTCAAAAACGGAAAGTACGAAATTTTCCCGCGAATAACGCTCGATTCCGTCCGCAAATTTTTCGAGCCGTACGACGACGTTGTCGTAGAGTTCAACATTCTCGAGGGCGCGGACGCCGACTACAACGGGATGGCGAAAGCCTACCGCAAATACCAACTCGAACGCGGCGCGGTACGGACAATCAAAGACCGCGTGAAGGATTTTCCCGAATTGGCGTACCTGTGCGAATCGATTGTCGTAAGAATCCAGACGCACTGCGCAAAGCCGATTGTGGAAAAGCCCACAAACTTCACAAAGGAAACGGAGCTGCCAGTTGTCGTGCATATGCCGTTCGGCGTGTCGGAGGAGTTCGTGAAGGCGATAAAGGATTCGGGCGTCGACAAGGCTACAATCGTTTCTGCGGGCTGGAATAACGGAGGCTACGACGGGCGCACGCCCGCGCATTTCCCCGTCGAGGAAAGCGTCGGCGGCGAAGAGGGCTTGAAAAGGCTTTGCAAAAAAGTGCAGGATATGGGCTATCAGTTCACCCTGCACGCAACGAATACCGACGGCTACACGGTCTCGCCCATGTGGAATCCCGACTGGGTGGGCAAGCGCGCCGACGGTTCTTTCGATGTCGGCTACGTCTGGGCGGGCGGCAACTGTATGAACGTCTGCCAAAACTGCTCTTGGCATAAATGGGTTCCGAGCGAACTCGAAAAAATGCGCGCACTCGGCGCAAAAGGTCCGCACTATATCGACGTGTATTCTGCTACATACCCCAACCGCTGCGCCGACCCGAACCATCCCGCAACGCCCGAACAAATGGCGGAATACCAGAACAAAATTCTTGCTGAGGGCAAGCGGCTCTTCGGCGGCGCGGCGAGCGAATCGGGCTACGACCACGTCGCGGGAAACATCGACTACATAAACTACGTCGAACGCGATTTAAAACTGCTTTGGGAGGGCAAGCAGAACAAACTTGTAAGCGGCGTTTTCCCGCTCTGGGAACTCGTCTACCACGGAATAATTTTGTACAACTCCGATCGCGCAACGCAAAACCACACGCGCGGAAAGTGTATGTATAAAATCGAGAAGAGCGGCGACCCGCGTTGGATGGAGGGCGACGGCATTGTAGACCCGAAAGTTTCGCTCAAGATTGTGGAATTCGGCGGACGCCCGATTTTCTACACATACAAATTCGCCGACGTTCCGCGAATCAAACGCGCGTGGGACGAATTCAAACCCGTCCGCCATCTGCAAAAAGAGGAGATGACGCGCCACGACGAAATCGCCGAAAACGTGTTTGCCACCGAATTCGAAGACGGCAGTAAAATTGTAAGCAACTATAACGAAAAACCCGTGAAATTCGGCGACAACGAAATAGCCCCCGTAAGCTATATTCTGATAAATCCCGACAAAACGGTTTTCATACCCAAGCCGTTGCAGGCTGGAGCCTGCACGCCATAGCGGGGGCTTCGCCCCCGAGTGGGCATTTTGCTTTGCAAAATAATCGCCCACATTTCCCCCTCCGAACTCTGTTTGTTCTATCGAACAAGTATTGTTAATAGGTTTCGGAAATTCATAAAATAAGTTCGCGTAAACAAAGCCATTGAGCGGCGAAACGCCGTTCAATGCGAACTTATAAACAAAAAGGCGCGACTATAGTCGCGCCGAATAATCACAGATATAAAAAATTAGCGGTTGGTTATGTCTATTTTGGAGACTTCCTGATAGGCTTGTTCGAGGAATTCTTTGAGGGGTTCGAAGCCTTCGGCGAACTTGGTGTCGAGCCACGCATCGACCATATCGTTTGCCATAAAGTCGGCGACAATCATCGCACCCATCGTAATGACATTGGCATTGTTGATGGCCTTTGCCTTTTTCGCGGCGAAAACCGATTCGACACTTACCGCCTTGATTCCCTGCACCTTGTTCGCGACAATGCACATACCCGCACCCGTGCCGCAGAGGAGAACCGCACCGTCAGCCTTTTTTGCTGCCACGAGCTTTGCGGACTTTTCTGCAACCAGATAATAGGCGGTTTTCGCATAACCGTCGGTGTCGATAACTTCGATGCCGCGCTTTGCGAGGTGCTCGGCAATGCTCTTCTTGAGGGTGTATGCAAACGGATCGGCTCCGAGAACGATTTTCATATATTTCCTTTCGGGATGGAGTGTAATTGTTATAAAAAAACCGTTGCGCTTGATACTGGCGAACGGTCGGAAAAGATTTGCTTTGCTTCGGGAGTGTCCGCCTCTTGGAATCGAGAACCCCGAACAAAACCGATTTAAAAAAGAGGCGTGGGTCGGAATCGGACCGACGATGAAGCTTTTGCAGAGCCTTGCCTTACCACTTGGCTACCACGCCGTCAAAATTAAAAGTTGCATTGAAGCCGAAAGTTCAGCCCAATGCAAGCATTTTTTTACGCCACGGGAATTTTAAGGAGAATTTTTTTGATGTCGTGCACTCCGTCGGTGACGAGACTGGGCTTGTGGGCGTCGTCGGGGAAGAACACGGCAAACTCGCCCGCATGCAGAACCGACGCTTCAGCCTGCGCCGATTTCTCGAAGTCGGCACTGTCGTAAAACTCGACATCCTTTTCGGGATTGTAGGGCTCGGTGATTTTGAAAATCCTCTTGTCGGCAAAGAAGAACTTTTCCTCGCCGCTCGCGACATACTGGATGTCGATGAACTTTTCGTGCGCCTCCATCCGCTTGTCGGCGGCGGGACGCGTCGCATACGACTGTACCATTCTTTTTATGCCGTCGAAATCGGTCGCGCCGTCGGGTTGGTCTGCGGGGGTTTCGAGTATTATCTTGAACGCCCGCGCGAACTGCGGGTGCGCGTTTTGATAGAGCGCGAAATTGCGGATGTTGTCTTTTATCATATTATTTTTTGCAGATTAAAAATCTTGTGCGCTTCGAGAGGTCGGGGAGCGTCTCGGCGGAGGAAAAGCCGAACTTTTCGACGGCTTCAGCCGACAGAATCTCGGGCTGCCCCAAGCCGCATTCACAGGCGATTACGCCGCCGTCCTTCAAATGCGCGGCGGCTTGCGAGAGAATCGCGCGCAAGTCCCGCAAACCGTCGTCGGGCGAGGCGAGCGCGGCGGGCGGGTCGAAATCCCGCACCTCGGGTTGGGCTTGGGCGACCTCGTCGTCGGTCAAATAGGGGGGATTTGCCAAAATCATATCGTACGATTTTGCGACATTCTCGAACCAGTCCGATTTTACTATGTTTATCTTAAGCCCGAGCGACTGCGCATTCTCGGATGCGAGCGAAATTGCAGCGTCGGAAAGCTCCGCCGCATCTACCGACGCATTCGGATAGGCAGAAGCCATCGCGAGCGCAATCGCCCCCGAACCCGTGCCGAGGTCGAGAATGTCGAGCGGCGCGGAACGGTCGGGACACAGCCTTTCGGTCGCGATTTCGCAAAGCTCTTCGGTTTCGTTGCGGGGCACGAGCGCGCGCGCGTCGCACTTGAGACGCAGCCCGAAGAACTCGACAAAACCCAAAATGTGCTGCAACGGCTCGCGCTTTGCGCGGCGTTTTACCAGCTCGCGGAACGGCGCAAGCTTCGCCTCGGGCAGTGGCTCTTCGAAACGCAAAAAAAGCTCGAGCCGCTTGCAGCCCAACGAGTGGGCGAGCAGGGTTTCGGCGTCGAACTTCGGGTTCTCGATTCCCTTCGAAGCGAAGTAATCGGAACACTTTTGCAGAATTTCGAGAACGCTTTGCACGGCTTATTTTTCGGTCAGAGCCTTGACTTTCTGAACGTAGTCCGCCTCTTCGAGGGCGTGAATCATTTCGCCGATGTCGCCGTCCATAAACTGCGGCAGCGAGTGCACCGTAAGCCCGATTCTGTGGTCGGTGATGCGGCTTTGCGGATAGTTGTACGTTCTGATTCGCTCGGAACGGTCGCCCGAACCAATCTGCTCGCGGCGGTTGGCGGCGTACTTGTCGTGCTCCTCCTGCTGCTTAAGCTCGAGCAGACGCGAACGCAATACCTTGAGTGCCTTTGTCTTGTTTTTGAGCTGCGAACGCTCGTCGGCGCACTTTACAATCATACCCGTGGGCTTGTGGAGAATCTGCACGGCAGAGTCGGTGGTGTTGACGCCCTGTCCGCCGGGGCCGCTTGCGCGTGCGATTGAAATTTCGATGTCGTTGGGGTCGATGTGGATGTCGACTTCCTCCGCTTCGGGAAGCACCGCAACAGTCGCCGCCGAAGTGTGGATTCTGCCCGCCGCCTCCGTCACGGGGACGCGCTGTACGCGGTGCGTGCCGCATTCGTACTTCATCGAGCGGTAGACGTCTTCGCCCGAGAGCAGGAAGCAGATTTCCTTGAACCCGCCCGCGGGCGACTCGCTCGAGCTGAGATTTTCGACCTTCCAACCGCGCGAGTCGGCATAGCGGCAGTACATTCTGTAGAGGTCGGCGGCGAACAGCGACGCCTCGTCGCCGCCCGTGCCCGCGCGGATTTCGACTACCGTATTGCGCGAGTCCGTGGGGTCGGCGGGAATCATCATCTTGAGAATTTCGTTTTTTGTAGGCTCGATTTTCGCTTCGAGCGCGGCGACATCCTCTTTCGCCATTTCGACAAATTCGGGGTCGGCGTTTTCCTCGATGATTTTTTTGTTTTCGCCTATTTGTTTAAGGTCGTTGTCGAGTTGTTCGTAAAGTTCTTTGAGCTTGGTGAGCTGCTGGTGTTCGCGCGAGACTGCGCTTGCGGCGCGTTGGTCGTTGTAAAAATCCGGCTCTGCCATTTTGGCGTCCAAGTCGGCGAGTCTGTCCAAAAAAGGTTTGATTGGCGGTATTCCTTCCATTGGCGAAATCTCTAAAAAAAAATCCCCCCTTGCAAGAAAAAAAGGGGAGGGCTGCGCCCGCGCGGCGCGCCTTTTACCGAGCCGCCGACCCGTCGGATTCCGTCGGCGGACGGACAAACCGAATCGGACTTTGCGGCAGGCTCGGGTTTTCGAATGCCGATTTTACAAAAAAGAAGATGTCGCCGCAGTTTTCACCACGACGACACCCAACACACATGAGAAATTCGATTTGTTCAAATTTATGCGCAATCAAAATGAAAAATTGAGGGAAGTCAAGATATTTTTCTCACAAAAATGCAAAAAGGAAAATTTTTTCGAAAATTTGTTGAAAGCCGACCCGAATTTTATGGGATTATACAAACCGCCGAAAAAAAACAAATGGAACGCGACAGGACAATTCTGCACTGCGACCTCAACGGATTTTACGCGTCCGTCGAAGCCCTTTCGCACCCCGAAATAGGCGGCAAGCCGATGGCGGTTTGCGGCGACCCCAAATTGCGCCACGGAATAATCCTCGCAAAAAACGAAGCCGCAAAAAAGTTCGGCGTGAGCACGGGCGAGCCCATTTTCCGCGCCAAGCGCAAGTGCCCCGACCTCGTACTGCTCGAGCCGCACCACGAAAAATACGCCGAGTACTCGCGCAGGGTAAACGCAATCTACGCGCGCTTTACCGACAGAATCGAACCGTTCGGCATAGACGAGTCTTGACTCGACGTGTCCGCTTCGCTCTCGCTCTTCGGCGGCGGCGCGGAGATAGCCGACAAAATCCGCGAAACGGTCAAGACGGAACTGGGGCTTACCGTGTCGGTGGGCGTGTCGTTCAACAAGACTTTCGCAAAACTCGGCAGCGACTACAAAAAGCCCGACGCCACAACCGTTTTCGGGCGCGAACAGGTCGAAACAATAATCCACAAACTGCCCGTGGGCGATATGCTTTTCGTGGGGCGTTCGACCGTCGAAACCCTGCGCCGAATGGGAATCCGCACCATCGGCGACCTCGCGCACGCCGACGAAAAATTCGTCGTACGCCGCTTCGGCAAGTTCGGCAAAGACCTGCTCGCCGCGGCGCGGGGCGAGGAAAATTCGCCCGTAGCCTACTACGGAGAGGAGGATGAAGCCAAGTCGGTGGGCAATTCGATAACCTTCAGGCGCGACCTCTACGGGCTTGCCGACATCCGCGCGGGGCTTGAAGCCGTCGCCGAAAAAGTCGCCCGCCGCCTTATGCGCGACAACCTGAAATGCTGGGTTGTCCACGCGGTGGTCAAAGGGGCGGACTTCTCGTATATGACTCGCCAGATGCGTCTCGACAAGCCCGTGAACTCGCGGCGCGAACTCATCGAAACCGCCGAAAAACTCGTGCGCGACAACTGGGATTTGTCCGCCCCCGTCCGTATGCTCGGCATAACCGGCTCTTCGCTGACCGCCGCCGACACCCCCGTACAGGGCGACCTCTTCGCCCCGCCGCCCGAAACCGACAAACGCAACGAAAAAGCCGAAAGCGCATTCTATAAAATCAGGGAGAAATTCGGCAGCGACGCAATCCGCTTCGGAACGTCGCTCGATTCCGATTTGTAGCGCGGTTCAACCGCAGTTGCCGCGCGCTTGTTTTAGTGTTGTAAAATGCTCCGCTTGGTGTATCGTGGAGACAAAATTTTTTTATATGGCTAAAGAAAAGAGAACGGCAATAGAGCCTACGCGGGCTCAGGACTACCCCGAGTGGTATCAACAAGTAATCAAGGCGGCGGATTTGGCTGAAAACAGTCCCGTCCGCGGCTGTATGGTCATCAAGCCGTGGGGCTACAGCCTTTGGGAAAATATGCAGGGCTGCCTCGACAAAATGTTCAAGGACACGGGGCACACAAACGCCTATTTCCCGCTCTTCATCCCCGTGAGCTATCTCGAAAAGGAGGCGGAACACGTCGAGGGTTTCGCAAAGGAATGCGCGGTCGTAACGCACTCGAAACTCGAGCTTAATTCGGAGGGCAAGCTCGTGCCCGCATCGCCCCTCGAAGAGCCGCTCATCGTCCGCCCGACTTCCGAGACAATCATCGGCGAAATGTACTCGCGCTGGGTGCAGTCGTACCGCGACCTGCCGATTTTGGTGAACCAGTGGGCAAACGTAGTCCGTTGGGAAATGCGCACGCGCCTTTTCCTGCGCACCGCCGAATTCCTCTGGCAGGAGGGGCACACCGCCCACGCCACGAAAGAGGAGGCGGAAGCCGAGACCGAAAAAATGCTCGGCGTCTACGCAACTTTCGCGCAGGACTATATGGCAATGCCCGTAGTCTGCGGCAGAAAGACCGAGGGCGAAAAATTCCCCGGAGCCGTTGCAACCTATTGCATCGAGGCGATGATGCAGGACAGAAAGGCGTTGCAGGCGGGCACGTCGCACTTCTTGGGGCAGAACTTCGCAAAGGCAAGCAACATCAAATACCTTTCCGAATCGGGGGCGCAGGAATACGCTTGGACGACAAGTTGGGGCGTTTCCACGCGTCTTATCGGCGGTATGGTAATGACCCATTCCGACGACGACGGTCTTGTTCTGCCCCCGCGCCTTGCGCCGCTTCACGTTGTGATTCTGCCCGTTCTCCACAAGGAGGAGGAGCGCGCAAACGTTCTCGCCTACTGCGACAATCTCAGGAAGGAGCTTGAAGAAAAGACATACTGCGGCAGACCCGTCAAGGTTTCGATTGACGCGCGCGACCTGCGCGGCGGCGAAAAAATGTGGGGCTGGGTCAAGAAGGGAGTTCCGCTCCGCGTCGAAGTGGGCCCGCGCGACATCGCTTCCGACTCGCTGTTTGTGGCGCGCCGCGACACGGGCGAAAAGAAGTCGGTTGCCCGCGCCGAATTCGTCGGAAACATCGCCGCACTGCTTCAGGAAATGCAGGACAACCTTTTCGCCCGCGCAAAGAAATACCGCGACGAAAACACGACCGAAATTTCGTCGAAAGACGACTTCTACGCCTACTTCACCCCGAAGAACGAAAAGAAGCCCGAAATCCACGGCGGATTTGCTGTCGCCGACTACGACGGCAGCGAGGAGGTCGAGGATATGCTCCGCAGGGATTTGCGCGTAACCGTGCGCTGCATACCGCTCGAGGGCGGCGAACCCAAGGGCGAAAAGTGCATATTCACGGGGCGTCCCGCAAAGTACCGCGCGATTTTCGCGAAATCGTATTAAGCCGATTTTGCTTGAACCGTTAAATAATTAACATAACTTTTTCCGCATTTATGATAGACAATTACGTATTCTCATCCGAATCGGTCGGCGAAGGACATCCCGACAAAGTGGCTGACTACATCTCCGACAGCGTGCTCGACGCATGCCTCGAACAGGACAAGTTCAGCCGTGTTGCCTGCGAAACGCTCGTAAAGAGCAACTGCGTAGTAATCGCGGGCGAAATCACCACAAAGGCGAATCTCGACTACGAGAAAATCGTCAGAAAGGCGATACGCGAAATCGGCTATACCAACGACGACGACGTATTCCACGCCGACAAGGTTTTCGTTACCAACCTGCTCACGAAACAGTCGCCCGACATCGCGCAGGGCGTGGACGCGCGCAAGGCGAAGGGCAAGGAAACTTCGGAACAGGGCGCGGGCGACCAAGGCATTATGTTCGGCTACGCCACAAACGAAACGCCCGAGTATATGCCCGCGGCGATTATGTTCGCCCACAGAATTTTGACGGAACTTGCAAAACAGCGCAAAAGCGGCAAGGGTCCCAAGTGGCTTCGTCCCGACTGCAAAAGCCAAGTTGCGGTTGCGTACGAAAACGGCAAGCCCGCATACATCGAAAACGTCGTAGTTTCCACTCAGCACGCGGCGGGCGTCGACCACAAGACGATTAAAGACTACATCGTCGAAAAGGTCGTAAAGAAAGTTCTGCCCAAAAAGCTTCTGACGAAAAACACAAAGTTCCTCGTCAACCCCACGGGCAACTTCGTTGTCGGCGGGCCTCAGGGAGACTCGGGTCTTACGGGTCGCAAGATTATCGTCGACTCGTACGGCGGCTACGGTCGCCACGGCGGCGGCGCGTTCTCGGGCAAGGACCCCAGCAAGGTGGACCGTTCGGCGGCATACATGTGCCGTTGGGTGGCAAAGAACATCGTTGCGGCAAAGCTCGCCGACAAGTGCGAAATTCAGGTCGCATACGCAATCGGCTATCCCCAGCCGCTCAGCATCGCAATCGAAACGTTCGGCACGGGCAAGGTTTCCGACGAGGCAATCGAAAAGGCGGTGCGCAAGGTCTTCAGCTTCAAGCCCGCCGACATCGTAAAGCAGCTCGGGCTTCTCGCTCCCATCTACAAAAAGACAACCAATTACGGGCACTTTACAAAGTCCGACCTTCCGTGGGAAAAGACCGACAAGGCCGAAGCCCTCAAAAAGGCGGCTTCCAAATAGTTTTCAACCCGCAAACGCGTCGCGGTATTTTCGGCGGCGCGTTTTTTGTTTTTTCGGATTGAAGCTCCGAACCCCGACAAAAATCAAACAAGGCGGTACTTCAACGCCGTACATCGAAAAATAAAATTTATGAAAAAACAGGAATACAAAATCGCCGACATCAAGCTTGCCGCTTGGGGCAGAAAAGAAATCGACATCGCCGAGCACGAAATGCCCGGTCTTATCGCAATCCGCGAAAAGTACGCGCCCAAGAAGCCCCTCAAGGGCGTGCGTGTGAGCGGCTCGCTGCATATGACAATCCAGACGGCGGTTCTCATCGAAACGCTCAAGGCTCTCGGCGCGGACGTGCGTTGGGCAAGCTGCAACATCTTCTCGACTCAGGACCACGCGGCGGCGGCAATCGCAAAGGCGGGCGTGCCCGTGTTCGCGTGGAAGGGCGAATCGCTCGAAGACTATTGGGAATGCACATACCGTGCCCTGACTTGGAGCAACGGCAAGGGCCCGCAGCTGATTGTAGACGACGGCGGCGACGCAACGCTCCTTATCCACAAGGGCTACGAGCTTGAAAACGGCGACAAGTGGGTGGATTCGCCATCCGACTCGCACGAAGAGGAGGTAATCAAAAAGCTCCTCAAGAAAATCTACAAGAGCGACAAGAACCACTGGCACAATGTCGTTGCCGAGCTCAAGGGCGTTTCCGAAGAGACGACCACGGGCGTGCACCGCCTCTACCAGATGGTCGAAGACAAGCGTCTGCTCGTCCCCGCCATCAACGTCAACGACTCCGTAACCAAGAGCAAATTCGACAACATCTACGGCTGCCGCGAATCGCTCGTCGACGGCATCAAGCGCGCGACCGACGTTATGATTGCTGGCAAGGTTGCGCTCGTCTGCGGCTACGGCGACGTAGGCAAGGGCTGCGTGCAGGCTCTCAAGGGCTTGGGCGCGACGATTCTCGTTTCGGAAATCGACCCCATCTGCGCGTTGCAGGCGGCGATGGAGGGCTACCGCGTCGTAACCGTCGAGGACGCTTTGCCGCTTGCCGACATTTACGTAACCACGACTGGCAACTGCGACATCATCACAATCGACCATATGAAGAAGATGAAGGACCAAGCCATCCTTTGCAACATCGGGCACTTCGACAGCGAAATTCAGGTCGCCAAGTTGCAGGCTTATCCGAAGATTAAGCGCACGAACATCAAGCCGCAGGTCGACAAGTACACGTTCCCCGACGGCAGGTCGATATTCCTCTTGGCCGAGGGCAGGCTTGTAAATCTCGGTTGCGCCACGGGGCACCCGTCTTTCGTGATGAGCAATTCGTTCTCGAACCAGACTCTTGCCCAGATGGATTTGTGGGCGAACCGCGACAAGTACGAAAACAAGGTCTACATTCTCCCCAAGCATCTCGACGAAGAGGTTGCAAGGTTGCACTTGGAAAAGCTCGGGGCGAAATTGACGAAGTTGACGAAGAAGCAGGCGGCGTACATAGGCGTCTCCGTAGAAGGTCCGTATAAACCTTCGCATTACCGATACTAAGACGGAACGTTATAGCACCGTTGATGCGGTGTTTCACGAATGTCTCAGACTTCGCGCGTACGTCAAGTACGCTGCGAACCCTGAGCCATTCGCAAAGCCACCGCCTGAACGGCACTCTAACGTTCCTAAATAGTGTGCGCTGGAGCGCAGAAGTTTTTTAGGGCGTTTTCGGGGATAAGATTTGTTTTTTCTCCGCGAACGCCCGTAGCGTTTTTCGAACTTATGCAGACCGCACGCGTACGTTAAGTACGCTGCGAACCCTGAGCCATTCGCAAAGCCACCGCCTGAACGGCACTCTA
>URJY01000020.1 GCA_900548275.1 uncultured Opitutales bacterium | reverse complement strand
TGTTGTTCTTTTTGCGTCTATTTATAAACGCAAAAATTCATTCATTATTCATTTTAATTCTACAGCTCCTATCGTCGCGATTCTTGTTGTTCTTTCAGCGTCTATACTAAACGCTGAACTTCGTCTCTAAAAAATCGTCTTGCAACTGTTTTATTGTTCGGGGAAAATATCGTTATGTTTTTTCGGCGGAAAAGGGTTTTTGTTGTAAAGAACGCAAAGTCTGTGCGTCCTTCCGACCCGCTCGACGGGTTTCGCCGCCGTTCGTCGGGCGAGACCGGCAAGTACCAGATTCGCGGCGAGGTTTGGAAGTCGGTGCGCAAGCTCCTGCTTCTTGCGCTGGCGTTGGCGTTGGTCTATTTCGCGCGCGAGTGTTGGTTTGCTTGGAATATCTTTCAATGATAAAATTTGTTAATTTGTAATTTATGAAGTACTATTTGATTGACGGCTACAATTTGGCGTTCCGCTGTTTCTATGCGATGCCCGACCTTTCGCGTTCGGACGGTTTCCCGACGGGTGCGTTGCACGCGTTTTTCGCGAGTCTGCTCAAGCTTTCGTCGTCGGATACGCCGCATTCCACCGCCGTATTTTTCGACAGGGGCGGTTCCAAGCGGCATCTCGAAATTTTCCCGCAGTACAAGGCGAACCGTTCCGAAGCTCCCGAAAATTTCCGCAGGCAGATTCCGCAGATGAAATATCTGTGCGAGATTTTCGGCTTCGAGCCTACCGAATCGGAGGGAATCGAAGCCGACGACCTGCTCGGCAGTGCCGCCGTTTCCCTCAAGGCGCAGGGGCATTCCGTTGCGGTCGTAAGTGCCGACAAAGATTTCGCGCAGCTTGTTTCGCCGAACATCCGCCAGCTTCTTCCGCCCAAGCCGCGCATGAAGGAGTGGACCGAGCTTGATTCGGTCGGTGTCAAGACCAAGTTCGGGGTTGTACCGTCGCAGATTCCCGCGTATCTCGCGCTCATCGGCGACACTGCCGACAACATCCCCGGAATCGACGGGGTCGGTCCGAAGACCGCCGCCAAGTGGCTCAAGGATTTCGGCGACATCGAAACGCTCATCCGCCGCGCCGACTGGATAAAGCCCGAGCGTTTCCGCAAGGTCGTAGCCGATTCCGCCGACATTCTGCGCCGCAATCTCGCGCTCGTAACGCTCGACACTTCGCTCGACGTTCCGCTTGCGCCGTCGAAGACTCCCGACTTCGACGAGATAATACATTTTCTCGAGGAGATGGAGATGAAGAAGTCGCTTTTTGCCCTGCGCAACTTCGCGAAAGACCAGTATCAGATTTCGATATAGCGGAATTTGATTTGATTGTAGATGGGAGGAAATATGGCGGAGAATGTCGGCAGACGGCTGGAATCGCTCGATGTATTGCGCGGGTTGGACATATTTGTTCTGGTATGTTTTCAGCCGTTGCTTTTTTGGTTGCTGAGTCGTTCGTGTTTCGGGGAGGGCGCGGCGGCGGAATTTTTCAAAACGCAGTTGACGCATTGCCAGTGGGATGGCTTTCGCTTCTGGGATTTGATTATGCCGCTGTTTTTGTTTATGTCGGGGGCGGCGATTCCGTTTTCGCTGCACAAGTATGGTGCGTCTGCCGCATCGTACATCCGCATTCTAAGGCGCGTGTTTTTGCTTTTCTTACTCGGGATGGTTGTTCAGGGCGGCTTGCTTTCGTTCAATCCCGACAAGTTTAAATTCTACTCGAATACGCTTCAGTCAATAGCCGTCGGCTATCTGATAACCGCACTGGTTTTTCTGAATTTCAAGACGAGGGGGCGCATCGTCTGGGCGGTTCTGATATTTGCCGTCGGATGGGCGTTGATGACGTTCGGGGGCGATTTCACGCCTGACGGCAATTTTGCCGAAAAGGTCGACAAGCTTTTGATGGGGCGTTTCCGCGACGGTGTGAGTTTGAAAAACGGGCAATGGGTTGCCTCGCCGAACTACCACTACACTTGGATTGTAAGCTCTCTGAATTTCGGCATAACCGTTATGCTCGGGGCGTTTTCGGGCTGCATAATGCGCGGCGCGGACAAGATTGCAAATGTCAAAAGGCTTCTGTTGTTTTCGGTAGCGTTGATAGCTGGCGGTTTGTTGTTGGAAATTCAAATGCCGATAATCAAAAAGATTTGGTCGAGTTCGATGACGCTTTACAGCGGCGGACTTTGCGTCGCGGCGATGGCGATATTCTACTATTTGATTGACTGCCGCGGCGGGCTCAAGTGGTTGTGGTGGCTCAAGATTTACGGAATGAATTCGATATTTGCGTATACGGTTTCTTCCGTGGTGGATTTTCGTTCGATTCCGCGTTCGTTGCTATACGGTCTTGAGGAACGGCTTGTTTTCGGCGGAATAGACTACTACCCGTTTCTGATAAACTGCTGTCAGTATTTAGTGATTTTTTCCCTGCTTTTGTATATGTACAAACACAAAATATATCTGAAGGTTTAGCGCGCAGACGCAAAAAAAATCCGCGAACGTTTTCGGCGATTCGCGGATTTTTTTATGTTTGCGCATTTATTTTTCGAGAAGCTTTAGTATCGTCTGCGCGTAGACGTTTATCAGAAATTTGTTCGGGTGGTTGACGTTGTTTCCCGTCATATCGATGTACCGTTTCTTTTCGAGAAGCGCATCGTGCGCGGCGCGCACGTTTGCGACCGCGACCGACTCGCATTCGAAGCTTTTGTCGACTTCGGGGTATTTGTCCTGAATCGCCATCGACTTGCTCCAGAGCGGATTTGCGCGCATCGAGCTTACGATGATAAATTCGGCGTTCGGATTTTTCGCGCGGACTTTACCCATCATTTTTTCGAGCGTTTCGCGGCGCACTTCGGGCTTGCAGATGTCGTTCATTCCGAATGCGAGGATTACGAGGTCGGGCTTGTCGGGCAGGACGAGGTTTTCGATGTTTCTTTCGCCCCAACCGATTGTCGTGCCGCCGAGCGCGCGGTTTACGAGTTTTACGTTTTTGCCGTATGTTTTGCGCAGCGATTTTTCGATAATCTGCGCCCAGGTCGGCGAGAACGGCGGAAAGTCGTCGCGGAATGTGGCGTTTGCGCCCGCCGAGATGCTGTCGCCGTAGAGCACGATTTTCACGGGCTTGCCCGACTTCAGCAGCCGCATTGTCTTTTCGAGCGATTTCGGGGCGCGTTTCGGCAAAATAAAATCGGATTGTCCGTCGTATGAATAATCGAAATATATTTGTCTTTGATGGAACCATGCGCCCTCCGAAAAGAACGCGTATTTGCCGAGATTTTCGAAAAAGAAGCAGCTGCCGAATTTTTTCAATTCGTCCCGATTGTCCGAATAAATTTCCGAGTAGGGAATTTCGCGAACCGCGCCGCCGCGCAAAAATTCGACCGTGTCGCCCGAAATTTTGAAGTCCGTTCCCTCTTTGAGGGCTGTCTTTTTCCCGTCGCGGTAGGTGTATGCCGCGTCGATTTTCTTGGGCGCGAAAAGCAGCCTTGCCTTTGCCTCAGAGCCGTCTTCGCCGCCGAGCGGGAACACCGATTCGCCGCGCATTTTTCCGCCGCCGAAAACGGGCGTGAGTGCGTCGGCAAGTTCGTATCGGTCTTCGCCGTCGACCGCCACGATTGCGGCGTGTTTGATTTCGACTTTCGGGGCGGAGTCTGCGGGGCATTTCGAGAAAATTTTAAACTCCGCCGATTTCTCGCCGTTTGCGATTGCGGCTTTTACGATGTCGAAAACGTCGATGCGCGTTTCCTGAATTTTTCCCGCGCCGACAAGCGTCGTTGCGTCGAACTCGCGCCCCTTGTGCGATACGGTCAGCGACGGGCTTGTCTTTTGTCCGCCCGACATTTCGCAGAGTGCGGCGAGCCGTGCCGAGTTTATGTCTTTGCCCGCGATTTTCGAAAGGTCGAATTTTACCGATACGGTATAATTTTTCCCGCCTGTGTTTTCGACCGCCGCCGCGCCGCCGTCGGACGGTATGAGCGTTCCCGCGATTCTGTTTTTCTCCGCCGCCGAAACGAGCGGAAGCATTGCGCAAATTGCAAAAACGAATTTCTTCATATCTGCACAAAATCCGATAATTTCGAAAAGTTCAACAAAATACCCGCCGTTTGCGGGGCGTTCTTTTGTCTTGTAAAAAGATTTCGATTTTTTCATATTTTGAAAATTCACACCTAAAAAACCTATGGCAACAGTACCGTTTGAATATCAGAAAATGTTTCCCCTCGGCAAGGACGACACAAAGTATCGCCTGCTGACGAAGGACTATGTTTCAACCGTCGATTTTAACGGGGAGAAAATCCTCAAAATCGATCCCGAAGGTCTCGCGCTTCTCGCGCGCACCGCAATGCGCGACGTCTCTTTCTTCCTGCGTCCCGCGCACCTCGAGCTTGTGGCGAAGATTCTCAAAGACCCCGGGGCAAGCGACAACGACAAGAGTGTAGCCCTCACGATGCTCCGCAATGCGGAGGTCGCCGCGATGGGCAAGTTGCCGTTCTGTCAGGACACCGGCACTGCCACGATTGTCGCAAAAAAAGGTCAGCGCGTTTGGACGGGCGTCGAAGATGAGGAATATTTGTCGAAGGGCGTTTACGACTGCTACACGCAGGAAAACTTGCGCTACTCGCAGAATGCGCCGCTTACGATGTGGGACGAGGTAAACACCAAGTGCAACCTCCCCGCGCAAATCGACATTTACGCCACGAATTCCGATTCCTACAACTTCCTGTTTGTCGCAAAGGGCGGCGGTTCGGCGAACAAAACCTATCTCTATCAGGAGACCAAGGCGATTCTCACGCCCGAGCGTCTGCTCCCGTTTATGATTGAGAAGATGAAGGGCTTGGGAACTGCCGCGTGTCCTCCCTATCACATCGCTTGGGTAATCGGCGGTACGAGTGCCGAGGCGAACCTCAAGAATGTAAAGCTTGCGTCGGTAAAGTATCTCGACAATCTGCCCACGCAGGGCAACAAGCTCGGGCACGCATTCCGCGACGTCGAGCTTGAAAAGCGTCTGCTTGAGGAGACCCGCAAGCTCGGTATCGGCGCGCAGTTCGGCGGCGCGAATTTCGCCCTCGATGTCCGCGTAATCCGTATGCCGCGCCACGGTGCAAGCTGCCCGATTGGCTTGGGCGTTTCCTGTTCCGCCGACCGCAACATGAAGGCGAAAATCGACAAGGACGGCATTTGGCTCGAGCAGCTCGAAACCGACCCCGCGAAATACATTCCCGCCGAATACAAGAGTGTGAACACTGCCGACGGTGCGGTTGCCATCGACCTCAACCGTCCGATGAAGGAGATTCTTGCCGAGCTTACGAAGTATCCCGTCAAGACCCGTTTGAAGCTTTCGGGCACGATTATTGTAGGGCGCGACATTGCCCATGCCAAGCTCAAGGAGCGTCTCGACAAGGGCGAAGGTCTTCCCCAGTATATAAAGGATCATCCGATTTACTATGCTGGGCCTGCGAAGACTCCCGAGGGTATGCCGTCGGGTTCGTTCGGTCCGACGACTGCGGGTCGTATGGACCCCTATGTTGACTTATTCCAGTCCAATGGCGGTAGTATGATTATGATTGCCAAGGGCAATCGTTCGCAGGTTGTAACCGATTCCTGCAAGAAGCACGGCGGTTTCTATCTCGGTTCGATTGGCGGGCCTGCCGCACTTTTGGCTAAGGAGAACATCAAGAAGGTTGAGTTGCTTGAGTATCCCGAGTTGGGGATGGAGGCGATTTGGAAGATTGATGTTGTCGATTTCCCTGCCTTCATCCTAGTAGACGACAAGGGCAACGACTTTTTCAAGATGTTGTAGCGGGAACCTGCGGGACTTGTTTGGTGCACAGCCAAGTCTTGCGCGAAAAGCAAAGGGGGGCAGTACTTCAGTACAGCCTCCCTTCGTTTTCTGTGCGAGCCTTGCCTGTGCGCCAAACCGTACCCCGCAGAACCCCGCTGTGGAGTTTGCGGATTGTTGAGAGGTTTTTTATTTTAGGGCGCGACTGTGGTCGCGCGATGTGTTTTAGATTTTATTTTTTAGGTTGCCTTTCTGAGTGTGGGTGGCTTCGGACGGTGATAGTGGGTTTCTTTTTTTAGGTTTACCTTTCGGTATTACCTTGTTTGCGGATTTTTCCGAAAGGAAAGTTATTGCCGCAGGCAATACGGGCTTGTCGGGAAAAGGCGCGACTATAGTCGCGCCGAAGTATCACAAGTAGGAACGAAGTTCCGTAGCCGTGCAGGCTGCAGCCTGCTTTAGGTTGCCTTTCGGAGTGTGGATGGTTTCGGACGGTGATATTGGGTTTTGTTTTTTTAGGTAACCATTCGGTTTTACATTGCGTTCGGTAGCTATTGAGGCAACGGGCTACACCTGTGAGTGTATAGGGTTTGTCTGCAAAGCAGCGCAAACCCCAATTATTCATTATTCATTTTTCATTATTCATTTTTCATTCTACAACTCCTACCGTCGCGATTCACGCCCGAAGTTCCACCGCCTTGCGGCTGCAGCCTGCTTTTTTTACTTTTTTTAAAAAAAGTGTTGACGAGCGGGGGTGGGCGATTCATAACTTGTCCCTTTCAAATTAAAAAACGCCAGACAACTGGCGGCTTTTAAGTGTCGCCCCGGTAGCTCAGTTGGCAGAGCACGTCCTTGGTAAGGACGGGGTCGGCGGTTCAAATCCGCTCTGGGGCTCGCTCTTGAAAGTCATCAATCAAACCTAAAAAATAAAACCGAAAGAACCATGTCGAAAGAATCATTCGTCAGAACGAAACCACACGTAAACGTAGGCACCATCGGTCACATCGACCATGGTAAAACTACACTCACGACCGCAATCTTGAAGGTTCAGTCGGACAAGGGCCTGGCTCAATTTAAGTCCTATCAGGACATTGCTAAGGGCGGCACTGTTCGCGACGCTTCCAAGACTGTTACTATCGCTGTCGCGCACGTCGAGTACGAAACTCCCACGCGCCACTATGCGCACGTTGACTGCCCCGGACACGCGGACTTCGTCAAGAACATGATCACGGGTGCTGCCCAGATGGACGGCGCAATCCTCGTTGTCAGCGCGGCGGACGGCCCGATGCCCCAGACTCGCGAACACATCCTGCTCGCTCGTCAGGTCGGCGTTCCGAAAATCGTTGTTTTCCTCAACAAGTGCGACCTCCTCGACGACCCCGAACTCCTCGAGCTCGTTGAAATGGAAGTCCGCGACCTCCTCAACAAGTACCAGTATCCGGGCGACGAAACCACGATTATCCGCGGTTCGGCTCTCGGCGCGCTCGAAGGTACGGAATTCGGCGTAAACAGCATCAACCAGTTGATGGATGCTATCGACGCGGAAATCCCCGAACCCGAACGTCCCGTTGACAAGCCCTTCATGATGTCGGTTGAAGACGTATTCTCGATCACCGGTCGTGGTACTGTTGCAACCGGTCGTATCGAACGCGGCAAAATCCACGTTGGCGACGAAGTTGAAATCATCGGTCTGGGCGACACCAAGAAGACGACTGTTACAGGCGTCGAAATGTTCCGCAAGCTCCTCGACGAAGGTCAGGCTGGCGACAACGTTGGTCTCCTCCTCCGTGGTATCGAAAAGAACCAAGTACAGCGCGGTCAGGTTATCGCAAAGCCCGGTTCGATTACTCCCCACACGAAGGCCAAGGCTGAAATCTACGTCCTCACCAAGGACGAAGGCGGCCGCCACACTCCGTTCTTCACCAACTACCGCCCGCAGTTCTTCTTCGGTACTGCCGACGTTACGGGTGTTTGCAAACTCCCCGAAGGTGTCGAAATGGTTATGCCCGGTGACAACCTCTCCATCGAAATCGACCTCCAGAAGCCCATCGCTATGGAAAAAGGTCAGCGTTTCGCTATCCGTGAAGGTGGTCGCACAATCGGTGCAGGCCGTATCTCGGAAATCATTGCTTAATTAAGCATACGCACGCCGAAGGGCTTTGCGCCTTTCGGCTTTGCCGTTCGAATCCGTGCCGCCCAAACCGCGGCGCGGTCGAACAGAAAAGAACATTTAGGGAAGTAGTTCAATTGGTAGAGCAACGGTCTCCAAAACCGTGTGTTGGGGGTTCGAGTCCCTCCTTCCCTGTTGTTCAACGAAAAGCACACAAAACAGGCGGTTTCGCCGAACAAGAAAAATGACCAATCCATTCAGCAAAATCAGACAATTCTATCAGGAAATGGTTGTCGAGTTAAAGAAATCTTCGTGGCCTACTCGACCCGAACTTGTCAACTCGGTGATAGTGGTATTTGTTGCGTTGGGTCTGCTCGGAGCGTTTGTCGCCCTTGCGGACTTTGCCATTTACAATGTCGTCGATTTGTTGACGTGGTTTGTCAAAGGCGGAAAGTAAGTCGGGCTGAATATGGAATCGGAATCGCAGAGCACAGCCAAGTGGTACGCCGTTCAGACGCGCTCCAATATGGAAAAGAAAGTTGTCGAAACGCTCAAGCATATGATTGACGTTGAAGATATGGGCGCGTACATTTCCAAAGAAGACATTTTGATGCCCGAAGAACGCGTTTCCGAAATCAAGAACGGCAACAAAATAACGCGCGCCCGCAAACTTTACCCCGGCTATATATTCGTTCGCGTAAAACTTTACGACGACAACGAAAACTTTTTGGAAAAACCGTGGTATTTCGTACGCGGAATCAACGGCGTTTTGAATTTTATGGGCGGTGAACGCCCCGTGGCGTTGCGCCCCGCCGAAGTCGAAAGAATCAAGGCGCAGATGAACCAGCCCGAAGGCGCGGAAAGACCGAAAATCAGCTTCAACGTAGGCGAATCGGTAAAGATAAACGAAGGGCCTTTCCTCGGTTCGACGGGCGTGATAGAAGAAGTCGACGCGGAGCGCGGCAAGCTGCGCGTAAGCGTGTCGATGTTCGGCAGATTCACCCCCGTTGAGCTTGAATACTCGCAGGTTTCGAGGGTCGATGCCGCGGAGTAGAAAACAATTTTACGCACAGCCTCAAGCAGTAGTAAATTCTTATAAGAAAAGACAACCAAAATGGCAAAGAAAGTAGTAAAAGAAATTAAGTTGCAGCTCCCCGCGGGCGCAGCCAATCCGGCTCCTCCCGTAGGCCCCGCACTCGGCGCGGCGGGCGTAAACATTATGGGATTCTGTAAGGAATTCAACGCCAAGACGAAGGACCAAGCGGGTATGATTCTGCCCGTAGTCATCTCCGTTTATCAGGACAAGTCGTTCACGTTTGTCCTCAAGTCCCCGCCGGCGGCAGTTCTGCTCAAGAAAGCGGCGAAGATTGAAACCGCAAGCGCAAAGCCCAATGTCGACAAGGTCGGCAAAGTAACGCGCGCGCAGATTAAGGAAATCGTCAAGATTAAGGAAAAAGACCTCAACGCGACAAGCCCCGAACAGGCGGCCAAGATTATCGAAGGCACGGCACGTTCGATGGGTATCGACGTTGTGGACTAATCTTTTATTTCGAACTTTCGCGTCGGTCTCGAATGGGGCGGGCGCGAAATTCGTAAGACAACAACAATAAAACCGCACTGCAAAAAAGCAGGAGACAAAAGAAAAAAGTCAATGGTTAAAAGAAGCAAAAGATACCAGAAAGCGGCTGAAGCCGCGCCGAAAGCGGCACTCTCGTTGAAGGAAGCCGTAGACGCGCTGCAGGCAATGCCGAAAGCTGCGTTCGACGAAACGGTGGAACTTTCCTTCCGCCTGAATGTCGACCCCAAACAGAGCACGCAAATGGTGCGCGGAACGGTTCGTCTGCCCAACGGCAGCGGCAAGAAGGTCAGAGTAATCGTCTTCACGGAAAATCCCGAAGCGGCTCTGGCGGCAGGCGCAGACAAGGCGGGTTTTGAAGACCTCATCAAGGAAGTTTCCGAAGGATTCCTCGATTTCGACGTCGCAATTTCGACGACATCGGCGATGAAGGAAGTCCGCAAGGTTGCCCGCGTTCTCGGTCCGAAGGGCTTGATGCCCAATCCCAAGAGCGGCACGGTAACGGACGACGTTGCCGCGGCTATCAAGGAAGTCAAAGCGGGTCGTGTAGAATTCAAGATGGACAAAACTTCGAATATGAGCGTTGTAGTCGGCAAGCGCAGCTTTGCGGCGGACAAGCTCGCTGAAAACGCAAAGGTCGTTCTCGACAGCGTTGTAGCGGCGCGCCCCGAAGTCATCAAGGGCAAGTTCATCAATTCAATCGCAATCAGCTCGACAATGAGCCCCAGCGTTAAGATTGCGCTGAGCGAAGTTGCAGTTGCACAATAAGGAGAGTTTTTCACAATGAGACCCGAAAAGAAATTTCTCGTAGAAGAAGCTCGTAATCGCCTGTCGTCGGCGGGGCACGTTTTCCTCGTCAGCTTCACGGGCGTAAAAGTAGCGGACGCGGCTGAATTGCGCAAAGCTCTTGCGGCAGTCGGCGCGGAATACCACGTTGCAAAGAACTCGATTATCAAAATCGCGGCAAAGGAACTCAACCTGCCGTCGATGGACGCAGTTCTCGAAGGTCAGACGGGCGTAATCACGGGCGGCGAAGATCCGGCGGCAGTTGCAAAGGCCGTTTCGACATTCTTCAAGACCCGCGAAAATTCGACAATCAAGCTCGGCATTATGGGCGAGAAGGTTATGTCGAAGGAAGAAGTTGAATACCTCGGCAGCCTCCCGAGCCTTCCCGAACTCCGCGCAAAGTTCCTCTCGTTGCTCAATACACCCGCAAGCCAGATGGTTCGCGTCATATTCTGCAAGCTCGAGAAGGAAGGCGGCGCACCCGCAGAAGCGGAAGCGCAGGCGTAGTTTCGAACACAACTCGGGGCGCGTTCGGTTTCGGATTCGTCCCGAATTTGAAGAAAAAACAATTTTGTCCGCCGCATAAGTTTGCATATTCGGCGGACGCAAAAACAAACAACTAAAGAACACCCTTGGGAGGAGAAACCTCTTAATTATTCCGAAAGGGATGCCAAGAGTTCAAAGGAGAAAATAAAAATGGCAGACATCACAAAAGATCAGGTTATCGAATGGCTCAGCGCACTCACAGTCGTTGACGCAGCAGCTCTCGTCAAGGAGCTCGAAGAAAAATGGGGCGTAAGCGCAGCTGCTCCCGTAGCAGTAGTAGCCGGCAACGGCGGCGCGGCGGCCGTTGAAGAAAAGGACTCGTTCGACGTTATCCTCAAAGCGGTTGACCCCGCCAAGAAGATTGCGGTCATTAAGGAAGTCCGTGCAATCACTGGCTTGGGCTTGGCCGAAGCTAAGGCTCTCGTCGAAGGCGCACCGAAGACAATCAAGGAAGGCGTCAACAAGGACGAATCCGCAGAACTGGCTAAGAAGCTCAAGGACGCGGGTGCCGAAGTCGAAGTCAAGTAAGACGCTTGAACTTTCAAGTATACTTTTCGCGGAGAGCCCGCGGTGCCGAGTAATATCGGCATCGCGGCTGTCCGCTTTTTCCGCTTAAAATATCCCGAAGCGCAAAAGAAGGGGATATAGAAGTTCTTTTGAATCCGCGTCCGATAGCGCGATATTGCGGGGGCGGATTTTGCAGAGGGCGAACCCAAATCAAATCTCAAGAATATGTCCGAGCGAATAAACTTTGGAAAACTCAAGGAAGTAATACCGCTTCCCAATCTCATTGAGAATCAGCTTAATTCCTATGCTGATTTTCTCCAAAAAGACGTACCCCCCGCGAAGAGAAGAATGGTGGGTTTGCACGCTGTCTTCAGCGAGATATTCCCGATAGAAAGCTACGACGGAAAACACAAGCTTGAGTATATATCCTACGAACTGGTAGGTCCGAAGCAGACGGAAGTTGAGTGCATCAAGGAAAGCACCACATACTCCGTTGCCCTTCACGTGAAGTTCCGCCTCGTTTCGGGCGACTCCACAAAAGAAGACACCATTTTTATGGGCGACATCAATATGATGACCAAGAGCGGCAGTTTCATCGTAAACGGTGCCGAACGCGTGGTCGTCAGCCAGTTGCACCGCAGCCCCGGTATCTGTTTTGAAGAGACAATGCACAGCTCCGATAAGGTGCTTTATTCTTTCCGTCTCATCCCCGACCGCGGTACTTGGGTCGAAGTACAATTCGACCAAAACGACCTGCTTTACGTCTACATCGACCGCCGCCGTCGCCGCAGGAAGTTCCTTATCACCACGCTTCTGCGCGCGCTCGGACACAGCTCCGACCCCGAAATCGTCAAGCTTTTCTACGAAGTGGAAGATATGTCGGTAAAGCGCGCACTGCAGATGGAAAACATCTCGCAATACGTTCTCGCCGAACCTGTTACCGACCCCGACAAGGGCATCGTGCTCCTCAAGCAGTACGAAACGCTCACGACAATGGCGGTTCAGAAGTTCAAGGCGGCAAACATCGAAGAATTTAAAGTCATCGACACGACCGTCGACGACGGCGCAATCGTCCGCGCAATCAAAAAGGACAAGACAAAGAACGAAGAGGGCGCGTTGAAGTACATCTACACGCAGCTGCGCCCCGGCGAACCCGTAAACGTCGAAAACGCGCGCGCGCTCATCCGCCGCACGCTCAAAGACCCCAAGCGTTACGACTTGGGCAGAGTCGGCAGATTCAAAATCAACCAGAAGCTTGGTCTTAACACGCCGCTTGAAACCCGCATTCTCACAAGCGAAGACATCGTTGCGGGCACGAAATACCTCTGCAAACTCAAGAAGGGGCAGGGCATTATCGACGACATCGACAATTTGAGCAGCCGCCGCGTAAGAACGGCGGGCGAATTGCTCGCAAACCAGTGCAGGGCGGGTCTTGCCCGCACGGAAAAGATTGTCCGCGAACGTATGAACGCTTCGGAACAGAACGCGGAATCGCTGACAATCCAGCGTCTCGTAAACACAAAGGCGATGACTACGGTTATCCGCGACTTCTTCGCGAGAAACCAGCTCTCGCAGTTTATGGACCAAATCAACCCGCTTTCGGAACTGACCCACAAACGCCGTCTTTCGGCTCTCGGTCAGGGCGGCTTGAGCCGCGAACGCGCGGGCTTTGAAGTCCGAGACGTTCACGCAACGCACTACGGCAGAATCTGCCCGATTGAAACGCCTGAAGGTCCGAATATCGGTCTTATCAACTCGCTTTCGTGCTACGCCAAAATCAACGAATTCGGCTTCATCGAAACGCCG
This sequence comes from uncultured Opitutales bacterium, assembly GCA_900548275.1. Classification (GTDB taxonomy): domain Bacteria; phylum Verrucomicrobiota; class Verrucomicrobiia; order Opitutales; family Intestinicryptomonadaceae; genus Merdousia. The sequence goes on along the minus strand of URJY01000020.1, from coordinate 27,366 downwards.
TACCGCAAGGTCGAAAACGGCAAGGTTCTCGACAAAATCGAATACCTTTCGGCGGACGAGGAAGAGGGCAAGACAATCGCGCAGGCGAGCAGCGAAATCAAGGACGGCAAGCTTGTCGGCAGGGTAATCGCAAGAAACTTCGACGAAGTTTCGGAAGTCGACCCGATGGACGTCGACTACATGGACGTAAGCCCGAAACAGCTCGTATCCGTCGCGGCGGGTCTTATCCCGTTCCTCGAACACGACGACGCAAACCGCGCGTTGATGGGTTCGAACATGCAACGTCAGGGCGTTCCGCTTCTGAAGACCCAAGCTCCGTTCGTGGGCACGGGTATCGAAGGCAGAGTGGCGACCGACTCGCGCACGGTAATCCTTTCGGAATCCGACGGTATCGTGGCAAGCGTCGACGCAAAGAGAGTCGTTGTAACACCCGACGGCGAGATGCCCAAAAAAGTTCAGGGCAAGCTCAAGAGCGACCCCGACAAAAAGATTTTCGTTTACGAAATGCGCAAATTTATGCGCTCGAACGCGTGCACATGCTTCACGCAAAAGCCCGTTGTAAAACACGGTCAAAAGGTGAAGGTCGGCACTGTTCTGGCGGACGGCGCGGCAACCGAAGACGGCGAATTGGCACTCGGTAAAAATGTTCTGGTGGCATTCATGCCTTGGAACGGATACAACTTCGAAGACGCAATTCTGCTCTCGGAAAAGCTCATCAAGAACGACGTTTTCACTTCGGTGCACATCGAAGAGTACGAAGTAACGGCGCGCGACACAAAGCTCGGGCCCGAAGAAATCACGCGAGACATTCCCAACGTCGGCGAAGACGCGCTCAAGAACCTCGACCGCAACGGCGTAATCCGCATCGGCGCGGAAGTCAAGGCGGGCGACATCCTCGTGGGCAAAATCACCCCGAAGAGCGAAACGGAACTCGCACCCGAAGAAAAACTGCTCCGCGCAATCTTCGGCGAAAAGGCGTCCGACGTCAAGGACTCGTCGCTCATCGTTCCCTCGGGCGTTAAGGGCATCATTATGGATGTCAAGGTTTCGACGAAGGTCGACGGCGAAGGCGAAAAGCTCAGCGAAAGCGATATGCGCCGCCGTACCCGTAAAATCAAGGAAGAGCACCGCGCACAGAGCGACGCCCTCCGCGACGAACTCACCGAAGCCCTCTCGAACGTTCTCTTGGGCGAAAAAATTCCGCTCGACGTACGCAACTCGGAAACGGGCGAAGTCATCATCCCGCAGAACAGAAAAATCACCAAGACGCTCCTGCGTCGCTTGGCTTCGGTCTCGAAGAACATCGACATCGACCCCTCGCCCGTGCGCAACAAGATTTTCGGAATCATCGAAGGCTTCCAGAGCAAATTCGCCGAAATCGAAGCCGAATGCGCCCGCAAGGTCGCTTCAATCGAAAGCGGCGACGGCTCCGACCAGAACGTCATCAAGAACGTAAAGGTCTACATCGCCACGAAGCGCAAGATTCAAGTGGGCGACAAGATGGCGGGACGCCACGGCAACAAAGGTATCGTTGCCCGCATCGTTCCCGAAGAGGATATGCCCTATCTGCCCGACGGCACTCCCGTTGAAATCTGCCTGAACCCGATGGGCGTTCCCTCGCGAATGAACGTAGGTCAGGTTTTGGAAACGCACTTGGGTTGGGCCTGCAAAAAGCTCGGAATCAAGATTGCGACTCCGATTTTCGACGGTATCAGCGAAAAGGACATCCGCACATACCTCAAGAACACGGGTATGCCCGAAAGCGGCAAGGTTCGCCTCATCGACGGTTTGACGGGCGACTACTTCGACCAGCCGGTCGTTGTCGGCTACATCTATATGATGAAGCTCAACCACTTGGTCGCCGACAAGATTCACGCGCGTGCGGTAGGCCCCTACAGCCTTATTACGCAGCAGCCGTTGGGCGGCAAGGCGCAATACGGCGGTCAGCGTTTCGGCGAAATGGAAGTTTGGGCGCTCGAAGCTTACGGCGCGGCTTACACGCTGCAGGAATTGCTCACGGTAAAGTCCGACGACGTACAGGGCAGAACGCGCATCTACGAACAGCTCGTCAAGGGCGACAGTTCGTTGCAGGCGGGTACGCCGCAGTCCTTCAACGTATTGATGAAGGAAATGCAGGGTCTGTGCTTGAACATCAAAGCGGAAAACAGCGACGACATAGAAATATAATCCGACGCTTTTTTAACCCCTTTAAAAATCAAGGAATTTTATATGGACGAAAACAATACAAGCCAACAAGCGCGTGAAATTCTCGGTTTCGACAGCGATGCGGGTTTCGACTCCGTTTCGATTGGTCTTGCGTCTCCCGACACGATTCGTTCGTGGTCGCACGGCGAGGTCAAGAACCCCGAAACAATCAACTACCGCACGTTCAAGCCCGAACCCGGCGGTTTGTTCTGCCAGAGAATTTTCGGTCCCGTGCGCGACTACGAGTGCGCTTGCGGCAAGTACAAACGCATCCGCTTTAAAGACCAAGTTTGCGACCGTTGCGGCGTCGAAGTAACGACAAGCCGCGTGCGCCGCGAAAGAATGGGGCACATCGAACTGGCAGTTCCCGTAGCCCACATCTGGTTCCTGAAGAGTATGCCGAGCAGACTCAGCCTGATGCTCGATATGACTTCGAAAGCCCTTGAAAGCGTAATTTACTACGAACGCTACGTCGTCATCGACCCGATGAACACGTCGCTTACGTTCAAGCAGTTCCTCACCGAAGAGGAATACCAAGCCGAAATCGACGCGGGCAGCGAATTTGTCGCGAAAATGGGCGCGGAGGCCATCCGCGACCTGCTCGCAAAAATCGACTTGGAAAAGCTCGAAGTCGAACTCGTCGAACAAATGCAGTCGACCCGCTCGAAGCAGATTAAGAAGAAGCTTTCGAAGCGTTTGAAGCTCGTACAGGGCTTCATCCAGAGCAACTCGCGCCCCGAATGGATGATTCTCGAAGTCCTGCCCGTTATCCCGCCGGACCTCAGACCTCTCGTTCCCCTCGAAGGCGGCAGATTCGCAACGAGCGACCTCAACGACCTTTACCGTCGCGTAATCAACCGCAACAACCGTCTGCGCAGCCTTATGCAGATGCGCACTCCCGACGTCATCATTCACAACGAAAAGAGAATGTTGCAGGAGTCCATCGACGCGCTGTTCGACAACGGCCGCCACGGCCGCCCCGTTACGGGCGCGGGCAACAGACCGCTCAAGAGCATTTCGGATATGCTCAAGGGCAAACAGGGTCGTTTCCGTCAAAACCTGCTCGGCAAGCGCGTAGACTACTCGGGTCGTTCGGTTATCGTCATCGGCCCCGACCTCAAGCTCAACCAGTGCGGTCTGCCGAAGAAAATGGCTCTTACTCTGTTCGAACCTTTCATCATCCGCCGCTTGAAGGAACTGGGCTTCGTCCACACAGTCCGCAGCGCGCGCAAGATGATTGAAAAGAAGTCGCCCGAAGTTTGGGACATCTTGGAAGAGGTAACCGAGGGACACCCCGTTATGCTCAACCGCGCTCCGACGCTCCACAGACTTTCGATTCAGGCATTCGAACCCGTGCTTATCGAAGGCGACGCAATCCGCCTGCACCCGCTCGTTTGCGCGGCGTACAATGCGGACTTCGACGGCGACCAAATGGCGGTGCACGTTCCCCTTTCGTTGGAGGCAATCTTGGAGGCAAAACTCCTGATGCTTGCAAGCAACAACATCTTCTCGCCGTCCTCGGGCAAACCTATCTTGACTCCGTCGCAGGACATCGTGCTCGGTTGCTACTACCTCACATACGAACCGAGCCTGAAGAAGGAAAAGGGCGACCGCGTTCCGCTTCTTGCGTCCCTCCGCGAAGTCGAAGGCGCGCAGGCTGAAGGTATGCTCCACTGGCACGACTGGATTGACTACGTCAACCCCGACTACGGCAAAGACACGATTTTCGGCGACAAGACAAAGAAAATCATCCGCACAACCCCCGGCCGCGTTATCTTCAACACAATTTGGCCCGAAAAGATGGGCTTCGTAAACTTCGTAGTGCCGAAAGGCAAACTCGGCGACCTCATCTTGAACACGTTCAAGATTTGCGGCCGCAGCGAAAGTGCCCCCGTACTCGACAGAATGAAGAAGCTCGGCTTCCGCACGGCTACACTTGCGGGTATTTCAATCGGTATCGGCGACATGGACATTCCCGCCGAGAAGAAGTCGATTATCGCCGAAGCCCGCGCGAAAATCAAGGTCATCGAAAACGAATACCACAAGGGTACGATTACAAAGGGCGAACGCTCGAACAAGGTTATCGACGTTTGGAACGTTGCGACCGACGAAATCGCGAAGAAGGCGTTCGAAAACCTCGCACGCGTCCCCGAAAAGACGTTCGGCCGCCAGCACATCAACCCCGTTTACGTTTTGATGGATTCGGGAGCCCGAGGCAACAAGGCTCAGGTTCGCCAGCTTTGCGGCGCGCGCGGTCTTATGGCAAAGCCCAACGGCGAAATCATCGAACGCCCGATTCTCTCGTCTTTCCGCGAAGGTCTGAGCGTACACGAATACTTCATTTCAACGCACGGCGCACGTAAGGGTCTTGCCGACACCGCTCTTAAAACGGCTGACGCAGGCTATATGACCAGAAAACTCTGCGACGTCGCAATGGACGTTATCATCACGGAGGAAGACGACGGCAACCGCGCGGGTATCTGGAAACAGGCAATCTACGACGGCGACGACGAAATCGTATCGCTGTTTGACCGCATTGTCGGACGCTGCTCTTCGGACGACGTAAAGAATCCGACGAACCCGTCGGAAATCGTAGTCCACAGCGGCGAACTCATCACCGAAGCGATGGCAAAGCGCATCGGCGCACTCGGTATCGAGCGCGTAAAGATTATGAGCCCGCTCACGCACCTCAAACGCAACGCAATTCCCGCAAAGGCATACGGTATCGACCCGTCGTCGCAAAAGCTCGTAGAGCGCGGCACGGCGGTGGGTATCATCGCGGCGCAGTCCATCGGCGAACCCGGTACGCAGCTGACGATGAGAACCTTCCACGTCGGCGGCGTTGCGCAGGCGGTCAAAGCCCCCGAACTTACGGCGCGCAACGACGGCACAATCCATTACGAAGACATCACGTGCGTTTCGCTTCCGCAGGTCGACGCCGACGGCAACGAAATCAAGGTAAGCGTAGTCCTCAACAAAACCGCACATATGAAGATTGTCGGCGAAGAGGGCAACGTTCTCGAAGACTACACTCTGGCTGCTGGCGCACTCATCACCGCGGAAGAGGGTCAGCACGTCAAGAAGGGTACGCTCCTTGCGCGTTGGGACCCGCACAACATCCCGATTATGGCAAGCGAATCCGGTATCGTCCAATTCAAGGACTTGATTGACGGCTTGACATACCGCTCCGACTTCGACCCCTCGACTGGGCGCACAACAATCACGATTTCCGACCACAAGGAAGACCTCAACCCGACCATCAACATCATCGACAAGAAGACGAAGAAGGTCAAGGCGTTCCAAGCCATCCCGACGGGCGCACAGGTTATCGTAGCCGAAGGCGACGAAATCGCCCCCGGTATGATTATGGCGAAAACTCCGCGTTCCGCCGCAAAAACGCAGGACATCACCGGCGGTCTGCCGCGCGTTGCCGAACTGTTCGAAGCACGCAGACCCAAGGACGCGGCGGAAATCGCACGCTCGTACGGTATCGTAAAAATCGGCGGTACGCGCCGCAAGAAGACGATTTTGCGCATAGTTCCGAAGGGCTGGCAGGAAGGCGACGACGCCACAATCGAGGAACACCTCATTCCCGCCAACAAGCGTATCATCGTACAGCCCGACGACGAAGTCAAGCGCGGTCAGCCCCTCACCGAAGGCGGCGTAGACCCGAGCGAAGTCCTCGAAGTTATGGGCGCGGACGAAGTGCAGGAATACATCATCAGGGAAATCCAAAAGGTTTACCGTTCGCAGGGCGTTACGATTAACGACAAGCACATCGAAGTCATCGCTTCGAGAATGCTGCGCAAAGTGCGCATAACAGACCCCGGCGACTCCGACTACTTCTGGGGGCAGCAGGTAGACCGTTACGAATTTAAGGAAACCAACGAGAATATCGTCGACGCGGGCGGTAAAGCCGCAACCGCAGAGCCGATTCTCTTGGGTATCACGAAGGCGAGCTTGGAAACCGAAAGCTTCATAAGCGCAGCCTCGTTCCAGGAAACGACGAGAGTTCTGACCGAAGCCGCAACGCTCGGCAAGCGCGACGACCTCTCGGGCTTCAAGGAAAACGTGATTATGGGTAATTTGATTCCCGCAGGTACGGGGCTTGCCGCGTACCGCAAACTGAAGGTCACGGCGGTGGGCGAGCCCATAGCCAAGGCGGACGGTTTCGATGCGGAAACACCTTCGGAGGCCGACGCACAATAACGTCGGCGTCCTTCGATGATTGAGTTTTTGCGCGGCACCGAACGGGGCGTAGGGATAAATACGTCTAACGGCGCGAAGACGAAAATCCACGAAAGCAATCCGATTCGCGGGCAGGGGGAGAGGTTCTCCGAGACGCGGGTCGGGTCGGCTCGAACAAGACAGACAAAGCATTGCGGGGCGACGGAGACGTTGTACAGGCGTCGCGCAAGGCGTAAAAAATAAAAAAAACTAAATAAAAAACTTGCCAAAGGGAAAGTGATATATACCTTTCAACATCTTTCTCTTTAAAAAGACACAAAATATGCCTACAATTAATCAGTTAGTTCGCAAGCCGCGCAGCCTTGTAAAAGCAAAGACAAAGGCTCCGGCACTCAAGTCGAATCCGTTTCGTCGCGGCGTGTGCGTGCAGGTTATGACCCGCACACCTAAAAAGCCGAATTCGGCTATTCGTAAAGTTGCAAAAGTGCGTCTTACTTCGGGCTACGAAGTAATCGCCTATATTCCCGACGAAGGCCACTCGTTGCAGGAACACAGCGTTGTTCTGGTTCGCGGCGGCCGTGTCAAGGACTTGCCCGGTGTTCGTTACCACATCGTCCGCGGTACTCTCGACTGCATGGGCGTCGAAAAACGTCGCCGCAGCCGTTCGAAGTACGGTGTCAAACGCCCGAAGGCCAAGAAGGCATAATTGAAAATTTAAAGAAGGCAAAAATATGTCACGCAGACACAGAGCTGAAAAAAGAGAACGTATTCCGGATTCGCGTTATAAGAGCCCCCTCGTCAGCCACCTTATCAATATGGTGATGAAGAACGGCAAGAAGACTGTCGCCGAACGCATTGTCTACGGCGCAATCGAAAAGGTGAGCGAAAAGCTCGAAAAGGGCGATCCCATCGACCTGCTTCTGGGCGCACTCGAAAACGTCCGTCCCAAACTCGAAGTCAAGAGCCGTCGCGTAGGCGGTGCAACATACCAAGTTCCCGTCGAAGTTTCGTTCGACCGCCAGCAGACGCTTGCTTTCCGCTGGCTCATCGAAGCTGCCGGCAACCGCAAGGGTCTGCCGATGGCGGACGCTCTCGCGGCTGAATTGGTCGATGCATACAACGGCACGGGTACTGTCGTAAAGAAGCGCGAAGACGTTCACAAGATGGCGCAGTCCAACAGGGCTTTCGCGCACCTCCGTTGGTAATCCGAACCGATAGAAGACCACAAATATGGCACTTTCAGAAAAAAATTCTCCCAATAGAGCAAAGCCGTTGGAATATACCAGAAACATCGGTATATCGGCGCACATCGACGCAGGCAAGACAACTTGCTCCGAACGTATTTTGTTCTACAGCGGCGTAGTCCATAAAATCGGCGAAGTTCACGAAGGTACTGCCGTAACGGACTGGATGGAACAGGAACGCGAACGCGGCATCACCATCACATCGTCGGCTATCTCGTGCAACTGGACGACAAAGGACGGTCCGTACAAGGGCATTCAGCACCAAATCAACCTTATCGACACCCCCGGACACGTAGACTTCACCGCAGAAGTCGAACGTTCGCTGCGTGTTCTCGACGGCGCGGTCGCAGTATTCTGCGCGGTTGCGGGCGTACAGCCCCAGTCGGAAACGGTTTGGCGTCAGATGAACAAGTACAACGTTCCGCGCATCGCCTTCATCAACAAGATGGACAGAACCGGTGCCGACTTCTACGGCGCGGTCGAAGACATCAAGACGAAGCTCAACGGCAACCCCCATCCGCTCTTCCTCCCCATCGGCGCGGAAGACAAGTTCAAGGGGCTTATCGACCTCGTCAACATGAAGACGTATATGTACGACGAAAACGACCCGCAGGGCGTTAAGTACGACGTTGTCGAAATTCCCGCCGAATACAAGGAAAAGGCGGAACAATACCGTTCCGAACTTATCGAAGCCATCGCCGATTTCGACGACTCGATTATGGAACGCTTCCTCGAAGGCGAAACGAACTTCACCGAAGACGAACTCCGCTTGGGCATCCGCAAGGCAACCCTTACACGCGAATTCGTCGGCGTCATCCCCGGCTCGGCATTCAAGAACAAGGGCGTACAGATGCTGCTCGACGCAGTTGTCGACTACCTGCCCAGCCCGCTCGACGTTCCCCCGATTAAGGCATACGGCGAAGACGACGAAGAAACTCCGTCGCTCGAAATCGTTTCCGACGACTTCGCTCCGCCGACGGCTCTTGCATTCAAACTTTGGAGCGACCCGTTCGTAGGCAAGCTCGTATTCATCCGCGTTTACAGCGGTTGTATCAAGAAGGGCATGCAGGTCTACAATCCGCGCAGCCGCAAGACGGAACGCATTTCGCGTCTGCTCGTCATCAAGGCGGACAAGCGCGAAGACATCGAAGAGGCATACAGCGGCGCGATTTGCGCAATCATCGGCGCGAAGGACATCGTAACGGGCGACACTCTCTGCGACAGAGACCACGAAGTCCGTCTCGAACCTCCGACATTCCCCGAACCTGTTATCGCAATGAGCATCGAGCCGAAGTCGAAGGCCGATCAGGAAAAGCTTTCCATCGCCCTCCAGAGACTCGCCGAAGAAGACCCGACATTCGTCGTTACGACAAATCAGGAAACGGGTCAGACGCTTATCGCGGGCATGGGCGAACTCCACCTCGACATCATTCGCGACCGTCTGTTCCGCGAATTCAAGGTCGAAGCGGACTCGGGCAAACCGCAGATTGCATACCGCGAAACCATTACAAAGTCCGCCCCCGGCGTCGGCAAATTCGTTCGTCAGTCTGGTGGTCGCGGTCAGTACGGCCACGCGGAAATCGTTCTCGAACCGCTCGAAAAGGGCAAGCACTACGAATTCGTCAACGAAATCGTCGGCGGCGTAATCCCGAAGGAATACATCAAGCCGACGGAAGACGGTATCAAGGAAGCCATGATAAACGGCGTCGTTGCGGGCTACCCCGTAGTAGACGTAAAGGTTCGTTTGGTATTCGGTTCGTTCCACGAAGTCGACTCTTCGGAAATGGCATTCAAAATGGCGGGTATCTTCGCGTTCAAGGATGCTATGAAGAACGCAAACCCGATTCTTCTCGAACCTATCATGAAGGTCGAAGTAACCACCCCCGACGAATATCAGGGCGACGTTATGGGCGACATCAACCGTCGTCGCGGACAGATTCAGGGTATGGAATCGAAGGGCAACGTAACGGTCATCAAGGCGTTCGTACCTCTCGAAACCATGTTCGGCTACGCTACGGACATCCGTTCGCTCTCGAGCGGCAGAGCTTCGTACTCGATGGAGCCGAGCCACTTCGAACAAGTTCCCGCTGCGGTCCTCAAGCAAGTTCAGGAAGGCGCGGCGAAGAAGGCGCAGAGATAATATTTAAAAGGAAAAAGCATTATGGCTACTCAGAGAATCAGAATAAAACTCAAGGGCTACGATTTTCGTACGATAGACCAGAGCGCGAGCGACATCGTCGAAACGGCGAAGCGCACGGGCGCGACGGTTTCGGGACCTGTTCCGTTGCCGACACGCATCGAAAAGTACTCGGTTAACCGTTCCGTACACGTCGACAAGAAGAGTATGGAGCAGTTCGAGCTCCGCACTCACAAGCGTCTTATCGACATCGTAAACCCGACGGCAAACACGGTTGACGAGCTTAAGAAGCTCAACCTCCCCTCGGGCGTAGACATCACGATTAACGTGTAGTTTTTGAAAAGTCGGCGCGGATTGGGGGCAACTTCAGTCGCGCCGACCTTTTTGTCTCCCGATTCGGCGTCGCAGGGCGCGGCTCGACGGAGACCGCGGAGTTTCGGAAACGGAAGTCCGTTTTTTCAGATTGACAAATTTTTTCTGCGCAAACTTTTTGAAGCATCTACCGCTGGCGGCGGGTCGAATTTTGTCGTCGAAAGACGCTAAAATTCGGTCGGTCGAGCGGAGAGAACCGAAAAGTTTGCGCGAAATTTGTTAAAAAAATAAAAATCTCAAAAAAATATATTGACACTCTTGGAAAGATTGGCACTATAGCCGTCTTTACAAATTTTCTAAACTAAACAATAACAACTAAAGCAGGTCTCAAAAGGGCGTTTTGTTGCGGAAAATCGGTAAAAATCCCCGCGGTTGGGGGTTGATTCGGTTTTCGGGCGATGAAATTTCCGCCTGCCTCTTAGCTATGAGCGAAATACTAATCGGTAAGAAACTGGGCATGACCCAGATTTTCGACGAGGACAACAGCCTTGTTGCTGTTACAGTCGTTGAGGCTGGTCCGTGCCCCGTCACGCAAGTAAAAACGGCTCAGAGCGACGGTTACGACGCCGTGCAAATCGGCTTCGGTGCGCAGAAAGAACAGCGCATGAACCAACCGGAACTCGGGCACTTAAAAAAAGCGGGCGTAGCTCCCGTAACGGAACTTGTAGAGTTCCGCGTCGACAATCCCGCCGACTACAAGGCAGGCGATGTTTTGACAGTTGCAAAATTCGCAAAAGGTCAAATGGTCGACATCATCGGTACGACTAAAGGTCGCGGCTTCCAAGGCGTAATGAAACGCTACCACTTCGACGGTCAGCCCGAAACACACGGGCACATGATGCACCGCCGTCCCGGTTCGGTAGGCTGCCGCCAGACCCCCGGTCACGTATACAAGGGCAGAAAGATGCCCGGTCATATGGGTCAGGTTCGCTGCACGACGCAGAACCACCCCATCGTAAAAATTCTGGAAGACAAAAACATCCTTTTGATTAAGGGCAGCCTTCCGGGGGCAAAGGGCGATTTGGTAATCGTTCGTCCCGCAAAGAAAGCCAAGAAAGCATAAGGAGCCGCGAATATGAAACTTAAAGTTTATACAAAAGACGGTTCGAGCTTCACGGAACAGGATTTCGAAAACATCCCCCAGTTTGAGGGAGACAAGGGTCTGTTCGCGCTCAAAGAAACAATCGTTGCATATCAGGCGAACGCACGTCAGGGCAACGCATCCACACTCGACTACGGCCACGTAAGCGGCACCTGCCGCAAGCCTTTCAAGCAAAAGGGCGGCGGTCGTTCGCGTCACGGCACAATGAAGAGCCCGATTCACCGCGGCGGCGCCGTAGTATTCGGTCCCCAACCCCGCGACTGGTCGAAGAAAATCAACCGCAAGGCTAAGGCTCTGGCTTTCAGCCGCGCTCTCTTCGACAAGTGCTCGGAAAACGGTCTGTGCGTAATCGAAGAATTCGCAGCTCCCGAAAAGAAGACCAAGGCTGTTGCAAAGGTTCTCTCGAACATCAAGGCCGACGGCAAGGTATTGCTCGTAGACGACGTTTTCGGCGACGACTTCATTCTGGCAAGCCGCAACATCGCCCGCGCGAACTTCTGCGAAAGCGCAACGCTCAACGCGCTCGACCTCGTTCAGTTCGACACGGTAATCGTTTCCCGCAAGGGTCTCGACACAGTTCTTGCCCGCATCAATAAGGACGAAAGGTAATCCACCATGGTACAGGCAGACAAAATTATCAAGGGTTTCCGCGTAACGGAAAAGGCTGCTAATTTGCAGGTCGCAAACCAGTACACGTTTACTGTTGCCGACGACGCAAATGCAGAGGCAATCGCCGACGCAGTCGAACAGCTTTTCAAGGTAAAGGTTGTGCGCGTAAACGTAATCAACGCCAAGGGCAAAGTTAAGGTCTCGCGTATGAGCCGCAACAATCCCGGCGTCAAGGGTAAAATGAAGAAGGCGATCGTAACGCTCAAGGCGGGCGACACCATTCAAATTGCGTAAGTCAGGAGAAGCATACAATGGCTATTATTAAAAGAAGACCTTTGACACCCGCGCAGAGATTTTTGGAACTCGGTCGCAACGAGGTTGACAACAAGCGTCCCGAACGCTCGTTGACCGAAAGCAACCACCGCTCCAGAGGTCGCAACTGCTACGGTCGCATCACATCGCGTCGCCGCGGCGGCGGTCACAAGAAGTTGTACCGTATCGTAGACTTCAAGCGCGACATCGTCGACGTACCCGCAACGGTTATGGCAATCGAATACGACCCGTACCGCACGGCGTACATCGCCCTCGTCCAGTACCAGAACGAAGAAAAGACGAAGCGTTATATCATCGCTCCCGACGGAATGAAGAAGGGCGACACGGTTATGACATACTCGAAGCGTCCCGACGAATTCCCCGTCGGCGCATGCATGCCGCTCAAGTTCATCCCTCCGGCACAGAAAATTTTCTGCGTTGAAATGCAGCCCAACAAGGGCGCGCAAATCGCAAGAGGCGCAGGCGCGGGCGCACAGCTCGTGGCGGTCGAAGGCGATATGGCAACGGTAAAGATGCCCAGCGGCGAAATCCGTTTGATAAACGCGGAATGCCGCGCGGTAATCGGCGTAGTCGGCAACCTCGAACACCAGAACCAGAGCTTGGGCAAAGCCGGTCGCGTTCGTTGGATGGGCAAACGCCCGAGAGTACGCGGTGTTGTTATGAACCCTGTAGACCACCCGATGGGCGGTGGTGAAGGTCGCACTTCGGGCGGCGGTCATCCCGTATCGCCGTGGGGCCAGCTGGCAAAGGGCTATCCGACACGTACGAAGAGCAAGCCGTCGAATTCGATGATTATCCTCCGTCGCAACGGCAAGAAAACCAAGAAATAGTAGGAGAAATCAGAAATGGCACGTTCAATTAAAAAAGGACCTTTCGTAGATCCGAGCCTCCAAGACAAAATCGACGAAGCGCAGAAAACGAACTCGCACAAGCCGATTCAGACTTGGTCGAGACGCTCTATGATTACTCCCGATTTCATCGGACTGAATTTTAACGTTCACAACGGCAAAAAGTTTGTGGCAGTCTATGTTACCGAAAATATGGTCGGCCACAAGCTCGGCGAATTCTCGCCGACCCGCACGTTCAAAGGACACAACCCGCACACCAAGAAGGCAGCTATGTAATATGGTCAACTTCGGCAAAGTTTTGTTTGCCCTCGCGGTTCTGACCGTCGGACAGCCAATCTTTGCCGAATCTCCCGAATGGGTGCTCAAGACAACCTACCTCCAAAGGGTAAACAAAGTCTTGGAAGTGCGCGACGATTTGGGACTGGTTAAAATCGACACGGGCTCGCAGAGCAACCTCCTGACGGGGGCGGTCTGCAGGGTCTATCGGAACAAAAAGTACGTCGGAGACGTCGTGGTGGTTGATTCCGACAAGACTGCGGCAGTGGCGATGATAACCTCGGACATCAAAATCGAAAAGGGAGACGCCGTTTACATAACACCGGCAAACTAACACAGAAAGACAACAATGGAAGTCAAAGCTTTAACAAAGTTTGCGCGCATGTCAGACAAAAAGGTGCGCGAAATATCCCGCGAGATTCAGGGTCTCAATGCCGCAGAAGCGTTGGAAATTTTGAAACTCGTTCCCCGCAAAAGCGCAAAGCTCGTCGCAAAGACGCTCGCAAGCGCGATAGCAAACGCCGAAAACAACAACGGTCTTTCGGCTGCGAACCTCACAATCAAAAGCGCAATCGTAAATCAGGGCGTGGCGTTCAAGCGTTTCCGCCCCGTGGCACGCGGCAGCGCGCACCCGATTCGCAAGAGAACTTCACACATCTCGATCGTCCTTTCAGACGAGAACACTAAATAAGGCACAACAATGGGTCAGAAAGTAAATCCTAAAGGTTTCCGTCTCGCCGTCCGCCGCGACTGGGAGTCGCGTTGGTTCGCGAACAAGGGCGATTATGCAGCTGCCGTAAACGAAGACTACCGCATCCGCGAATTTCTCCGCGAAAAGCTCAAGGGCGCATCGGTTCCCCGTATCTTCATCGAACGCGCAGGTCAGCGTATCCGCGTGAAAATCTACACGGCTCGTCCGGGCGTAGTAATCGGTCAGAAGGGCGCGGCTCTCGAAACGCTGAAAGCCGATTTGTCGAAGTACCTCGGCAAGGACGTAATCGTGGACATTCAGGAAGTCAAGAAGCCCGACTTGGTTGCATACTTGGTCGCCGAAAGCGTCGCGCTCCAGCTGGAACGCCGCATTTCGTTCCGCCGCGCAATCAAGAAGGCGATTATGGCTTCGATGAATATGGGTGCCGACGGCATCAAGATTCAATGCTCGGGTCGTTTGGGCGGCGCGGAAATCGCACGCACCGAATGGCAGAGAAAGGGACGTATCCCGTTGCACACACTGCGCGAAAACATCGACTACGGTTTCACCGAAGCCCACACGGTTTACGGAAAAATCGGCGTCAAGTGCTGGTTGTGCTTGAAAAACGAAGACAATATGTAATAAGGGAGACGCAACAATATGGCAAATATTCTTCCAGCAAAAACTAAGTACCGCAAAGTCCAAAAAGGGCGCAACCGCGGTATGGCAAAGGGCGGCGACAGCATTGATTTCGGCGATTACGCAATTCAGGCTCTCGAACGCGGAAAATGCTCTGCGGCGCAGCTCGAAGCGGCTCGTGTTGCAATCAACAGACACTTCAAACGTCGCGGCAAGGTTTGGATGAGGGTGTTCCCCCAGAAGAGCGTAACAAAGAAACCCGCCGAAACCCGTATGGGTAAAGGTAAGGGCGGCGTCGAGTTCTGGTGCGCAATCATCAAGCCCGGCAGCGTTCTGTTCGAAGTATCGGGCGTTCCCGCCAGTATGGCTCGCGAAGCACTCAGACTTGCGGACGGAAAGCTTCCGTTCAAATGCAGATTTGTCGTTCGCGAAGGCGTTGAAATTCTATAATCGGGAGACTTCACAATATGAAGACAAAAGAACTTAAAGAACTTTCGGCGGAAGAGCTTTCAAAGAAGCTTCGCGATATGCGCGAAGAGCTCTTGAACCTCAACGTTCGCAAGGGAACGGGACAAGTTGAAAATCCGGCTCGCATCAGGCAGCTGCGTCGCGACATCGCACGTTGCGAAACAATCAAGACCCAGAAGAAATAAAGGACTATAATATGTCGGAAAATACAAGAAAGTCACGCAGAAGTCTTGTGGGCGTTGTAACATCCCGCTCCGGAGACAAAAGCATAAAGCTCACCTATTTCTACAAGGTACCGCACTCGTTGTACGGCAAGGAAATCCGCCGCAAGACGGTTATCCATGTGCACGACGAAAAGAACGAATGCGCACTCGGCGACAAGGTTGAAGTGACGGAAACGCGTCCCATCAGCAAGCTGAAGAGATTCCGCGTAGTCCGCATAATCGAAAAGGCTCCCGTGGTAGCCTCGGCAGAATAAGGAGACAGGCACAATGATACAAATGCAGACAAGACTCGTGGTCGCCGACAACACCGGCGCCAAGGAAGTCGCGATGATCCGCCGCTTGGGGCAGCACAGCCGCACGGCGAAAGTCGGCGACATAATCGTCGTTGCGGTTAAGACCTCGACTCCGGACGCCGCGGTAAAGAAGGGCACGGTCGCCAAGGCCGTCGTCGTAAGGACGAAAGCCCCGATTCGCCGCGCGGACGGTTCGTACCTCCGTTTCGACACAAACGCTTGCGTAATTCTCGACGGTAGCGGCAATCCGAAAGGCACACGTATTTTCGGACCGGTCGCACGCGAACTTCGCGCAAAGAACTTTATGAAAATCATATCTCTGGCACCGGAGGTTCTGTAATATGGCAAAAAGTTTTGTAAAAAAAGGCGACGAAGTGGTAGTAATCGCGGGTTCTTCCAAAGGTAAGCGCGGCAAGATTTTGCTGGTAGACCCCAAGAAGGAACGCGTGATTGTAGAAGGCGCAAACCTCCGCAAGCACCACGAACGCAAGAGCGAAAAGAATCCCGAAGGCGCAATCGTCGAACGCGAAGCTTCGATTCACATTTCCAACGTAATGCCGGCTGGGCGTTTTGATGCGAAAAAGTCGCAAAAAAAAGCGTAATCAGCGGATAAATAAAAAAAGAAAATGAGCACACCAGTATTAAAGAAAATATATCAGGAGAAGGTCGTGCCCGAGCTCAAGAAATCGCTCGGACTCGAAAATCCCCACGTAGTGCCCAATCTCGAGAAGATCGTAATCAATTCGGCAATCCGAAGCGAAGCTCCGAAGGAATGGGTACCCGAAGTGGTAAAGGAAATCGCCAAGATTACGGGTCAGCAGCCCGTCGTAACGAAGGCGGGCAAGAGCATTGCAAACTTCAAGTTGCGTGCGGGTCAGCCCAACGGCGTAAAGGTTACATTGCGCGGCGCGGCGATGTGGGATTTTCTCTACAAGTTCATCGCAATCGTACTGCCCTCCATCCGCGACTTCCGCGGCGTCGGCAACCGTTTTGACGGTGCGGGCAACTACAGCTACGGCGTTGTAGACCACACAATTTTCCCCGAAGTTACGGTCGACCCCGGCCGCAAGAACATCGGTATGGATATCACAATCGTAACGACGGCAAAGGACGACAAGTCGGGTAGGGAGCTCCTGAAGCTTCTGGGTATGCCCTTCCGCAAGACGGCCGCCGAACAAGCAGCCGCAGCCGCCGCTGCCAACAAATAACCCGTAAACGGTAAAGATATGGCAAAGAAATCATCCATAGAGCGCAATTTGAAGCGTCAAAAGCTCACAGCTAAGTACGCCGCAAAGAAAGCGGAACTCAAGAAAATCCTCAACGACCCGAAGACTTCCGACGAAGACTTCTTCGCGGCTCAGCGCAAACTCTGCAAGATTCCGCGCAACGCCTCGAAGATCCGCATCCGCAACCGTTGTTCAATCACCGGTCGTCCGCGCGGTGTCATCCGCAAGTTCGGTCTGTCGCGCATAACTTTCCGCGAGTTGGCTCTCGACGGCAAGCTGCCCGGCGTTACAAAATCATCGTGGTAATGCGAAAGGAAAAATAATATGGCAACTCACGACAGCATTGGCGACTTTTTGACAATCGTCCGTAACGCGAGCACGGCAGGCAAGGACACTTGCACGGCACAGTGGTCGAAAATCCGCGAAGGCATCGCGGCGATACTCAAGGACGAAGGCTACATCGCTTCGTTCGAAGTATCGGGCGAAAAGGCTCAGAAAGTTATCACAATCAATATGAAATATATGGGCGGCGTATCGGCTCTGACGGGTATCACCCGCGTCAGCACACCCGGCTGCCGCATGTATTACGAATACCGCAACATTCCCCGCGTTCTCAACGGTATGGGCATCTCCATCTTGACGACCTCCAAGGGCGTTCTGAAAGATGCCGACTGCCGCGCGCAGAAAGTCGGCGGAGAAATCCTCTGCAAGGTTTGGTAAGGAAGACATATGAGCAGAATTGGTAAACTTCCCGTAAAAATTCCCGCAGGCGTGAAAGCGTCGGTTGCGGACAACACAGTCTCTTTGGAAGGCGCAAAAGGCAAACTCAGCCAGAACTTCGGTACTGCAGTCGACATCAAGCTCGAAGGCGACGAAATCCACGTCACGCCCGCATCGGCTTCGCGTCAGTCGAACGCCATGCACGGCACGGCGCGCAGCATCATCGCAGGTATGGTTAAGGGCGTTGTCGAAGGCTACCAGAAGGTTCTCGAAATCAAGGGCGTAGGTTTCAAAGCCGAACTCAAGGGCAAGGTTCTCACTTTGTCGCTCGGCTATGCACACCCCTGCATTTACGAACTTCCCGAAGGCATCACGGTCGTCATCGGCGAAACGAACGACAAGAATCCGCTCGTAACGGTTTCGGGCGCGAGCAAGCATATGGTCGGTCAGGTCGCAAGCGATCTCAAGCACTTCTATCCCGTCGAACCCTACAAGGGCAAGGGTGTCAGAATCCACGGAGAATTCGTCCGTCGCAAGGAAGGCAAGAAGACTGCGTAATCTCGCGGCACTGAAAGGATACGAATATGAAATTGGAAACAAAGAAGATTTTGGAACAGAAACGTCGCTGGAGAGTTCGCCGCAAGGTGAAGGGCACGGCGGAACGTCCGAGACTGTCGGTATGCTTCTCGAACAAGCACATCTATGTTCAGTGCATCGACGACAAGGCAGGCAAGACTCTTGCCGCGCTTTGCACGACAGGCAAGGAACTCAAGGGCGAAAAGGTGCTCCCGAATGTTGCGGGCGCAAAGCTCGTCGGCGAAAAATTCGGCGAAAAGCTCAAGGGTATCGGCGTTGCGGCTGTCGTATTCGACAGAGGCTCGCGCCGCTATCACGGATGCGTAAAGACGTTTGCGGACGCAGTGCGTTCGGCTGGTATTAACTTCTAATCAAGCTACAAAATGAGCAGAGAATTTAAAAACAAAAAAGTTGAAGCCGAAAAAGACGCCGGTCCCGAACTTATCGAAAAGGTTGTCCACATCAACCGTTGCGCGAAGGTCGTAAAGGGCGGACGTCGTTTCACATTCTCGGCGTTGGTCGTTATCGGCGACGGTAAGGGCAACGTAGGTCTGGGCTACGGCAAGGCGAAGGAAGTTCCGGACGCAATCAAGAAGGCGTCGGAAAGAGCCCGCAAGGTCATGAAGCCCGTCAGCCTCAAGGACAACACGATTCCCCACGATGTTCGCGGCGAGTTCGACGGCGGTATCGTACTGCTCCGCCCTGCATCCCCCGGTACGGGTGTTATCGCAGGCGGCGGCGTTCGCGCCGTTCTCGAAGCGGTCGGTATCAAGGACGTTCTGAGCAAGTCGCTCGGGTCGAACAACGATATGGCAATGGTAAACGCAACTCTCAACGCGCTCTTCCAGCTCCGCACTGCGGAAGCTATCGCGGCACAGAGAAGCTAATCGAAGGAGTTTAAAAAATGAAATTGCACGCTCTCACACATCCCCAAGGAGCCAAACACGCAAGCAAACGCCGCGGTTGCGGCGTCGGCAGCGGACACGGCAAAACGTCGGGTCGCGGTCATAAAGGCGCGAAGGCTCGCAGCGGCGGACACGTCCGCCCCGGTTTCGAAGGCGGTCAAATGCCTTTGTACCGCAAGCTGCCGCACCGCGGTTTCAACAATTTCAAGTTCAGAGTCGAATACGCTACGGTAAACGTGGGCGCGCTCGAAGAGCTTGGTCTCGAAGAAATCACGCGCGACGACTTGGTTGTAGCGGGTCTGGTTCGCGCAAGCGATCCGCTCGTAAAGATTTTGGGCAACGGCGAACTAACGAAGAAAATCGTAGTCAAGGCCGACAAGTTCTCGGAATCTGCAATCAAGAAAATCGAAGCTGCGGGCGGTAAGGCCGTTGTGGTTGCACCCGTCGCCGAAGAAGCTTCAAAATAATTATTATCACAGACAGGTAGGAAATGTTTGCCGCTTTCACAAACTGCTTTAAAATCCCCGAATTGCGCCAGAGAATTTTTCTGACGTTGGGGCTTATTTTTATTGCTCGCGTCGGCGCGGGTATCCCGTTGCCTGGGGTCGACCCGTCGCCGTTGCAGAATTTCTATGCATCGGCGTCGAGCGACGGCGGCGGTCTTGCCGGTCTGTATAATATGTTCACTGGTGGCGCGATGGTCAACGGCGCGATTTTCGCGCTCGGCATTATGCCGTACATCAGCGCCTCCATTATTCTCCAGCTTATGGGCGCAGTTATGCCGAGCCTGGCGCGCCTTATGCAGGAGGGCGACACGGGTCGCCAGAAAATCGCCCAGTATACACGCTATTTGACACTTCTCATCGGCGTGATACAGGGGTCGATGATTACATACGCGCTTGTCTATTCCCCCGGAACATTCTTCTCGGGCTTCGATACCGCCCAGTGGGGTTCGATTATCGTGGCAAGCAACATTCCCGTGTTCTTTGTCGTCAGCGTGATTCTGATGACGGCCGGTTGTATGATTCTTACTTGGCTCGGCGAACAAATTACGCAGCGCGGCGTGGGCAACGGCGTATCGCTCATCATCACGGTCGGCATTATCGACACTCTCCCAGGGGCTTGCTCGCAGGCGTATCATATGATTTTCGACAGGGCGGTCGGCGCGGAAAGCGCAAGTATCGGCGTTCCTCAGGCGGTTGCGATGTTCGTATTCCTTTTGGTCGTAACGGCGGCAATCATTATGATTTTGCAGGCCGTGCGCAAAATTCCCGTCCAGTACGCAAAGCGCGTCGTTGGCAGAAGGCTGATGGGCGGTCAAAGCTCGTATCTGCCCCTGAAAGTTAACTACGCGGGCGTTATGCCCATCATCTTTGCGAGTGCGCTGCTGCTCTTCCCTCAACAGATTTTCGGACAGTTCAACCTTTCCACATACAATTTGATTTACGGCTCGCTCGTATTCGCATTCAGCTATTTCTGGGTGTCGATTATGTTCAAGCCCCTCCAAATCTCCGATGAACTCAAGCGCAACAGCGGCTACATCCCCGGTGTTCGCCCCGGAGAACCCACGGCAAAGTTCCTCGACTACGTTATGACCCGTCTGACTTTTGCGGGCGCGGCGTTCCTCGTGATTATCGCGGTTTTGCCCCACATTTTGATGTCTTACTGGGGTATTCCCCAAAAGATTGCGTACTTCTTCGGAGGTACGGGCGCACTCATCGCGGTGGGCGTTTCGCTCGACACGATGCGTCAAATCGAAACGTATCTGCTCCAACGCCACTACGACGGCTTCCTGAAAAAGGGTCGCATTCGCGGTCGCAGCGTAGGTCAGACGCGCCAAATGCTCGATACGAGCGAAATCAAAAACCTTTGGGCACTCTGGACGCCCCTGTTGGTGATATTCTTCATCGGCTTGGCGGCTTGGGTAGTCCGCAACTTCCTCTGATTCGGCATTGCGGATTGGAATGAAAGTTGCACTTCGTTCTTTTAATGAAACCAACAAACAGATAGATTGCGTATGATACCGATTAAATCCGAACGAGATTTGAAGGTAATGCGCAAAGCCTGCAGCGTTGCCGCAACCGTGCTCGACAGACTTTGCAAAGTCGCGCGCGAGGGAATATCGACCTTGGAGCTCGATATGGCGGCGAAGAAAATTATGTCCGAACTTTCGTGTCGGAGTGCCTGTTATCACTACAGGGGCCCCGACTCGAGGTATCCGGGGTACGTTTGCATCTCGGTGAACGATCAGGTAATTCACGGCATAGGATCTGCCGACAGAATTCTGAAATCGGGCGACATAGTGAGTATGGACGTTAGCGTGGTCTATCAGGGATTTGTCGGAGACAACACTCGTACGGTTTTCATCGGCGAAGTCGCGCCCGAAACGCGCAAGCTGGTGGAGGCAACCGACATCGCCCTTCACAGGGGGATAGCGGCGGCAAGAGCGGGCAACAGGGTCGGCGATATATCGGCGGCGATACAGGCCTATGTAGAATCTTGCGGGTACGGAATAGTCGAAGAGTTCACGGGGCACGGCGTCGGGCGTCATATGCACGAAGAGCCGCAGATTCCCAATTACGGGAAGGCGGGAACAGGCCCGCTCTTGAGGGCGGGAATGACTTTGGCTATCGAACCTATGATTACGATGGGAAGTCCCGAAATTTTTGTTGGCGAGGACGGCTGGACGGTCTACACGTCCGACGGCAAGCCGAGCTGCCATATCGAACATACGGTGCTCGTGACGGACGCAGAACCCGAAATCCTCACAATCCCAATGCAGGATTAGTCGAGATTTCGAAGATTTTAGGGTTTTGTCGCAATTTATTAAAAAAAAGACTTTTCAAAACGAAAAAATCAGTCATTATAACCAACCTTTTTTAACAACGGAAAAAATATGCCAAGACTATTAGGAGTAGATATTCCCAATAACAAGCGCGTCGAATTCGCGCTCCAGTACATCTATGGTATCGGTCCCGCTCGCGCAAAAATCATTTGCAAGGAATGCGGCATCCCCGAATCCATGCGTGCAAGCGAACTCAACGAAGAGTTGATCAACAAGATTATGAATGTTGTTTCGCAACGCCAGTACAAGCTCGAAGGCGACCTTCGCCGCGAAATCATCGGCAATTTGAAACGCCTTTCGGCTATCAAATCGTACCGCGGTCTGCGCCACGCGAAGGGTTTGCCCGTACGCGGTCAGCGCACGAGCACGAACGCACGCACCCGCAAGGGCGCACGCAAGACTGTCGGCGTGGTAACAAAGAAATAATAACACAACCAAGATTTTTCAATGAGCGAAGAACAGAAAAAACAGGAAGCGGTAGCAGCCGAAACTTCGGCAGCCGAAGTTCAAGCCGCCGAACCCCAGAAACCCTCGTCTCCCTCCGCCAGCGATTTGCTCGCAACGGAAGTGGGCGAAATCAAGGTTCGCAAGGCTAAGGGCAGCAAGAACGTCCACTCGGGCGTATGCCACATCAACGCCACTTTCAACAACACGAAAGTTTCTTTCACCGACGCCGCAGGCAATGTAATCAGCTGGTCGAGCGCGGGCAAGATGAGCTTCCGCGGTTCGCGCAAGAGCACGGCATATGCCGCGCAGGTCGTTACGCAGGATGCAGGCAAGGTTGCAATGAGCCACGGAATGAAGGAAGTTGCGGTCAACGTAAAGGGCCCCGGTATGGGGCGCGATTCGGCAATCCGCTCGCTTCAGGCGATGGGCTTTGTCGTAACTTCCATCGTTGACGTTACGCCCGTTCCCCACAACGGTTGCCGCGCGCCGAAACGCCGCCGCGTATAATCTTAACTTTAGGAGAATTTTACAATGTCTCGTTATACAGGACCAACAACCAGAGTCAACCGTCGTTTCGGTATGCCGATTTTTGCGGAAACCAAGGCGATGCAAAAGAAGCCCTACATCCCCGGTCAGCACGGCCCGCGTCTTCGCCGCCGCGTAACGGACTACTCGATGGGCTTGAACGAAAAGCAGAAGCTCCGCTTTATGTTCGGTTTGAGCGAAAAGCAGTTCCGCCTCACGTTCGAACGCGCAAAAAGACAGCGCGGCGTTACGGGCGAAATCTTTATGCGTTTGCTCGAACTCCGTCTCGACAACATCATCTACCAGCTCGGATTTGCCCGCAGCCGCGCGGCGGCACGCCAGTTCGTTACGCACGGACACGTTCAGGTCAACGGCAAGAAGGTGGACATTCCCAGCTTCACGTGCCAACCCGGCGACGTAGTCGAAGTTCGCGACCGCACTTCCTCGCGCCAGCTCGCGCAGCGTTCCATCGACGAATCGCAGCTCCGCGCGACACCCGCGTGGCTCGAATGTCAGGCGGACGCCTTCAAGGGCACCGTCAGCCGTTTGCCGATTCGCGAGGAAATGGACCAGTCGATTAACGACCAGCTCATCGTCGAATTCTATTCGCGATAGTAATTAACAGATTTAGAAAACGGAGACCACAATGGCTAAACGACTCGGAAAGTTTGAACTTCCCAAACGTCTTGTTAAAGACGAAGCAAGTGCCACAAGCACTTATGGAAAGTATGTTGCCGAACCCTTTGAAACGGGTTTCGGTCATACTATCGGCAACGCGTTGCGCCGCGTGCTCCTCAGTTCCATCGAAGGTGCGGCAATCAGCTCCATCAAGATTGACGGCGTTGACCACGAGTTCCAGAGCGTTGACGGCATTGTCGAAGACGTTACAGACATCGTTCTCAATCTCAAGAAAATCAAGATTAAGAGCACCGCACGCGAAAACAAGCGTCTGATGATAAATGTCGAAAAGGCGGGCGAAGTTACCGCCGCCGACATTCAGCCCGACGCCGATTTCGTGATTGTCAATCCCGAACAGGTAATCTGCACGCTCGACACTAAGCGCAAGTTTGTTGCGGAAGTCGAAATTTCGAGCGGTCGCGGTTGGAGACCTGCCGACGAAAACAAGTATGAAGACCAGCCCATCGGCGTAATCCCCGTGGACTCGCTCTTCAGCCCCATCGAATTGGTGAAGTACTCGGTAGACGCAACCCGCGTAGGTCAGATGACCGACTTCGACAAGCTCACTCTCGAAATCTGGACTGACGGCAGAATCACTCCCGACGAAGCCTTGAAAGAGGCTGCGGTAATCCTCAAGCACCACATCGACGTGTTCGACAAGGTAAACGAAGAGGACATCGAATTCGAAACGGTCGGCAAGGAAGTAAGCGAAGAGCAGAACCGCCTCAGAAAGCTCCTGAATATGAGCGTAAACGAAATCGAACTTTCGGTTCGTGCGGCAAACTGCCTCAACAACGCAAACATCACTACGGTCGGCGAATTGGCGATGAAGTCGGAACAGGAAATGCTCAAGTATCGCAACTTCGGCAAAAAGTCGCTCAACGAAATCAAGAGCAAGCTCGAACAGCTCGGTTTGTCTCTCGGTATGAAAATCGACGAGCGTCTTATCGATTCAACCACACTCTAATTTATAAAAAGTATTACAAATGCGTCATAATAAACACAGACATCAAATGGGCGTGAAGAAGGAACACCGCGCGTCGCTTATGGCTTCGCTCGCCTCCGCACTCTTCCGTCACGACAGAATTGAAACGACTCTCGGCTATGCAAAGGCACTCCGTCCCTTCGCCGAAAAGGTCGTCACCCTCGCAAAGAAGGCGGCTGCTACGGAAGATTCCGCAAAGAAGCTTCACCTCCGCAGAAACGCCCTCGCGAAGCTCCGCGACGAAAGCGCAGTCCACTTCCTCTTTGTCGAAAAGGTTTCGAAGTTCCTCAACAGACAGGGCGGTTATACGCGCATTTACAAGCTCGTTCCCAGAAAGGGCGACGCTGCAAATATGGCGATAATCGAACTTATCGAAGCCGACGACGAAGGCTACAAGAAGGCGGAAGAAAAAGCTCCCGCAAAGAAGGCGGCCAAGAAAACGGCTACAAAGAAGGCTGCTACCAAGAAAACCGCAACTAAAAAGGCGGCGACAAAGAAGGTAGCAAAGAAAGCCGACGAAGCTGAAGCCGCAAAGCCCGAAGCTTCGGAAGCAAAGGAATAAGTTCTTTTTACATCCTTGGCATTTGCAAACGCGCCCTAAAAAGGCGCGTTTGCGCTTTTTCGATATTCCAAAATGGACTTTCCCGATTTTTTCGCCGCCGTCGTCTCCGTGTTTCTTGCGGGGTTCGGCTTTGCTGCGTGGATTTTCTCGCGCAGGCAGAATATCGACTACGAGAAAATCGCAAAGACTTCGACCTTCCACTGTCTGCACTGCGACAGCGTCTATACGTCTTCGGCGGGCAGGGACACGGCGGAGTGTCCGAATTGCGGATACAGAAATCCCAAACTTAAATTTTAACAAAATCCAACCGCACCCAATAGTATGAATCAAAAGATAGCAGTTCTGGACTTCGGCTCGCAGTACACGCAGGTTATTGCGCGCCGCATACGCGAATGCAGCGTTTACTCCGAAATTATGCCTTTCAACACGAAGGCGGACGTTCTCAAAAAACAGGGCGTCTGCGGCATAATTCTTTCGGGCGGGCCCGCAAGCGTGCTCACAAAGGGCTCTCCGCGCCCCGACAAGAAGATTTTCGAGCTGGGCGTGCCCGTGCTCGGCATTTGCTACGGACTGCAGCTTATGGGGCATATGCTCGGCGGCAAAATCGTTTCGAGCAAACAGCGCGAATACGGTTTCGGCAAGCTCTCGTTCAAGGGTTCGAGCGAACTGCTCAAGGGTCTTGAGTCGCCGCTTCAGGTCTGGAATTCGCACGGCGACAAAATCGAAAAGTTGCCCGAAGGCTTCAAGCCCATCGGCACTACGGAAAATTCCGCGTACGCGCTCATCGAAGACAAAAAACGCCGCTTCTACGGAATGCAGTTTCACCCCGAAGTTGCCCACACGCCCCGCGGTATGGACATCATCAAGAATTTTCTCTACGGAATTTGCGGCTGCACGGGCGATTGGACTATGTCGGACTATGTCGATCGCGCCGTTTCGAAGATTCGCGAAACCGTCGGCGACAAGAAGGTTATTCTCGGGCTTAGCGGCGGCGTCGACTCGTCGGTTGCGGCTGCCCTCATCCACAGGGCGATAGGCGACCAGCTCACCTGCGTGTTTGTCGACAACGGTCTTCTCCGCAAGGACGAGCGCAAGAAGGTTGAGGATTTGTTCAAGAACAATTTCAAAATGCGGATGAAGACCGTCCGCGCCGAAAAGCTCTTCCTTTCGAAGCTCGCGGGCGTCAAAGACCCCGAGCGCAAGCGCAAGATTATCGGCAAGACGTTTATCGAAGTGTTCGACAAGGCGGTGAAGTCAATCGGCAAGGTCGATTTCCTCGCGCAGGGCACGCTTTATCCCGACGTTATCGAAAGTGTGCCGATTGCGGGCAATCCCGCTTCGCTCATCAAGAGCCACCACAATGTCGGCGGTCTGCCGAAGAATATGAAGCTCAAGCTTCTCGAACCCCTCCGCGAGCTCTTCAAGGACGAAGTGCGCGCGCTCGGCAAGGAGCTCGGTCTTTCGAAGGAGGTTCTCTGGCGTCATCCGTTCCCCGGTCCGGGGCTTGGCGTGCGCGTTGTCGGCGACATCACGAAGAAGCGTTGCGACATTCTCCGCGAAGCCGATGCAATTCTTCTCGAAGAAATGAAGGCGAGCGGGCTTTACTACAATGTGTGGCAGGCGTTTGCCGTGTTCCTCCCCGTCAAGACTGTCGGCGTGATGGGCGACGAGCGCACTTACGACAATGTGATTGCCCTGCGTATTGTGGAAAGTCAGGATGCGATGACTGCCGACTGGGCGCACATTCCGCACGATGTCCTCGCCAAGATTTCAAGCCGAATCATCAACGAGGTTAAGGGCGTAAATCGCGTCTGCTTGGACATCTCTTCCAAGCCGCCCGCAACAATAGAATGGGAATAGCAAAGGCGAAGCCCTTGACGCCCGAACTTCGTTCGGGAGCTGTGATACCTCGGCGCGACTATAGTCGCGCCTTTTTTGTATAAGCTCGCATTGAGCGGCGTTTCGCCGCTCAATCGCTTTGATTGTTCGAACTTAATTTGTTGGTTGTCGAAATCTGTTGGGAATGCTTGTTCGATGGAATCGAGCGGAGTTCGGAGGGGGAATGTGGGCGGTTATTTTGCGGAGCAAAATGCCCACTCGGGGGCGAAACCCCCGCAACGGCGTGCAGGTTCCAGCCTGCAAGAACGCATTGCTTTGCAATGGCTTCGAGTTTTCGAACTTATTTTGTTGGTTGTCGAAATCTGTTGGGAATACTTGTTCGATGGAATCGAGCGGAGTTCGGAGGGGGAATGTGGGCGGTTATTTTGC
>URJY01000019.1 GCA_900548275.1 uncultured Opitutales bacterium | reverse complement strand
ATTGTAGTAGACCTACATTCGCAGTCTCATTTTTTGGAGCAACGACGCTTCAATGTAAAAGCAATCGCAATCGCCCCCAAAATCGCGGCGTACTCCGCAGGCTCGGGAACGTTTACATTGATGTTGAACGAACCCGTCGAAGAATCGAAGTCCAACGTCCACTTGCTCGAATCGAACGATTCGCCGTTGACGTTCAGGATTACGTTTTCCTTTTTGAGCGAATCAGTGCCCATCACCTGCGCGCCCGCCGCCGACTCTATCACGGAGAACGTGTAGGAATCGTCGGGCGACGTAACGCCGTCAAGGTTTATCGTAATCTTGCTGTCCGAACCGAAAGCGAGCTTCGAATTTTCGCCGAAAAGAATTTTCGTGGCGTCGGTTGACGCATCGACATTGAAGATAATTTCGCTGTCGTCGAGAACCGAAAGCGTCTTGCCCGAAGCGATTTCAAGAACCGCCCCCTGCTCGAGAGTCAGAACCGCTCCGCCCGAAATTTCGGCATCGTCGACAAGCTTTGCATTTATAGTCGCCCCGCCCGCAGTTGCAGGTTCATAGGCGGAAATGGAGAATGAATCGTCAGCCGACTTCATAGAAAAATCCTTGATAACCCCGTCCGTCCAAATCGTGTTTTTCGTCTGTGGCATATCTAAAATCGAAGCTACATCGGCTCCGCGAAAATCAGTACCTGTTAAATTTGCATTTGAAAAACCTGTATTTGTTAATTTCTGGTTTGTGAAATTCCAACCCGATAAATCGCAGTCGCTAAACTTTACGTAGCTCAAATCTCTGTTTTTATAGTTTGTGGTGCTGTAGAGTTGTTCTTTTTTAAACCCATTATTTGTCGTATTGTAAAACGATACTCCCTTGATGTTGGCATCGGTAAAATCGGCATTCGTCAATACTGCATCGCCTAACTTTGCGTCAGTTAAATTTGCATTGCTAAGATTTGCATTTTCAAGGTTCGCTCTGAACAGAGCCGCTCCTGTTAAATTAGCTCCGCTAAGATTGGAATTAAGAAAAAGTGCGTCCCTACAATTTGAATTAGTCAAATTCGCCCCGATAAACTTTGAACCACTCAAATCGATACCTGAAAATGAAATCCCCGTCAAATCGTTGCCTGAAAGATTCACGCCAGTCAAATCCTTGTCGGTATAACTTTTTGTTGCAGACAACATACTGCTCGTAAGCCCCTTGACATTGCTGAAGTTGGCATTCGTGATTGTTGCGTTTGTCAAGTTTACGCTTGAAATATCCGCTCCGCTAAAATTCGCCCCTGTCAATGTTGCATTTTTAAAATTATCATTCCACAATATCGTATTCGAAAAATCGGTACCGTCCAATTTGAAGTCGATGAAGCCCATACCCGACAAATTATTTCCCGAAAAATTTATACCGCTCAAATCCTTTACTTTATAGTTGTTCGTTAAGGACAACTTGTCGCCGGTAAACCCAACCGCATTGCTAAAATTCGCATTAGTTATAACCACATCATCCAAACTAACATTAGTCAAAGTTGCATTGCTAAAATCCGAGTTTGTCAGGTTTGAGCCGCTGAAACTTGCCCCGTTAAACCAACGTGTTCCTACAAATTTTGCACCCGTTAGATCTCTATTCGGCAAGTTAAGAGCAGACATCATATAAGTTCCAGAAAGATTTATTCCCTTTAAACCGTCGGCTTCTTCAAACTGTGATCTAGACAACCCCGTAGCGTTGCTGAAATTTGCATTTTCCAACTTTGCATAATCAAACACGACATCGTTTAAATTCTGACCTTCAAAGCTCCACCCTTTTAAGTTGCAGTATTTAAAAGAAACACCCGTCAAATCTTTGTCTTTATAACTTGCCGTACTGTAAAGCTGTTCCTTTGTAAAATAATTTACAGAACTGGAACTCCAATTTACCGAATCGAAATTTGCCTTTTTTATAATCGCATTTGTTAAGTCCGCATTGGTCAGATTAGCGTAAGAAAAATTCGACCCCGTCAAGTCTGTTCCGACGAACTTTGCACCCGTCAAATCTTTGCCCGAAAATTCCGAATCGGCAAGACTGCATCCCGAAACGTTTATCCCTTTTACGCCCGTTATATACTTAAAACTCGCCTTAAATCCGGTCGTTCCGCTAAAATTTGCATTCGTCAAATTCGAATCGTTAAAATTCACTCTGGTCAAGTTTTGTCCCGAAAAATCCCATCCGGTCAAATCGTTATTACCGAAATGCATTTTACTTAAATCTTTTTTCTTATAGCTTTCGGTAACATAAAGTTGTTCTTTTGTGAATCCGTTGGATGTCACATTTGCAAAAACGGCACCGTTTATGGTAGCGTCCGTGAAATTTGCATTTTTCAAAGTTGCCCCAGAAAAATGGGCATTATTCAAATTCGTTTTATTGAAATTTGCACCAGTTAATATTGCGTTATCGAATTGCGCGTTGGCGGTCGCCATTTCGAAATTCGCATTAGTCAAGGTCGCTTTACGAAAATCGGCGGATGACAAAACAGCCTCCGTAAAATTCGCATTCGTCAAATCGGAATTCTTAAAATCGGTACTTGTCGCAGTTGTTTTTACCCACGTTGAATCGCGCAATGATTCGTCGTGAAACGACCCCTTGGTTATGTCACGACCACTGTAATCTTCGTTATCGGCGAAAAGGCTGCCCGCTGTTGACGCACCCATCAAGACATATACAATATACTTTTTCATAGCCATTTTAAGTTTATATTATTTCAAAAATTCAAGCAGGTCTTCACAAACAAACACCGATGTTTCACCCCCAGAATTTTCAATCATAAAGGGGCAGACTATCGTATTTAAAATACGATAGTCTTGCTGTTTTCATAATACATTGAATGCCTTACTATTACGGAAAAGCATAGTATTCAAAATTTCGAGAAAACGGATAAAAGGTAAAAGAGCCGAAATTCGGCTACTTTGCGTTTTACAACGACTTCGAAAAGTTTCTTTTAAATTTTGTTTGACTATCGTATTTTAAATACCGCAGCACATTTATTACATATTGATTTTCATATTGTTAAGAACGCGCATTTCGCGCGGTTTCCCACTTTCGGCTGTCGGTGCGCGCAAAAAAAGCCGTCGCGGGTTGCGGCGGCTTTCGGGACGGTTGTTTTATTTTTTAGTTTTTGCGCAGGTATTCGGCGCACTCATTTATTTCGGGGATGTTGTCAAGCCACTTGTCTTCGTATTCGATTACGTAGTAGCCGTCGAAGCCCTGTCTGTCGAGTTCGGCGAGCATTCCCTTTACGTCGAGAACGCCCTTGCCGAACGGTGCGGGTTGGTTCTTGATATTGCCGAATTCCCGCTGGTCTTTGAAATGTATTCCCGCGATGTAGCCGTCGACTTCCCTAAGCGATTTCACGGGGTCGATGCCCGAGCGCGACCAGTGCCCGGGGTCGGGATTATACTTGATGTGTTTGAAGCCCTTTGCGTGGCGTTTGAAGTAGTCGGTATCCCAATACGGTGCGCCGTTTGTGGCGTGGTGGTGGATGCATACCGTTATGCCGTATTTTTCGGCGGCTTGGTCGAGCGCCTTCCAGAAGTACACGGGCGATTCCGTCAGAATGCGTTTTGCGCCCATTTCCTTTGCGAATTTAAAGAGCGGTTCGATGTCGGAAAAGTCGAGTGCGCGCACGTTGACGACTCCGAAGCTCGGCATTGTCATACCCGCGTCGGCGATGATTTTTTTCATATATGCGCGTTCCTCGGCGTTGAGCGTGGGACCGACCTTTGCGTTCGGATATTTTGCCGAAAGGCGTTGCCCAGGGTAGCATTCAATCGCCGTAATTCCGAGCGGCTTGAGTTTTTGCAGCGATTCCTCGAGCGTGAATTTGTTGAGCGAGTAAGCTTGAACCGCGATTTTGCGCGGCTTTTGAGCCGTTTTATTCGCGCTCCCCGCGCACCCCGCGACGGCGACAACCACCGTCAACAATACGGATATAATAAGTTTTTTCATACAGAGCCGAAAACTATTTCCCGAAGCAAACGCAGTCAAGCGCAAACGAAAGATACGGCAATCCGCGCCGACTGTCCGACAAAAGGACGGGCTTCGGAGATTGCTCCCCGAAGCCCGCTTTACCATATCACTTACTATATACTATTAGGAACTACTCATACCTAATAACAAGATAACCGTAGGGGGCGAACTTTACATTCAGCTTTCCGTCGACCTGCTTGTACGACGCGCCGTAGCTTAGTGCGGTCGTCATTGCGTCGGCATTGAAATCTACCGTTGCGTCCACCGACTCGTTGCGGGTGTTGACAACCACGAGCATATTCTGCCACTTTGCGTTGCGCGTAAACGCCGCGATTTTGTCCGCCGCGGAATTGTCGAGCCACTTCGTGCAACCGTCCCAAAGTGCCGTGTTGCCCTTGTGGAGCTTGGAAAGTTTGCGGATAAGCTGCATTCTCGCCCAGCCCTCTTTTGTCGCGATATTTTCCCACGCGACGAAAGTTCTGCCGTGTTTGTTGTCGGCGAACATCGAGAAGTACGCGTCGTCGGCGAGTTCGTTGCCGTTGTAGATAAAGGGGATGCCGTCGATTGTGAAGTTCAGCACTTGGATTGCGTCCATACCGCGGTTGCCGAACTGTTTTTCGAAACGCGCCCCGCCCATTTTGGGTTGGCACGCGTCGCTTGCGGTGTCGTGGTTGTCGAGGGCGCGGAGCAGGCGCGAGCCTTTTGCGAACTGTTTGTGTTGGGTTTCCCAGATGTTGCGCAGTTCGCTTGCGGGCTTTTTGCCTTGGAACACGTTGATAAGCCCGTACTCCCATTTGAAGGAATAGTTTGCGTCGTAGGCGTCTACCTGCGCGTCCTTGCGTTCGCCCTCGGCAATCATAATTACGTCGGGCTTGATTTTCGAAACGCGGTTGTAGGCTTCCGCCCAGAAGTCGGCGGGAACGGCGGGTTCAACGTCGGTGCGGTAGCCGTCGACATCGAACTTTTCAACGAAGTACTCCATATTTTTGATGAGGTATTCGCGCAGTCCTTTGCTCTTGAAATTGAGTTCGGGGAAGCTCCACTTGCCGTTCTTGACCTTGCCGTCGGCATCGCGGACGACGAAATCGGGATTCGTTTCGATGAAAACCGCCTTCGGCCCGCAGTGGTAGTAAACGAGGTCGAGGATAACCTTCATACCGAGCGCGTGCGCCTGTTCGACGAAATCCTTGAGGTCTTGGTCGTTGCCGAATCGCGGGTCGATTTTGAAGTAGTCCTTCATTCGATACGGATTGCAGGGATTGTTCAGCCCCGAAGCCTTTTGGCGTTTGCTCCAAAAGCGCGTATCCATATCGTTGTCGGATTCGACAATCGGGCAGAAATAAACTATGTCAACGCCGAGCGACTTGATGTGCGGCAGAAATTCCGCCGCCTTTTTGATTGTGCCGTCCTGCGTAAAGTGTTGCGGCAGAATCTGGTATATGACCGATTTTTTAAAGAAGTCAGTCGTCGGACGCGCGGTTTTATCCGCCGCGGTCGCGGGTGCGCCGAACGAGCTTGCGCAGAGTGCAACGGTAGCGGCGAATGCGCCCAATAGAGTTTTAAATTTGCAGTCGGTCATATATAGATAAGTTGTTTGATTTGTTTTCGCGATGGATTCTCCCGAAACCCGCAAAGTTTTTCAACGGATTTTTTCGGAATTTTTGGTAAACAGTTAACCTTTAGATTCCGCCTAACAGAATCGGGTGAATTTTGAAAAAAAATGCGCGGCGTTATTGCAAAGCCGCGCGGATTGCCAAGCACTCCTTCACGACGGTTTCGAGCCTGTCGAGGGGCAGCTGCGTCGCCGCGTCGGAGAGAGCCTTTTCGGGGTCGGGATGGGTTTCTATGAACATACCGTTTGCGCCTGCGGCAACCGCCGCTTTCGCCAGAATCTCGGCGTATTTGCGCTCGCCGCCGCTGACGCCGTTGCCCGCTCCGGGGAGCTGCGTGGAATGCGTTGCGTCGATGATTACGGGCGTTTTGTTTTCCGCCATAATCGAGAACGAGCGCATATCGACAACGAGGTTTCCGTAGCCGAAAGTCGTTCCGCGTTCGGTCTGCCAGATTTCGGAAGCACCCGCGCCGCGCAGTTTCGCCACGGCGTATTTCATATCATAGGGCGACAAAAATTGACCTTTTTTGACATTCACGCATTTACCCGTTTTCGCCGCCGCCACAAGCAAATCGGTCTGACGGCAGAGGAACGCGGGAATCTGGAGAGCGTCGCAGACTTCGCCGATTTTCGCGCACTGGTCGGGCTCGTGAACGTCGGTTATGACGGGCAAGCCGAAGTGCCTGCGAACGTCGTCCAAAATCTTCAGACCCTCGTCGATTCCGGGGCCGCGCGGGCTTGAAAGGCTCGTGCGGTTCGCCTTGTCGAAGCTGCCCTTGAAGACTACTTTCAGTCTGTCGGCGTATTTGCGCGCAACCTCCGCGACTTTTTCGGCGACTTCAAAGCTGAGCCGTTCGCATTCGAGCGAACAGGGCCCCGCGATTAACAGCAATTTTCCGTCTTCGAAAATCATCTACTTTTTCGATTTTGCGCGTTCCAAAGCCTTGCCGACAAACGCGCAGAAAAGCGGGTGCGGCTTCGAGGGCTTCGACTGGAATTCGGGGTGGAACTGCACGCCGACCATCCACGGGTGGTCGGCAACCTCCACGATTTCGACCAAGTCGCGCTTCGGATTTACGCCCGCGATGCGCAGACCCGCCTCTTCGAGGCGTTTGCGGTAGGCGTTGTTGAATTCGTAGCGGTGGCGGTGGCGTTCGTGGATTACGGGTTCGCCGTACGCGGCGATTGCCTTTGTTCCGTCGAGCAGCTTGCATTCGTACGAGCCCAAGCGCATTGTCGCGCCCTTGTCGACGATGTCCTTTTGCTCGTCCATAATCGTGATGACGGGATAGAGCGTGTTGTCGTTAAATTCCGTGCTGTTCGCGCCGTCGAGCCCGAGAACGTCGCGGGCGTATTCGATGACCGCAATCTGCATTCCGAGACATATTCCGAAATAGGGAATCTTGTTTTCGCGCGCGTATTTTGCCGCCAAAATCTTGCCCTCAATGCCCCTGTCGCCGAAGCCCCCGGGGATGAGGATGCCGTCGACGCCATCGAGGTG
The DNA here is from genome assembly GCA_900548275.1 of uncultured Opitutales bacterium. Lineage (GTDB taxonomy): Bacteria > Verrucomicrobiota > Verrucomicrobiia > Opitutales > Intestinicryptomonadaceae > Merdousia. The sequence continues at coordinate 33,723 of URJY01000019.1, read as the reverse complement.
CGCCGCCGCGCCGTCCTTCTCGATGCTTTCGGAATCGACGCGCAGAACCTTTACCTTGCAGTCGTTGCCGACACCCGCGTGCGCGAGCGATTCGTAAATCGACTTGTACGCGTCCTGAAGGTCTATGTATTTACCCACGACCGCGATTTTGCATTCGCCGCCTTTCGGGGAGATGAGCCTGCGGACAATCGAATTCCACGCCGACATATCGCTTTCGGGCGCGTCGATACCGAGCTTTTCGACAACGAGCTTGTCCATCCCCTCCTGCGCAAGCATAAGGGGCAGCTCGTAAATGGAGTGCTGAACGTCCATCTCTTCGATGACCGCCTTTTGCTCAACGTTGCAGAACATCGAGAGCTTCTGGCGCATATCGTCGGTCATCGGCTGTTCGGTGCGGCATACGAGGATGTCGGGCTGAATGCCGATTTCGCGCAGCTTTGCAACGCTCTGTTGCGATGGCTTCGTCTTCAATTCGCCCGCCGCGCGCAGATACGGAAGAAGCGTTACGTGGATGAAAATCACGTTGTTCTTGCCCACTTCGAGCGAGAACTGGCGCAGTGCTTCGAGGAACGGAAGCCCCTCGATGTCGCCGACCGTTCCGCCGATTTCGGTAATGAGAACGTCGACGCCCTCGCCCGCGGCATACATACGCGCCTTGATTTCGTTGGTGACGTGCGGGATGACCTGAACGGTCTTGCCCAGATAGTCGCCGCGGCGTTCCTTCTGGAGGACGTGCTCGTAAATCTGCCCCGAAGTGAGGTTGTTGAAGCGGCTGAGCTTGCCGTGCGTGAAGCGTTCGTAGTGCCCGAGGTCGAGGTCGGTTTCCGCGCCGTCGTCGAGAACGTAAACTTCGCCGTGCTGGAACGGACTCATCGTTCCGGGGTCTACATTGAGATAGGGGTCGAATTTCTGGATTCTGACCTTCAAATTTCTTGTTTCCAAAAGAGCTCCGAGCGCGCCCGAAGTAAGCCCTTTACCCAAAGATGAAACAACACCGCCTGTGATAAAAATATACTTCATTTTCGGGGAATATTTTAAAACTCAAAACGGGCGGGTATGGCAACACTATTCGTAAAAAATTTTTCCAAAAAAGTTGCAACATATTGAAACGCCCAATATTGCAAATCAAGAATTGAACGGCATGTGAAACGGCGCGAACGGTTCGCCTGTCGACCGTCGAATGAATCGCGACGTACATTTTATAGAGACACAAGCACTCGCGCGACGAAAATGAATAATGAATAATTGGGGCGCATTCGCGCCCTCGACTCCCGTAGGCGAATTTTGTTGTTTTAATAGTTTGCTTGAAGTTTGTGGATGTTTCGAATTTTCAAAGCAATAGCAAACACACTGATTATTGTTCCTTACATCGGTAATATCCATTCTCCAAGATACCCACCGCAACAAAGTGAAACACCAGTGAGACAAAAGGGTTTGCCCGCAAAGCGGAGCAAACCCCAATTATTCATTACTCATTATTCATTAAAAAAGCAGGTTTCGGTAACCAACAAAATAAGTTCGAACAACCAGAGCCATTGAGCGGCATTCCGCCGCTCAATGCGAACTTATCCACAAAAGGCGCGGCTATAGCCGCGCCGCAGTACCACAGAAAGGAACGAAGTTCCGACGCCGTGCAGGCTGCAGCCTGCTTTTTTGCTTGCTTGGTTGATATATAAGTGTAGGGTTTTAAAGATTTTTTATTTAGGCGGAAAATCCGCTTTCGAAATTTCCACTACATTTATGTCCAAACGCACTGATATCAAGACAATACTCATAATCGGCTCGGGCCCGATAGTAATCGGACAGGCTTGCGAATTCGACTATTCGGGAACGCAGGCGTGCAAGGCCTTGAAAGAGGAGGGTTACAGGGTTGTTCTCGTCAACTCGAATCCCGCCACGATTATGACGGACCCCGATTTCGCCGACGTAACATACATCGAACCGCTCACGCCCGAAGTCCTCGAGAAAATCATCGCAAAGGAACGCCCCGACGCACTCCTGCCGACACTGGGCGGTCAGACGGGGCTGAACCTTTCGCTCGAACTCGCGAAACAGGGCATACTCGACAAATACGGCGTGGAACTAATCGGCGCAAAACGCGAGGCAATCGAAAAGGGCGAAGACCGCCAACTTTTCCGCGAGGCAATGCTCAAAATCGGTTTGGACATTCCCCAGAGCGTTGTCGTCCACGAACTCAAAGAGGCAATCGACTGGATTGAAAAATGGAATAAATTCCCCGTCATCATCCGCCCGAGCTTCACACTCGGCGGCACGGGCGGCGGCATAGCATATAACCGCGAAGAATACGAAAAGATGGTCGCCTTCGGGCTGAGCGCATCGCCCGTTTCGGAAGTGCTCGTGGAAGAGTGCCTGCTCGGCTGGAAGGAATTCGAAATGGAGGTTATGCGCGACCACAAAGACCAGTGCGTTGTCATCTGCTCCATCGAAAACCTCGACCCGATGGGCGTTCACACGGGCGACTCGATAACCGTAGCCCCCGCGCTGACTCTCACCGACAAGGAATACCAGCTTATGCGCGACGCAAGCTTCGCAGTCATCCGCGAAATCGGCGTCGAAACGGGTGGGTCGAATATCCAGTTCGCGGTAAACCCCGAAAACGGCAGAATGATTGTCATCGAAATGAACCCGCGCGTGTCGCGCAGCTCGGCTCTGGCGTCGAAGGCGACGGGCTTCCCGATTGCGAAAATCGCGGCGAAACTGGCGGTGGGCTACTCGCTCGACGAACTGCGCAACGACATCACGCGCGAAACACCCGCAAGCTTCGAACCGACAATCGACTACGTCGTAACGAAAATCCCCCGATTCACATTCGAAAAATTCGCGGGCAGCGACAATACCCTTACTTCGTCGATGAAGAGCGTTGGCGAGGCAATGGCAATCGGCAGAACTTTCAAAGAATCGCTGCAAAAGGCACTGCGCTCGATGGAAATCGGCACGTGGGGGCTCGGCGGCGGCGGAAAATTCGGCGGCGCGGAAGTTACCGACCGCGACGAAATCCGCAAGGGCTTGGTTCGCCCCACGGCGGAACGCATTTTCTACGTCCGCTACGCAATCAAGGCGGGAATGACCGATTCGGAAATCCACGAATTTACGGCAATAGACCCGTGGTTCTTGCGGCAAATCCGCGGCATCGTGGAAATCGAGGACGAACTCGCGGCAAAGGGCATCCTCAATCTCGACGAAGACCTTCTGCGCCGCGCAAAGGAGGCGGGCTTTAGCGACAGACAAATCGCCCACATCTGCGCGACGAAAATCCGCAACATCAAACAGCTCCGCCAACAGTTCGACATCAACACGGTCTACAGACTCGTCGATACGTGCGCGGCGGAATTCGAGGCGTACACACCCTATTACTACTCGACATACGGCGTTGAAAGCGAACTCCGCCCGTCGACGAAAAAGAAGATTATGATTATCGGCGGCGGGCCAAACAGAATCGGACAGGGCATAGAGTTCGACTACTGCTGCGTGCACGCGTCGTTCGCACTGCGCGAGGCGGGCTACGAAACGCTGATGATAAACTCGAACCCCGAGACGGTCTCCACCGACTACGACACCTCCGACAGACTCTTCTTCGAACCGCTCACACTCGAGGACGTTCTCGAAGTCTACAAACAGGAAAAGTGCGACGGCGCAATCGTACAGTTCGGCGGTCAGACACCGCTCAACTTGGCGTCGGAACTCAAGGCAAACGGCGTTAACATCATCGGTACTTCGCCAGAATCAATCGACGCCGCCGAAGACCGCGAGATTTTCAAACACATTCTGGAAAAGCTCAATCTCAAACAGCCCGTAAACGCAACCGCAACCACGCCCGAACAGGCATACGAACTTGCGGGGCAAATCGGCTTCCCGATTCTCCTGCGCCCAAGCTTCGTGCTCGGCGGAAGAGGCATGTTCATCGTCTACGAGATGGAGGATATGAAGCGCGTCATCCGCGACGCATTCGACGCAGCCCCCGGAAAACCCGTTCTGCTCGACAAGTTCCTCGAAGACGCAATCGAGCTCGACGTAGACGCAATCTGCGACGGCGAGACTACGGTAATCGGCGGCATGCTCGAACACATCGAATATGCTGGCGTACACTCGGGCGACGCGGCAATGGTAATTCCGCCGCACACGCTCACCGAAAACATCATCAAAGAGGTTCGCGAGGCGACCTACGCTCTCGCAAAGGAACTGAAAGTCGTCGGCTTGATGAACGTGCAGTACGCAATCAAAAAGGGCGAACTGTTCCTCATCGAAGTCAACCCGAGGGCGTCGCGCACAATTCCGTTCATCTCGAAGGTCATCGGCGTGCCGCTCGCAAAACTTGCCGCGCGCGTTATGGCGGGCGAAAAACTCAAAGACTTGGGCTTTACAAAACAGGTTCTGCCCGACTACATCGCCGTAAAGGAAAGCGTCTTCCCGTTCGTCCGCTTCTTGGGCTCGCAGATTATGCTCACCCCCGAAATGCGCTCGACGGGCGAAGTAATGGGTCTTGCCGACGACCTCGGTATGGCGTTCGCAAAAAGCCAGATGGCTGCGCAGCCGGGGCTGCCCACATCGGGCAACATCTTCCTTTCGGTCAAAGACCACGACAAGGAGGCGGCTGCGGAAATCGCAAGGAAGTTCATCAACTTCGGCTTTAAAATCTACTCGACGGCGGGCACGGCTGCGTTCCTGCGCGAAAAGGGAATTCCCGTAACCAAGACCTACAAACTCAGCGAGGGCGCGCGCCCGAACGTTGTCGATATGGTCAAGAACGGCGAAATCCAGATTATCATCAACACGCCTTCGGGAATGAATCCGCGCATCGACGAAAACAAGATACGCGAAGAGGCTCTGCTCTCGAGAGTGTGTATGATAACCACGATTATGGGCGCATACGCGGCCCTGCGCGGCATCGAGGCGCTCAAGACAAAGCAGCTTACCGTCAAGAGCCTGCAGGAATACAAAGTGGAAATCGACGCAAAACGCGCAAAGCTCGAGGCGTCGAAATAATTTCGTTTTGTTCCGATAAACATAGTATGCGAAATTTTCAGAAAACCCTCGAGGCAATCCTGCGCGACGACAAACGCTACGGCGTGGGCGCATACGTCTTCGTGCGAATGGCTCTCGACTTCACCGTGAAACGCGCGTGCGCGGAAAACCCGTCGCGCGCCGAACGGCACGTTTCCGCCGCCGAACTGCTGGCGGGCGTGCGGGACTTCGCCCTCGAAACGTTCGGTCCGATGGCGATGACGCTGTTCGAAGAGTGGGGCGTGTACAAAACCGAAGACATCGGCCAGATTGTCTTCAATATGGTGCGCGCTCAGGCTCTGCGCAAAACCGACGAGGACAAAATAGAGGATTTCGCAAACGGATACGATTTCCGCACGGAATTCGTGCTTCCGTTCCTGCCAAAAGGAAGGAAATAAAAAATGCGCGGTTTGGAGATAAAAAATTTGACTGTCGAAGTCGCCGACAAAAAGGTCGTCGACGGAATGAATCTGAGCGTTCCCGCGGGGGAAGTCCACGCAATAATGGGTCCGAACGGGACGGGCAAAACGAGCCTTTCTAAGGCGATAGCCGGACACCCCGACTACAAAATAACATCGGGCGAAGTTCTGCTCGACGGCGAAAACATAGTCGGTCTTCCGCCCGACGAAATAGCGCGCAAGGGCTTCTTCTTGGCGTTCCAATACCCCGTGTCGATTCCGGGGGTGAGCATTGCAAACTTCATCCGCGCGTGCCTGAACGCAAGGCTGCCCGAGGGCGAAACGCTCAATCCCGTGGAGTACTACAAGAAGCTCTACGAAAAAATGGACGAACTTAAAATGCCGCGCTCGTTCACTTCCAGAAGCGTCAACGACGGCTTCAGCGGCGGCGAGAAAAAACGCTGCGACATTCTCCAAATGCTTATGCTCGAACCGTCTTTCGCCATTCTCGACGAAACCGACAGCGGGCTCGACATCGACGCACTGCGCATCGTATCCGAGGGCGTGAACACCGCGCGCGGCGCGAACATCGGAATGCTTCTTATCACGCACTATCACAGACTGCTTGAATATATCAAGCCCGACAAAGTGCACGTTATGAGCGGCGGCAAAATAGTCTTGAGCGGCGGCGCGGAACTCGCGCTCGAGCTCGAGCAAAAGGGGTACGACTGGCTCAAGGATTTATAATGGAAAACATTTCCGACAAAAACGCCGAGAGCCTCAATCTCGACAGGAGCGTCGGCGATTTCAGCTTCGCGGAAGACTACGCGTACGACGCGGGTGTAGGGCTTAACGCCGACGTCGTCCGCTACATCTCGAAGGTAAAGGGCGAAGACCCGTGGCTGTTGGATTTCCGTCTGAAGGCTCTCGAAACTTTCGAGTCGCTCGAAATTCCCACGCACTGGGCTTCCGAAAAACTCCGCGATTTGGACTTCTCGAAAATCCGCTACTACCTTGCAAAGGGCGCGAAGAAAAAGAAGTCGTGGGATGAAGTTCCGTCGGACGTGAAGACAACTTTCGAACGGCTCGGCGTGCCCGAACAGGAACGCGCGTTTCTGGCTGGCGTCGAGGCGCAGTTCGACTCGGAGTCGGCGTATTCCAATATGAAGGCGCACCTCGAAAAGGACGGCGTTATCTTTATGGACTCGACTGAGGGTCTGAAAAAACATCCCGAAATCTTCCGCAAATATTTCGGCAAAGTCATCCCCACGGGCGACAACAAATTCAGCGCGCTCAACAGCGCGGTCTTCTCGGGCGGCAGCTTCATCTACGTGCCCAAGGGCGTGAAAGTTCAGCAGCCGCTTCAGGCGTATTTCCGCATCAACGCCGAAAGCTTCGGTCAGTTCGAGCGCACGCTCATCATCGCCGACGAGGGGGCTGAACTTATGTATATGGAGGGTTGCACCGCGCCGCGTTTCGAATCGGGCACGCTGCACTCGGCGGTCGTGGAACTTGTCGCGCTCAAGGGCGCGAAAATCCAGTACGTAACCGTCCAGAACTGGTCGGACAACGTGTTCAATCTGGTTACAAAACGCGGAATGGCGGAGGATGGCGCGCAGATTCGATGGGTCGACTGCAACATAGGCAGCGGCATTACGATGAAATACCCCGCAGTTGTCCTCAAGGGCGACGGCGCAAAGGGCGAGGTGATTTCAATCGCGCTTGCAAACAACAGGCAGCATCAGGACACGGGCGCAAAAATGATACACCTTGCCGACAACACGTCGTCGAACGTGCTGTCGAAGTCGGTCAGCATAGGCAACGGCAGGGCTTCGTACCGCGGGCTTGTGTATATGTCGGATTCGGCTAAAAACTGCAAAAACAACACCGAGTGCGACGCGCTTCTTATCAACACGAACTCGCGCACCGACACCTACCCCGCAATTATGTGCTCGGGGCACAACAACAGCGTTCAGCACGAGGCGAGCGTTTCGAAGCTGAGCGAAGAGCAGATTTTCTATATGCGCCAGCGCGGACTGTCGGAGAACGAGGCGGTCAGCCTTTCGGTCAACGGCTTCGTCAACGATTTGGTAAAGGAATTTCCGATGGAATATTCGGTGGAACTCAAGCGGCTTATCGAGCTTCAAATGGAGGGGGCTGTGGGATGAGCGCGCTTCTCGACGACATTTCGAATGCGGCGAAATCGCGCTTTGCGCAGATTCCGTTCCCGCACAAAAAGGACGAATACTGGCGTTTTTCCGATTTGAACGCGTGGAGCGCGGACGCGCTTTTCCCTCACTTTTCGCAGGGTGTGCCGAAGTCGGACGAAGACGCGAAAGTCGCGGAAATCGCAAATTCGGCGGGGCAGTCGGCTCTGGCGTTCTTCGACGGGCAGCTCGTTTCGGCAAACGTTCCCGCAGGCGTGAAAGTCATGTCGATGGCGGACGGCGCGGAAAAATACGGCACGGAGGTTTCCGAATTTTTCGGCGCGGCAAAGGGCAAGTTCGACACGATAGCCGCAGCCCGCGCGCACAACGGCGCAGTGTTCGCGCTCGAAGACGGCGCGGACGCAACGCTCGATATGGCGGTCGTCTCGAAGCTCGGTCTTTCGGCGTGCTCGATGCTTTTTATCGTAGGAAGAAACGCGCATTTGAGGCTGACGAGAAGTTTCGCGCTCGGCGGCGGTTCGTTCGGCATTGTAATGTCGAAGTTCGTTCTGTCCGACGGTTCGCGGCTCGAGCTTGGAACGCACAAATATTCGGGCGCGGCGGCGCACTCGTATCTGCGCGACGACTTCGTCGTTTCGGCTAACGTTTCGGTTGTGGACGCATACGCGGAACTCGGTCTTTCGCCGTCCCGCGCGGAGCGCAACTTCGAAATTGTCGGAGAGGGCGCGGACATAGACGCGCGCGCATTCCTAAAAACTTCGGGCGAACTTACTCACGACCTGCGCACCTCGCAAATGCACGGGGTTGGCGGCGCGGCGAGCAATCTCGCGGTAAAGTGCGTCGTCGACGATAAGTCCAAGGCGGCGTTCGCGGGGCTTATCAGAGTGGAGGAGGGTTCGCAAAAAACAAAGGCGTACCAGAGCTGCCGTTCGCTTTCGCTTTCCGATTTCGCAAAGACGCAGGCTTCGCCCGTGCTCGAAATTATGGCAAACGACGTAGAGTGCTCGCACGGCTGCACTGTTTCGAAACCCGACCCCGAGGAGCTGTTCTATATGAACCAGCGCGGGCTCAACCCGACCGAGGCTCTCGGGCTGATAACCGAAAGTTTCGCAAAATCGACATTCGAAAAGTTCGACGGCGAAAATCGATAGGCTCGAAATTTTAACGAAAAAGGCTGCGGAGAAACGAAATTCCGCAGCCTTTTTTTGTGCCCGAAAATTCGGGGCGATTAGATTTTCGCAAGGGCTTGGTCGAGGTCGGCAATGATGTCGTCGACGTGCTCGATACCAACTGACAGGCGGATAAGCTCGGGCAGGATTCCCGTTTCAATCTGCTCCTTTTCGGAGAGCTGGCGGTGCGTCGTGCTCGCGGGATGGAGAACGCCCGTGCGCGCGTCGGCAACGTGGCAGACAATCGCGGCGAGCTTCAGGCTGTCCATAAGCTTTTCCGCCGCAGCCCTGCCGCCTTTCGGTCCGAACGTCATTACGCCGCCGCATGCCTTGAGGTATTTCTTGGCGCGTTCGTGTTCGGGCGAGCTTTTCAGCCCGGGGTAGTTCACCCACTCGACTTTCGGATGCGATTCGAGAAATTCCGCAACTTTCTGCGCGTTGTAGCTGTGGCGTTCCATGCGCAGCGCGAGCGTTTCGAGGTTCATATTCGTAATCCACGCGTTCATCGGCGCCATCATCATTCCGAAGTCGCGCATAACGTGCGTGCGGGCTTTTGCGAGGAACGCGAACTTGCCGAAAGTCTTTGTGTAGACCATTCCGTGGTAGCTTTCGTCGGGCGCGGTGAGTGCGGGGAATTTGTCGGACGATGCGAAGTCGAAGTCGCCCTTGTCCACGACGATTCCGCCGAGCGCGGACGCGTGTCCGTCGGCGAATTTCGAAGTACTGTGCGTTACGATATTCGCGCCGAAGTCGAACGGGCGGCAGAGCGCGGGAGTCGGGAACGTGTTGTCGATTACAAGCGGAATGCCCGCCGCCTTTGCCACGCGCGAGAACTTGTCGAAGTCGAGCACCTTTACGCTCGGATTCGAGAGCGTTTCGGCGAAGATGAATTTAGTGTTGGGGCGGATTGCCGCCGCGATTTCGGCTTCGGGCGCATCCTGATTTACGAACGTCGTTTCTATGCCGAGCTTCGCAAGCGAGTGTCCGAGCAGGTTCGTGCTTCCGCCGTAGATTGTGTCGGAGCTTACGATGTGGTCGCCCGCCGAACAGAGGTTGAGCGCGAGCAGCGACGTCGCGCCCTGACCGCTCGACGTTGCGATTGAGCCTATGCCGCCGCAGAGCGCAGCCATTTTCTTTTCGAGGAATTCGACCGTCGGATTGCTCAGGCGCGTGTAGAAGTGCCCCGCCGCCTTGAGGTCGAAGAGGTCGGCGAGTTCCTGCGCGGTTTCGTATTTGTATGTCGTGCTCTGCACGATGGGCGCAACGCGCGGTTCGCCGTTTTTCGGCTCCCATCCGCCCTGCACCGAGATTGTTTCGATGTGATAGTTGTTATCCATTTTTGTTGTATATTGATTGTTTTAAATGTATGTCTTTCTCAGTGTTTCGAGAAGGTTTTGGAAGTCCTCGGGGAACGGTGCTTCGGCGTCGATAATTTGCCCGCGCTTTGTCGGATGCGGCAGGCGCAGCTTTTTTGCGTGCAGCATTACGCGCTGCGGCGGCTCTATTTCGCGGAATTTGTTTTTCTGGAAACAGTAGGTGTAGTCGCCGAGAATGGGATAGCCGAGGTCGGTGAGGTGCACGCGGATTTGGTGCGTGCGTCCCGTGAAGATTTTGCACGAAAGCAGCGCCGACTTGCTGGCGAATTTTTCGACGAGCGTCCAGTCGGTGCGCGCGTCGCGTCCGGCCTCGCTTATGCACATCTTTGTTTTGAAAACGGGATGCCTGCCTATGGGCTTGCGTATCGTGCCGCTGCCGACGTTCGGCACGCCGCTTACGATTGCCGCATACTCCTTGTCGAGCTCGCGTTCGGAGAACATTTCGACGAGTCTGTAGTAGGCGTTGTCGTTTTTCGCCATAATCATCACGCCCGAAGTTTCCTTGTCGAGCCTGTGGACTATCCCGGGGCGCATCGCGCCGCCCGCCATGCTCAGCTTTCCCCTGCAGTGGAACATCATTGCGTGCACGAGCGTGTCGTTGCCCGTGCCGCTCCCGGGGTGGACTGTCATTCCCGCGGGCTTGTTGACCACAACAACGTCGTCGTCTTCGAAGAGGATTTCCACGGGGATGTCGACGGGCTTGACTTCGGTTTCGAGCGGCGGGGGAAGTTCGATTTCAACGCAGTTGCCCGCGCGAAGCTCGAGCTTTTTCGCGATGGGCTGCCCGCCGATTTTCACCTTGCCCTCCCTGAAACTTTCCTCGAGTCTCGAGCGCGAAATTTCGTCGGCAAGGAACGCCGCTACCGCCTTGTCGGCGCGGGTCGGCGGCGCGCCCTCGGGGTGCGTATAGGTTCTGGTGCGGTCCATATTATTTGAGGTAGTCGGGGTTGAGCTTTTCGATTTCGCCGCCCACGAACAGACCGTCTTTGCGCACGAGTTTTCCGTCGAAATAGATTTCGCCGCCGCCGTATTCTGGCGTCTGGATGCAGACCATATCCCAGTGGATTCGCGACTTGTTGCCGTTGTCCGCCTCCGTGTACGCCTGCCCAGGGGTGAAGTGGAACGAGCCCGCGATTTTCTCGTCGAAGAGGATGTCGCGCATCGGGCGGTTGACGTAGGGGTTGAAGCCCATTGCGAACTCGCCGATGTACGATGCGCCTTCGTCGCTCGATAGGATTTTCCGCAGCATAAGCTCGTTCGACGGCGAGCCCGCGCGCACGATTTTTCCCTTCTCGAATTCGAGCGTGATTCTGTCGAACGACACGCCGTTGTAGATTGTCGGCGCGTTGTATGTTACCACGCCCTCGACGCTGTCGCGTATCGGCGCGGTGAAGATTTCGCCGTCGGGGATGTTGTACTGCCCGCCGCAGGGAATCGCCTTCATCCCCTTGATGGAGAAGCGCAGGTCGGTGTCGACTCCCTTGATGTGCACTTGGTCGGTCTGCTCCATAAGCTTTTTCATTGCAGCCATTCCGACTTCCATTTTGTCGTAGTCCATCGTGCATACGTCGAAGTAGAAGCCTTCGAAAGCTTCGGTGCTCATCTGCGCAAGCTGCGCCATCGCGGGATTCGGCCATCGCAGCACAACCCACTTTGTCCTGTTTACGCGCCAGTCAACCGACTCCTTCATCGCCGCGGAAATTTCAGCCATTCTGTTTTGCGGAACGTCGGAGTTTTCGAAGATGTTGTGCGAGCCGCGGATTGCGATGTACGCGTCCATTTTCTTCATTTTGTACAGCGAACAGTCCGCCGCAACCGCGAGCCTGTCGCCGCCCGACGAGAGCGCGAGCCTGCGCGCAATGCGCGGATTTCCCAATTCGACGTGCGCAAACGCCCCGCGCGATGCCACTTCGTCTATGAGTGCCTCCGCCATTTCCACGGGGGTTTCCCAGAGGTCGAGAAGCACGTGTTCGCCCTTTGCGATTTTCGCGGAATGTCCGCACAAAGTTTTTGCCAATTTGATATAACGCGAATCCATAGTATTTCCTTTGAAAGTAGAAATTCGTAAAAAACGCGCCTACGATAAATCGGGCGCGGAAAACTTACAATCTTTTAAATGGAATGTGACGGATGGGAATTGCGGACGTCGCGCGCAACAAGGCTCAGAGTTTTTTCATTTCGCGTCGAGGCGGTTCTTGAGGCTTCTGCGACGGGTCGAAAACGGCGGAATCGACTACCGTCCTCAGGTTTGCCGCGCGGAACTTGAGCTTGTCTTTGTCGCGCGAGATTTCGTCGCGGGCGGAAAGCTCGAGTACAATCCACACGCCGTCGACTTTCTTCACCGAGCCGAGCGAAACCGTTTTGAGCGTCTTGCCGTCTTTTGCGAATATGCGCGTCTGCGCGGGCGAATTGAACTCGCGCGTGATTGCAAGTTCGACTTTCGAGACGTTTTCGCCGAAGCCGTCGGGGGCGGGCAGGTCGAAGAAATAGACAGCCTGTCCGACGCGTCCCGCGCGGTCGTATCTATGCGCCCAGTTTACGTAGGGCATAAGCAGGTCGAACGGCGAAAAAATCAGCCCGTCGACGAGCGGCTTCGCCCATTCCGAATTCGGCACTTTGGCGAATGCGCCGCCTTTTGCAGCCCAGACCTTTTGGGCTGCGGGCGAGTTTTCGAGAATGAAATCGCGATACGCCGAATTCGGTTCGTCCGCCCTTTTCACCCTTATGCGCGTCAGCTTTTTTCCGCCGCGCTCCGATCCGTACATTTCGCCGACATACGCAACGTCTTCGCCGCGTCGGGGCGAGTGCGTTATTTCGAAATCGAAAACGTAGTCGCCCGCGAGCCTTGCGCCCCTGAATGCGCTCCAGATTTCCTCGGACTGCGCTTCTGTTATTTCGGGCACTTTGTCGAAGCCGCGCCGAATTTGCGCGTCGGCTGCGGATACAAAAACGAGCGCGAAAAACGCGCCCGTCAAAAGTTGGAGAAATTTCGCCATCCGTTATTTTTTCTGTGCGGGGGCTGCGGGAGTTGCGGGGGCTTTCGCCGCGTCGGCTTTGGGAGCCGCCTTTTCCGCCTCCGCCTTTTTCTTTTCCACGAGCGACGAAATCGACGGCGTTTGCGATGCTTCCGACGCGCTTCCGCCCGTCGTGTAGATGTAGCCCAAATAGAGTGCCGCCGAAATTACGAAGTAGAGCACCGTCAGTCTTACGGTCGCCTTTGTCAGGACATTGCCCGTTTCGCCGCCGAACGCGCCTTCCGCCATTCCGCCGCCGAGGGCTGCGCCCATTCCCGCGTTTGCGCTCGGACGCTGCATCAGGATGACGAGCACCAGAAGTACGCAAACCAGCACGAGTACGAAAGTGAAGATACCTATCAATATGGAAGCCATTTATAAATCCTAAATTTTCTAAGTTAAAAATCCGATAATGGCGTTTTCGGGGCGCATATCAATCTTTTTTTTCGTCGGGCGATTCCGTTTCGTCCGAAAAATCGGGGGGCGATGTTTGCGCGTTCGCCCGATTTTGCACCGACGGCATTTCGGCGGGCTTTGCGGGCAGTTGCGGATTGCTTTCGTACATTTCGGATATGTCGAACATCGCGCCCAGAAGCAGTGCCTTGCCGTTCTCGTCGGTGAACGGGTAGCGGATGTCGCGCATATAGCGGGTCTTTCCCGAATTGTCGGTAAAGGTTATGCACTGTTCCATTCCCTCGTCGGGCGTGCGCATATTTTCGATGTCCTCGCGGCGGTGTTCGCGGGCGAATTTTTCGGGGAAAATGTCGAAGTCGGTCAGCCCCACGACGTGCGAATTTGCGAACTTCCGCGCGGTCTTGTTCGCGAATACGTATCTGAAGTCGTCCTGCGGGTCTTTTGCGAACACTATTATCGGCAGGGCGTTGAGCAGGATTTTCCACATCCGCGTGTTCTCGCGCAACTGCTGCAGCGACGCCGCGCTTTTGCGCGCAAAGTATTCCGCCTGCTCTCTGGCCTCCTGAAGCTCGGTGTTGTCGTGTGAGAACCAGACTACGCATTCGCGCCCGAAAACCGATTTGTCGAGCGGCGAAATGGTCATCGAACGCCTCACCTTTTTGTAGTCGTAGTCGAGCACGAACGGTTCGCCCGTATTGAACACCGTGTTGATTGCTGCCGAAATCGCCTCGTAGTCGATGTTCTTTATTTCGCGCAGGTGCGAGAAGTGTTTTTCGTTAAGCTCCCTTATTTCGGAGTGAAAAAAAAGGATTTTCTTGTCGCGCGTGCACACTCCCACCCGACCGGGGAGACTGTTGAATATCGAAAGAGCCCTGTTTTGCGCGCTCCGCGAGCCGAGAAGCCACGCCCCGAAAATCCCGATGGAAAGCGCGACAAGCAGGCTCAGAAAGCCCGTCAGCTTTTTGTACTCGTAAAGCTCGTCCGTGATGTTGCACAGGTGCAGCGGGTGCGGATTTTCGGGATACACCGATACGCCGAACGGCGCGGTTCCCAAGTCGGTCGAAATCCGAAAGGCAAACGCCGCCGCGGCGAACGCAAAGTACGCCGCAACCGACAACACCACTGTTTTTCTCTCCAACATTTGAAACGCAATGTCAAACGCGCGAATCTGCCGACATTCTCCAAAGCGCGTCCCAAGTGTCAAGGCAATTTATTTCGGGAGCGTTCGGCTGATTATATGCTTGAAATCGGAATTTATTGCCGTCATTGTACGACCTTTCAAACGGTAATTTTTCAACAGACAACAATAAATATATGATGAAGATTAAAACGGTTATCAACGCGGCTATTCTCGCCGCAATTATGACATTGAACTTCGGCTGCGCGGGCACATCGTGCTGCGCCGCCAAGAAGGAAATCGGGCTGCAGCTTTACTCGCTCAGAGCCGACGTAAAGAAGGATCTGGCGGGCACAATCAAGAAGGCCGCGGAAATGGGCTATACTTCGATTGAGGCTGCGGGCTACGGCAACGGCAAATTCTACGGAATGGATCCCGTCGAATTCAAGAAGCTCGTGGAAGACGCGGGTATGAAGGCCATTTCTTCGCACCAGAACCGCGTTCTGTCGAAGGAAGAGCTTGCCTCGAAGGACTTCTCGAAAGCCCTCGCGTGGTGGGATCAGGCAATCGACGCACACCAGAAGGCGGGTATGAAATATATGGTTATGCCCTACCTCAAGAGACCCACGACCCTGAAGGATATGCAGACATACTGCGAATACTTCAACGAAGTCGGCAAGCGCGCTGCGGCAAAGGGAATCGCATTCGGCTACCACAACCACAAGCACGAGTTCGAAAAAATCGAAAACAAGATTTCGATGATGGAGTATATGCTCCAGAACACGGATCCCCGCTACGTATTCATCGAGCTTGACGTATATTGGGCGGTGCGCGGCGAAATGGGTCCCGTGGATCTCTTCAAGAAATACCCCAACCGCTTCAGACTGCTCCACATCAAGGACGAAAAGGAACTCGGTCAGAGCGGTATGGTCGGCTTCGACGCAATCTTCAGAAACCTCAAGATTGCGGGCACGGAACACTTCTTTGTCGAAGTCGAACGCTACAACTACACGCCCTGCGAAAGCGTGAAGATGAGCTACGACTACCTCAACAACTCCGACTTCGTAAAATAGTCGGCTGATTTATTTTTTTCATTTGGTCTTTTGGGGGCGTCCCGTTCGCGGGACGCCTTTTTTTGTCGCCGGCGAAAGAATTTTTTTGTTGAAACACCGTTTTGTTTTTGATTATATTCATATTCGAGAGGAGGTTATTTGTCGTGAATTTATTTTCGGTGAAATTCTATCTGATTATACTCGGCGTTTCGTTTGCATCTTTGCATCTTGCCGCTTCGGTTCCCTCCGAAGCCGAACTCGACGCAAAAAAAGCCGCGCTCCTGAAATACATACGTGATGTTTCCGCTTCCGACAGATACATACTCGGCGAAAGCTATAACGAAAAGGATTGGGACTTAATGAAAACCCGATTCGGCAGAATCCCTGCGCTGATGTGTGTGGAATATCTCTACAAAGAGGGAATGCGCAAATTAAAGGACGCGGAAAAGCCCGTCGTTTGGGAGTCGGTCAATTCCGTCGCCGAACGCCATTACAAAGGCGGCGGTCTTGTGAGGATAGTTTGCCACTTCCCGAATCCGTATTTTCCGAACTACGGAGGATTGCGGGTAAAGCTCGAGGACAAGTCGGCGAAACTCGTCGCTTCGGCGGATTCGCCCGAGAAGTCGCGTTGGCTTGCAATGCTTGAAGAGGTTGCCGCCGGCATCCGCGACCTCAACGACAGGGGGGTAATACCGATTTTCGGACCGATGCACGAAATGAACGGCGAATGGTTTTGGTGGGGCGCAAAAATCCCCGTCGATACCCAGCGCAAGTTGTGGAACCAGATAAAGGCGGCTTTGGACGCAAAGGGGTGCAGGGTTGTCTGGCTAAACGCCCTTGCGGCGGGGCGTTCACTGGAGCCGTACAAACTTTCCGACGGTTCGTACGATTTCTTCAATGCCGATATTGTGGGGCTTGATGTGTACAAATACAAACGCGCAAAAAACCTCGGGTGTATTAAGGACAAATACGATGCGGTTGTTGAAAGCGGAAAAATTTTTGCCGTCGCCGAGTTCGGGGTGAAGTTCGGGTTGGACGACAAAAACGGGGCTTACGATGTGTCCACCCTTACCGAACAACTCGACGCACACTGCCCCCGCGCATTTTGTGTGCTTTTTTGGCACGGACCGTGGGGTATACCGACTTATAAAAATGCGGGCAAGCTTATGAACGACCGAAAGTTTATAAAATTTCCCGAAGCCGTCTTCGACGGCAAATAGGAATGCGGCGCAAAAAAAATCTCCGCCGCTTGGCGGAGATTTTCGGTTTTTTGCCTTTCGGCGAAAGTCTACATCGACTTGACCGCTTCGTCGCGCGTGGTGTAGATGGGGAATATGCTCGTAAAGCCCGAGATTTCGAAAACCTGCTTTACGTTCTGGCTCAGCCCCGCAAGCGCGATTTCGCCCGAGATTTTCTTGAACTGCTTCGCCGCCGTCAGAAGCACGCGCAGACCCGCGCTGCTTATGTATTCAAGCTCGCGGCATTCCACGAGAACTTTCGTCTGCTTTTCTTCGAGAAGCTTGGTAAATACCTGTTCGAGTTCGGCTGTCGTCGTAACATTGAGTCTGCCGCTGAGCGAAATTACGGCGATGTCGTTTACTTTTTCCTGTGTGATTTCCATAGTTCCGATTCTTTAAGTTTTATAATTGTCCGAATATTGCAGGTTTTCCGCCCCGAAATCAACCTTTTTATTCTCGGACGGGGTGCGGCGCAATCCGCGCGGTGCCGCCGAATTTTTCGAATCGAGGGGAAAAATAGCTTGAAAGTTTCGGCGTCCGTCCTAATTTATTTCACGAAAAACGGGCTGCGTTGAACGCGCGGCTCGCCGACTTTTACAAAATATTAAAACTATATAAAGGAAAATTATGGCAAGAACTATCACACTCTTCACGGGGCAATGGGCGGATATGAAGCTCGAAGACCTCGCGCCTCTGGCGGCGAAAATGGGCTATCAGGGCTTGGAAATCGCCCTCACGCAAAACCACTTCGATATGTCGAAAGCCGACGACGAAGCGTATCTCAAGAGCCGTTGGGACATCCTCGCGGCGAACGGTCTGAACTGCTTTGCGCTCTCGAACCACCTCGTCGGGCAGTGTGTATGCGACAATATCGACTCGCGCCACCGCGCAATGATGCCCGATTCCATCTGGGGCGACGGCAATCCCGAGGGCGTGCGCCAGCGCGCGGCTGCCGAAATGATTCGCACGGCAAAGGTTTGCAAAAAGTTTATGTCGATGCGCCCCGCCTCGCTTGCGGCATCTCCGATTGCCCCCACGGTCACGGGCTTTACGGGTTCGTCGATTTGGCAGTATCTGTATTCGTTCCCGCCTGCGTCGCAGGAGATGATTGAAGCGGGCTACACCGACTTCGCAAAACGTTGGAAGCCGATTCTCGACGCGTTCGACGCCGAAGGCGTAAACTTCGCGCTCGAAGTTCACCCCACGGAAATCGCATTCGACATCGCAAGTGCCGAACGCGCTCTGAATGCAATCGGCAACCACCCGCGCTTCGGTTTCAATTACGACCCCTCGCACTTCGGCTATCAGGGCGTCGACTACGTAAAGTTCATCCGCAAGTTCGCCGATCGCATCTTCCACGCCCATATGAAGGACGTTTGGTGGGGGCACGGTACGGGCGAAGCGGGCGTATTCGGCGGACACACCGACTTCTGCGATCCGCGCCGCTACTGGGACTTCCGCTCCATCGGACACGGCGACATCAACTTCGAGGAAATCATCGTCGCCCTCAACGACATCAAGTACAAGGGCCCGCTTTCGGTCGAATGGGAAGACGGCAGAATGGACAGAATCCACGGCGCGACGGAAGCCTGCGCCAAGGTCAAGTCTTTCGATTTCCCGACGAGCGACATCGCTTTTGACTCGGCTTTCGACACTTCCAACCAGTAGGGGGGACGGCTTTTGCCAAGCCGTCTCAAAGCGGCTCGGCAACGGCGTTTTGCCTTTTGTCGGCGGCGGGCTGTGCGATGAAGCGCGTTCGCGCCGTCGAAAGGCGTAGCCGCTTTCGGGCATTTTGTATATTAAAAAACTTTACATACAAAGCCAATCGGCTATAACACTCTCCCGAAATATTATTCATTTCACCAATCTAAAATAGAAAACAAAAAATGAAGTTCAATAAAATCACATACACAATGGCATTTTGGCTGCTCCGTTTCTGGCTCGCCGCAAGGGCAATCGGCACGGGGCTCACAAAATTTCAGGGTACAAAGGAAGTCGTCAAGGACGCCGGCGGTTTGAGCGCGGACGATGTCGACATCCTTCAGGAAGTCGCCTCGAACGCGGCTGGCGGCCCGCCCGTCGAAAAGGTTACCGAAACCGTACAGACGCTCGGCTTCCAGTTCTACCACGGTCTTCCCGCTAAAGGTCCGATGACTGTCGACACCTTCAGCGCAAGCCCGCTTATGCCCTCGTTCATGGTTCAGCCCTATGCGTTCGTGCTCGGCTTTGCCCTCATCGGCTTGGGTCTGACCCTGTTGCTCGGCATCTGCACGCGCCTGACGCTTTTCTTGATGGGCTTGCTCTACATCTCGCTGACATGGGGCTTCATCATCCTCGAACCCTCGATGGGGCCGAACGCGGCGGCGGGCATCGCATACCTCGGCGTACATATGGTGCTCATCGTGGCGGCTCTGTTGCTTGCCGACTACAACAAATTCGAACTCGTAAAGTGCAAGTGCGGCTGCGGTATGTCCTGCAACTGCGAGAACAAATAACAAACAACACTGTCTATTAAATATACAACTATGAAAGATTTTACTCGTAGAGATTTTCTCAAAACGGCATCGGTCGCGGGCGGCGGTCTCGTCCTCTCGGCGGGAATGCTCAACGCACAGGCGGCGAAGTCGGGCAAGCAGCTCAACATCGCGATGGTCGGCGTAGGCGCGGAAGGCCGCGTACTGCTCCAGAGCCTTCTGAAAATGCCCAACCTCAACTTCGTTGCGGTTTGCGACATCTGGGAAAAATACAACCAGAAGTACGCACTGGCTCTCATCAAGAAGACCCTCAAGCAGACCCCCAAGGGCTATATCGACTATAAGGAACTCATCAAGGACCACGCAAAGGACCTCGACGCAGTGTTCATTGCAACTCCCGACTTCTGGCACTCGCCGATGACGGTCGACTTCCTCGAAGCGGGCGTAAACGTATACTGCGAAAAGATGATGTCCGACACTCTCGAAGGCGCGCGCAAGATGGTTCGCGCGGCACGCAAGAGCGGCAAGCTTCTGCAAATCGGACACCAGCGCAAGAGCAACCCGCGCTACATCTATGCCCGCGAAAAGCTCCTGCGCGACGCCTCCATTTGCGGCAACATTATGGCGTGCAACGGTCAGTGGAACAGAGCGGTTTCGCGCGACATCGAAGCTCCGAAGAATCCCAAATACGCCATCCCGCAGGAAATCCTCACAAAGTACGGCTATAGGGATATGAACCAGTTCCTCAACTGGCGTTGGTCTAAGGGTCTCGGCGGCGGCGCAATCTCCGACCTCGGCGCGCACCAAATCGACATCTTCGGTTGGATGCTCGGCGCACGCCCCACGCGCGTAATGGCTTCGGGCAACCGCGACTACTACAAGAAGGCCGACGGCACTCCCGCGCACGACTGGGACGACAACGTAATGTGCATTTTCGAATTCGACAAGACGTTCCAAGGCAAAAAGGCGCAGGCGTTCTATCAGGTTCTGACGACCACAAGCTCGGGCGGCGGCTACTTCGAATCGTTTATGGGCGACCAAGGCACGCTCAAGATGTCGGAAAATCCCGCGCTCACAAAGCTCTTCCGCGAAAACAACGCCCCCGACTGGAAACCGCTCATCGATAACGGCGTAATCGGCGCGGGCGAAGCACCCGCGGCTTCCGCAAAGATTGCCGACGCCCGCGAATCGAAGGCTCTCGTAGGCTACAGCTTCCCCGAAAAAGTCCCCGGATTCAGCTCGGAAAAGCCCATCCATATGTACCACCTCGAAAACTTCGTAGGCGCGGTACGCGGCGAAAACAAGCTCTCCTGCGACTCCGAACACGCGTTCGAAGCGGAAGCCGCCGTATTCAAGGCGCGCGAAGCAATCACCGAAGGCCCGCTGACATTCAGCGATTCCGACTTCGTTGTATCGTAATCCATCTTTAAAACACATCGAAAAGGAAAAAATATGAAGAAGACAATCATTGCATTTGTCGCATTGGCGGCGGCGCTTTGCTCGTATGCAAAGCCCCTCAAGCTCGACGTTCCGCGTTCGCAGCTCACGGGTACACCCGTTCCGATTAAAATCGACAACCTCGAAGCAAAAACACCCAATCCCGAACCCGACGTTCCCGAAGACGTAAAGAATATCGCAAAGGGCAAAAAGGTAACTTCGTCCGACGACTTTCCGCTTATCGGCGAGCTCGAACTCGTAACCGACGGCGACAAGGAAGCGGCGGAAGGCTCGTATGTCGAAATCCAGAACGGTTTCCAGTGGGTTCAAATCGACCTCGAAAAGACCTCCGAAATTTTCGCGGTTGCGGTTTGGCACTACCACAGTCAGGAACGCGCCTATAAGGACGTAGTCGTTCAGGTTTCCGACGACCCCACTTTCAAGAGCGGCGTCAAGACAATCTTCAACAACGACCACGACAACTCGGCGAAACTCGGCAAAGGCTCGAACAAGGCGTATGTCGAAACGAACCTCGGCAAGTTGATGGTCGTAAATCCGCCCGTCAAGGGCAGATATGTCCGCCTCTACTCGAACGGCAACACTTCGAACGATATGAACCACTATATCGAAGTCGAAGTTTTCGGCAGATAATATAGCCTCATTTCAAAGAAGCCCCGAGCAATCGGGGCTTCTTTGTTTTTCGGCGGCGCTGGCAGTTTAACCGTTTACCAAATGCGGCTCAATCGGCGTTTGACATGGCCGCGCATTTTTCGTAGAAAGTATCCGACAACATCTTTACGGGGAGTATACAATTATGAAGAAGCTACTGTCATTTGTGTGCGGACTGCTCTGCTGCGCCGCACTTTCGGCAAAAACCTCGCCGACCGACGCGCAGGCATACGTTTTCGTAAGCGCGGGCGTGGGCGAAAAACTCGAGTGCGTCGGCTCGTCGAACGGCAAAGCCGAGGCGGGCGAAGTGAACCGCGGGGGCACGATGTACCCGATTGTCCGCTTCCACTATCAAAACAAAACGGACGGATGGGAAACCGCTTCGTTTAAATTCAGAGCGCATTTCGACGGCGAAGTTTCGCTCGGTTTGTCGGGGCTGCACTCGTTCAAAAACGGCAAACGCCGGATTCTTGCAGTCTGCTACGACGACGTGAAAATAGACGGCAAACACGTTAAAAACGGCGGCTTCGAAAACGAAAACTTTTCGGGCAACTGGCGCGTGAACCGCGTCTACCCGACGCGCATTGTGTCCGAAACCCTTCCCGACGGCGGGCACAACAAATACCTGCGCGCGTGGGCGTTGACATACGCAACGCAAAACGTAGCGGTCGAAAAAGGCAAAACATACGAAGTGTCGTTCCGCGTCAAGCCGATAGGGCTTGTCGACGTGGACACGGGCACGCAGACGCTCGACATCTCCAAATTCGCCAACCTAAAACTCGGCGACTTCTCGAACTGGCGGATGTCGGAAAACCTCGCATCCCTCGACCCGAAGCAAAAGTATTTCGGCGGAATGCGCTTCGAACTCGTCGACCCGTCGAAAAACGGCGGCAACGGCGGCGTGCTTTTCAATTCGCAAAAACAGCGCGCAACGCACTCCAAAATTTCGATTCCCGCAAACTATGCGGGACGCTATCTGTACCTGCTCCACACCGCAATCTACGCGCAAAACGCGCCGCAGGAAGTTGCGAAAATCACGCTCGGCACAAAGGACGGCTCGCAGCGAGTGTACATTATGAAACGCCGCAAGGATACGTGGCTTTTCAACGACAGCCGCGACATAAACGACAACGTGCGCACGGTCTACACCGCCTATCCGAAAACCAAAAAGGGCAAGGTGTTCCTTTCGCGCTTCGAACTTCCGACGGACGACGCGTTGAAATCGGTTGAAATCGAATCGCTAAATTCCGACGCGCTCATTCTGCTCGGCGCAACGTTCAGCGACGAGCAAATCGACACGATAAACATAAAGCCCTACAATCCCGACGAGTGGGTTGCCGCCGATATGCCAGATGATATGAATATGAAAAAGGGCTCGGCTCTCGACCAGTCGGCGTTCTTCGACAACGTGCCCGCAGGCGCATACGGACGCGTGATTGTAAGCGAACGCGGCACGCTCGCTTTCGAGAAAACCCCGCAAAAGGACGCGCGCTTCAAGGGCTTTTCCGAATACTCGCTTTCGTATTTCGCAAAACTTCCCGCGGACAAACGCGCGGAGGAAATCAAACGCTACGCGGAATCGTTCAAAGTGTACGGCTACAACTTCGCGAGAATCTCGTTCGAAATTCTCCGCGACGATATGACCGACTTGGAACGCCAGACGCTCTACGACGCCGCCGACAGGCTCGTAGCCGAGCTAAAAAAGAACGGCGTGTACATCCACGTAACGCTCGTGTGGTACAGGATGGGGCTTAAGGACTACAACTTCTACATCCGCGACGACGTAAAACTCCGCGCCGTCTTCGGCGACGAAAACGTGCGCAACCACTGGAGGAAAACGGCGGAGTTCGTGCTCAACCACGTCAACCCCTACACGGGCTTGGCTTGGAAGGACGACCCCGTAATCGTCTGCGCCGAGTACTACAACGAACTTGCCATCTGCTTCAGCCGAATGGACGAAACGAACAAGTTCGACCCCAACGACAAAATTCTGCCCGAAACAAAGAAACTCGTGATGTCGAAATGGCACAAGTGGCTCGAGAAGCGTTATGGCGAAATATCAAAACTCAACGCCGCGTGGGATAAAATATTCTACACAAAAAACAAATTCAACTACAAAAGCTTCGACGAAGTTCCCTGCATTGTCAAGGGCAACGACGACTGGACTCGCTGCTGTTGGGACCACCTCGCCGACTTCGTTGACTTCGCCGAAAAAGTTGTGGACTCCACGGGATACAAGGGGCTGAAAGTGCAGAACAACCTCGGACCTATTGTCTACGGCACGGCGATACGCTCGAAGACGACCGACTATGTAATCGCGAACACATACTACGCCCACCCGTCGAGCTTCAACATCAACAACGCAAAATGTCCGCAGGGCGACACTATAAGCGAGCGCGCGGGCTATTGGCGCGGAATCACCTCGATGAAAATCAACAACCGCCCGATGTTCGTAACCGAATACAACCACTGCTACTGGAACAAATCGCGCTACCAACTGCCCGCGATGTTTGCGCCGTATTCGGCATTCCAGAATTTCTCGGGGCTTACAATCCACTCCGACGCAATTCCGCACAGAAAGTCCAGAAGGACGGTCGGGGCGTTCTCGGTGTATCCGTCGCCCGCGGCGCAGGTTGCGGAACTGTTCTCTTCGGCAATGTTCATCCGCGGCGACGTCGAACCCGCACGCCACAGAATCGATATGAAAGTTTCCGACGACTTCCTGCAAAACAACTTCCGTTCGGTGCTCGGCTTCAGCTCGCTGCAGACGCAGATAATGCTTCTGACGGGCTACGCAAACGCCTTCGAAGGCAAAGTTCCCGCCGCGCTCAAAAACGTGAAGGTAAAGCCCGCCGATATGGAAACACGCCCCGTCGGCAGTTCGGAAATCGTCGCGGAGGCGTGGTTCCACAGCGTGAAGGAAAGCGGAAAATCGAACTTCGACTTGGAAAAGTTCGTCGCCGAAATGCGCAAAAAGGGCATTCTCCCGCCCGAGAATAAAACCGACATCGCAAAGGGCGTGTTCCAGTCCGACACTGGGCAGATTACGCTCGACGCGAAAAAGGTTTCGCTGAAAGTCGTAACGCCGCGCTCCGAAATAATCGCAATGCGCAATCCCGAAACTACGCGCCTCGGCGCGCTGAAAATCGTTTCGGGCAACGTGCCGTGCACGGTAGGCGTCTGCTCGATGGACGGCGGAAAAATTTCCGAAAGCTCGCGCCTGATTTTCGCGTTCGTAACGCGCGAGGGCAATACGGATATGAAACTTTCGACCGACGACATTGTTTCCGTCGGCGGCGGAAAGCCTCCGATAGTCATGCAGCGCGGCAAAATAGAAGCGGAGTTGCGCTTGGCGTACGGCGGCAAATACGAGGTGCGCCCCGTCGCGCTCAACGGCGAGCGCAGGGGGAAGATTCCCTTCGAGTTCGTCGACGGCGTGATGAAGCTGAAAATCGACAATTCGAAACTCGAAAACGGCGCGACGTCGATGTTCGAAATTGTGAAAATCGATTAAATTCGGATAACATCCATCCCGTTTTGATGCGGTGTGCGGACTGTCCGCGCGCCGCATTTTGTTGACAGTTCGGCGGGGCGGTCGTTGAATTTTCGGAATTATGAAAAAAGTTTTTGCGTTTGCATTTTTCGCGGCGGCGGCGTGCGCGTCGTTCGCGCAGGTCGTGGCTGGCTCGAGCTTCTTCGACCAAATCGTCTCCGACTGGCATATGGGCATAACCGCCGACGTTATGGAATCGGTGTCGATTCCGAGCGGCGTTTACGGCGGCGACGGCGGAACTCTCGGCGTGTATAAAACTGCGGCGGTCGTGAAGCTTCAGGCGGCGCGCAGCAGACACGCATTCGACATCTCCGCGGGATGGGAACGCTCGCGCTTCGACTTCTCGCATACGTCGCCCTTTTCGGACACAAACGATTTTTCCGCGAACGCGTTTTACTCGTACTCGATAGACCGCAAGTGGAGCGTCTTCGGCGCGGCGCGCGGCGGATTCGCTGCGGAGGAGGGCGCGGACTTGTCCGACGGAGGCAGGCTCATCGCGGGCGGCGGCGTCGGATATGCCGTCGACGAAAACATCGCATTCGGAATCGGGATGATGGCGGTTTCGAGAATGGACAATACTTGGCTGCCGCTTCCGCTCGGCTACCTACGTTGGAAAATCGACGAGAAGTTGAGTCTGCGCACGCTAAACGGCGTCGCGCTCATTTACGACGTTTTCGGCGATTCCTCGCTGCTGCTCAACATTTCGGGCGAGTACGACAACTCGTATTTTCGGCTGAAAAAGGACGGCGGCGTAAGGCGTTCCGTGGGCGACAACTTCGTCAACATAGCGGTCGGCGCGACATACAACATCGGCAAACGCCTGTACATTTCGGGCTCGGCGGGCGCAAACGTCTACCGCAAACTCTGCTTCCGTCGGGGCGGAAACTCTGCCGACGAGTACAGCTGCGACCCCGCACCCGTATTTTTCGTGCATTTGGGCTGCAAGCTTTAATTCCGACTTTCCGCGACGGGCGGGGGATGTTGTTTTATACCCCCGCTTTTTTTGTTGGAAATATTCTTTCAAAGGTGTTTAATTCCGAGTTCATACAGATTTAATAATAGAGAAAATATGTCTACATTCAAATTCGCAGTTCTGCCCGGTGATGGCATCGGGCCCGAGGTAATGAAGGCGGCACTCGAAGTTCTCGAAGTGGCGTGCAAAAAACACGGTCATACTCTTGACTACAAGGTTTGCGCGGTCGGCGGCGCGGGTATCGACGAGTTCGGAAAGGCTCTCCCCGACTCCACAGTAGAAACTTGCAAGGCTTCCGACGCCATCCTCTTCGGTTCGGTCGGCGGGCCCAAGTGGGAACACCTTCCCCCCGCGGAACAGCCCGAGCGTGCGGCTCTTCTGCCCCTGCGCAAAATCTTCAAGCTCTTTGCCAACATCCGCCCCGGACTGCTCTATCCGCAGCTTACCGACGCTTCGCCGCTCAAGTCGGAGCGCATTCCCGACGGCATCGACATCGTGTGCATTCGCGAGCTTACCGGCGGCATCTACTTCGGCGAAAAGAAGACGTGGACCGAGCCCGACGGTCAGCTTGCCGCATGCGACACCATGATGTACCGCGTAAGCGAAATCGAGCGCATTGCCGAGGTCGCGGGCAACACTGCGATGGCGCGCGGCAAAAAAGTCTGCTCCATCGACAAGGCGAACGTTCTCGAAACGTCGGTGCTCTGGCGCAAGACGGTAACGGAATATTTCAAAAAGCACTTCCCCGAGGTCGAGCTGAAGTATATGTACGTCGACAACGCCGCAATGCAGCTTGCGCGCGACCCCAACCAGTTCGACGTTTTCTTCACCGAAAATATGTTCGGCGACATTCTCTCCGACGAAATGGCGGTCATCTGCGGTTCGCTCGGCATGCTTTGCAGCGCGTCGCTTGGCGACATCAAAAATTCGCTCGGATTGAAGTTCGGCCTGTACGAACCCGCGGGCGGCACTGCCCCCGACATTGCGGGCAAGGGCATTGCAAATCCGTGCGCGCAGATTTTGTCGGCGGCGTTGATGATGCGCTACTCGTTCGGTCAGGACGAAATTGCGGCGGAAATCGAAAAGGCGGTTCGCGGCGCGGTATGCTCGGGCGTTCGCACGGGCGACATCGCGTTCGGAATCGAACCCGTTTCGACCGACCAAATGAAGCGTGCGGTCATTGACAGACTCTAATATTTTTTGATTTTTTATGGAATCCGCAGAAATTAGAAAAAGTTTTCTGGAATTTTTCAAGTCGAAGGGGCACACGATAGTTCCGTCGGCGTCTTTGATGCCGACATCGCCCAATCTGCTCTTCACAAACGCGGGGATGAACCAGTTTGTCCCCTACTTTTTGGGCGAGGAAAAAAATCCGTTTCTGCGCGCCGCCGACACGCAAAAATGCATACGCGCGGGCGGCAAACACAACGACCTTGAAGACGTGGGTTTCGATACGTACCACCATACGTTTTTCGAAATGCTCGGCAACTGGTCGTTTGGCGACTACTTCAAAAAAGAGGCGATAAACTGGGCGTGGGAGCTTCTGGTTGATGTCTGGAAGTTCCCCAAGGAACGCCTCTACGCAACGGTTTACGAGCCCGCCGAGGGCGAACCCGCCGAGTTCGACTCGGAGGCGTACGGCTACTGGGTCGACGTCTTCAAAAAGTACGGGCTCGACCCCGAAGTGCACATTAAAAAGTGCGGCAAAAAGGACAATTTCTGGATGATGGGCGAAACGGGCCCGTGCGGTCCGTGTTCCGAAATCCATATGGACTTGACGCCGAACGGCGACACGCAGGGCGCGCTTGTCAACGCGGGTTCGCCGCTTTGCATCGAAATCTGGAACTTGGTGTTTATGCAGTTCAATGCGCGCCCCGACGGCACGTTCGAGCCGCTCAAGCACAAGAACATCGACACGGGGATGGGCTTCGAGCGCGTCGCGGGCATACTCGCCACGACGAAAAACTTCACCGACTTTTCGAAACTCGCATCCAACTACAACAGCGACCTGTTTACCGACATCTTCAAATACATTTCGCATATGTCGGGCAAGACGTACACTGGTTCGCTGCCGCGCGACCCGCGCGATATGTCGGCGCAGGAGCTTACCGACTGCGTCTTCCGCGTTCTCGCCGACCACATCAGAACGCTTACGTTCTCGATTGCCGACGGCATCATCCCCGGAAACGAGGGGCGCAACTACGTTTTGCGCCGCATTCTGCGCCGCGCGGTTATGTACGGAAAGCGTCTCGGCTTGGAGCGCGGTTTCTTCACGCGTTTGACCGAACCCGTCATCGAGAAGATGTCGCCGTATTTCCCCGAGCTCAAGGAGCAGCGCAAGATGATTGTAAAGACAATCGAAGCCGAGGAAACGAGCTTCGCGCGCACGCTCGACCGCGGTCTCGAGCTTCTCGACAGAATCACCACGACCGACGGGAAAATCAGCGGTGAACAGGCGTTCATTTTGTACGACACCTTCGGCTTTCCCATCGACCTTACCGAGCTTATCGCGCGCGAGCGCAATATGCCCGTCGACACCGAGGGCTTCGAGCGCGAAATGGAAAAGCAGCGCAAGCGCGCAAGGGAGGCGCAGACCCGCAAGGTCATCAGCGTATCCGACCTTTCCGAAGCCGAGCACGCAACGCAGTTCATCGGCTACAGCTCCGACAACCTCTCGAATTTCACGACCACAATCAGCGCGATTCTCGAGGACGAGGACGCCGACTACATCATTCTGCCGCAGACTCCGTTCTACGCGGAAAAGGGCGGGCAGGTAGGCGATACGGGCTTTATCGAAATCGACGGCGTTGCCCACGAGGTAACCGACACGAAGTCGGACAAAGCCGACCACATTTTGCACAAGGTGCGCAAGGGCGTGTTCACGCAGAATATGATAGGGCGCGAAGTCGTCGTATCGGTCGATATGCTGCGCCGCAGGGCGATTCAACGCCACCACACGGCGACGCACATTCTGCACTGGGCGATGCGCCAAGTGCTGGGCACGCACATCAGACAGGCGGGTTCGTACGTCGACGCCGAACGCCTGCGTTTCGACTTCACCCACTACGAAGCACCCACACCCGAGCAGCTCAGGGAAATAGAGCGTTTGGCGAACACGAAAATTTTGATGAACGAGCCCGTCTCTTGGCGCGTTCTTCCGCGCAACGAAGTTCCGCCCGAATGCATGGCGTTGTTCTCCGAAAAGTACGGCGCGGTCGTCCGAATGGTCGAAGTTGGCAGCTTCAGCAAGGAACTTTGCGGCGGCACGCACGTTTCGGCGATGGGCGAAATCGGCTTCATAAAAATTCTCGGCGAGGGCGCAATCTCGGCGGGCACGCGCAGAATAGAGGCGGTTGCGGGCGTTGCGGCTTTGGAGCGCGTCGAAAAAATGCAGTCTATGCTCGGCGAAATTTCGCGCTCGCTTTCGTGCAAGGCGGACGAATCAGCACTGCGCCTCAAGAAGCTTGTCGACGCAAAGAACGAGCTTGAAAGGGAACTGAAGAATTTCCGCAGGGAAAATGCGGGCAAGCTCGCAAAGAGTTTGGCGACCGACGCAATTTTGCGCGACGGAAAAATTCCGTTTATGGTTCGCGTCGTCGAGGCGGAAAATCCCGCGGCGATGCGCGCGCTTGCCGTCGACGCAATAAAGGAACGCGCGGACGGCGCGGTTGTTCTCGGCGCGGCGTTCGGCGACAAGGCGACCGTTCTCGTGCTCTGTTCGCCCGACGCAATCGCGGCGGGCTACAAGGCGGGCGAAATCGTCCGCGAGCTTGCGGGCAAACTCGGCGGCAAGGGCGGCGGCAAGCCCGACTTCGCTCAGGGCGGCGGTTCTTCAGCCGAACTCGCAAAGGTTTTCGCCGACTACGCGGCGGCGATAAAATAGGCGGACGATGTATTTAAAGCAGGTAACAATCAACGGATTCAAGAGCTTCGCCGACAAAACGACGATGCCCCTGACCCCGGGAATCACTTGTATTGTCGGACCGAACGGTTGCGGCAAGAGCAATATTGTCGATTCCATCCGTTGGGTGCTCGGCGAGCAGAGCGCAAAGGCGTTGCGCGGCGGAAAGATGCAGGACGTAATCTTTCAGGGCACGGAAACGCGCAAGCCGCTGCCGCTTTGCGAAGTCAGCCTGCTTTTTTCCGACTGCGAAGGGCAGCTCGGCACGAACTTCAACGAGGTCGAAATTACCCGAAGGGTAGTGCGCGACGGCGGCAGCGACTATTACATAAACGGCAAGCCCGCGCGACTCAAGGACATCCAGAACCTGTTTATGGACACGGGCGTCGGGCGCGTTTCCTACTCGTTTATGGTGCAGGGGCAAATCGACCAGATTCTTTCGTCGAACCCCGGCGAACGCCGCTCGATTTTCGAAGAGGCGGCGGGCATTACAAAATACAAAACGCAGCGGCGCGAGGCGTTGAACAAGCTTGCTCTCGTAGAGCAGAACCTCGCGCGCGCGACCGACAGAATCGAGGAAATCGGCAGGCAGATAGGCACGCTCAAGCGTCAGGCGTCGAAGGCGTTGCGCTACAAGCGGCTGAGCTTTAGGCTCAAACATCTCGACCTTGCGCTGAACGCAAAAAATTATTCCGACCGCAACGCGAATTTAAAAGCCGACCAAGAGGCTCTCGACAAACTCTCGACCGAAATTCTCGAGCTTACGCGCAATCTGTCGGTGGCGGAGGAAAAGCTTTCGCAGATGCGCGCCGAGCGCGGAAATTGCGCCGCGCAGCTCGAGCAGATGCGTCAGGCGGCCGCCGAAATCCGTTCGCAAAAGGAGCAGGCAGAGCGCAACTGCGAGTTCGCGGGCGTGCGCAAGCGCGACCTCGCCGAGCGTCTCGAACAGCTTTCCACCGAGCTTTCGTCTTTGAACGAACAGCTTGCCGCGCTCGAGGGCAGGGCGAAGGGCGATGCCGAAGTAAAGCAGATGCAGCTCGACCTTGTTTCCGCCGACGACGAAGTGTTCCGCCGCCAGAGCGCGGAGCTTGCGGAAATCGAAAACGAGTTGCGCGAAGCCGAAACGCAGCTTTCGCGCGCGAAGCAGGACGCCCTGATGAACGAAAGTTCCATAACGCGCCTGCGCTCGAATTGTACGACGCTTGAAGTGGATTTGAAGTCGTACCAAGTGCGCCATGCCGCCGTTTCGGACTCCATCTTCCAGTTGAAGGAGGAGACTGTCGCGCTCGAAAACCGCAAAGCCGAGCTTGACGCGGCTCTCGAAAGCGCGAACGAGCGTCTCGGCAACGCCGAAGCCGACATCACCGAAGCGCAGTCGCGGTCGGAGGAACTGCGTATGCAGTACCGCAACAAGCAGGCGGAAATCCAGCAGATGGACAGGCAGCTTGCGAGCAAAAGCGCAAGACTCGGGCTTCTCAACGACTTCCAGTCGCGGATGGAGGGCTTTTCGGACGGCGTAAAGGCGATTGTAAAGGGGCGGCTTTCCGAGTGCATCGACCCGTCGAACGTGCGCATTGTCAGCCAGAATGTGGAGGTTGCCGACGGTTGGACTTCTGCGTTCGAAACTATGCTCGGAACGGCTCTCGACGCCGTCGTGCTCGACGATTCGTCCAAGCTTTCTCAGGCACTTTCGCTATTGCGCGAGCGCAATTTGGGCAATGCGTGCATCCAGATTTCGGAGTCGAATTTCGGCGATACGGCGGCGGTGCTTCCCGCGGGGATTTTCGGGGCTTCCGACATCGTAAAAACCGAGCGCGAAGACCTCAAGCCATACACTGCGAACCTGCTTGCGGGTTGCTATTTCTGCGAGGACATTGCGGCGTTTGCGGCGTTCGCGGCGGGCGACAAAAATTTCAGATTCGTTTTGGCTGTCGCGCGCGACGGCAGTATGCTCGATCCGCGCGGAATCGTCTATGCCGCGAGCGGCGAAAAGCGCGACACCGAAAGCAGTTTCATCCTGCGCAATCAGGAAATCAAGCGCCTCAAGGAGGAAATCGAAGCCGACAATTCAGCCCTTACCGCGCTCACCGAAAGCGCGATGGAAATCAATGCGGCTCTCGATTCGGCGGAGCGCGGCATTGAAAACTGCAAGAATATCGCCGCCGAAATCAAGCGCGAAATCGCTTCGATAAACGGGCAGACTGCGGGCGTTGCGGCTTCGCTTTCCGAAAAATCGGCGGAGCTTGAAAAGAAGACCGCGCTCGTTGCCGATATGGAAAATTCGCGCTTCGAGGCTCAGGACAAGCTCAATGCCGCCACCGAGGCTCTGTCGAAAGCCGAGCAGTCGATTTCGCAGGCGCGCGAGGTCGCCGAGCAGAAGGAGCGCGAAATTGCCGAGTTGCGCGAAAGCAAAGACCAGAAGTATGCCGTCGTTTCCGAAACGCGCCTTGAGCTTGCTTCGAAGCGTTCGCGTCTGGAAAGTCTCGAGCGCGGGCTCGGCGCGTTGCGCGAGCAGCAGAACGAAACGCGCACTCTCATCGAACGCCGTTCGGCGGAGTCGCGCTCCATCTCCGAGCAGATGGCGAAGTTCGACGACGAAACGCTCTCCGAGCAACGCCGCGCGCAGGCTCTCGCCGAAACGCTTGCCGCGTCGGTCGGCGAAATCGAGGCGCAGCGCGTGAAATTCACCGAATGCGAGCGGAACATTTCCGAGTTCGAGGCGTCCCTCACGGGCGAGCGCGAAACCCTTATGCGCAGCAACGCCCAGAAAAACGACTTCGACGTGCGCATTGCAAAGCTTCGTTCGAAGCTCGACTACATTGCCGAGCGCATTCTCAACGAGTATGAAACCGATGTCGCGTCGGTCGACTGGAAGTCCGAGCTTTGGAAGTCGGACGAAGAGTTCGAGCTGAAGGTAAAGCTCGACGAGCTTGAGGACGGCGAGGTCGCCCCCAAGCAGAAGCGCGAGCGCGGCGAGCCAACCGAGGCGGATTTCGCCGAAATGGACAATACCGACTTCTCGCTAATCGACGACGAGGTGCGCGATTTGCGCGAGCGCATAAACTCGATGGGTGCCGTAAATCTTGTGGCAATCGAGGAATATGCCGAGTTGAAGGAGCGTTACGACTTCCTCAAAAAGCAGACCGACGATTTGTGGACGTCGAAAAATTCGCTTGTCGCCGACATCGACGAAATCAACGCCACGAGTCAGAAGCTTTTCTCCGACACGTTCGAGCAGATAAAAAAGAATTTCCAGTTCACTTTCCAGAAAATCTTCGGCGGCGGCACTGCCGACCTGAAGCTTGTCGAAACCGAGGATGTTCTCGACAGCGGCATTGAGATTGTCGCGCGCCCCCCCGGAACTGTGCTCAAGAGCCTTTCGCTTCTCTCGGGCGGGCAGCGCACGATGACTGCCGTTTCGCTTTTGTTTGCCATTTACATGGTAAAGCCCAGTCCTTTCTGTGTGCTCGACGAGCTTGACGCGCCGCTTGACGACGCCAACATCGGGCGGTACACCGACCTGCTCAAGGAGTTTACCCGCTATTCGCAGTTCCTCGTCATTTCGCACAACAAGCGCACGATGTCGGCTGCCCAGACAATCTTCGGTGTAACAATGCAGGAGCGCGGCGTAACCCGCCTAATCTCTATGCGACTAAAAGAAGCCGAAGCCA
The DNA here is from genome assembly GCA_900548275.1 of uncultured Opitutales bacterium. Classification (GTDB taxonomy): domain Bacteria; phylum Verrucomicrobiota; class Verrucomicrobiia; order Opitutales; family Intestinicryptomonadaceae; genus Merdousia. The sequence continues at coordinate 77 of URJY01000019.1, read as the reverse complement.
CAATAGAAGTAGCCCGTTAGGCAGCAAAGGCGAAGCCCTTGACGCCCGAACTTCGTTCGGGAGTTGTGATACCTCGG
>URJY01000018.1 GCA_900548275.1 uncultured Opitutales bacterium | reverse complement strand
TTGGCAATCTCCTATTCGCGCTTTTTTTATTGTCCCACTTTCGGGGTACGGTTCAGTTGCGAATGCGGAGCTTTTTTTTTGCGCCGTAAATCGAGCCTATTTTTGCAGTTCGAACAGGGCGGTGTCGGGCGACTTGAAGTCGTACACAAAACTGTCGGCGTTTTCGGATACGACTTTGCCCGAGTACAGTTCCACGACCTTTGCGTATTTTCCGTCGAGACGCACGGTCTTTTTGCCGCCATCTTTGACGTGTATGCACACAAGCTTTTCGTTGGCGTACACGGGTACGTTGTCGTCGACGTAGAAGCGCACGCCCGCGCGTTCGGCGATTTTCCTTGCGTCGGCGGCGGACAACTTCTGCGGGTCGTGGATGTATACGCTGCTCCACCCGTCCATTTGCTTTGTGTTGACACCCTTTGCGGCGTAGTCGAAGCCCGTGAAATTCTTCACCCGCGAAACGTCGAGATTTTTGCCGTCGCAGATTGCGGGCGCGTACGATGTGAGGACGGTTTTGCCGTCGCGCAAAACGTATTTGTCGAGCAGGGCGCGGCGTTCGGGCGTGAGCACGAAAAGGTGCGGGAACAGCACGAGCTTGTACTTCGACAAGTCGCATTTGCCGATGTCTTCGAAAGCGAACGTTTCTATCGGCGCGCCGATTTTCGTGAACGCCGCGTGCACCGCCGTGCGGTATTTTGCCGTGTCGCCGCGCTGGTTGAAGAGCGACGCGCTCGCGGTGTCGTAGACTACGGCGATTTCGGCTTTCGACGGCGAAACGTCTTTTGCGAACTTGCGCCAGATTTCCGCGCCGCGTTTTACGGTTTCGAGCGTTTCGGGCGTGCCGTATACGCCGCCCCACATATCGAAACACCACAGCGAGGTGTGGTTGATTGTGGCGAGCGAAAATTCGCGCTTGAGCCCCGCAGTGTCCTCAGCCTGAGTTTCCCAGTTGCCCACGTTTTTTATGCGGACGTATTCGGAGAGTTGGTGGTTGAACGTGTGCGTACGGTGGTCGATTTCGTGAAGCCATCCCTTGCCGAGGCGCGCGCGCGTGGCGTTTGTCGTCATAAAGCCGCTGCCTTCGCCCATCGCGCGGAGCGGATAGTTCCCGGGGCTTACGAAGAAGTCGAAATATTCGGATTCGAATACTCGTTTGTAGTCGTAGTGCCCGTCGAACGGGGCGCGGTGGACGTATCCGAAGAACGAGCCGATCTGTTTGTCGGGCGAAATTTTCGAGCGTGCGATTTTCGCAAAACCTATCATGGCGTCGCCCACTGACTCGTTGGCGAACGCGGCGAAATCGAGCACGTCGGATTCCTTCGAGGGGTCGCGCAGGATGTTTTCGAAAGAGGCGTTGTGGATTCTCGAAAGCGCGGGGATGTCGGTCGGCTTTTTGCCGTTTTTTTTCTGCCACGCGTTGAATGCGGCGAGCTTGCAGCGGCTTGCCCCGCCGATTGCGTAGTCGAGCCATTCGTCGGTGTGCCCGCAGGCGAGCATATAGGCCGCGATTTTGTCGCCGTATTTTTTCTCGGTGCGGTCGAGATAATCTTTCAGAAACTGTTCCGTCTCCCTGCGCCACTCCCTGCAGTTGACGGAGTTCGAGAGCATCGAGAAACTGTCGGAGTCGAACGCGTGCCCGAACGAGAGCACGCGCGTAAGCCACGGCGGCGAGTTCAAATCTACGATGCAGATTATTTTCGCATTCGGGTTGGCGGCGATTGCGTCGTCGAACTGTTTGTCGAATGCGTTCCAGTCGTAGGCATTTTTGCCGCGCCAGAAAACGGGATATTTGCAGTACGGCTCGCCGAGCGAATTTACGGTGTTAGACGGCATAATCGCGATTGTGTCTACGCCGATTTTCGAGAAATTTTTCATCGCCCCGAATTCGGGCCAGAACGAGCGGTACGCGAAAAATCTTTCTTTCTGCGCCGCGACGGTCTGGAGTGCCGACAGCCCCAAGAGAGCGGAACACAGAAGTGTTTTGTATACGAAGTTAATGGTCATAAAACGAAATATGCCCCCTCAAACGATTGAGGTCAAACCTTATTTTCGCACGGCAACCGACTATTGGCTTGAAATTTTGCCGTCCGTGTTCGAACATAGTTCGGTTATGTTGGAGGATATTGCGTTGGTTCTCGAGGGCGGCGGAATGCGCGGCGTTTTCACGGCGGGCGTGCTCGACGCGTTTCTCGACGAAAAATTTTATTTTCCCTACACGGTGGGAGTGTCGGCGGGCAGCTCCAACGGGCTTTCGTACGCGTCGCGGCAGCGTGGCAGGGCGAGGTTTTGCAACATCGACGCGCTTTTGCAGTATAATTATATAGGGCTGAAATTTCTGCTCACGCGCCGCTGCATTATGGACTACGACTTCCTTTTCGGCGAACTGCCGCGCAAGGTCTATCCGTACGACTTCGACGCGTATATGAAGTCCGGCGCGTTCAAGCTTGTCGCCACGAATTGCATAACGGGGCGCGCCGAATATTTCGACAAGCCCGACACTTTCGATTCGCTGCTCGAAGCGTGCAGGGCTTCGTGCAGTCTGCCGTACGTCTGCCCGATTGCCGAAATCGGCGGCGTTCCGTATCTCGACGGCGGGCTTTCCGAACCCATTGCCGTGCGTTGCGCCGAGCTTGACGGCTACAAAAAATTCGTGTTCGTGCTGACGCGCAACGCGGGTTTTGTAAAGCCCACAATGTACCATCCGATTGCCAAGCTTTTGTATAAAAAGTATCCGAATCTGATAGAATGCATCAAAGCGGCAAACGTGCGCTACAACGAAACGCTCGCCTATGCCGAACGGCTGGAGCGCGAGGGCAGGGCGGTGATAATCCGCCCGATGCGCCCGCTGCGCGTCGACAGGCTCGAGCGTGACGCTTCACGTCTGTCGTCGCTTTACGACGAGGGCTTGCGCCTGTGCCGCGACAACCTCAAGCGCATAGCCGCGCTGTAGCTTTCCCGTATTGTTCGCGGCTTCGATTTCGGAATTTTTACTTTCAAACACGGTTATGAATATGTTCACTTTGAATTTTAGATTGCGCGCGGTTCTGTCCGCGCTCTTTGTATTCGGGGCGGGTTGCGCTTCGTTCGGCGGTCAACAGTTGTCGCCCGAACAGTACAGCCCCGCGACCGACCCCTCGGCGAAAAAGCTTCCGCGCCCGCAGTTCGAAAAATGGAATGCGTCGTATATGTGGTACGCGGGGCAGTACGCCTCGTATTGCCACAGGCGTCTTGCGGCGGCGTCGGTCGAGCGTTGTTCGTTCGTCAACGACGGCGGAACATATTACGCGCCGCAAAAAAAGACGTTTTTCAGGCGCGGTGTGGAACTTGCGCGCGATACTTCGATAAAGTGGCGCACGCCGCAGGTTGCCGAATTTTTCGTGGACGGCAAACGGGTGGCGCGCGACAGGCGCGGTGAGTCGGTTCTCGGAAAGGGCAGGCACGTTCTCGAATTCGGGGTTGCGGCAACCGACAGGCTTCCGTGCGTTATCGTCGAGGGCGACGGGGTGTCGTCGCCCGACGGTTGGCAGGCGAGCCTCGACGGCAAAACGTGGACTCCCGCCGAATCGGGGCGCATATTTGACGACGCCTTCACCACGCCCGACAGGCTCGTCTACGACGTCTTCGAAATCCGTCCGTCCGACCATTTGCTGTCGGTCAACTGCCAAGTCCGCGCGGACAAAATCGCGATGGGCAAAAACTCGCGCATTGTGCTCGACTTCAGACACGACGAACTCGGGAGCGTCGCGCTGTCGGCGAAGGGGTCGGGAAGGCTTCGCTTCCATGTCGGCGAGAGCGTCGCCGAGGCGGTTTCGGACGACGCCCGATTTTTCGAGCAAAAGCCGCTGCCGTCGTTCGAACTGACGGGCGGGGCGGACGAAATAGTGCTGCCGACCGCCGCGCTGCGCTATTTGCGAATCGAGTCCGACGGCGGCGCGGAAATTTCGAACGTCGTTTTCCGCGCGGAGCTTTTCCCGATGAACCGAATCGGTTCGTTCCGTTGCAGCGACGAAAAATTCAACCGCATAATCGCAGCCTCCGCCGCGACAATCCACACCTCGACGCGCGACTTCTACCTCGACGGAATCAAGCGCGACTGCCTGCCGTGGCCGCTCGACGCGGTAGAGACAACGCTCGCCGCCGACTATATTTTCGACGCCGATTTCGTCTCGCGTAACTCCTACGCGCTCTCGCTGCTTTCCGACAAGCCGACGGTTTACGACACGGGAATTTTGGACTACCCGCTTCACGCGCTCATAGGCTTTAAGCACGACTTTTCGCGCTACGGCGACATCTCCGTTTCGCTCCGCTACAAAGACAGAATTTTGCAGCTGCTGAAACTCTACGAATCGGCTCTCGATGGGAACGGATTTCTGCCGAGCCGCCCGACGAAGTGGGGGATGTTTCTGCCCGCGTGGTCTAAACGCTACCGCGCCTCGCACTGGAACGGTACGCCCGCGTACGTGCAGATAATGCTGTACGAAAACTGGAAAATCGCCTCCGAGTTTTTCGGGCGGTGGGGCGACGCCGCATCAGCCGAAAAATACCGTAAAATGGCGGGCGAATTGCGCGCCGAAATCGTCAAACACTTTTGGGACGAAAAGCGCGGCGCGTTCATAAACGGCTACGACAAAAACGGAAAACCCGATACCGAAATTTCGCACTACGCGCAGTACTGGGCGATACTTGCTGGCATTTTTCCCGAAAGCGCAATGGACAATCTCTTCGAAAAAGTCCTTCCCGATATTCCGCTTTACTACGAAGACATCAGCATTGAAAAGGGCTACGAAATGCTCGCGTACATAAAGGCGGGGCGCACGAAAGAGGCGTTCGATTTCGTCCGCAAATTCTGGGGGCAGTGGCTCGACGAAGGGCACACGCGCTTCCCCGAAAACCTTTCGCCGACCGCTTCGCCCGCCGACAAACTGAAGTTCTACGGCAGACCGTTCGGGCTGAGTCTTTGCCACGCCTCGTTCGGCGCGCCGCCGATTATCGTGGCAGTGCGCGGACTTTGCGGCTTCCGCGAAACCGCCAACCCCGCCGAATACGTTCTCGAGCCGAACCTCGCGGGGCTGAAGTGGATTGAGGGCGAAATTCCGCTCAAGCAGGGTATTCTCAAATACCGTTTCGAAGAGGGCGGAAAGTTCGACGTGTCGCTTCCGAAAGGCGCAACCGCCGCAGTGAAATTCGGCGGCAAAACGCACGCAATAACATCCCGATAGCGCGCGTCCGAAACGCAAAAAAGCCCCGCCGAAACGGGGCTTTTAGTCTATGCGTCGACGACTACGCAGGAGTCGCCGAGCATCGATTTTATGTGGGCTTTCAGCTCCCCGACTTCGGTTTCGGTCAGGTTGTTTACTATCGCAAAACACGCGCTGCCCGAGCCGCTCATCATCGCTGGGATTCTGAATTTTTCGCGCACCGATTCAACCGCAAGTTCGAGCGCGGGGAATTTTTTGAACGCCTCAATCTGCATATTGTTGACAAGCGGCAAGCCCGAAATGCTCGGGTTTTCGAGCCAGACGGAAAGCATTGACTCTGCTTCGTCGGCGTCGATGTAGTCGGAGGGGTTCGCCTTCATTTGCGAATACGCCCAACCCGTGTTTATCGAAAATGCGGGCTTGAAAATTACGAGTTTCAGGCGCGAGATGTAGTCGGCTGCGTCCCCGAAAAGCGGGTAGACAAGCTCGCCGCGTCCGCGCATTACAACGGGCGTTCCCGTGAGGAAAAGCGGGCAGTCGCTGCCCATTTCGGCGGCGAGAGTTTCGAGCTTTTTCGTCGAAAGCGGCTTTCCGCAAAGTTCGTTGACGGCAAGCAAAGCCGCCGCGCCGTTCGAGCTTCCGCCGCCGAGTCCCGCGCCGTGCGGCACGTTTTTTGTAAGGGCGAATTTGAAGAACGCGCTTTCGCCCGTCGCCCCGCGGAACAGCTCGGCAGCCTTTACGACGAGGTTCGACCCGTCGAGCGGCACGCCCTCCATATTGCATTCCACAACGTCGGCGTTTGCGGATTCGAGCTTTTCGACCTCGAGCCAGTCGCCGAATTTCACGGGGGCTACAATGCTTACCAGATTGTGGAAGCCGTCGGGGCGCATTCCCGTTATCGCCAACATCAGATTTACTTTGCAGGGGGAAAACTTTTTAACTTTCATATTTAAATATTTGAAAATTTTGCGCGATTGTTGCATAAACGCGCCAATATGTCAAAACACGATTGCAAATTGATGCTCGCCCTCGACCTGCCCGACAGAGCCGCGGCTTTGGATATGCTCGCAAAGCTGCGCGGAAACCTCGAATGGGTGAAGATTGGGCTTCAGATGTATCTTGCCTACGGCCGCGATTTCGTAAAAGAAGTCGCCGATATGGGCTTCAAGGTTTTTCTCGACCTCAAACTTTACGACATTCCCAACACGGTTGCCTCGGCGGTCAAGAGCCTCAAGGGCTTGCCCGTGTCGATGCTTACAATCCACACTTCGGGCGGCCGCGAAATGATGGCGGCTGCGGTCGCCGCGGCGAAGGAAACCAACCCCGACCTGCTGCTTCTGGGCGTAACCGTGCTGACGTCGTTCGACGCCGACGGACTCGCCGAAACGGGCGTTGCGAAAGCTCCGTCGGAACAGGTTGAACTGCTCGCAAAACTCGCGGTCGATTCGGGAATGAAGGGGCTTGTGTGCTCGCCTCTCGAAATCGAAATGCTGCGCAAAATTCTGCCGCCCGACATCAAACTCATCACCCCCGGAATACGACCCGCAGGCTCTTCTACCGACGAACAAAAACGCGTGATGACTCCCGAACTCGCGGCTGAGGCCGGCTCGAGCTTCATAGTCGTCGGACGCCCGATTCTCAAGGCGCAGGACCCCGCGCAGGCGGCGCGTTCGATAATCGACCAACTGAAATGAAAACTTCGAAAAAATCGGGCAACGTTGCGGTGATTCTCGCGGGCGGAAGCGGCTCGCGAATGCGCGGGACGGTTGCGGACAAGGTGCTCGAGCCGCTCGCGGGAATGCCCGTGATTCTGCACTCTTTCAAGGCGTTTCTCGAAAGCGGACAGGTTTCGGAAATCGTGTTCGTCTGCCGCGACGAAAAACAGAAACGCGCAATATGCTCGGCTCTCAAAACTTTCTTCCCCGACTACCGCAAGGCGATTTCCGTAAAATTCGCCCGCGGCGGAGCGGAACGTCAGGACAGCGTGCTGAACGGGCTTGCCGAAATTTCCGACAAGTCGGCGTTGGCGTTCGTCCACGACGGCGCGCGCCCGCTCGTGGGGGCGGAAAACATCGTGCTGCTCGCCGCCGCAGCAACGCGCGACGGCGCGGCGGTGCTCGCTTCGCGCGTAACCGACACAATCAAACGCGTTCCGCCGAGCGGCTCGACCGTGAAAATCAAGCCCGCCGACCTCGAACGCTCGCGCCTTTGGGCGATGCAAACCCCGCAGGTCTTCGCGGCGGCGGACATCATTGCCGCCTACGAAAAGGTTCGCAAAAACAAAGTCAGAGTAACCGACGACGTCGCGGCTTACGTGATGGACGGCGCGAAGATTTCGTTCGTGGAAAATCTGCGCCCGAATCCGAAAATCACCGTGCCCGAGGACATCGCGTACGTCGAATTTCTGCTTAACAAAATATCGTAAATTTTATTATGTCTTGCAATTTCAGAATAGGACACGGCTACGACGTGCACAGGCTCGTCGAGGGTAGAAAATGCATAATCGGCGGGGTCGAGATTCCGTCGAAACTCGGACTGCTCGGACATTCCGACGCCGACGTGCTCACGCACGCGCTCGCGGACTCGATTCTCGGCGCGCTCGCACTGCCCGACATCGGCTTCTACTTTCCGCCGACCGACCCGAATTGCGAGGGGATAGATTCGCAGGAAATCCTGAAAAAGGCGGTTGCGGAAGCTGCTCGGCTCGGCTATAAAGTGGGCAACGTTGACTGCTCGATTATCGCCGAAACGCCGAAGATTCTGCCGCACGTTGCGGCGATGAAAAAGGTGCTCGCAAAGTCGCTCGGAGTCTCGCCCGAAGACGTTGGCGTAAAGGCGACGACAAACGAAAAGATGGGCTGGGAGGGCGACAAACAGGGTATCGGCGTCCACGCCGTATCGCTTCTGTACCGCGATTAAACGGCGGCTTTAACGAAAAATGAAAAACGGGTAATTCGCCCGTTTTTTCATTTCGACTTCCCGCGCGCAGGGCGCAACTAATCGCGGCTTATGCCCGTGTTCGGCGAGAACACGCGCTTGTGGTGCGGCAACAGTACAATTCCGCCGCGCTTTTCGATTTCGCGTTCGGTCGAAAGTTGCAGTTCCCTTGCGGCGGCATTCATCCGCTCGAGTTCCGCCTGCCGTTTTTTCAAGTCTTCGATTTCCACTTCGCGCCGCTTCAAAAGCTCGGAAAGCTCGCTTATGCGCGAAAGATAGTTTTCGTTGGAATTTTTTACGGAACGCAGGCGCAACAAGTCGGCTTTTGTCTGCGCGACAGCCTTGTTCAAAATATCGCGTTGCTTTGCGAGCTCCTCGGAAGCGCGTTCCGCGGAAAGGCGCGCCTCGGCTTCGCGCTCGAGTTGCGAATTCAAACGCGCCACGATTTCCTTTTGCGTAAGCGCGCTCGTTTTCTTCGAACGTTCCAGCATTTCGCGCGCCTCGTTGACTTTGCGCAGATTTTCCGCCGCCTTTTGACGGGCTATCTGCTCGAGCCGCGCAACCTCGCTCGCCTTTTTTTCGACCGACATCGCCTGATTTTGCGCCGCCAGAGTCTCGGCTTCGAGCATCTGCGACTGCGCCCGTTCCTGCCCGTATTTGAAAAAGAAAACGACCGCCGTGAAAGCCAACAGACACAACGCCAAAATTAAACTCCCCTGTAAATCTTTCATAACGCCATTCAATGAAAGAACGAAAATAACTCAATCAAAAAACAAGGACTTCGCCTTTCCATTTTTGTTTCGGCAACCAACAAAATAAGTTCGAACAAACAAAGCCATTGAGCGGCGAAACGCCGCTCAATGCGAACTTGCAGGCTGGAGCCTGCACGCCATTGCGGGGGCTTTGCCCCCGAGTGGGCATTTTGCTTCGCAAAATAACCGCCCACATTCCCCCTCCGAACTTCGCTCGATTCTACCGAATAAGTATATCAAACAGGTTTCGAAAACCAACAAATTAAGTTCGAACAAACAAAGCGATTGCTAAGCAATGCGAACTTATAAACAAAAGGCGCGACTATAGTCGCGCCGCAGCATCACAAGAAGGAACGAAGTTCCGTAGCCGTGCAGGCTGCAGCCTGCAAAATATTTTAGAAAAAACTTGCAAAAGTCCGATTTCGGATAAAACTGTTTCAAATAGAATTTTTTAACAAGAACAATTCCTTCACAATCCGATATGAAAAAAATACTTACGCTTGCCGCAGCCGCATTCTCGATGTTCATTCTTTCAGCTTGCGACTCTATGGACGGTCCGTCTCCGCTCGACACCCGCGCTTCGAGTTCCTCGAACGAGCTTAACCCCGGAGACCTCCCCGGCGACGCGAATATGGCGGACGCAGGTCTTCCCGGTCGCGGTATAAACGACTTGGGCGGCTTCGACCCCGACAATATCAAGCCCGAAGACATCGTGGAAACGGTATACTTCGGTTTCGACCAGTACGCAGTCGCACAGGGCGAACGCGGCAAGGTCAAAAAGGCGGTTGATTTCTACGCGGCAAACCCCGACTTCAAGGTTGTTCTGGTAGGACATACCGACTGGTACGGCACGGAAGAATACAATATGCTGCTTTCCGATAAACGTTGCAAGGCAGTCCAAGACTACGCGGCAAGCCTCGGTCTTGACGTTTCGCGCATCGAAATTATCGCACGCGGCGAAGCCGGCGCGGCAGTTGACGTTGCGAAAGATTCGCCCGAAGCAAAACACGACCGTCGCGTAGACATCGTTAAATTTAAATAAACTTTCATTCATTCCTTCCTTTTGGCGGACACTCCTTTTGCGGGTGTCCGCTTTTTTTTTCGCCCGAAAATTTGCGCAGGACAGCTCGGAGGGAAACGACACAATACACATTTCGCATTTCGGGACGCGGATTTTTCGGTATAAGCCGTTTAAAAATGTCTCGCAATTCGGGCGTGAACGGTATTTTATTGTATTTTATTTTCATATGACAGAGTGCCCCACAGACAAACGCCCGATAATCAGCGTTCGCAACCTCCGCCACTCATACCGCGAGGGCGACGGGATGAAAGAGGTGCTGCACAACGTCAGCGCAGACTTCTACTCGGGCGAAATCGTCATAATAATGGGGCCTTCGGGGTCGGGTAAATCGACGCTTCTGAAACTCATCGGCGCACAGCTGACACTCCAAGAGGGCGACATACGCGTCGGCGACCACGAACTTAACGGGGCTTCGCCGACCGACCTTATGAAAATCCGCCGCGACTTGGGCTTTATCTTCCAGACACACCATTTGCTCAACTCGATTTCGGTTCTGCAAAACGTGGAACTGCCGCTGGCATTCGACGATACCGCAACGCGGCGGGTCGCCCGCGAACGCGCACTCGAGGCGTTGCGCACGGTCGGGATAGACTCGCAGGCGAACAAAAAGCCGTCGCACCTGTCGGGCGGACAACGCCAGAGAGTGGCAATCGCCCGTGCGTTGATACGCAAGCCCGCAATAGTGCTCGCCGACGAACCGACGGCTTCGCTCGACCAGAAAAGCGGCAGGGAGGTTGTCGAGATAATCCGCAAAATGGCGAAAACGCTCGGAGTAACAGTCGTCTTGGTTACACACGACAACCGCATTCTCGACATCGCCGACCGCATAGTGTCGCTCGAAGACGGCAGAATCAGGGAGGGCGGACTTTGAAAAGGGAGAATTGGAATTCGCGCATCGGCGTGATTTTGGCTGTGGCGGGCAGCGCGGTCGGACTCGGAAATTTTCTGAAATTCCCGGGGCAGGTCGCGATGTACGGTGGGGCGGCATTTATGCTCGCATACGTGATTTCGTTCTTCGTTGTGGGCATCCCGATTGCGATTGTCGAATGGACAATCGGCAGACACGGCGGCGCAAACGGCTTCAATTCGCCCGCAGGCATTATGGGTTTTTTCTGCAAAAGCAAAAAAATGGCCTACGTTGGGCTTTCGGGCGCGGTGCTTACGGTTCTGATTTACTGCTACTACATTTACATAGAGGCGTGGTGCTTGGGATATGCGTTCAACTTCGCGTCGGGGGTTGTCGATTTCAAGACGCTTTCGGAGGCGGGCGGATTCTTCGGAAAATTTATCGGCGCGTCGGCCGACGGCAGCGCGTTCCGCTTCGGCGGCGACAGCGTTTTCGTGTTCTTGGCGGTGTCGTTTGCGCTGAATTTCTGGATGATTTACAGGGGAGTCTCGCGCGGCATCGAATTTTTCTGCAAATACGCAATGCCGACGCTCGTTGTGATGGCGATATTTATCGTCATAAGAATGATGACCCTTACCGACGTTTCGCCCGAACACCCCGAGCGTTCGATAAATCAGGGCTTGGGCTTTATGTGGAACCCCGAGAAGGTCGTGCTCGAGGAGCGGGACGCGGACGGAAAATGGACGACAGTGCGCCAGCTCGTCGGCGAAAGTGAAATCGCCGCCGAGCGTAAACGCATCGAGGCGGCGGTTGAATACTCCGTTCGGACGGACTCGGGGCGCGAGCGAATCAGGAGCATTTCGGTGCTTACGCAACTTGCGAACCCGTCGATATGGATTGCCGCGGCGGGACAGGTTTTCTTCAGTCTGACTGTCGGCTTCGGCGCGATTATGACCTACGCGAGCTATCTGAAACGCAAGGACGACATCGTTTTGAGCGCGCTTACTTCGTGCAGTGCCAACGAGTTTTGCGAGGTCTGTCTGGGCGGTATGATTACCGTGCCCGCGGCGGTCGCATTCTTCGGCGTCTCGGGCGCGATTGGCGCGGGGCTTACGCTTTTCGACTTGGGCTTTAAAGTTCTGCCGCTGTTTTTCGTATCGATACCGCTCGGCAAATTTTTCGGATTCCTGTTTTTCTTACTGCTGTTCTTGGCGGCGGTCACAAGCTCGCTTTCGATGCTCCAACCGAGCATGGCATTTATCGAAGAGGCTACGGGTCTGCGCAGGAAATTCTCGACCCTGCTGCTCGGGGTAATCACGTTTTTCATAACGGGCTACGTCGTGTACTTCTCGAAGGACTTAAAGGCGATGGATACGCTCGACTTCTGGATGGGGCAGGTTGCCGTCTACGTTTTCGCGATGGTTCAGACGATTGCGTTCGCGTGGTTCTTCGGAGTAGACAGGGGGATAAAGCTTGCGAACGCGGGGTCGGATGTAAAGCTACCGAAGCTCAGCGGGGCGATTCTCAAATACATTACGCCCACCGTGCTGCTTTGCGTTTTTGCGCTCTGGTTCGCAAAGGACGTTCTCGGGGTAATCGGCGGAGGCGAGCTTTCGCCGTACATTACCGACCTGTTCGGCGCGGACGGCAAACAGCCCAACGCCGTGGCTTGGATGGCGATAATAATAATACTTGTCCTCTTCGGATTTTTCGCCCTTGTTCTGGCTTCGTCGAAAAAATACGACAATATCGGGAGGGAATCGAAATGACATTCGGCGGTTGGATAACTTTTGCGCTTTCGACGGGTTCGGTTACGCTTTTGTTCGCGTGGTGTCTTTGGCGGGTTCTGTCGAAAAAGGACTCCGCCGACACGTCGGGGGCGTTCGATATTTTCGAGCCAGAAGACGACCCCGAGCGGCGGAAATAAACCCTTTCCCCGTCCGCCTTTTGACCGATTTTACAAGTGTTTTGCCGTGGAAGGATTCAAACACATACTCGTTGACGGGTGGAATGCGATACACGCGCATCCCAAGCTTGCGCGCATGCTCCGCGAGGGTATGCCCGACGAAGCGCAGACGGAACTTGCCTCGCTCTTCGAGCCTCTCCACGACTTCGACGGCGCACGCATTACCATCGTATACGACGGCGTCGGCGACGACATTTCCATTGTCCGCAGGGGAACGGCTTTGACGTTCTCCGAAGTCTACACGCCGTCCGCGATGACCGCCGACGAATTTATCGAGCAGTTTTGCGCAACTTCCAAACGCCCGTCGGAACTGCTCGTCATCACGCGCGACAACCTTTTGCGGCTGACGGCGTCGAGCTTCGGGGCGATGTCCGTTCCGCCCGAGTCGTTTTTCGGACGCGCCGAACGCTCGCGCAGGGCGATAGGCAATGCGGCGCGTGTCAACAACGCGGCGGCGGAAGCCGAATGGAAAAAATCGGGCGCGTTTGCAAGGCTCGACGAGCTGGCGTTGGACATCGAATCGGCGTTTTCGAAAACTCCGCTGATGTCGAAGCACCTCAAGAAGAAAATCCGCCACGCGCAGCGCAAGTCGGACGGCGGAGCGGACGGCAACGGCGCGAAGCCCGAAAAAGCCAAGCCCGCCCGAGCGGCGGCAAAGTCCGCAGCACCCGTATTCGCCAACCAGTCGAAGAGGGCGAAGAAAATGCAGCCGCTCAAACGCCCGATTATCGGCGGCAAACCCGCAGGCGCAAAGGCGTTGTCCGACTTGAAAAAGTTTTTCGAAAAGCGCGGCTGAATCCGATGTAGGGCGCACAAAAAAACGCACGCTATCCTTCAGTCTTCGCGTGCGTTTTTGTTTTCCGAAATGTCCGGCGTTATTTCTGCTCTTCGGCTTCGGGAGCTTCGTCCGCGGCGGGCGCGGGCTCTTCCGAAACTTCCTCGGTCTGCGCGGGAGCTTCAGCCTCGGCGGGCTGTTCCGCCTGCGACTCTTCGGCTTTGAGAGCTACAATCGGCTCGTCCGCCGCGCCGAGATTCTCGGCATCGACGGGCTTCTGCGACTTGTCTTTCGGACGCGGCAGATAGGGGTTCGCCTGCAGTGTCGAATCGGCGTACTCCACAACGTAACCCTCGGAAACGAGCCACAGGAGTTCGCTCCAGACGGCGTTGAGCTGCTGTTTTTGTTCGTCGGAAAGTTCGGTCGCCGCGGCGATGGGCGAAGTCTGCACTTCGGGTTGTTCCGCCTTGTTTTCCTCGGCGAGCGTCTTCGCCTTGGGCTGGTTGTCGGGCGGCGTGAGCCCGAGGAATTTGTAGGGCAGGTCGGTCGCCAAGACCGCGGGGTTTGCCGTGATGAAGTCGAAGATTTTCTGCGGCGTGTCGGAGAGCTTGTCGCCCTCGAGCAGGAACTTCCTCTTGACTACCGACACGAACGCAAAGCCCTTGCTTCCGCGCTTGTAGACCGAGAATCCGCTTCTGCGCAGGCGTCCGCGCAGGTTGTTCGCCGTGACAATCGGGAAGCGTTTCTGCTTGTGCCAAGCCTCTTCGATGTTGCGGCGGATTCTTCCGAACGGCAGTTTCTGCAGGTTCGCGCCCTTCATTCTGACCTGTTCATAGGTGCGCACGAGTTCCGCGCCCATCTTGTGGGCGACATAGCTTGCGGCGGCTTCGCGCGTTTCGAAAATGTCGTTTTCGCCCTCGGCGGGGTTCTTGAGCTTGTAGACGTCGCGCTTTTTCATCTGCTCGAGCCACGCGTTGATTTGCTCGGGGTCGCGGACTGCCTCGATTGTCGAAAGGAACGCCTCGAACGGCATTTTCGGGCAGTGCTCGCGGTGGTATTCGCGCAGGTTTTCGTTGTATTTATGCCAGTTCGGCGCGCCGAGAAGGTCGCCCGTCGTGGAGCAGCGGTTTACGACTTGGAAGCTGCCTTTGGGCGGTTCGGCTTCAATCTGCTGCTTTTCGAAAAGTTCGTCCGTGTAATAGTCGACCGCCGCCTGTTTTGCCGAAGCTTCGTCTTCGAACGGCAGGTTGAGCGGCTGCGCGCAGAAAAGGGGCTTTACCGCTCCGCTTTCGTCGGGGAGGTTTTTCGCCAGAACAACGAAACGGTCGTTCTTTTCGAGCACGAGCTCGGCGATGTCGAAGAGCTGATAGGTGCGCTTCGAGTTTTTCATTATGTCGGCGAGCTTGTTGAACGGGGTGTCGTCGGGGTAGAAGAGAACTTCCATCGAGAAGTTGAAGGGCACTTGCGGCTTGCGCTTGTCGCCGAAGCGCGGGCGTCTGCCCGATTTCCTGTCGTCGGAGTCGCGGCGGTTTGCGCCGTCGAATTTGGCTCTGGGCTTTTTGTCGAACTTGCCGTCGCCGAAATTCTTCTTGAAGTCGGGACGTTTTTTGAATGCGCGCTTATCGCCGTCCGATTCCGCGTCGTTGCGGCGGGGACGTTGGAAGCCGCCGCGACGCTTTTGGTCGAAATCCTTTTTTATCGACGAGCTGGGCGTCCAAGCGGTTGCGAATTCGATATTCGAAAGTTGGCTCAAGTCCACTTCCTGACGGTTTTGTGTCTCTTTGTTTTCTTCGGACATACTGTATATATATTCCGTGGTTGTTTGAAAAATGCGCCCGCCGAACATCGGAGAACGCGCGAACTATACTAATTATAGTCTTGCAAGTTGAATCATATTTTGCGTTTATTGCAAAACAAAAATTTCCGCTTTCGGAAAAGAATTTTCCGCCGATAACCGCAAATTGCGGGGAGGGCGGAGTCCGCCGCGCGGGCGTTTTTTTAGAACGGCAAAAAAAATTAAAAAAAAGCTTGTAAACGTCGGCGGCGTTCTTTAGTGTGCTCGTAAATTTAAAAGAAAATTTTTCAAAAAAAGGAAAGAGTTGATATGAAAGTCTTGAAATACATAGCTGTTCTGGCTGCAACATTGCTCGCTTGCTCGACATACGCCGCAGGCGAAGCCGCCCCCGTCAATGTCGTTGTCAACAACGATAATGGCGTTCTGCACGTATCGGTTGCGCTCAATGTTACAAACCCCACCGAAACAAGCGAAGAAGCCGTCAAGGCTGCGCTCAAAGCCGCCCTCAATTCGGTCGGTGCCGATACCCTCAACGGCAGGGCAATCAGCGCGGCGATGATCGCAATCAAGTCGGCTCTTGCTGATCCCAATGCTTCGGCTCTCGGCTCGGTAAGCGTAAGCTTTGCCATCAGCAACAAGGTTGACGGCGCGGACAACGTAGCGGCTGTCAAGACTGTTGCAACGGTTGCGGGCGACACCTACGAAGCCAACACCGAAACGCGTTTCAACCCCGAAACTCAGGTTGCTTCCACGCAGGGTAATGTCTCCTCGAAGGCTTCCGCCGCCGCTAAGCCCGTTATTATGACTGTTGACGCAAACGGCAAGGCCACGGGTTCGGTAGGCAACGCCACGGTTGCCGACACTACTGTCGATACTGCTGCCAAGGAAGCCCTCCTGACACCCACTTCGGTTCAGGAAGCCGAAACTTCGACAACGATTGTTCCCGACAACACAATCGTTGCTTCGGGCACGAACTAAGATTGATTTCAACCGAAAAAGCGGAAGATTCTTCTTCCGCTTTTTTTGTGCCCGCATAAAAATATGTTGCCAAAAGGCGGAGTTGCAGTGAGAATGTCGCCGACAAGATGAAATCGTTTAAATTCAGAAGCCTCGGTTTTCGGTTGTTCGTTATGTGCGCAATATGCACACTTTCGGCGGTTGTGCCGATTTCGTTTTACTACGTGCACTGTATCGGCGAAATTAAGTCGGCATCGCGGCAGTCGTACGGCACGCGTATGCTCGCTTCGCTTTCGGTTCTTGCACACTCGGCGTTTGTCTCCTCGACGGGCGGGAGCGGCGACGCGGCTTTGCTGAAAAAAAACATCGACATCATCGTCAAAACATCGCCGAAAGTTGCCGACGCGGCGTTGAAGAAAAATCTGCGAATTGGGACGATTCTCGCAAAGCCCGCGCTCGAAGCGTTTTCGCAAAACCCAATCGGCGACATCGTGCCCGATATAGCTTCGTACACGGCAATCCACAGCGGTCTTTTTGTGGACTCGCGCATAGACATCCACGTTTTCACCGACGTTTCGGCATCGCTTCTGCCGAAGTTGTACGCGGCGATATTCGATTTTTCGGCACTGATAAAGAAGTACTCTGCAAACGCCGACCGCACGCAGATAAACGAACTTTCGTCCGCCGCGGTGGTGATTTCCGAATACGCGCGCGAGTCCACATCCGAATTGCGCAGGGCGTGCACGATGTGCCCTCCCGACAAGTCGGTTGCGATAGTTTCGGACATAACAAAGTTCAACTCGGCACTCGGCGAGTTCAATATGTCGGTTGTCAAACTCTGGCACGGAAAGGGCGCGGACATCTCGCAGATAAGGGCGAATCTTTCGCTGCTCGAGCAGTCGGTAAACGAAATTTGGGATGTGTCGAACTCGACGCTTTCGGCTCTCGTTTCGGCGCGCGAAACCGAAGTTGTGGGCGATTTGAAGTCGAAGACGATTTGGATTGCCGTGTCGCTTGCGATAGTTTTGCTATCGGCTCTCGTTTCGGCGCGGGCGATAACTTCGGCGGCGCGGCGCACGCGCATTTTCGCCCGCTATGCGGCTTCGGACGCGGCAAAAGCGCGCGAATATTTTGAAAACTCGCCGTCGCAAACGGGCTTGTTTTCCGAGACGGAGGCGGACATCGCAAAGCTTCTCGAGAAATATTCCGACATTGCGGAGTCCGCCGAGTTCATCCTCGATTCGTCGTCGCAGCTCAACGCCGACGCGCGGTCCATCGTTGAAACGCAACGCCTGCGAATCAACGGAATTTCGAACGGTCTTTTGCGCCTCGAAGCGAAGATAAACCTGCGCGACAAGTCGGACGCCGCGCTCGCCGCATCCGCGCAGATGTTGCGCGACAGGCTCAATTCGACCGAGCAGCTGGCGAGGCTGCAAAACAAGTCGGTCGCGGAGGTTTCGTCCGAAATAAAGACAGCCCTTTCGGCTGCGAACGACGTAATTTCGAAAATCGACACGCTGCGCGGCATCGCGGCGAAGATGGGCGTGATTGCCGAAACTTTCACGGGGGTTGCCGATCAGGCGAACATTCTGAGCCTCAATCTTGCCATCGAGACTGCGAAAGCGGGCATAAAAGGCTCGGGCTTGGGAACTCTCGCCGAGCAGGTGAAGCTGCTTTCGAAGCGCACGGTTGTGTCGGTCATCGACATCGAATCGCTGCGCGACTCGATAATAGACACGCTCGACTCGAGCGCGACCGACACCGAAAAATTCATCTCGGTTCTCGAGTCGGACTCCAAGATTCTCGACGAAATCGACGGCGCGCTAGCTGAGATTATATCGTCGCTTTCGAAAATTTCGGCGTCGACAAACGCGGTCTCGGTGTCGCTTCGCGAGCGCGGCACTTCCGACATTTCGATAGCCGATGCGCAGGAGAATCTTTCGAAAATCGACGAATCGTTTTCCGAATTTTCGGCGTTTTCGAAGAACGCGGTTTCGGTTGTCAACAACGCCCGCGAAAAACTGGCGCACGGCGAAGACTGATTTTTCCGTCGGTTTGCGCGGCTTGGCGCGGAAGGCGTTCCGACTTTCGAACGCGTTGTGAATGATGGGGCGGCTATTCGGCGATGTCGGTTGACGAATAAATCCAAGCGCAGAGTTTTTCGAGCATATCGACGGCGCGCGACTTAAATTCGCGCAGTTCCGACGACGGGTTTTTTATCAGAATGCCGAAAAGCTCGGCGTTCGCCCGCCCGAGCCTGCGCACGAAATCCTCCCTAACCGCGTAGCCCTCGTCCCGCGCGAGCAGGTACATAAATTTCAGCCGCACTATTTCGGCGGGCGAGCCCTCCGCGATTGCGTCGAGCGACATCCGCAGGCGTTGCGAAAGCTGCGCCGAATTTTCGATGTGCCCGCCGTTTCTCAAAACCGTCTGCGCGATGAGCGCGGCGTGTTCGAATGCCTCGTAGCTCGACGCTATTTCGGTGCGCCGTTTTTTCAGCGAGAAATCTTTTGCAAACTGCAACGCCGTCGGCGACGAGGCTTCGCAGTCGAGCGCGATGTCGTCGAAAAGGTCGGGCAGGGGGGATGTCCGCTTTGCCGACAGCCTTTTCATTGTCCGCAACAGCCCCGCGTCGGGCGCGTAGACGACCGTGTACAGCGAACTTTCGCCCCTGATTTCCCTGTCCACAACCGTGGCGCAGTCTATCGACAAGTACGATTTCAAAGCTTCTTTTCGGGAACGACCGCGCCGCCCGATATGATAAGTTTCATGGCTTCGCCCGCGCTCATATCGAGGTAGACAAGCTCGCTTTTCGGCACGACAAACAGGAAGCCGCTCGTCGGGTTCGGCGTCGTCGGCACGAAGACGTTGACGTATTCTTCGCCGGTGTTCGCGCGGATTTCGCCCTTCGCCTCGCCCGTCACAAACCCGACCGACTTCAGCCCTTTCGACGGAAAATCGACAAGCACCGCCGCTTGGAATACCGCCTTGTTCTGCTTCGAGAAAGTGTCGACAATCTGCTTTACCGTACGGTAGACAAGCCCGACCCCCGGAATTTTGTCGATTGCCCTTTCCGACGTGTTGATGAGCCAGCTTGCGATGAAAAAGCGCGAGACCGCACCGAGCGCGGTTATCATTACGAGCACCACGACCGTGGAAATTGCGTCGAGCATTATCTTGCCCGCGCCCGAATGCGGAAGCGACGCGTCGTAGAAATTGAAGAGCGGCACGAAAATCAGCTGCGACACTGGCGTGCCTATGTTTCTTACCAGAAACAGAAACACGAACACGGTAACGACCACGGGCAGGGCGATGATAATCCCCGTGATAAGATAGTTTCTAAAGTTTTTTATCATTGTATGTGAAAATCGGTTTTCTGAAATTGCGGTCGAGCACCTCGAGGGCGAGGGCTTCGGCGGCGCGCATTTTCGCGGCGTCTTCCGGCTCGATGTCGTTCACCCCCGCAAGGTGCAGATAGCCGTGGGCTATGTACAGGCAAAGCTCGCGCGACGGCGTTGAGTCGTAGGATGCCGCGCATTTGAGGGCGCGCTCCGCGCTTGCGCAGACCTCTCCCGCGAAGTCGTCTTCGGGGTCTCCCTCGAACGTTATGACATCGGTTTCCGTGGGCTTGTTCAAAAATTCGCCGTGGATTTCGGCGAGCTTTTTGTCGTCGAAAAGCGCGACCGACAGCGTCCCTTTCGGGGCGTGCAGGTGCTCGGGCAGCCGCTCGTCGAGCAGGTCTATAAAGCGGCGCAGGCGGCGCGGGTCGAATTTCAGCATTCCGCTGAGGTCGGTTATGTCTGTATGTCTTTTCATTGCATCATATCCTGTACGCGTTTGAGCGAATCGGCGGCGTCGACGGAACGCACGGCGCGGTTTAGCTCGAGCGTGAAAATCTGTTTTTTGGGGTCGAAAAATTTGGAGGCGGCTTTGAAGTCTATGCAGCCCGCGCCGATTGCAACGTGGTCTTTGCCCGCGTCGGTGCAGTCGTGCAGATGCCATCCGATTATCGAATCGGCCGTGCGTTCGATGAGGTCGAGCTGGCTGCCGAACCCCTCGAGCTGCTTGCGCATTGAGTGTCCGATGTCGTGCCACGCCCGCGCCTGCGTGTCGGCGAGCGCGTTTACGGGAATTTCGAAATTCCAGTCGAGCGGCAGCTCGGTTGCGCTTTCGCGGTTTTCAATGCCTATCATTACGCCGCGTTCCCGCGCGAAGTCGGAAATTGCGCGGATGTTCCTTTCGATGTTTTTGTAGTCGGCGCGCACCGTTTTTTTTGCCGCGCGGAGTTTGAATTTTTCGACGATTTTTTTGTACTGCGGGTCGTCGACATAGTTTTCATCGCGGTGTTCGGCTTTGAATTTTTCGAGCGCGCCATCGGGGCGCATAAAGAAGTACGAGAGGTATCCGCAGTGGCAGACAACCGCCTTTGCCCCGAAGCGTCCCGCAAATTCGAGCGTGTTGCGCGTGTGGCGCAGCCACAGTTCCGACTCCTTTTTCGACTTCGTTGCGGGCGAGAAAAGGTTGGGCGTTGCGCCCTTTGCGAACGGCGGAATCGGGCAGAAATTGTGCAGCGACGAAACCTTTACCACGCCTTCCTCCACCGCCTTTATGATTCCCTCCATCGAGACGTTCGTAGTGGAGTGCCCGAGCTCGACGTACTCGTAGCCGAGTTCGGCGGCGCGGCAGAGCATTGCGTAGCCGTCGTTTGCGTACTTGCTTTGGAGATAGCTTGTGGAGAGCGAAATTACGGGTTTTTCGAACATAATTATCTTCCCCAAATCCTGATTGAAGTTAGCATAAAATATTCGAGGGCGGGGGCGTCGGGCATATTGAGTTCGGTAAGCCCCGCCGATTTTTCGAGCACCTGCACGGCGCGGGCGAGCTTCACTGCGGGCACGCCGTTGCCGCCGAGCGCGCACGAAACGCAAGCGTCCTCTATCTCGCCGAAAAGCCTTTTGCGCAGGGCGCGGCGTTCGCCCGCGACAATCGCGTCTATCACGTCTTCGTCAAGCTCCTCCGACTCCGCCTCGCCGATGTCTGCGGCTTGGTCGGTCAGGCGCGACAGTATTTTGTCGAAGCGCGCAAGCAGTCCGTAGCAGCGCATCATGGCGTCGAGCAGCCTGATTTTTACGCCGATTCCGCCCATCAACGCCTTCTGCCAGTCCTTGAAATCGGCGAGCCATTTTTCCCACTGCGGGTCGTCGAGCGGCTGCGGGTCGGAGTCGGCGCGTAGGCTTATGCAACGGCTGCGGATTGTGTCGAGCAGGTCGTTGGGGCGCGTTGTCAGCATAAAGATGGTCGTGCCTTTGGGCGGCTCTTCGAGCGTCTTCAGAAAGGCGTTGGCGGCGGAGTCGTTCATTCTGTCCGCCTCGTAGACGATTGCCACCTTGTTGCCGCCGCGGTTTGACGTTTGCGAAATCTCCTTGAGCAGGCGGCGCATCGTATTCGGAGGCCAATCGCCCCCGATTTTGTCGGCGTCGCTGCCTATTTTTATCTGGCGCATTTTGCCCTGCGGACGCAGTTCGAAAAAGTCGGGATGCTTTTCGGGCTGCGAGCCGAGCAGACGCTGCGCAACCTGCTTTGCGATGTCCTCAAGAACCTGTATCGACGAGCCGTAAAGGAGTATCGCGTGGTGCAGCCTGCCCGCTCGGAGCGCGCCCAATAGAATGTCTAACGCCTTAGGATTGGACATTGAATTTAGCCTTTACCGTTTCGAGGATTTTCGCAAAAGTCTCTTCCTTGTCGCCCGACGAATCGACCACCGCAAAGCGTTCGGGATTCAGTGCCGCCATCTTCAAAAACGCGCCGCGCACGGCCTCGTAGAACGCGAGCTTTTCCGCGCCCATTCTGTCGGGAGAATCGTTGTCGCGGGCGTTGGCTCGGGCGAGCCCGTCCTTTGCGGGGATGTCGAGAACTATCGTGAGGTCGGGAACGACCCCGTCCACGGCGAATGCGTTCAGCATTTCTACGGAATCGTCGCCCAAGTTGCGCGCCGCGCCCTGATATGCCGAAGACGAGTCGGCGAACCTGTCGCAGAGCACGACCTTGCCGCTTTCGAGCGCGGGGCGTATGAGTTGGTCGACGTGCTGCGCGCGCGCGGCTTCGAACAGCAGAAGTTCGGCGCGCGGGGAAATCGCGACGTCCGCCTTTGCGTGGAGCAGGATTTCGCGCACGCTTTCGGCGAGCGGCGTCCCCCCCGGTTCGCGGGTTATGACGCACTCGCGCCCCGCATTTTCGAAAAATTGCGCGAGCGTTTTTATGTGCGAGCTTTTCCCGCAGCCTTCGCCGCCTTCAAAGGTTATGAATATTCCCTTTCTCATACTCTAATATATTCGCGGGTTTTCGCGATTTCTCAACTGTTATTTTTCCCGCGCCAGCAGGAGTCGGGCGTTTGTCTCGAAAAATTTTTCGGCGGCTTGCGGCGGCACGTTTTCGGCGGCTTCGGTTGCGATTGTCCGCATTTCCTCCGTCTTGAATCTGCGCGGATAGAGCCGCAGTGGATAGTCGGAGCCGTAGACCGCCGCGTCGGGGAAGTTTTCGGTTGCGGTTTTCCACGCGTCGGCGGACGCCAAAAACGGGCTTGCCGCCGAGTCGAAGAACACGTTTCCGCGTCCGACAAGTTCCGCCGCGTTTTCGGGATTTTCGAATATTTCGCCGCCGAGCCAGTGCGCGAAAATGAAATCGACATTGCCGAAACGCCGCGCCGCCGCCGTCGCGCCGCCGAAATCGGTAGCGACTTTCCCCAAGTATCGGCGCGGGCTTCGTTCGGTAAGGTGTATGCAAACAGGCAGGCGTTCCCTTGCGCAGGCATCGGCGAACATTTCGAAATCGGCGGAGGCGTAGGAAAATTTCTGCACGCCGTCGTGGAGTTCTCCGATTCCCGAAAATCCGTTCTCGCGGGCGCGCATTGCGGTTTCGGCGGCGCGCCTGCCGTACGCGGGCTGGACTGCGGCGAACGCCGAAATGCGGTCGGGATGGCGTTTTGCGAACGCCGAAATTTCCGCGTTCAGTTCGTCGCAGGTGTCGGGATTTTCCCAGTACCATCCCTGAATCACCGCGCGTTCGACTCCCGCCTCGTCCATATCGGAGAGGAATTTTTTTTCGCTCGGGAAGCCCTGCAGCGAGCGTTTGCCGTCGGGGCGTCTGCCGACGAGTTCCGCCCAGTACGCCTCCCCGCGCGGCTTCGCCCATCCGTCGGTGTCGGCGGCGATGTATGCGGGGTAGAAGTGGGTGTGGATGTCTGTCATTTTTTAATGCAAAATGCCGAAATACATCAACGCGGCGAGGGCTGCGGCGACCGCCAGTCTGTACCACGCGAACGGCGCAAGCCCCCTGCGCGTAAGGAAGCCCACCATCCATTTTACCGAAATCGCCGCGCTGACGAACGCAACGAACATACCGAATGCGAGCGGAGCGACCGAGAGCGTCTGGACGACCGCCGCGCCGTCCTTGTACGTTTTGAAAATCGATGCTGCCGTGAGCGTCGCAAGCCCGAGCAGAAAGCTGAACTTTGCGGAGTCTGCGGGGCGCATCCCCGCGATGTATCCGCCGAGAATTGTCATCATCGAACGGCTTGTCCCCGGGCACATCGCAACGCATTGCAGGATGCCTATCAGCAGCGACTGCCGCAGGTTGAGGTCTTCCATATTTACGAAACGCGCCCCGTGTACATTCTTCGAGTCGTAATATTTTTGAACTGCGAACATCAGCAGCGCGCCCGCCGCGAGCGCGAAAATCACGGGCTTTACGCCGAACAGATGCTCCTCTATCGCCGAGTGGAAGAGCAGTCCGATTACGGCGGCGGGCATAAATGCCGCAACGAGATTTACGAGCAGCCGAAGCCCCGCGGGATTGCGCCCGAGCAGCCCCATCAGCATTTTCAAAACGTACTGCCAGTAGAGAATTGCGACCGCCGCGATTGCTCCGAACTGGATGACGATTGCGTACGCGTCGGCGGCGTCCTTCATCGTGTAGGGCTTGAGGTCGGCGTTCGGAACGGTACGCCCGAAGTCGTCGAGCAGCGGCTCGGACGAGTCGAGTTTCAAAAACGAGTTCGCCAAAATCAGGTGCCCCGTGGACGAGACTGGCAGGTATTCAGTAAAGCCCTCTACAAGCCCGAGAACGAACGCGTCGCCGTAGCCGATGTCGGGGCGGTCGGCTTTTGCCGTTCGGGTTTGCGCGGGCACGGCGGCAACGCCGTCCGCTCCGATTTCCACGGGTTGCAGTTGCGCGAACGCCGCCGAACAGGCGAATGTAAAAATGGCAGTCAATGTTTTTAGCATATTTTTTATGTCGAATTGTATTTTAAAATGATTTTCTGGAATCGAGGGCGTTCTTGATTGTTTCGGAGTCGGCAAAGCCGAGCTGGCTTCCGCTCGGAAGCCCGAAGCCTATGCGCGTGAGCCTTACGGGCTTTGTCCCGACGATGTGGTCTTGGATGAAAAGGCACGTCGCCTTGCCCTCGATGTCGTTGGAGAGCGCGAGCATAATCTCCTCGACCTCTCCGCCCTCGAGCCGCCGCGCGAGCGATTCCATATTCAGTTTGTCCGCGCCGATTTTTTTCAGCGGCGAGAGCTTGCCGCCCAGAACGTGGTAGCGTCCGCGCCACGCGCCCGATTTTTCGATTGCGTCGATGTCGCTTGCCCGCTCGACGACGCATATTGCGGTTTCGGCGCGCGCGGGGTTTTTGCATATGTCGCACAGCTCTCCGTTTTCCGAGAGTCCGCCGCAGACGGGGCAGGGCGTGATTTTGTCGAGGGCGGTGATTATCGCCGAGGCAATCGCCCGCGCGTCCGCCTGATTTTCGAGGGCAAGATGCAACGCCATTCTCTCCGCGCTTTTCATTCCCGTCCCGGGGAGTTTGCGCAACGCCGATTTCAACTTTTCAAAGGATTCGCTCATTTTAATTTTCCGACGCTATCAGAACCACGTTTTCGGGCAACAAAAATTTCTGATTTGTCGCGAGCGTTTTTTCTTGCGCGGGCGCGTCTGGGCTGTAGCATATACGGTATGAAAAGAAGAGGATTTATGGGGCTGACGCTCGCCGCTGCGGTTGCGGCGGCGGCAAAGGATGTTTCTGCTGAATTGCCGTCGTGGGTCGATTCCGAAATTGCGGAGACGAAAAAGCGTTTCGACGCTTGGCGCGCGGGGCGCAACTGCGCCGTGTTCGTCGCCGTAACCGACCTGCATTCGGGTATCGACGACGTTGCGAAATATCGGCAAACGGTAAAGCACATTTTGTACGCAAACCGAGCCGCCGAAACGCTCGGCGCGGATGCCGTCATAAACTTGGGCGACTGGGGTTTGGAGTATCCCGTGAAGAAACACCACAACGGTCAGAAGCTTCTCGATACGGTTTTCGAATTCCACTCGCGTACGAAAGTGCCGACGCTTTTTGCGACGGGAAACCACGACCACTATCGCCGAGTATTTTCGAACGAATATCTCGGCTTGCGCTATCCGCGTTTTTGCAAGTCGGCGGTCTTCGGCGTAAACGGCGACTACGGGTATCTCGATTTGCCCGAAAAGAAATGCCGCGTGTTCTTCCTCAATTCGAGCAGCGAGTTCCCGCGCCCCTACGGCTTCGACGGCACGCAGCTCGACTTCTTCCGCAAAAACTTGGGCGAAACTCCGAAAGGTTGGGCGGCGTTTGTGTGCACGCATTATTGCGTGGACATTCTCGGAAGCTGGCTGCCCATTCAGCCCCATTTCGCGGGCAAAAGCGGCGACCGATTCAGGAAGATAATGGCGGACTACGTAGCGGGCGGCGGCGTGCTTGCGGCGAACCTCACGGGCGACAGCCACTTCGACAGGACATTTTCTAAGGACGGCGTGAACATTTTCATATCGCAGGGCTACGGCACTATCGAGGAAAAGCACCGACCGAAAGACATCGTTCTCGAGAAGTTCAATCCGAACTCTCAGATGCTTGCCGAGCTTGTCGCAATAGACGCGGACGCGCGCGAGATTAAGATATTCCGCATAGGCGCGGGCGGACAGTCGCGCGACAGGGGAGCGAAGTTTTAGCGGCGTCGGGCAATGCAAAAAATCGGGGCGGATGCTTTGCGCGTCCGCTCCGATTTTTTTGTCCGCATTGGGCGATGCCGCAAGCCGCGCGGCGTGTTTTTGCGCATTCGGCTGGGGCTTCCTGCAGGGGGATTGTTCTGTTTTACTCCGCCTTTGCCGCGGGCGGACTTGCAAAGAAAATCGGTTCGGGCGAACCGATTCTCTTGCGCCGCGCGGTTTTAGTTTTGCGCCTTTTTGAATTTGATTACGACGAGCGAGTAGGGCGGGAGCTTTTCGATAAACCTGCCGCCGAGTTTAACGCGCTCTTGGCTTATTTCCGCGTTTTCGTCGTCGGGCTTCGCGCAGGTGAGCACGGTTTTTTCGGCGTCGCGCGTAGATTTTACCGTATCCAAATCGACGGACATTTCGCATTCCACGGGAAGCAGGTTCACGAGTTTCAGAACGGTATCGCCCGACTCGGAATCCTCCGCGACGGATGCGCGTATGCGTTCCTTTACGCCGTCGTTGTCGCCCGAAACTATTTCAGTTTTCGAGTCGAGGTAAACGTCGCCCGCGTTGTGCGAGAAGAGTTTTTGGACGTAGTATTCGGGCGTCGGGTAGACGTTTGCGTTGTCGAAATGCACCATCATTGTCTTGCGCTTCGAGACGCCGATGCGCGAGAGCAGCGGCGCGTAGGATACCATTTTCACGAGGTCGCCGTTGCGCTCCAAATTCGCCAAGTGGAAAGCCGAACAGAGCGCGGTGTAGACGGTGTTCGTGTCGTCTTTGTTGTGCGGGGCGTATTCGCCGAGGTAGACTTTTGCGCCGTTGCGGTCGCGGTTGTCGTAGTAGTTGGCGTTGGCGATGAACCATTCGGGCGGCTCGTAGCAGTGGTCGTCTATTATGGGCGTGCGGGAATCGTTTACAATCTTCCAGCCCTGCGTGTAGTCCTGTCCGTGCGACAAAATTCCCGAACTGCCGATTACCGTTATGTCCGGATATTTTTTATTGACGGCGTCCTTAATCATGAGGTAGCGGACTTTGAAGTTTTCGGTCTGTTCGTCCTCGTTGCCGATTCCGAGGTATTTCATACCGAACGGCGCGGGGTGCCCGTTTGCGGCTCGGACTCTGCCCCATTTAGTCTTTTCGGGGTCGCCGTTCGCCCATTCTATCAGCGCGAGAACTTCTTCGATGTACTCTGGCATTTTGTCGAGCGGAATGCAGGCGTCGCCCTTTATCTGGCAGACAGTTCCCGCCGACACCACGGGCAGCGGCTCGGCGTTTATGTCTTCGCAAAACTGGAAGTATTCGAGGTATCCCAAACCGAAAGTTTGGTGGTATTTCCAAAGGTTCGGGAGTGGCTTGCGGTCTTCGAGTTTGCCGATTGTGTACTGCCAGCGGTAGAAATGTTCGGGCTTGTCGGCGTGGACTATGCAGCCTCCCGGGAAGCGCACGAAGTTGGGTTTGAGCGCGGCGAGCGTTTCGGCGATGTCCCTGCGGAGTCCGTTTTTTCTGCCCCTGAAAGTATCGCGCGGAAAGAGCGAAACCATGTCGATTGCGACCCCGTCGGCGGTTTCGATTTCGAGCGAAAGCGGTGCGGCTTTCGTGTCGGATTTCGCCGTCGCCGAAAGCGAATATTTTTTCCAGCTTGCGGAATCGGGCGCGATTTCGCCTTCAAACGCGTTCGTTCCGTCGGGGGCTTTTACAAAGACTTTGATTTTGCCGCCCGCGCCCGACGGTTTCGCGAAAATCGAGAAGTCGTAGACCGCGCCGCCTTTGAGGTCTATTCCGTCCCAGCCCGAATTTTCCACGAGCGCGGGCTTTCCGTCTTTCGATTTTACGAAAAGGTGCGTAGGGTTGTTTTTGCCGATTGGGTTTATTTTTTCCACGGAAAATTCTGCGTTCGGGGAGATTTTCCACGCGTAGAGCGGATGGAAGGCGTCGTTGTCGTCGGGCGAGTATTCGAAGTCGCGGTTTTGGACGAGTTCGAGGTAGATGCCGCCGTCGGCTGAGTGGAAGATATCCTCGAAGAAAAGCCCCGACATTTTTTTGTTTATCGGTTTTTTCGCGCCCGTGAGCGCGAGTTTTGCCGAAACTTTTCTGCCGCCCAGCCGCTTCGCCATGACTTCGGGGGTGTCGCGCATGATTCTGCTTTTCCGCAGGAAGTCGCGCTCGGTTTTCATGAATTTTTCGAAGTCGCGCACGCCAAGCTTCACGAATGCGCCCTCGTATTTTCCGCGCGGAAGCTCGAGCCGCGCGTATTCGTTCGGATACTTCGAGGCGTCGATTTTTTGCGGCTTCGAGTAGCTTTTGAAGTCGGCGGTTTCCGTTTTCATAAAGCCGTCGTTTCCGTTTTTGAAGAACACCGTGTAGCCGCCGTCGGATGGCTTTACTACGGGGTTGAGGAATTTTACGCCGTCGGGAAGCTTTGCGTTGTCCTGCTTGCTCCACGCGAAGAAGTCGGGCGTGCTCGAATGGGCGAATTCGTTGCGTCCGTCGCCGAACGCCCAAATGCAGTGGCAAAGCCCGTCCTTTCCCGCGAACAGGTAGGGCGTCGCCATTTGGCGCGGCGGGCGCAGGCGTCTGTCGCCGAAGAAGCTTGTGAGGATTTTGTTTTCCGAGGCGACCCATTCCCCGCCGCTTTTGTAGGCGATTTGCAGCGGACGCCACAGCTTTATTTTCGGATCCGAGAATACGAAAACCTCGACGCTCTCCGCGTCGCCCTGCGTTTCGGTTTTAGATGTGGAACACGCGCAAAGCGCGACCGCCGCCGCGAGCATAAACAAGATGTATCTTCCCACATGTGTATAGAGGTTAATTGATTCGAAAAAAATAGAATATCCGTCTTGCGCGATGCCGTCAACTTTATACAGCCGCCAAGCGCAAAAAACGCGCGTCCGAAGCCGAACGCGCGTTTGCATTTGAAGTGTTTTTCGAACTACGCCTGTTGTTGCAGGAGCAGGAGCATTTTCTTTGCGGCTTCGGGGATGACCGTCCCCGGACCGAAGATTGCGCTTGCGCCGTGCTTGAGCAGGAAGTCGTAGTCCTGCGCGGGGATGACGCCGCCGACCACGACCATTATGTCTTCGCGTCCGAGCTTTTTCAGCTCTTCGACGAGTTGCGGAAGCAGCGTTTTGTGTCCGGCGGCAAGCGAGCTCATCGCCACGATGTGCACGTCGTTTTCGACCGCCATCTTCGCGGTTTCCTCGGGCGTCTGGAAGAGCGGACCCATATCCACGTCGAAGCCGAGGTCGGCGTACGCCGTGCCGACGACTTTCGCGCCGCGGTCGTGTCCGTCCTGACCCATTTTCGCGATGAGTATGCGCGGTTTGCGCCCTTCCTTTGCCTCGAAGTCCTTTACGAGTTTCGAGATTTCGTTGACGATTTCCATATTCTTTGCGTCCTTTGCGAATTCCTTTTGGTACACGCCGCTAATCGAGCGGATGACCGCCTTGTAGCGTCCGAAAACCTTTTCGCAGGCGAGCGAGATTTCTCCGAGGCTTGCGCGCGCCTTTGCCGCCTCCACGCTCAGTTCCAGCAGGTTGCCCTTGCCCGTTTCGGCGCACTTGGTGATTTCCTCCAGAATCTGGCGCACTTTGGTGTTGTCGCGGTTCTTGCGGAGCGTTTCGAGCTTTTTGATTTGCGCTTCGCGCACTGCGGTGTTGTCGATGTCGAGAATGTCGAGCGGCTCCTCCTTGTCGAGGCGGTATTTCGTGAGTCCCACGATTGTTTCGCTGCCGCTGTCGATTCTCGCCTGACGGCGCGCCGATGCCTCTTCGATGCGGAGCTTGGGCAGACCCGCTTCGATTGCCTTCGTCATGCCGCCGTGCGATTCGACTTCCTGAATGTGTCCCCACGCGCGTTTGACGAGCGCGTCGGTCAGCGATTCCACGTAGTACGAGCCCGCCCACGGGTCGATTACGCGGCAGATGCCCGTTTCGTCCTGCAGATAGAGCTGCGTGTTGCGGGCGATTCGTGCCGAGAAGTCGGTGGGCAGTGCGATTGCCTCGTCGAGCGCGTTTGTGTGCAGGCTCTGCGTGTGTCCGAGAGCCGCGCCCATCGCCTCGATTGCCGTACGCGTTACGTTGTTGAACGGATCCTGTTCGGTCAGCGACCAGCCGCTCGTCTGCGAGTGAGTGCGCAGCGCAAGGCTCTTCGGGTTTTGCGGGTCGAAGCCCTTGACGATTTTCGCCCAGAGCATGCGCGCGGCGCGCATTTTCGCAACTTCCATAAAGTAGTTTTTGCCGATTGCCCAGAAGAACGAAAGGCGCGGCGCAAATTGGTCCACCTTAAGCCCCGCCTTTTCGCCCTCGCGCAGGTACTCGAGACCGTCGGCGAGCGTGTACGCCATTTCGAGGTCGGCGGTTGCGCCCGCCTCCTGCATGTGGTAGCCCGAAATCGAAATGCTGTTGAATTTGGGCATATTCTTCGAGGTGTACGCAAAGATGTCGCCGATGATTTTCATCGAGGGAGTCGGCGGATAGATGTAGGTGTTGCGCACCATAAACTCTTTGAGAATGTCGTTCTGGATTGTGCCCGCAAGCTGCTCGAGCTTCGCGCCCTGTTCCAGACCCGCCACGATGTAGAACGCAAGAATCGGCAAAACCGCGCCGTTCATCGTCATCGAGACCGACACCTGCGAGAGCGGGATTTTGTCGAAGAGCACTTCCATATCCATAATCGAGTCCACCGCAACGCCCGCCTTGCCGACGTCGCCGACGACGCGCGGATGGTCTGAGTCGTAGCCGCGGTGGGTTGCGAGGTCGAACGCAATCGAAAGCCCCTTCTGCCCCGCCGCCAGATTTCTGCGGTAGAACGCGTTCGACTCTTCCGCCGTCGAGAAGCCCGCGTATTGGCGAACCGTCCACGGGCGCACAACGTACATCGTCGCGTAGGGGCCCCTGAGGTTGGGCGCGATGCCCGCCGTGAAGCCCGTATGTTCGAGACCTGCCGTATCGTCCGCCGTGTAGAGCGGCTTGACGGGAATCTGTTCCATCGTTTCCACGACGAGGTCGTCGAGCGACTTGCCCGTCTTCTTTTCGATGTCGGCACGCCACTGTTTCAAGGAAGATTTCGCCTTCGGATTTTCGAATGCGATTTTCGTGAAGTCGGGATTTTTACCCATTGTAAATTCTCCTTTTTGCGGTTGTTATTTGATAACGCCGAGTGCCGAAAGCATCGACTTGAGCGTTTCGTAGTTGTTGCTCTTTATGCTTATGCTGCCGTCGTAGCCCGCCTCTTTGTAGAGCGGTTCGGCGTCGGGCGCGGGGAGACCCGCCATATATACCGTAGCGTCGGGCTTGACTGCCTTGATTGCCTTTGTAACTTCGGGCACGAGCGCGGGGTATGT
Organism: uncultured Opitutales bacterium; assembly: GCA_900548275.1. Classification (GTDB taxonomy): domain Bacteria; phylum Verrucomicrobiota; class Verrucomicrobiia; order Opitutales; family Intestinicryptomonadaceae; genus Merdousia. The sequence goes on along the minus strand of URJY01000018.1, from coordinate 9,842 downwards.
GTCGTCGGTCGAGCAGATTACGGCGTATTTCGCGCCGCTTTCGGCGAACGCTTTCGCCGCCTCTTCGCCGCTCTGGAAGCCGTTGGGATAGAGCACTTCGAAGCCGCCGACTTCGAAGAATCCGCGGATGAAGTCGGCACGTATTTTGTGCTGCACGAGCGGGCCCATCGTCGCGAGGAAGACTTTCGGACCGAAGCCGTTCGCCTTTTTGTATTCCGCGCTTGCCGTTCTGAGTGCCTCGAAGTGTTCGACCGCGCGGCGGATGTCGAGCGGTTTTACCTCGACGCCCGCCTTGCATTTGCAGATTGCCTCTTCCGCAGCCTGCACCGACGCGCCGTTTTGCGCCGCTTCGACGAGCTTTGCGATTGCCTCCGCTCCTTTCGCGCCGCCGAGGTTTACCGACGCCGTCTTTCTGTCCGCCGCGACCTTCTTTGCGCGGTCGGCTGCGATGCACTTGCATTCGCGCTTTTCAAGCGGTTTTTCGGAGAGGTTGGCGTAGTTGTTCGTGCCCACTACCGAGCTTCTGCGCGTGTCGTAGAGCTTCTTTTTGCCCGCGGCGGTCTGCGCTATGGCGTCCTGCACGAAGCCCGATTCGAGGGCTTTCAAAATTCCGCCCTGAGCCTCGATTTTCGCGAAAAATTCCCAAGCTTTCGCCGCGAGTTCGCGCGTGAGGTTTTCGACGTAGTACGAACCGCCCGCGGGGTCGATTACGTCGGCGAGGTTGCATTCCTCCTGCAAAATAATCTGCTGGTTGCGCGCGATTCTTTCCGAAAATTCGTCGGGGTTGCGTATGATTTCGTCGAACGCGCCAACCGTCATGGAATCGACGCCGCCGACCACGCCCGAGAACGCTTCCGTCGCGGTGCGCAACATATTGACATAGGGGTCGAAAACGGTCTTATTGTAGATTGACGTTCTTGCGGAAATTCTGATTTTCTTGGATTCGTCGCCGCCGCCGAACTCTTCGACAATCTTCGCCCACAGCATACGCGCGGCGCGGATTTTTGCGATTTCCATAAAGAAGTTGCCGCCCAGACTTACGCGGAATCTGATTTGCGAAGCCGCTTGGTCGACCGTCATTGAGCGTTCGAGCATGGCGCGCACGTACGCCACGGCCGTTGCGAAAGCCGCGCCCAGTTCTTCGACCGCGCTCGCGCCCGCCGACGAGTAGGGCATTGTGTCTACGCCGATTGCCGTGAAGTTCGGCAGGTTTGCCGCGTTGTAGGATGCGGTTGCAAACATTTCGTCGAAAGCGCATTCCAGCGAACGTTTGAGTTTGCCCGTTTTTGCGAGTTCGCCTATCGGGTCGAAGAAAATGCCGCCCGAAAGTTTTTTGCCCTTTTGCGAGGCGTAGAGAGCCGCTGCAACGCCCGCTTCCGCCGCGCCCGTGTGGATGTACACGTCTACGCAGTCGGTTTCAACGCCCTTGAAAGCCGCGTCGAAGTCTTTTGCGGTGGAAATCGAAATTCCGCCCCTGCCGACCGTAGCGGCGTCGGCATTGTCGGCGTCGACCGCGTTTGCGGAGGGCGCGTCGAGCACTATTTCAACCGAAGTCTGCCCCTTGTTGAGCGCGTCGAGAATCTTCCTGTTGAATTCTTCGGGAGAACCCGCGCAGAGTTCCTGCGAGATTTTCCACGCCGAGGCTTTGTTGCCCGCGCAGGTAGTGCCGCGCACGTAGTCGTCGAACCCCGGCAGGGACACGTCGAAAGTCATATCCTCTTTATTATAGATGGGTTTGAGGGTGATGCCTTCGGGAGTTTTTGTGAACATCTTCTTTTCGAAGGGTGCGCCTTTGAGCAGCTTGACAGCCTCTTCGTACCACTCTTCGTAAGTTGACGGTTTGAATTCTGCGAACAGATTGTTTTCGTTTTTCATCAGTCGTGTATTTTCGTTTTTGAATTGCCGCAAAGGCGGGCGTTTTCATTCCGAATAGTATTTTTTCGATTTTTGCGCGTCAAGTAATTTTAAACGTTTTTGTTCTTGCTCCGATTTTCTGTGTTTTTTATGCTTTCGGCGTTCAAGTTTAACCGTTTTCTTGGGGGAAATGATATGAAATGCAGACCGATTTTCGCCGCCGTCGTATCGATATTTTGTTGCGTTGCGTTCGGAATGTCCGACGTTCCGCAGTATTTCGAAAACGCGCAGTGGGTAGCTCCCGCGTCCTACGGCTCGTCGTACGAAATCGCCAACGCCTACAACCTGTACCGCCGCGCGTTTGCGCTCGATGCCGTGCCGAAGTCCGCGCCGATGTCGATTTCCGCCGACCAGAACTACAGGCTCTACATCAACGGCGAGTTCGTCTGTTCGGGGCCCGCCCGCGGCTTCTATTGGGAACAGCCCTTCGACGAAATTGACGTTGCCAAGCACCTGAAACGGGGGCGCAACGTGATTGCAATCCGCCAGTATTGCGCGGGTCGCGGGACGTTTGCCTACATCCCGTCGGGGCATTCGGGGGCGATTTTCGCGCTCGATTTGGGCGACGGCAAGCGCGTGCTTTCCGACGACAACACAAAGGGTCGCCGCCAGACGGGCTGCCGTCGCGATACCGCCCAGCTTTCGATTCCGATGAACAATCAGGAGCACATCGACTTGCGCGCGGAAAATCCCGACTGGCTCAAGCCCGATTTCGACGATTCCGCTTGGGCGCGCTGCTATACGCGCGTGCGCACGGCATTGCCGTATTCTGCTTTCGAACGGCGCACGATTCCGATGCTCGACGAGCGCGAGGTGTTCCCGCAGGCTCTCGTTTCGGCGGGCGCGGGCACTTCGGGCGGGGATTCCGAAAACGTGTTCGACGTTTCCGCGCTTTTCGATTCCGACAAAATCGAGTTCAATGCGGTCGAAAACGGCGCGAAATTTGCCGTTTCCGAACCTTCCGACGGCGTGAGGGCGTTCGTTTTCGACTTCGGCGCGATGTCGGCGGGTATGCCAATCCTTAAAATAGAGGGAGCCAAGGGCGGCGAAATTGTGGACATTCGCGCGACGGAGCTTGTCGACAAAAACAACGCCGACATCGTGCGTTGCGGCAGCAATCTTGCTCCCGCAAACCGCCTCGTCTGCCGCGCGGGAACGCAGGTTCACGAATTCTACCAACTTCTCGGTTTCCGCTACCTTGCCGTGCGCGTGCGCAACAACGCGTCGGCGACCCTCAAAATCACGCCGTCGATGCGGTGGAGCACCTATCCGCTCGCGGAACGCGGAAAGTTCGAGTGTTCCGATGCCCTCGCCGAAAAAATCTGGCGGGCGAGCGTGCGCACGCAGCGGGTGTGCTCGCTCGATTCGTACGTCGATACCCCGTACCGCGAGCAGGCGCAGTGGTGGGGCGACGCGCGCGTGCAGGGGTGGAACACGTTTTTCATCTCGGGCGATGCGCGGCTATTGCGGAGGGGCATAAAGTCGATTTCGATGCAGAAGACCCCCGACGGGTTGACCCACGGCTACGCACCCGACGGCACGCGCGCCTGCGTTCTGCCCGACTATTCGCTAATCTGGATTCTCACCGTTTGGGACTATTACTGGCAGACCGCCGACCCCGAACCCTACGTTGCCCACCGCGACACAGTGCGCTCGATTTTCGACTACTTCGACAAAATGTCGTCGCCCGAAACGGGGCTTGCGCAGTACGACAACCGCTATTGGCTCTTCTTGGATTGGTGCAAAATGCACAAGGCGGGGCAGTCCGCCGTCCTTAATTTGTGGCTGTTGCACGCCTACGACAAAATGCGCGACCTCTGCCGACAAAACGGGTTCGACGACGACGCGCGCGATTACGCCGTGCGCGGGGCGCGGCTGCGCAGTGCAATCGTCAAAAATCTGCTGCGCCCCGACGGTCTGCTTTCGGACGGAATTTTCCCCGACGGCAGGCAAAACCCGAACACGGGCATCCACGCGCAGACCCTCGCCAAAATCTGCGAAATCGACGGCTTCGACTTCAAAAAGGCTCTCGAAACCGTGATTTTACCCTACGTGGAAACGGAGGGGTTGGAGAAAGCTCCGACGAATTTTTCCGAACGTATGTCGAAAGTCGTAAAGCCGTCGTCGTATTGGGCGGTCTACATTTTGCAGGTGCTTGTCGACGCGGGATGCGAAAAACAGGCGTACGACTACATTCTGCGTATGTGGGCGGAATTTGCCGACTACGGCTCTGTCGGCGAGATGTTCAACGTGCCCGACACAAGCACGCATTCGCACGCGTGGAGCGCGCACCCCGCATTTTTGTTGCCGCGCATTTTGGGCGGAGTGAGACAGGAGTCGGCGGGTTGGAAAAAGGTTTCTTTCAAACCGAACCGCTTTGGCGACTTTGCAAAGGTGGTCTATCCCACACCGCAAGGCGAAATAAGGGTATCGTGGCGGAAAAACGGCGACGGGACGTACACCGACAAAATCGACCTGCCTGACGGCGTGGAACTGTCTGGCGGCGGTCGGCGATGACACTGTTTTGACCCGATTTTTTGAGTCGGCGGAGCGCGGAAAATCCGCGCTTTTTTTGCGCGCGCTACAGTATTTAAAATACTGTAGTCAAGCCGATTTTTTGAATTTATGTTTGTATCAAGCACATCCGCAATTTTTCGAAGGAATTTTTTTGATGCAAAAATCGCCGTTTTGAAAAGCCGCTTTTGCAACAGGCTAATTTAGCGCAAGTTGCAAACCCAAAAATCCTACAGTATTTTAAATACTATGGTTATTTTTGTTTCAATTGAATAACGGCAACAAAAGGTAACCTTATGAAAAAAATAACACTCGCAGTTATGGCGCTTGCGCTTGCAAGTTTTGCGACGCTGAGCGCCCAGACAATAACAAAAAACATTGAATTGTTTTACGCCGTCGACGACTACGGCCCTGACGGGCACGGTGGGACCTGGGCGGTCAAGAATACTGCAAGGCTCGGCAACTACTATTATGGGGGTATATCATACTTGCAGTTTAATCTGTATGAATTTGATTTTTCTTCCGAATCATTTGGCTCGATAAATTCCATCAGTTGCAAACTAAACAGTACGTTCTACCCTCCGTCCACTGGGGAGGCGGAAGTTCCCTCTGATTTGGCGGCGTTTGCCATCGAAATCTTCACGGGCGGAACGGGAAACGCTAGCGTCGACTACAATTCTTCGGCATTGACATCTGTCGCAAAACTTACCGGCTTGACGATGAAAGATTTTGAAGACGGCTCGGTAAATCTCGCGGGGCTTGATATTGACATCTCGGGCGAAAATTATTTCGCATTCATGATTTCCGTTGACAAAGCGTTAATTCCCGAACTTAACTCGGGTGGTATGGGTACAAGTTGCAACGCATCGTATTTCGAAATTACGCTTACGGGAACATCGGCAGTTCCCGAGCCTTCCACATACGCGGCAATCTTCGGCGCGTTGGCGTTGGGCTTTGCAATCTACCGCCGCCGCAAGTAAGGCAAAATTTTAAACTTTCAAACCGCCAAACCGCAAGGCAAGGCGGTTTTTTTGTGCACGGAAAAGCGGGGACAAATTCAATCTCCTATTCGCGCTTTTTTTAATTGTCCCACTTTTGGGGTACGGTTCAATTTCGGTCGGGGGGGCTTTTTTGCTTTCCGTCGGTCAAAATAAATGTTGAACGCATCTCGGGGTTGTGCGATATATATCCATATGAAAAGCGTTGCCGCAGTACACCACAGTTATGGAAAACCCGACGAAGTTGTCCACGCAGAAACAATCGACGTGCCCGAACCGCAAAAGGGGCAGGTTCTCGTAAAGCTGCTCCGCGCGGTCATAAATCCGTCCGACCTCGGTATGATTGGAGGTTCGTACGGCAGACTCCGTCCGCTTCCCGCAATCGCGGGGCGCGAGGGCGTGGGCGAGGTCGTGGCACTGGGCGAGGGCACGTCTTCGCCGAAAGTCGGCACACTCGTAAAGCTTCCGCCCGAACCCGGTGCGTGGACGCAATACCAAGTTTGCGACGCTTCGGAACTGGTCGAAATTCCCGCGGGGCTTCCGCTCGATATGTGCGCAATGGCGTTCATAAATCCGCCGACTGCGCTGATGATTTTGGATTCATTCGAAAAGCTCGAAGCGGGCGACTGGTTCATACAGAACGGCGCGGGGAGTGCACTCGGTTATTTCGCAATCCAGATGTGCAGGGCGCGTGGAATCAAAACGGTGAATATGCTGCGCAACGCGGCGGCGAAGCGCGCGGAGCTTGAGGCAATCGGCGCGGACATAGTAGTCGACGAAGCCGAATTCGACCCGAAGCAAATCAAGGCGCAGACGGGCGGCAGGCTGAAGTTGGGGCTGAACCAAATCGGCGGCGCGAGCGTCTCGAATATGATTAAGGCGATGGGCGACGGCGCGACGATTGTTACAATCGGCGGAATGGTTGGCGACCCCGTACGCTTCCCCACGCGCTTCCTGATTTTTAGCGACCTTTCGCTGCGCGGCTTCTGGTGGGACAAGTGGCAGCGCACGCATTCGAAAGAGGAGGTCGGCGCGGTCTACGCCAAGATTTTCGATATGATAAAAAGCGGCGTTTTGAAAGCTCCCGTCGATTCCGTTTTCAAAATGCGGGACATTCAAAAGGCTCTTGCGCGGGCGACGCAAAATTCGCGCTCGGGCAAAGTTATGCTGGAATTTTAATATGAAAAAGACACAGAAAAAAGACCTTTCGAACCTCACGCTGCTCGGCTCGGCACTCGGCGGCAAAAAGGCAAAGCCCTCGAAAAAGCTCGAAACTTTCCCGAACAAAAGCCCCGACCGCAACTACGTCGTGGAGCTTGAAACTTCGGAATTTACCTGCCTTTGCCCCGCAACGGGGCAGCCCGACTTCGCCACGATAAAAATCGCCTATATTCCGCGGAAAAAAATCGTCGAGAGCAAGTCGCTAAAGCTCTATTTCTGGTCGTTCCGCAACGAGGGGTGCTTCCACGAACACCTCACGAACATAATTCTCGACGACCTCGTGGCGGCTCTCGACCCCGTGTGGTGCAGAGTCGTGGGGCAGTTCAACTCGCGCGGGGGAATCGCCATCACGGTCAGCGCGGAACACGGCAAAAAGCCCGAAGCGTAGACGATGCAAAGGCGTTCGTTCATCTCGCTGCTGCCGTGCGCAACCGTCGTGCTTTGCGCATCGTGCGCGCACATCGGCTCGCGCTCCGACGGACTTGAAAAACTGCTCGAGAGCGTCGTGAAAATCGACGTATGGGAAGTGTCGCAAAAGGACGGCGGCAGCAGGACGTTCCGCAGCGTGGGCTCGGGCGTGCTGATGTCGGACGACGGGTTGATTCTGACGAACGCGCACGTCGTAAATTCGTACGTCAACAAAATCGTGGTAACCCTGCCGAACCTCGAGCGCGTCAAAGCCGAGTTTGTCGGATGGGACCATTGGACGGACTTGGCTCTGATTCGGCTCGACAAAAAGGAGCTCGAGTCGAAAAAGCTGCGCTTCGCCACGGCTTCGCTCGGCGATTCCGACTCGCTCAAAACGGGCGAAGTGGTCTACGCGGCGGGCACTCCGCACGGCTTCGCGCGCACGCTTACGCGCGGAATCGTATCGAACACGAACAGATTTTTCGAGGGTACAATTCTAAACAGCGGCTACGAAACGGGCACATTCAACACTTGGATTCAGACCGACGCGGCAATCAACCCCGGCAATAGCGGCGGGCCCTTGGTGCGCCCCAACGGCGAGGTCGTGGGCATCAACACGCGCGCATATACAAATTCGAACAACCTCGGCTTCGCAGTGCCGTCGAACGTGGCAAAACACGTGATGGCGGAAATTCTCGCGCACGGAAAGGTCGAACGCGGCTACGTGGGCGTCGTGATCGCGCCGCTTCAGGATATGGAGTCGTTCTTCGACATCGACATAAATAGGGGCGTTCTGGTCAGCAGCGTCGACGCACTCTCGCCCGCGGCGGTGGCGGGTATCCTCCCCGGGGACATTCTTCTGAAAATCGACGGCTGCGACATCGACGGACGCTTCCCCGAACAACTTCCCGCGATTATGTCGAAAATTGCGGCGAAGAAAGTCGGCGAGAAAGTCGAGTTCGGACTGCTGCGCGGCGGAAAAAAGTTTTCGAAAACGCTCGCGGTCGAACCGCTCGAGAGCAGGGTGGGGCGCGAATACACACTCGAGAAGTGGGGCGTGGGAATGCGCGAAATCACGAAAGCCTACGCGAGGGAATCGAAGCTCGAGACCGATTCGCACCTGATGGTTGCGGGCGTGCGCGACGGCTTTCCGTTCTCGATAGCGGGCATAGCGGCGGGCGACATCATAGTTTCGATAAACCGCAAAAAAATCACGACCCGCGAACAAATAGAGGCGGAATACGGGCAGTCGTGCAAATCGCCGAAAAAAATTCTTGTGCAAGTGCTAAGAAACGGCTCCCTGCTGTTCTTCATCTGCGACCTCACAAAATAAAAACGGTTTTCGCCGCCGCCGCCGATTCCGCTTCGGGCGAATTTTTCCGCCGATCCGCTAATTGTTGAAAAAACATTTCGCCTCCGTTCCCGCTATACCGTGCATGTTTACATAGCGCGAACGCAGAAGCGCGAGGTCGGCATGCCCCATATTCAACTGGAGACGCGGCAGGTCGGAATACCTCTTTGCGTGGAAACTTGCGTAGGTGTGGCGGAGGATGTCGCAAACCCACGCCTTGCGGAAACCCGATGTGTCGCGGATTCGCCGCCAACGACGCACCCAACCCGACGGACAAATTCGCTCTTCCGCCGATTTGGGACAACTCGCAAGCAGGAGCCTGTGCAGCGCGGGCGGAATTTCCACCTGCCGCACGCCGCCCGTCTTCGAACACTGCGAACGCACGGTTATTACATTTTCGTCCGTGTCGATGTCGCGCCACGTTAGGTGGCGGACTTCCCGCGGACGAATTCCAGTGTAAATCAAAATAGCGGCGGTAACGGCAAATTGCGTTCCCTCTTTTCGGGCGTTTTTAATGAGCCGCTTTACGTCGGCAAGCTTTAGCGGAAGAATTTCTTTTTCAATAACCTTTCTGCGCTCGATTTTCTTGACTGGGTTGCGCTCACACCAATCCCGCCTGATGGCAAATTCGAAGAGTGCGTGCAACATAGCCCGCGCCTTGTTGAACTGACTCGGCGTCGTAAATGCTTTGATTATATACTGTTCACATTCGGCTACTGTTATCGCCGAAAAGTTGCAAATTCCGAGTTCGGGATTCATTCGTAATAACCTGTTGCCTATACAACGGATGTCGCGAATGGAGTCGTGGCGCAAGTGTTGCTTGCTCTTGAAATACAGAGCGAACCCCTCGGCAAAAGACATTTCCTTTGTGCGGATATTGCGCAAACCGACCTCGATAACCTTCAAAACGAATTGAGCGTCGGTCAATTTGCTATCACTTGGCTTTGCGTCTAAAATGTTCCTGACAAAACGCGCGGAATCGACAACCGAAACATTAGCCGCCCCCAAAACTTCCTGAGCTGAATTTAGTATAGTGTCCATCGTATTTAAAATACGATAGTCAAACAAAAATTTCCAAAAAACTTTTGAAGTTCTTGAAATAAGCCACTTCGGCAATCGGATTGAACATTCGGGGCATGTTTCTTTTTTCGGAGCTTGGAAAAATCCCCATTAAATAAATCTGTTGCTATTCAAAGTATTGCAACACGGAAACGCATATCGTATTTTAAATACGATAGTCATCTAACATCTTATGAAAGATGTGATTTTAGTTTCTGGACGCGCGAATTCGGGAAAATCTTCCACTTTGAGAATGATTTATATGCGGTTGTGTTCGTTTCAACAAGAACATACGTTTAACGGAAACGCAGTCTCAACTTGCCAAATTTCAGAGTTCAGCGAAGGGCACGATTTTTTTGCAGTCTTTTTGTCTATCA
>URJY01000017.1 GCA_900548275.1 uncultured Opitutales bacterium | reverse complement strand
TTTGAAAAACGCCCAATGCGGAAGAAACAGGAAAGGCGCGGTTATAGCCGCGCCGCTTAAACACAGATATAAAAAACCCACTATTCGAACTCTTAGAGGCATCGCGAACTTGCGGTGTCTTTTTTTGTGTGATAATTCCAAACAAGCGATTACCGCAGGTAATGCGGAAGAAACGGGAAAGCGGCAACTATAGTTGCCGCGCATAATCACAGTTATAAAAAACGGGGCTTTTTTGTTTACAAAAGTCTGCAAACGCCGAAAGTAGTATTCATACTGATTGCGGGCGAAATCAATCGCCGAAAATGCGCAGGTTATGCCTGCATAACATCCGACGTTTTTTTATGAAAGAAGGTTTTTTACAGGAAGTTGTTCCCCCGTCGTGGGGGGCTATGAAGCCCGAACGCGCCGCCGCGGACATCCGCGCGGCTCTCGGCGAGGCTCGGGACAATCTCGAGCGTGTCCGCCGCATTGCGGACGGTTCGGAAGTGCCGACGTATGCCAATACCGTCCGCGCGCTCGACCGCGCCACCGATTCGCTCGACAGGGCTTGGGTTTATCTCAACCACCTGCAGAGTGTTGCCGATTCTCCCGAGTTGCGCGACGTGCTCAACGCTCTCACTCCCGAGGTCACCGATTTTTATTCCGCCATCGACTTGGACGAAAAGCTTTTTGCCGCCGTCAAGAAGTTCGCCGAGACTGCCGAAGCAAAGTCGCTTTCGGGCGACAAAAAGCGGCTATTCGACGAGACTATGCTCGATTTCGAGTTGAGCGGCGCGAACTTGCCCGCCGACAAAAAAACGCGTCTGCGCGAAATCGACGCGCAGCTTGCCCTCAAGACGCAGAAGTTTTCCGAGAATGTGCTCGATTCGACGAAGGCGTTCGTCCTGCGAATCGACAACGAAGCCGACCTCAAGGGGCTTCCGCAAACCGCCGTTGCGCTCGCGAAGAAAAAGGCGCGCGAAAAGGGTTTCGACGGATGGGCGTTCACGCTCGAGCAGCCCTCGTATGTGCCCTTTATGACGTATGCCGACAGCGACGCGCTGCGCGAAAAGTTGTGGCGGGCGTTTACCGCCGTGGCTTCCGATGGCGAATTTTCGAATTGGGAGACGATGCGTCGGATTCTCGAGCTTCGCGCCGAGGATGCCGCGCTGCTTTCGCGCGCGAATTTTGCCGATGTTGTGCTCGAGCGCAGGATGGCGAAGAACGGCGCGACTGCCGAAAAGTTCGTCGATTCGCTGACCGAAAAGTTCGAGGAGCCGTTCCGCGCCGAATGGGACGTGCTGATTTCCTTCGCCCGCGAAAACGGCTATCTCGGCGCGGACGAAAAAATGCCGCCGTGGCGCGTTGCTTATGTTTCGGAAAAGCTCCGCGCGGCGAAGTACGGTTTCGACCCCGAAAAGTTGCGTCCGTATTTCCCGCTCGACGCGGTGATGGGCGGTATGTTCAAAATCTGCAACACGCTTTACGGGCTTGATGTGAGGCGTTCGGAGCGTCCCGCCGACGCGTGGCACGACTCCGTCGCGCTTTACGAAGTCCGCGCAGAGGACGGCGGTTTGCTCGGGCTTTTCTATGCCGACTTTTTCCCGCGCGGGCAAAAGCGCGCGGGCGCGTGGATGAATCTGCTTTCGCAGCGCGACGGCGGTTCGCCCGCGCTCGGCTTGATTGCCGCCAACGTCACCGAGGGCGCGGACGGCGAGCCGCCGCTTCTTTCAATCGACGAGGTCGAGACGCTCTTCCACGAGTTCGGGCACTTAATCCACTTCTTTATGATGGATTCGCCCGAAATCGGTTTGCGCGATGTCGCGTGGGATTTCGTGGAGCTGCCGTCGCAGATAATGGAGAACTGGTGCAGGTTCAAGAACTGTCTCGACATTTTTGCGTGCCACTGGAAGACGGGCGAACTTCTGCCCGAAGGGCTTTTCGAAAAGTACGAGGCTTCGAAAAAATTTATGGGAGCTTCAGCTTCCATGCGCCAGCTTTCGTTTGCGAAAATAGATTTGGATATGCACATCAATCCGCGCCGCTATCTCGACGCGCCGAGCATCGAGGGCGAGTCTGCGAAGACTTTGGCGGTTTATTCGCGCGACACGTCCGAACCGTCGCCGTCGATTCTTCCGCGTTTTACGCACCTTTTCGGCGAGAGCGTTGGGTATGCGGCGGGCTACTATTCCTACAAGTGGGCGGAGGTTTTGGATGCCGACGCGTTCACGCGTTTCGAGCGCGAGGGCGTGCTGAATCCGAAGACGGGGCGCGAGTTTGCCGAAAAGGTTTTGCGCGTCGGCAATACGATAGACCCCGACGAGGCGTTCCGAAACTTTATGGGGCGCGACCCCGATGTCGGTGCGTTGGTCGCCCGCTCGATTGAATTGAAATAGATAAAAATCGGCATTTTTCAACCGAATTTGACAGGCTCAGGCATTGCGGATATTCGGTTTATGATGCGCGTGGCTTGTGTATGTGTGAAAATCGGATTGTCGGATAGGCAATCCGATTTTTTTAATTTCTGCGCAAAACCTTTTTGCGCCCGAAAATTCTGCGAATCAACAGGTACGCCAAGTTGGCGAAGCACAGCCCGACGAACCAGTCGCCGTGTCTGACGTAGAATGTGTCGCCAGCCTTGAAGTTCTTGTAGTAGGCGACGTCGGCGTAGCCCGCGCCCCTAAAGTATATCGAGTTGTTCGAGTCGAGCAGGGGGGCGGAGCGTTTCACGGCGAGGGTGTGCGGGTCGATTCGGTTGCCCGAGGCGTCCGAGACTTTAAGCGCGGGTTCGGGCGCGGGCGTTGAGGCGTCCCACGTTGTGCCGTCGGGGTTTTTGAGGTCGAAGGCGGGGCGCATTGCGCCGTACTGGTCGAAGACCGCGCTCATCCCGTTGTTCGACGAGCGCAGAAGCGGCAGGCGCGTTGCGACCGCCTGAAATGCCGAGTGTGCGCCGTGCTGCCACGCGCCGCCCTCGCGCCCGTACCAAGAGTCGTTTGTGCAGACGAAAAGCAGGTTCGCGCCGCCGCGCGCCATCTCGCGCCCGAGGGCGGGGAAGATGTCTTCGTAGCAAATCATCGAACCTATTTTGTAGTTTTTGCCCGCAATTTTCAAATCGAGCAGGACGGGTTTTTCGCCCGCTTTCATATTGCCCGTCGGCACGACTTTGCCAATCCACTTGCACCATTCGGGTGTGTATTCGCCGAACGGGACAAGGTGCCGCTTGGCGTAGAATTTTTCGGAAAGCCCCGCTTCGGGCGATACTGCGAATGCGCCGCCCTGCGCCGAGTTGTCGGAGTAGTCGTACGCCATATTGCCCATCAGAATCGGCGTGTTGTTGCGCTTCGACAGTTGCTCAATCCACAGGCGCATATCGGGCGTGCCGATTACCGGCCAGTAGGGCGGGGTTGCCGCTTCGGGCCAGAGTATGACATCGACCCTTGCCGTTTTCAGCCCGTCGGTAAGCCTTTCGATTACCTTGAGGTTTTCGTCCGCCAGCGATTTGTTCCACTTCAGGATTCCCGCGAAATCGGTTTGCACCATTCCCGCGGTGAACGGAATTTCGCGGTTTTCGGGGCGCGGCATTTTCGAAAGGTAAATCCACACGCCCGACATCGCCAGTACGAGTGCGACGTAAAATTCGGGGGCGAACTTCGCGAACGGCGGCTTGCCCGCGAAGTTGTTTTTCAGCCGCCAGCGGTGCGTTTCGAAAAGTCTGTAGACGTATTCGGCGACCGCCAGATTGAAGAAAATCAGGATGAACGAGACAATCCAGACCCCGCCGTACTCCGCCGTTTGAATCGAAACCGGACGCATCCATTGCGAGTGCGCCAGCAACGCCCACGGGAAGCCCGTGAACATCCACGAGCGCAGCCACTCGAGCACGACCCAAAGCGAAGCCGCGCCGAAAAGTTTTATCAGCCGCGAGCTTTGGCTTTCGCGCAGGGACGGTAGCAGGCTTGGCAGCAGCGCGAACCACGGGTACACGAATGCGCCGACCGCCGCCGCCAGAAATACGACCGCCGCGTAGCCCGCAGGCGGGTAGACGTGCCGCAGCCACGCCAGTATTGCGCACCACGCCGCGAACGTGAAAAGCGCGGTTGATATGCGCCAGATTTTTCCGCCCGAGGCGCGGTTTTTTTGCGCGTTTGCGGCGTCGGTTTTTTCGGGCGCGGAAGTGGGCAGTCCGCAGCGCGCCAGTTCGTCGAGATATGCCGAGCGGTTTTCCGATTCGGTTCGCGCGTCGGTTTTGCCGCAGAGGAAGCGGCACGCCAGAATTGCAGGCACTGCGAAAACGTAGGCGAATTCCGCAACGCCGAACGGCTCGAACGAGACTACGTAAAGCGCAAAAGAAAATGCGACGGCAATTACCGCCGCCGCATTCGCCAATTTTATTGTCTTTCCCATTTTACGAGTCGCCAGCCCCCGTCGAGAATCAGCGATTCAGCCTTTTTGAACTTCATCGTTTTGACTTCGCCGTTCTTTTCAATCACGACGTTGTCGTTGCGTCCGATTTTCGGTAGCTCTATGCGCGCTTCGATTTTCGGCAGTTCGATTTCCTTCTTCGGCTCTTCATTCGGCTGTTCCGGTTCGGGAATTGCCGCGGCCTGCGCTTGGTGCTCTTCGGCGCGCGCCTGTGCCGCGTCGCCCGCCTGTGCGACTTTCTGTTGTACGCGGGCAATCATCGCCTGAAGCGCGTCGAGGCTCGATGCGCTGCGGAAGATTCCCATACATACGTCGTTGCGGATTCTTCCCATCAGCGATTCGAAGCATTTGTACGCCTCGCCCTTGTACTCGTTGAGCGGGTCTTTCTGACCGTATCCGCGCAGACCGATGCTTCGGCGCAGGTCTTCCATTTCGGTGAGGTGGTCCTGCCAGTTTTTGTCGAGCGCGCGCATAAGCACGAAGCGTTCGATTGCCTTGAGGGCTTCGGGGTCTTCGATTTCCTCGCGTATTTTATAGAGGGCGCGGATTTCCTCGACGACGATGTTCGTGATTTCCTCGGGCGATTTTCCCCCGAGCTGTTCGGGGATGATTGCGATGGGGAAGCGGCTTGTAATCCAGCTGCAGAATACCTGCAGGTCGGCGGGTTCGGGAGCCGAGCCGTTGGGGGCGATTGCCGCGACGCGTTCGTCGAGTTCGTCGCAGATGAAGTCGAATACGAGCTTGCGGGGGTCGTCGGTCTGGAGCGTTTCGTTGCGCAGACCGTAGACGATTTCGCGCTGCTTGTTCAGAACGTCGTCGTATTGGAGCAGGCGTTTGCGCATGGAGTAGTTCTGGTTTTCGACCGTCTTTTGGGCACGCTCTATCGAGCGGTTCAGAAGCGGGTGGTCGAGCGGCTGCCCCTCTTGGAATGTCTTTTGCAGGATTCGCGCGAGCGGGCCGCTGCCGAAAATTCGGAGCAGGTCGTCTTCGAGCGATACGAGGAATTTCGAAAGCCCGTTGTCGCCCTGACGCGCGCAGCGTCCGCGCAGCTGGCGGTCGATTCGGCGCGATTCGTGGCGTTCCGTGCCGAGCACATAAAGCCCGCCGAGTTCGTTGACGCCCTCGCCGAGTTTGATGTCGGTGCCGCGCCCCGCCATATTCGTGGCGATTGTAACCGCCCCGCGCTGTCCCGCCTGCGCGACGATTTCGGCTTCCTGTTGGTGGTGCTTTGCGTTCAGAACCGTGTGTTCTATGCCCTTGCGCTTGAGCATTCTGCTGAGCACTTCGCTGGCTTCGACCGACGCCGTGCCGACGAGCACGGGCTGCCCGCGCATATGTGCGGCTTGGATTTCGTCGATGGCGGCGTTGTATTTTTCGCGGCGCGTTTTGAAGATTACGTCGTTTTTGTCGATTCTGCGGCAGGGCTTGTTTGTGGGAATCGCCATCACGTTGAGCCCGTAGATGTCGTGGAATTCCTGCGCCTCGGTTTCCGCCGTGCCCGTCATGCCCGCGAGCTTTTCGTAGAGTCGGAAGTAGTTTTGGATTGTGATTGTGGCGTAGGTTTTCGTCTCCTTTTCAATCTGCACGCCCTCCTTTGCCTCCACCGCTTGGTGGAGACCCTCGCTCCAACGGCGGCCGTACATTATGCGCCCCGTATTTGGATCCACGATGTGCACCTTGCCGTCCTGCACGACGTATTCGATGTCCTTTTCGTAAATCGAGTACGCGCGGAGAAGCTGGCTGATGCAGTGGATGTATTCGGAAAGTCTGATGAAATCGTCTTCGGCTTTCATCTTCAGCTCTTGGCGTTTCTGCACGTCGAGCGATTTGTCGGAGTCGATGTTGACGAAAATCGTGGGCAGGTCGGGCAGAACGAACGCGTCGGGGTTTTGCGGGGCGACGGCGTTGCGTCCGCGCTCGGTAAGGTCGCTCGTGTGCTGCTTTTCATCGATTGTGTAGTAAAGCTCCTCCTTGAACTTGAAGCGGTCGAACTTGCGCAGGTCGGACGCCATCTCCATATCGATTTTGTCGAGCTTTTTGCGCAGGTCGGGGTTTTCCATCAGCTGGCGCAGAATGCGGTTCTTGGGTGCGCCCATTTTCACCTGCCACATCTTGATGATTGTGGGCTCGTCGATTTCCGCGCCCGATTCTGCCGCCGCCTTGACTTGGTTGATGAGCTTGTTGCAGAGCGCAACCTGAAGCTTTACGACGCCCTCGATTGCGGGCTTGAGTTCGTTGAAGGGCGGTTCGTGGTCTTCCTGAATGGGTCCCGAAATGATAAGCGGCGTGCGCGCTTCGTCGATGAGGATGGAGTCCACTTCGTCGACTATGCAGTAGTAGTGGGGGCGTTGCACTTGGGCTTCCTTGCTGCCCGCCATGCCGTTGTCGCGCAGGTAGTCGAAGCCGAATTCGCTTGCCGTGCCGTAGGTGATGTCGGCTTGGTAGGCTCTGGCTTTTTCCGCCATATCCTGCATATTGTAAATCCACGAAACCGAGATGCCGAGGAAGTTGTAGAGGTAGCCCATCCATTCGGAGTCGCGCTTGGCGAGGTATTCGTTGACCGTCACCAAGTGGCAGCCCTTGCCCGTGATGGCGTTGAGGTAGAGCGGCAGGGTTGCGACAAGCGTTTTGCCTTCGCCAGTCGCCATTTCGGCGATTTTGTTCTGATGGAGGGCGATGCCGCCGATAAGCTGCACGTCGTAGTGCACCATCTGCCATTCGATTTCGTGGCCGCACACTTCGACTTTTTTGCCGCAGAGCCTGCGGGCGGCGTTCTTGACCGCCGCGAACGCTTCGGGCAGGAGGGAGTCGAGCGATTCGCCGTTTGCGTAGCGTTGTTTGAACTCTTCGGTTTTCGCCTTGAGTTGTTCGTCGGTGAGCTTCTGGTACTGCTCTTCGATTGCGTTGATTTTTGCGACTATCGGGCGCGCCTTTTTATAGAATTTTTTGTAGTGGCTGCCTGCGAAAAGTTTGAGGATTTTTGCTAACATTTTATTCTTTTTCTAAATTCGATTTTGTGTGTCTGCGGCGCGTTTGACGTTTTTTCCGTGCGCCGGATTTTGTCCGCGCTTTCTTTTGCGCGGCCTGTTTTTTGCGGAGACTTTTACGCCGCAGACGGGGCGCGTATCGGGTTTGCGCAACCCACGATTTCGGAGACGGGCGTTTGCGTTTTGCGGCTTTCGGGGAAGACTGTTTCGAGGTCTTCCGTTCGGGAGATTGCGGGCATTTCCGCGATTTGCGCGGGCAGGGCGGAGACCGCGAAAAATCCGCCGAGAAGCGTCCTGTCGGCGTGTCGGATTTTTTCCCCGTCCGCCGCGACGTTTTCGCAGATTTTCGGCGTTTGACCGCCGTCCTGCGGGCAGAATTGCGCCGCCGTGCGTTCCGTTCCGCACAAGCCGTGCACGCACGCGACCAAAAAGCCGAATGCGATGGAAAGGCTGTGTGCAAATTTCAACATTTATATAAAAGGAGTTCGCATCCTACGGCAAATGCGCGCGCGTGCCAAGTTTATTTTGTCGCGCCCCACCGCGAAGTGAACGGGTAGAAGATAATCAGCGATTTTCCCACGAGAGCCTTTTCGGGCACTTCGCCCCAGTAGCGGCTGTCGAGGCTGTTCGCCGAGTTGTCGCCCATTGCGAAGTAGTGTTTGGGCGAAATTTTCACCGAGTCCGCGCTTCTGAAAACGCCCTCCTTTTTGTATCCGCAATAAAGCCCCGATTTTTTCGCGTTGAGGTCGAACGCCACCGAACCCGTTGCGGGTTTGCCGTTGCGCATCAGCGTATCGCCCGCAATCGAGAGCGTGTCGCCGCCCTCGCCGACGAGGCGTTTGATGTAGTATTTGTCGTCGGGCACTCCGCCGTTCATCTGGGTCATGCCGTCGCAGTACTTTGTGCGGAAGACTATTGCGTCGCCGATTTTCGGCTTTTTGAAATTGTATGTGAATCTGTCCACGAAGAGCATATCGCCGCCGAGGATGTCGAAGTTCAGGAATTTTTCGCCCCTTTGCACTTTCCCGAGTTTCATCAGCCACCTGCCGTTGCGTTCAACGACCGAATTTTCCTTTATGTCGAACGATTTCGCAATGACGTCTTCGAGCGAGAAGTCGGCGGGCACGGCGAGTTCCATTTGTCGGTCGCCCACTTGGAATTTGTAGAATTTTTCGTATGTCGGCCAGACGAGGAATTTTTTCACGGGTCTTACGTCGGCTGCGAGGAAGCCGCGCGAGCGGGCGATGGCGGGCGCGTTGACTTCGATGTAAAGTTCGCCGTCTTCGGGCGCGGCAAGGCTGTAGTTGTCCGCCGCCAGAGTCGCAAAACGCCAGATTTTCTGCGGCAGCGAGGGCGCGGGAACATCGTCGACTCCGCCGTAGACTTGGCTTGTCATTCCGTAGAACGACGGGTACATCGAGTTTGTCGGAATCTTGAACGGCTGCAGGAAGAAGCTTCGTATGCCTATTGCGAGAATCCCCGCGACCACAATCATATCGGTGTAGTCCGCCCACGTCGAGAGCGGGTAGATTGTGCCGCCGCATTTGCGCATGAGTTTTTCGAGTTCGTCGGCGCGTTGGGCGTATTCCTTTGTGTCGAGCTTGCCGTCGTCGGCGAGCGTTTCGACCGCCTCTATCGCCGCTGACAGATTTTTCGCGTCGGTTGGGTCGATTACGTCGCAGCGGTAGTTGTAGACTTTGTAGGCTGTCGCCAGCAGGTCTTTTGCCCGTTTTTGTTTTTTGCTTTTGAAAATTCCGAACATTTTTCTACGAGTTTGATTTGAGCACGTCCACGAACGCCTCCTGCGGAATCGACACTTTCCCGATTTGTTTCATTCGTTTTTTGCCCTCTTTTTGTTTTTCGAGCAGTTTCTTCTTTCGGGTGATGTCGCCGCCGTAGCACTTTGCGGTTACGTCCTTGCGGAACGAGCCGAGCGTTTCGCGCGCGATTATCTTTCCGCCGATTGCCGCCTGTATCGCCACTTTGAACATCTGGCGGGGCAGGATGTCCTTGAGCTTTCCGCAGAGCGCGCGCCCCTTTTGTTCCGCCTTGTCGACGTGCACGATTGACGAGAACGCGTCGATTTGTTCGCCGTTTACGAGTATGTCGAGCCGCACGAGTTTGGACTGCTGGTAGCCGTCCATTTCGTAGTCGAGGCTGCCGTAGCCGCGCGTTATACTCTTGAGCCTGTCGTTGAAGTCGATTAGTATTTCGTTGAGCGGCAGCGAGCACACGAGCATTACGCGCGTGTCGTCGATAAGCTCCGTCTTCTGGCAGAAGCCGCGCTTTTCCGAAACGAGCGCGAGCATATCGCCTATCGATTCGGTCGGGATGAGGATGTTTGCAACAATCATCGGCTCGTATATCGCCTTGATTGTGGTGGGGTCGGGCAGGCGGCAGGGGTTGTCTATCTCGATTTGTTCGCCGTCGTTGAGGTCGATTTTATAGACCACGCTCGGGTATGTCGAGATGATGTCGAGGTCGTATTCCCTGCGCAGGCGTTCCTGCACGATTTCCATATGCAGCAGCCCCAGAAAGCCGCATCTGAAGCCGAAGCCAAGCGCAACCGACGTCTCCGCCTGATAGACAAGGGCGGCGTCGTTTAGTTGCAGTTTTGCTATCGAAACTTTCAGCTTTTCGTATTCCGACGTGTCCACGGGGTATATTCCCGAGAACACCATCGGCTTTACCTCCTTGTAGCCGTGGAGCATTTGCTCGGCGGGTTTTGCCGCCGACGTGATTGTGTCGCCGATTCTGATGTGTGCGACCTCCTTGATGTTGCCCACGACGTAGCCCGTGCAGCCCGCGTCGAGCGACGGTTCGACGGTCATCGTCGGCGTGAAGCGTCCGACCTCCTTTACCGTCGTGCGTCTGCCGTTGCTCATAAACATTATTTCGTCGCCCGCCTTCAGCGAGCCAGAGAAGACCCTGACGTAGCAGATTACACCCTTGTATGCGTCGAATATGCAGTCGAAGACGAGTGCGCGGACGGCGGGGTAGTCGGCGAGGCGCGGCGGCGGAACGCGGTCGATTACCGCGTTGAGGATTTCCTCTATGCCTATGCCCGATTTTCCGCTCGCCAGAATTGCGTCTTCGGCGGGGATTGCCAAAATGTCTTCGATTTGTTTTTTGCAGAGTTCGGGCTGTGCGCTCGGCAGGTCTACCTTGTTTATCACTGGGATTATTTCAAGATTCTGCGCGACGGCAAGGTGTGCGTTTGCCACGGTTTGCGCCTCAACGCCCTGTGCCGCGTCGATGAGCAGAATCGCGCCTTCGCACGCCGCGAGCGAGCGCGAGACTTCGTACGAAAAGTCCACGTGTCCGGGGGTGTCGATGAGGTTGAGCAGGTATTCCCTCCCGTCGCGTTTGTATGTCATTGTGACGGGGTGGCATTTGATGGTGATTCCGCGTTCGCGTTCGAGGTCCATCGAGTCGAGCAGTTGGTCTTGCATATCGCGCTTTTGGATTGTCCCCGTCTTTTCCAGAAGTCTGTCCGAAAGCGTGGTTTTACCGTGGTCTACGTGTGCGATGATGCAAAAATTCCTGATGTTCTCCAACTTTTCCATTGCTCTATAAATAATATCACTCCCGACAATCTCAAAAACACCCCTCCGAATCAAGTTTTTTTATATCTGTGATACTTCGCATCGGCTATAGTTGCCGTTCTTTGTGTATAAGTCCGCATTGCCTTTCGGCAATGGCTTCGGTTTTTACGGACTTATGTTGTGCCTGAGCGAAACCTGCGAAACACAGCCGTTTTCTCTTCGGTTTCGGTTTTCCCGTGTGATACTTCGCGGAAATCATAGTTGCCGTTCTTTGTTGTTGTGCTTTGTCGCGGGGTTGTTATTGTCGGGTTTTATGAAAGGGCGGAAAGGCGACGACGGTTATGTCTGGAGCATTTACGGGGGCGACGAGCTTAAGCTTATGCCGCTGGGCAACCGCATTGTCTATTTCGTCCACAGGAAGCGCGGGCAGGTGCGTCCGCTTTCGGCTCTCGACCGCGACGAGCGTTCGCTTCTTATGCCGCCGTCTTCCGTCGCCGATGTCTGGAAGAAGTTTTCCGTGTCGATTCTCGGCTATGCCGACCACACGAAGGGCTATTACCACTCGCGCGTGAACGGCTCGTTCCACGATATGCTCGTGGTCGAAAAGGGGGTACTCGGGGCGAAGTTCGGCGGCGGTCGGGTGAAGCTTGTGCGCGGCGACGCGCTCGTCATTCCGCGCGGCAATTTGTGCGACAACTTTGTCAGCAACACGAACACGTCGGTCTGGTGGTTTCACTTTGCCGACATCCCGTATTGGAGCGACAGGCTCGGTTCGGAGGTTTCGGTCAGGACTCTCGAAAGTTTCGGCACGCTTTCGGCTTTGATGCGCGCGTTTCTCGAAGAGGCGTTTTCGCCGTCGGCGGACAACGCCGTGTTGGAGAACATAGCCTCCTCCGTCGTCGCCGTTTTGCGGCGCGAATTTTCGCCCGTCCGAGGCGGCGATTCCGCAAAAAAGGCGGTTGCGCGGTTGTTGGAAAAGGTTGCGGAGAATCCGTGCGCCGACTGGGACATTGCCGTTCAGGCGCGGAGGCTTTCGATGTCGCCGCGCACTCTCGACAATTATTGCTCTCGCCACTTCTCGCGCACTTTCGGGCGGTATCTGCGCGACTGCCGAATGGACGAGGCGTTGAAGTTAATCCGCGGCGGAATGAAAAATTCGGAGATTGCAAAAAAGGTCGGCTACTCCGACGCCTATTCGCTTTCGAAGGCCGTCAAGGCGCATTTCGGAAAGTCGCCGCGGGACATAAGGCGCGACCTTTACGGGCAGTAAAAAGGGGCGTTCCGAAAAATCCGAAACGCCCCCGTTTGTCGCCGTTTTATTTATTCGACGCTTTTAAGCATTGTCGCAGCCCAGAGCATATCGGGCTTGCGTTTCAACGCCTCCGCGAACGATTTTTTCGCCGCCGATTTGTCGCCGAGTCCGAGTTCGCCGAAGCCCTTTGTAAGGAACATCCGCGCGTTGATTCCGTCGACGGTGTCGCCCGTCGTGCCCTCCGCACCGTAGAAGTTGGTGTGGGTTTTCACCATTCCGTTTGTGCCGTCGTTTACGAGCGATTCGAACACCGCCTTTGCCTCCGCGGCTTTGCCGAGCTTTTCGAGCGCGATTCCCTTGTAGAAACGCCAGTTCGTCTTTTTCGTATTGACCGCCGCAGCCTTCGTCCAGTTCTCGACCGCCTTTTGTCTGTCGCCGAGTTTTTCGTAGGCGTTGCCGAGCAGGCAGTAGGTTTGCGCGTCGCGCGGAATGCGGGTGTCGTAGAGGAACACTTGGTGGTTTTCGGGGAATTTGAAGCCGTCGTTGAACAGCCCGATTGCCGCCTTGAAGTCGCCCTTGCCGAACTTGTCAAGCCCCGCGAGAATTACGGCGTCGAGGTAGGTTTCGTGGAAGTCCGCCACGCCCTCTCTCGTCGGGAAGTAGCATTCTTTGAGAAGCTTCAGAACCCTGTCGTAGTCGCCCGCGAACGTGCCCGTGGACACTTCGGCTGCGAGCGGATAGTAGCGTTTTACGCAGATGGCGTGGTTGTTTTTCAGCAGTTCGTAGCGTTCGGCGACGGGCGTTTTTGCGCCCTCGAGAACTTGGTCGATTTCCTCGAAGAACATCGCCTGCGTGTTGTCGAGCGCGATTGCCTTGCGGTAGTATTGCGCGGCTTTCGGGCAGTCCTTGAAGTATTTCCAGTAGCCGTAGCCGATGTTGCGCAGAGCCATCGCGTTGTTCGGCTCGAGCGCGAGCGATTTTTCCCATTCCGCAATTCCGCGTTCCGCTTGTTTGTCGTAGTAGGCGCAGCCGAGCCAGTAGCGCAGTCTTGCGCTTTGCGGAAAGTCGGCGGCTGCGCTTTCCATCAGCGCGACTGTCTCGAGCCTGAACGGATTGCACGATTCCTGCGGCATTGCCAACGCTTCGCCGAACAGCTTTTTGTATTGCGCGGTGTCGCCGCGTTTCTCGGCGAGGGCGGCAAGCCACATCTTGACGGTTGCGTACGGCTTTTTCGAGTCGACGTATTCGAGCAGCTCTTTCGCGTCGGCGTCGAAGCCGTTGTGAATGTACGACAGCGCGAGTTCGAGGTAGCTTTCGGGGTCGTCGCGCATAAGTTTTTCGAAGTCGGAATCCGCGCCGAGCAGCTTGCGTTCGCGTGCGGCGTAGACGTTTATCGGGTCGGTTTTTGCGACGCGCGCAAGGTCTTCGAGTGCGCCGCGTTTGTCGCCGCGTTTGCGCAGGATTGTCGCCCGAAGGTTGAGTGCGGGCAGGTTCGCGCCGTTGTAGAGGACGGCTTCGTCGAGGCGTTCGAGCGCGCTTTCGAAGTCGCCCGCCTGCGAGTAAATCTGCGCCAGTTGGAAGTTCGCCGCCGAGTTGTACGCGTAGTTCCAGACCGCGCGGTAGAGCGTTTCGACAGCCTTTTGCGTTTCGCCGCGCGTCTTGTAAATCAGACCGAGGTTGTAGGTGGCCTCGCAGTCGCGCGGTCGCGTGTAGTCTTTCGTCTGGCGTTCGATTGCCTTTTTCAGATAGCCTTCCGCCTTTGCGTAGTCGCCGCGCAGACGCCAGTATACGCCCATCTGCGTGTTGGCGCGCGTGTCGCAGGGGTCGCGGCGCAGCACTTCCAGAAAGTAGTCGTTGGGGTTGACGAACGGATTGTGGAACTGCAAATTGCGCATGCCCACAAGCAGGCACTCTTCGGTGTTTTCGATGTCGCGCGGGGCTTTGGGGGGCTTTACGATTTCGGGCAGCGGCTTGTTCGGGTCTTTTGCAACGGGCGTGTAGGATAGCAGTGTTTTGCCGTCGGCGGATTTCAGTTCGAGGGTAAGTTCCGCCTCCTTTGTGTCGGCGGGAACTTCGAGCGTTTTGACAAACGGCTTGTCGGGTGCGATGTCGATTTTTTGCGCGAAGATTTCGCCGCCGTTGCGCGAGAGCGCAAGCGTTGCGCCGTCGGTCTTTTCGGTTGCGAGCGCGCCAATAAGCACCTTTCCGCCGCCGAGCAGGTCGAGGTTCATAGCCGCGCGTTTCGAGCCTTTCTTCACCCCGCCGATGTCGCGCAGTCCGTACCAGAATTGCGAGAAGCTTTTGACTTCGTAGGGATAAATCCAAGTGTAGTCGGGTTGGTTGTCGGAGTACGCGCCCTGCATAAGTTCGATGTAGTGCCCCGCTGTGTCGGTGAGGATTTTCGTCGCCCAGCCCGAGTTCGCGCCCCAGAGCCAGAATTTGCCGCCCTTTACAATGTTGTGGTTGCCCACGAGCATCGTGCCCGCCTTGCGTCCGTGGTCGTAGCCTGCGATGAAGTCGTCCCTGAGGTCGTGAACGAAGACCGAGTTGTTCGACGGATGGTTTTTCCACCACGAGATGTCGAGGTTGTTTTTGTATTCCTCCTTGCCCGTGTAGGCTTCGCGCGTAATCGGCCAGCGGCAGAAGCTTTCCTTGCAGTGGAACGTGCCGAACTCGGTGTTTTGCGGAAATATAATCTGGTAGTTTTTATCCACGTATGTGGAGACGTTCGACCAGTAGAGAATCGAGTTGTCGTTCATCGTCGTGTTCTCGAGCCTGCCGCTTATTTCGATGTACGACTTGTCGGGGTGGAGCGTAACGCCTATCGCCCACGACATTCTGTGGCGCAGTTCGGTTTCGCCCAGCCACACGGTTTTGCCGCCGTCGGGGTTTTCGGTTATCGCCCAGTTGACGGGCATATGCGAAGTCGCACGGTGGTGGTGGAACACGTTCCATTCGACGCCGCCCGAAATCCACGCGCCCGTCATACCGACGTTCGCGGGCTTGATTACGTCCTGATGGTAGAAGATGTCGTAGCCGTTTGTCTTGTCGATTGCGTAGAAAAGCCTGCCGCCTATTTCGGGTAGTATGCAGAGCTTTACGTATTTGTTTTCGAGATAGACGGCGTTGTAGGAAACGTCCTTACGCACGCGCGTCATGTTGTCGTTGAGCCTGTACGGATACACGCTGCGGCGGGCGCGTTGGTACGACCAGTCGCAGTCGAATATCGGCGATTTTTCGGCTTCGGCGAGCGGGTAGGTGGGAATCGTTTTTTGTTCGCTCCACGCCTTCACTTCGTCGGCGGATAGTGCGGTTGCCGCGCCGATTGCGGCGAGCGCGCACAGTGTTGTTGCTGCTTTTTTTATGTCCATATTTTGTGTTGTTGAAATTTCGAACTCCCCAACGGGAGGGGTCGAGTCTACCACCGCGCGGGCGAAAGGTCAAATTTGCAAAACGGACATCGTTTCCGAAAATAACATCTTTACATTTTCTCGCCCGATTCTTCGGCGCATTATTTTTTACGTCGGCGGGTTTTTGTACGATAGGACAAGTATGGAAAAATTCAGAAAAACCGCGTATGCCGCCGTAATTGCCCTGTGCCTTTGCACGCTTGCGGACGCGGGACAACCACAAACAAAGAAGGAAAACGCAAAAATGAAATATCCCCTTACGGAACTCGAATATGCAACCGACGCGCTCGAACCCGCCATAGACGCGCAGACGGTCGCCCTGCACCACGGCAAACATCAGGCGGCGTATGTCGAAAAGCTCAACGCCGCGCTCGCATCCGAACCGCTTTTCAAATTCGACGGCTCGCTCGACGGGCTTTTGTCGGGGCTTAATTCCGTGCCCGTGTCGATTCGCACGGCGGTGCGCAACAACGGCGGCGGCGTGTGGAACCACGAGTTTTACTGGCGCGGGCTTTCGCCGGAAAAAAGCCATCCGTCCGACGAGCTGCTCACGGCGATTAAAAATTCCTTCGGCTCTTTCGAAAACTTCAGGAAGACGTTCAACGCCGCTGCGCTTGGACAGTTCGGCAGCGGTTGGGCGTGGCTCGGAGTCCTGCCCGACGGCTCGCTGAAAATCTGCACGACGTCCAATCAGGATTCGCCCGTGATGGGCAAAGAGGTTTCCCCCTGCGGAATGATTCCGATTTTGTGCGTCGACGTCTGGGAGCACGCGTATTATCTGAAATATCAGAATAGGCGCGCCGAATATCTTGAAAAATTGTGGGATATCATAAATTGGCGGCGCGTAAGCGAACGCTTCGAATGTGCCGCAAAAGACGGAAAGGTATGCAAATGAGTTGTTCGAACGATGTCAACTGCACGAAAATGGCGGGGCTGTTGTACGCCGTCTTGGGCGTGCTGTGCTTGGGATACCCGTTTATGGGGTCGCTGTTTGTCGAAGTTCTAATCGGGGCGGCGATGTTGGTTGCGGCTTTTACGTCGCTTTTTTCGATGCCCGCTGCGGGCGGATTTTGGCGCGGCGCGTTCCACGCCCTGCTTGCGCTTCTCTACGGCGTGGGCGGCGTGTGTATGCTGATG
Organism: uncultured Opitutales bacterium; assembly: GCA_900548275.1. Lineage (GTDB taxonomy): Bacteria > Verrucomicrobiota > Verrucomicrobiia > Opitutales > Intestinicryptomonadaceae > Merdousia. The sequence goes on along the minus strand of URJY01000017.1, from coordinate 24,791 downwards.
TTCCCGGTGTGGGGGATGTTTGCCGCAACCGCCGCGCTCGGAACGCTGTTTATTGTAGAGGGCGTTATGATGTTCGTCTACTGGTTCGCCGCGGGAAATTCCGCGCTTGCGCTTTTGAATGCGCTTGTAAGTTTTGTGTTGGGCGTGCTCGTGCTTTCGAACATATCCGACGGCTTGTGGTTCTTGGGCGTGCTTGTGGGTATCGACCTGCTTTTCAGGGGCGTGTTCTGCCTGTTCACTCGGCGCAAGTACGAGCAGGAAGTATGATTCGACCGATACGCAAAAAAAATCCGACCTCCGCAGGTTTCGCGGGGTCGGATTTTTTTTGCGTTTGCGGAGCTTTTAAAGCTTCAGCAGTTTTTCGACGTCGGCGGGGGTGATGTCGGCGTTTTCGCCGAGCGCGGAGAAGTGCTTTGCGACATTCGCAGCGACCTTTGCGGGAGCCTGCTTTGCGTCGATTTTGTAGTCGGCAAATTCCGTGCCCACCTTCATCTTTTTGAAGAAGTTCGCGACCGCCTCAATCGTCTTTGTGATTGCCGTTTTTTTCGATTTTTCCGAAATTCCGAAGACGTTTCTGCCGAGCTGCACGAGCTTGTCGCCTTTCGACGCGCGTTTGTATTCCAGAAGTTTCGGCATCACGATTGCAAGCGACTGCGCGTGGTCGAGCCCGTAGAGCGCGGTGATTTCGTGCCCGATAAGGTGCGTCGCCCAGTCTTCGGGGACGCCCACGCAGATGAGCTTGTTCAACGCCATCGTAGCCGAGAACATTATGTTCGAGCGCACGGCGATGTCGTCCTTTTTCTTCAACGCTTTCGGGCCTTCGGAAACGAGCGTGCGCAGAATCGTCTCGGAGAAACCGTCCTGAATGGGCGCGTCGGACGGGCGCGTGCAGTACTGCTCCATAACGTGGACGAATGCGTCGACTACGCCGTTCGAAATCTGGCGGTCGGGCAGGGTGAGGGTGAATGTGGGGTCGAGCACCGAGAACTTCGGGAAGACGAGGTCGCTTGCAAAGGCGAGCTTTTCGGTCGTCGCGCGGCGGCTGATGACGGAGTTCTGGTTCATTTCCGAGCCCGTCGCGGGAATCGTCAGAACCGTTCCGAGCGGCAACGCCTCCTTGATGTTCGCCCCGTACGATGTCAGAATCTGCCACGGATTTTTACCCTTGAAGAGCGCGGCTGCGGCGATGAATTTCGACGCGTCGATGACGCTTCCGCCGCCGAGCGCAAGGATGAAGTCGAGTTTGTTCTTTTTTATTACTTCGACCGCCTTCAGGCAGGTTTCGTATTCGGGGTTTGCTTCGATTCCCGAAAATTCCACGACTTTGCGCTTGCCGAGAGCCTTGACGGTCTGGTCGTACGAGCCGTTTTTCTTGACGCTTCCGCCGCCGTAGACGAGCAGCACGCGCGCCTTTGCGGGAACGAGCTGCGCCAACTTCGCGGTTTCGCCGATTCCGAAAACGAGTTTTGTGGGGTTGTATAATATAAAAGAGTTCATAAATGCAAATATCGTCGGTTTTGCCGAAAAGTCAAGCAAAGGAGAGGTCAGGCCGCCGCGCCCGTCTGACTGGGGGCGGGAATTTTTTATGTCAAAAAAGCTTTACTTTTTAAAAAGTCTAATTAGCATAACCATCAAATTTATGATTATGAAAAAATTCACCCTCATCTCTGTATCCCTTATCCTCGCGGCGGCGTCGGCATTTGCTTGGACTAAGAAAACGCAAAACACGGGCAACCTCGGCCGTATGTACGTAAGCGCAGGCGGCGGCGTAAATATGTCGAAGATTAAGACAGCCACCGAAACGTCGAACCCCACGGGCGCATACGGCGAAGCTGTCATCAACGCTCCCATTTTCAAACCCGGTGTAAACGCTTTCCGCGACATCAAGTGGGCGGGCGTTGACGGAAACATTTTCTTCAACTACAACTACTCGGGCAAGGTTGCCGACGACTTCACCGCAAATTCGTACGCAATCGGCGCGGGCGTAAATCCCTACCTCAACCTCGTAACGGGTCTCCCCGTTGTCAAGGCGGTAAAGCCTTTCGGCATCGCATATGTCGGCTACGAATGGAGCACGCTCAATAGCGACACTTCCGCAAACTCGAACGAAAACTACCTCATCTACGGTGTAGGCGGCGGCGTCGAATTTGTGCTTCTCGACAGACTCTCGTTCACGCCCACGTGGCAGTGGAGGGGCAACGCGCAGTCGGGCAAGGAATCGTATCAGGTTATCTCGGCGGAACTCTCGTACTGGGTGACCGACCAATTCTGCTTCGCGGCTTTCTGGACGCACAATTTCGACTTCCAGAACGACTCTCCCGCCTACGACTACAAGCACGGCGACATCATCGGTCTGAAGTTCAAGATTGGCTTCAACCGCTAATTTCGAAAAAAACTTTAAAAACCGCTTCCGAATGGAGGCGGTTTTTTTGTGCCCGTTTGTCTCCGCGCGTTGCGGGCGGGTAGTTTGCTTGCGGGCGGTCGGGCGAATGCGGTGGGGGCGGAAAGGTTTTTTTGTCGGACGGGGGCAGGTCTGCGCGGTTGGAGCGGCGCGGCCTGCAATATTCGGTTTTCGTTTGCACACAAAAACGCGCAATTTTGATTATTTTGATATTTTGCGCGCTTCGAAAATTTTTGATTTGAACGGAAAAGTCGGCGTTCTAATGTCGTGGAAAACATCCGAAATATACGATGAAAACCTATTACGACTTTATCAAAGACACGCGCAGGCTTGTGGAATCGGCGAAGAAAATCGCCACGGGCAAAGGCGCGGCATTCGGCGGCGCAAAGCTTGCCGATATGAAAAACGTCCTGCGCGCCGACAACGCGCAAAAAAAGGAGCTTGCCGCAAAGCTGAAAAAAATCGAGCTCACTCCCCGCGCCGTGATTTTCGCACCGCACCCCGACGACGAATGTATGATGTCGCTGCCGTTGCGCACGATGAACGAATGCGGCTTCGAAATTGTCGACGCCGCCGTAACGCTCGGCTCGAACAAACAACGCCAACAGCCGCGCAAACGCGAACTGCGCGACGCGATGGAATATCTGGGCTGGAAAATGAACGTCTTCGGCTTCGAGCACATCAACCCGCAGACGCGCAAAGCCGACAAAAAATTCTGGGGCGAATGCGTCGGGAAAATCGCCGCGTTCATTCTCGAGAAAAAGCCCGCGGTAATTTTTACGCCGCATCGGCGCGACTGGAACAAGACGCACATAGGCACATCGCTTCTGGTCTGGGACGCGCTCGCGCTCGTCGGCGATAAGTGGAGCGGGGTAGTCGTCGAAACCGAGCTTTGGCAGGCGATGGAAACGCCCAATATGCTTTCCGAGGTCTCGCCCGAAATTCTGGCGGCGATGACGGGCGCGCTTTCGTGCCACACAAAGGAGGTCGAACGCAACCCGTACCACCTCAACCTCGTCTCGTATATGACCGACAACGTGCGGCGCGGCGCAGAACTCGTAGGCGGGCAGGGCGGAGGCGCGCCGAATTTCACATTCGGGCAAATCTACCGCGTGCTCGTCAAAAAGGGAAAGGGTTGGCGGAGCGCGTTCAAATCGCTGATTCTGCCCGCGGACAAATCGGTTGCGGAAATTTTGGAGAAACTGCTATGGAAGTAATTATCTATCCCGACAGACAGAGCGCAAACCGCGCGGCGGCGGAGTTCGTGGCGCAGAATGTAAGGCGCAATCCGAGAATCGTGCTCGGTTTGGCGACGGGCGAAACGCCGCTCGGGCTTTACGAAAACCTCGCCGAGATGAACAGGCGCGGCGAAATTTCGTTCGCAAAAGCCACTTCGTTCAACCTCGACGAGTACTACGGAATCGGCGGCGACGACGAAAACTCCTACGCCCACTATATGCGCGTAAATTTCTTCGACAAAATCGACATCGACTTGGCGAACACGCACATCCCCGACGGCACTGCCGCCAACCCCGTCTTCGCGTGCGCCGACTACGAACGCGCGATAAAAAACGCGGGCGGCGTGGAATTGCAGATTCTGGGAATCGGTAGCGACGGGCACATCGGCTTCAACGAGCCGACTTCGTCGCTTTCGTCGCGCACGCGCATGAAAACGCTCACCCGCGAGACTGTCCGCGACAACGCGCGGTTCTTCGGCGGCGACCCCGAAAAAGTTCCGCACCACGTTTTGACGATGGGAATCGGCACGATTATGGACGCCGAAACGGTTGTTATGCTCGCTTTCGGCGCGGGCAAGGCGGACGCGGTCGCGGGGATGGTCGAGGGCGCGATAACTTCGATGTTGCCCGCGTCGGTGCTCCAGATGCACGCAAACGCCAAGGTGTTTCTCGACGAGGCGGCGGCGTCGAAACTGAAGCTTGCCGACTACTACAAGTGGGTGTACTCCAGAAAACCCGCCGAAAATTTTTAGGACTTTCCCCTCTCTAAAACAAAAGCGGGCTTGTCGGAAAATTCGGCAAGCCCGTTCTTTTTTGCGGATGTTCCGTACGCGTCAGAGGACGATTTTTATGCCCTTGCGCATAAAGGTCGGCACGTCCAAATCGACGCCGTTGCGCATATTCGGCGGGGTGTCTTGGAAGAACCCACGCTGCTGCGAAAGCTCCATAAATTTAAATTCGGTCTGCGCTTTCGATTCGTCTTCGGGGGCTTTTGCCTTTTTGCGTCTGCCGAAACTGAAGAACGGTTTTCGCGCGGTTTTCGGTTCGGCTTCCGCAAGGACGGGCGCGGGCGAGTTCGCCGCCGAGCTTGCCGCGGGCGCATCGACCTTGATGTTTTCGGACGACGTTATCGAGTCGTCGGCGGTTTTTACTTCGTCGATTTGCGGCTCGAAAGCGTCCTCGGGTTGCGGCTCGCCCGCGAGTTCCCCCTGAACGGGGGCGGTAGGCGTTTCCTGTCCGATGTCCGCAGTCGGCTGCGTTTCGGCGACCGCGTGGCGCACTGTTTCGGACACGGAATCTGCGGGCGTTTCGGTCTTTTCCGCCGCACTTTCTTCCGACGCGGATTCGACTGCGGGCTTGACCTCTTCGGTTTTCGCCTCCGATTTTTCGGGGCTTTCGGTTTTGCAAAGACCCATCACGCAGACTTCGATATTGTCGCCGAACGAGTCTTCGGCAATCGCGCCGAACGCCATTCTTTCGGGGTTTGCGTATTTCCCCGAAACGGCCTCGAGCAGGCGTTGCATTTTGTTCATCTCGAAATTTTTTCCGCAGCGCAGGCTCACGATAGCCGCCGTGGCGCGGACGTTTTCGGGCGCGAGCGGCGAGTGTTCCAGTGCCGCCGCCGCCTCTTCGACCGCGTTCGCGCCTTCGCCCGTTCCGTATGCGAGGAACGCCTCGGTCTTTGACTGCCGCGAGAAGATTTTCGTGAACGACGGGAAGTCCACGTTGACTATTCCGCGCGATGTCAGCATTTTCACGAGCGAGCTTACCGCCGAGACGACGTTCATATTCGACACCGCGAACGCCTCCGAAATCGGGGCTGCGAGCCGCGCCAAGATTACGTCGTTCCTGAGGGCGAACGCCGCGCGGGAGTGTTTCGAAAGGTATGTCTGCGCCCTCAGCGCAAGCGACGCGCGCTGCGCGCCTTCGACCGAAAGCGGCATTATCGCGAACGAGACTACCGCGCAGTCGGGATTGCCCGCCGCTATTTTCGAAATCATCGGCGCGACCACGCTTCCCGTGCCGCCGCCGAGCCCCGCAATTATTATCAGCAGGCGGGCACCCTGCGGCAGGGCTGCCAGTTCTTCGGCGTGCGCAACAGCCGCCTCTTTCGCTATCGATGTGTCGCTGCCCGAGCCTTCGCCGTTTTCGATGAGGGCGATTTTTATGTCCGCCGCCGAATTTGCCACTGCGCGCGCGTCGGTATCGACTGCCGCCGTCTGCGCTCCGAGCCCTTCCGACGCGATGTCGCCGAGCACCGCGATTCCCGCGCCGCCCACGCCGATTATCTTGATTTTGCAGTTTTCAGACATATCAGAAATTAAAGATGTTCGAGAACCAGCCCGTTTTCTTGCGCGACTTCTTTTCCTCCTCCATCCGCGCGTGTTCGAGAAGTCCGAGGGCGGTTGCGAACTCCTGATAGCGCAGCGACGGTTGGAGCGCGCTGCCGAACTTGCCCTTTGTGCACGGCACTTCGAGCACCGCCGAGGCGAGCTCGCAGATTCCGTCGAGGTTCGACGTTCCGCCCGTTAGCACCGCCTGATTGAGTTCGGCGTACTCTGGCATATATTGGGCGCATTCGTCGCGCAGCATTGTGAACAGCTCTTCGAGGCGGGCGCGGATGATTTGGTTTACGGCGTCCATCGGGATTTTCTTGTCGCCGATTTGCTTGTTGCCGATGTTCCAGAATTGCTGCGTTTTTTCGTCGGCGGTGATTGTCGCCTTGCCGCAGTGCATTTTGATGCGCTCGGAGTCTTTGCGGCTCAGATGAAGTCCGAACGAAAGGTCGTTTGTGATGTGGTCGCCGCCGACGGGAACGACCCCCGCGAAGACGGGCTTGCCGTGTTTGAAATAGGCGTAGTCGGTCGTGCCGCAGCCGATGTCGGCGACGAGTACGCCGTCCTCGCGCTGGCGGGCGTCGGTAACGACATAGCCCGAAGCTATTCCCGAGAACACGAGGTATTCAACCTCAAGCCCGAAACTCTGCACCACGTGCAGCGCGTCGGTGATTTTCTCCCTGTCGCCGTGGAGCATCCAGTACGCCACTTCGATGTGTTCGGCGTGTTCGCCAATCGGGTCTGGGCTGTATTTGCCGTCGAGAAAATATCCGCAGCGGATTCTCTGGATGTACGTTCTGCCGTCGGCGAGCGATTTTCCGCGCGCGTCCTCCACGGCTCTTTCCACGTCTTCGCGCCGCACTATTCCGTCCGCGCCCGAGACGTTCGCCGAACCCGTGTTGCGGAAGCCCCTGATGTGCGTTCCGCTGATTCCGAGGCATACCGATTTTATCGGGGTGTCGCTCGAATGTTCCGCCATCACAATCGCGACCTGCGCCTGAGCCGCCGCCTTTACGACGTCGCAGATGTCCGCCTTTTTCACGCCCGATGTCGTCGCCTGACCGCTACCGACGATGTTGAGCATTTTTCCGTCGATGATTTCGCCCAGAAATACCTGCATCTTGCCCGTTCCGATTTCGAGGGCGGCTATTGTTTTGCTTTTGCTCATTTCGATTTCGATTGTGGTGTTGCGAATTTTACGACCGACCAGTCGCTGAGCGTCAGGTCGATTTTCTCGGCGCGGTTGGTCGGGTTCTCCCGCATGTATTTCAGGATGTACTCGAGCCTGTCGAGCTGGCGCGGGTATTCGCCAGTTTTGAAAACGTATTTCGTGCCCTCTTTCGACGTCGCGGTGATGACGGGCAGGGTGAGGCTGTCGATTTGCGACACGTCGACCGACTCCCACTTTGCGTATTCTTCAGGCATTCGCGTGCGCACGGCGCGGAGAAATTCCATCAGCTTTGCCGCGTGCGGGTAGGGGGCGGGAACCGAGCCGTCGAAATCGGTCTTCGCCCCGACCGCGAATTTTAGCGAGTCTATTTTCTCCTGCGGTATGCAAATCGGAACGAAGAACGAGCCGTCCGCCGCCATCAGATAGGTGCGCGTTTCGTAGTCTATTTTGCGCAGGACTTTCGCTTCGGGGAAACGCTCGGTAATCGTTATGCGCAGAACGTCGGGGTAGACCCTTTCGACCTTCGACGTGCGAACCTGCGAGAGCATATCGAGCGACTGCTTGACCGCGAAAATGTTCACGTCCTCCAGCTTCGACCCGCGCGGAATTTTAAGATAGCCGTTGAGCCACGCGCCCGAAATCGCACCGTCGGTCTTGAATTCGAGCCGTTTGATTGGGCTTCCGCCGCGCCCGAACACGTCTTCGAAGTAGACGTTTTGATAGGCGTAGTACGCGCCGAAGCAGAGCGCGGCAACGGCGGCGGCGGCCGCAACGCGCTTTGTCCAGACCCACAGCCAACGGAAACGCGCGCGCCACGAGAACGGCTTGCGGCGCGACTTCTTCGACGAGACCCCGCTTTTGAGCGAAGTCCAGTCGGCTGGGTCGGTTGTCTTTTTTTTCGGCATTACTTGGCGAGTCTTGAGATTGCGCCTTCGACGAGCTTTGCGCAGAGCGTTTCGAAATCGTAGCCTATGCAGCTTGCGCTCTTGGGCAGCAGGCTTGTGGGGGTCATTCCGGGGAGGGTGTTTAGCTCGAGTATGTAAAATTCGGGGGCTTGTTCGTCGGTGAGGATGAAGTCGACTCGGACGAAGTCTCTGCAGCCGCAGGCTTCGAACGCCGTTTCGGCGGCGCGGCGCATTGCGGTTGCCGCCCGTTCGGAGACTTTTGCGGGAAATTCGTAGCGCGTAGAGCCTGCGGTGTACTTGCGCTTGTAGTCGTACACGCCGCCGTCGGGAATTATTTCCACAACCCCCGCCGCCTTGCCGTAGATTACGCCTATTGAAAATTCCCTGCCGCGCAGAAATTCCTCAGCCATCCACTGGCCGTCTTCGATTGCATTCAAGCCTTCGGCGGCGGCTTCGACCGTTTTTGCAGCCGTCAGCCCGACGCTGCTGCCCTTGTCGGCGGGCTTTATCACAACGCCTTTGGGGAAGAGTTCGAAGAGCGTTTCGGCGGTGGGCTTGTCCTGCGCCGAAAATTCGAGCGACTTTGCCACGCGCAGCCCCGCCGATTTCAGCAACGCCTTTGCCGCGGGCTTTACCATGCAAACGCGGCTCGAGAGCGGTTGGCAGCCCGCGTACGAAAAGCCCGCCTCTTCGAGCTGTCTTTGCAGTTCGCCGTTTTCGCCGTAGTCGCCGTGCATTGCGGGGTAGACGACGGTGTCTTCGGGGTTCAACCCCGTCGGAAGTTCGTTTTTGTCGAGCCGCACGAGTACGGTTTCGAAGTTCTTCGACAATGCTTCGGCGACGTTTTTGCCGCTCACAAGCGACACGTCGCGTTCGGGCGAGATTCCGCCGCAGAAAACTGCTATTTTTTGTTTCATTTTATGTTTCCGAAAAATTTTTTTGCCTCGAAGTAGAAGTCGCCCGCGCCGACGATTGCGATTGCGGTTTTTCCCGCGTCCGACCTTTTCAACTTGTCTTCGACCATTCTGAAAAATTCCGCGCCGCTGGCAAGCTTAATGCTCGGCGATTTTTCGGCTATTGCGGTGCTTTCGCCGAGCGGGTCGAAAGGCTCGCTTGCGGCGTAGACGGGCAGCAGGTATATTCGGGCGCGTTTCGAGAAGTCGCCGAGGATTTGCGCGAACTCTCCCGCGAAGCGGCGCGTGCGCGTGTAGCGGTGCGGTTGGAAGACGACGATTTTTTCGCCGTCGAATTTTTTGCCGAACCACTCGAGGAACGATTTCACTTCGTTGGGGTGGTGGGCGTAGTCGGCTATTGCCGAGCACTGCGGGGTGCAGAACAACATTTCCTGACGGCGCAGGAGTCCGCGGTAGTCGTCGAAGACCGACATTTGCGGCTTTATTCCGAACGTCTCCTCCAGTGCCGCCGCCGCCATCGCGCGGTTTGCGGCGTTGAAATCGGCGGGCGTTTCCACCGCGCGGGACGGCGTTTGCGACTGCGCCGCGATTCGCGCAAGCATTTTGTCCGACTTCGGATAGAGCACGATTTTTTTCGTCCGCGCAAAGAGCCGCGCGAACATTTCCGCAAGCTTCGAGTTGTCGGCGTACGTGTCGGTGTGGTCGAGGTCGGCGTTGAGCGCGACTGTGATTTCGGGCGAAAAATTCTCTATCGTGCCGTCGCTTTCGTCGATTTCCGAGACGACTGGCTTGCCCGCTTGGCAGTATTTGTGCATCGGAAAGTCTGTCGGAACCGCCCCCACGAGGTATCCGAAGTCTAGCCCCGCCTTCAGCGCGGCGTGCGAGATAAGCGCGCTGACCGTGCTCTTGCCGTGGCTACCCACGACGGCGGTCAGTTTGCGGTCGGCGCAGACCTGCGCCCAGCATTCGCCGCGTCTGAGGATTTCGCCGCAGCCCGTAGCCGCGCGGATTTCGTCGACCTTGCGCTTGAGGGCGGTGCTGATTACGACTGTTCTGTCGGCGTCGAGCCTGTGCGGCGCGGCGAATTCCACCCCGCATTTTTCGAGCGCGCTTTTAACGTCGAAGTTCGGCGAATGGTCGAAGCCCTCCACGTCCGCGCCCGAGTCTTTCAGAAACGCGGCAAGCGGAGCCATACCCATTCCGCAGACTCCCATCATATAGAATTTGCGGCTTGTCATTCGGCATCCCTACGCGCGATTCGGGCGAGGTCGTCCGCGATTTTCGAAGTGTCGTTAAGGTCGTCCACGCGCACGAGGTTTTTCTCCATCGACTCGCGCAAACGCGTGTTTTCGAAAAGTTCCATCGTCTCGTCGAAAAGCTTGTCGAGGTTGCGCTGTTCGAGCATTACGCAGCCGCCGTGCTTTTCGAAGCACTTTGCGTTTTCGTACTGGTGGTTGTCCGCCGCGAACGGGTAGGGAACTATCAGCGACGGCACGCCTATGCGCGCAAGCTCGGCGATTGTGCCCGCGCCCGCGCGCGCCACAACGACGTTTGCCGCCGACATCGCCGCCGCCATATTGTCGCAAAATTCGAGGAATTTAAGATGTCTCACCTTGCCGTCCGAATTTTGAATCGAGCGGTTTTCGTATTTGACTTTTCCCTGTCCGCACACGCACAGCACGTCGACGTTCCGTTCGGCGAGCTTTGCGAAGTTTTCGTTCGCCCACTCGTTGAGTGCCGCAGCTCCCTGCGAGCCGCCGAGCACGAGCAGTATGTTCGCGTCGGGCGCGAAGTCGAACGCCGCCTTTGCTTCGTTCTGCGGAATGCGGCGTATTTCGTCGCGGATGGGGTAGCCCGAATATTTCACCTGCCCCGATTTTCTGCGCGGAATTTTTACGCCGTAGGGGACGTAGATTCTCTTGGCGAAGCGTCCGAGCAGGCGCGTTGCCTTGCCAGCCTTGCGGTTTGCCTCGTGCAGGACAATCGGCACTCCCATCCAAGCTGCCGCGAGCGACACGCCGAGCGAATTGAAGCCGCCGAAGCTTACGACGGCGTCGTACTTGCCGTCTTCGAGCAGCTTTTTGCCGAACATTACGGCGTTTTTCAGCTCTTTCAGAAACGAGAAAAACTTTGCGGGGTTTTTGGAAAATGCAATCCCCGGTGCTTTGATGATGTGCAGGTCTTTGTATTTTGCCACAAGGCGCGAGTCTACCTGCTTGCGGCTTATGACGAAGCCCGCTTCGTGTCCCGCCTTGATTAACGCCTGTCCGACCGCGAGACCGGGGGCGAGGTGTCCGCCCGTTCCGCCGCATAAAATGATGAATTTACTCATAGTTCGCTTGCCCTGATTTGCGCGGGTTTGCTCCACGCGCGTATGCAGTTTATCAAAAGTCCGGTGAAGACGCACATTGCAACGAGGTTCGAGCCGCCGTAGCTGATGAACGGCAGCGAGATTCCCTTTGTGGGCATAAGCCCCGTTACAACGCACATATTCGAGATTGCCTGTACCACTATCATCAGCAACGCGCCCGTCGCCAACGAAAATTCATAGAGGTTCGGGGCTTTGCGCAGATTCCACAGCCCCGCAATGAACAGAATCAAAAACGCCGTAACCACCGAGAACGTCCCGATTAACCCAAGCTCTTCGCCCACGATTGCGAAAACGAAGTCGGTGTGGGCTTCGGGCAGGAACGCCAGTTGCTGCCTGCCCTGTCCGATTCCCAGCCCCGTGAGCTTGCCCGAGCCGAACGCGAGAATGCCCTGATAGAGTTGGTAGCCGCCTTCGGTCTTGGTGTTTTCCAAGTCGAGAAAGCTCAGAACGCGGTTGAGTCGCACGGGGTCGTGGTAGACCATCACGGCGAATCCGAGTATTGCGGGCACGCAAATCGCGCCCAGATAAAGTTTCTTCGCGCCCGCCAAAAATATCAGCACAAAGCCGATTGCGCCGACGACCGCGGTAGTTCCGTAGTCGGGCTCTATGATGATGAGCAGGCAGAATATGCCGGTTATCGCAAGGGGCTTTACGAGGCCGTGCCAGAACGTTCCCATCCGCCGCTGATTGTCGTACAGGTACGACGATAGTAAAATTATGAAGGAAAACTTGGCGATGTCGCTCGACTGCACCGCGAATACTTTGAGGTCAATCCATCTGTGCGAGCCGTTGACTTCCTTTGCAAAAGGTCCGACCACCGCCAAGAGCAACAGCACCATCGAGACTATCGCAAAGGGTATCGAAATCCTCTTGAGGAATTTCAAATCGACAAACGCCGCAAAACATCCCGCGGCGATTGCAATCACAAGCCATACGGACTGTCTACGAACGATGGAGTAGGGGTCGTCTCCGCCCGCCCCCGCGCTCATAAGAATAAGCATTCCGAGCGACGTGAGGAAAATTACGGGCAGAATTACCGGAATCCACGCGCCAAACAGACCCGATTTTTCGGTTTTTACGGGCATCTTCGGCGCAACGGTTTAGAGTTCCACTACGGGCAGGCTTTCCGTTTCCGACTGTGCGGGCGCGGGTTGCGCGGGAGCTGTCGGAGCGGGCTGCGCGGGCGTTTCGGGAACTACCGTCGGAGCGGGAGCGGCGTTCGTTGCGGGCTGCGCGGGAACGTCTTTTGCAACGGGAATTGCGGGAGCTGCGGGCTTTTGCGCTTCGACTTTTGGCTCGGGCTTGGCTGCGGGCTTTGCGGCGTCGCTCTTGGGGGCGGCTTTCGATGCGATTGCAAGTTTCTGACCTACCCTGAGTTTGCGCGCGTCCTTGATGGAGTTTCTTTCCATAATCGCCTTGACGGAAGTCTTGTACTTGAGCGCGATAAGCCCGAGCGTTTCGCCCGACTTTACGACGTGCTCGACTTCGCCTGCGGCAAGTTCCAAGCCCTTCTGCTGTTTTCCCGCCTTCGGGGCTTTTTCGGCGGACTGCGCCAGTGCCTTCTTCGAGACGTTGAGCTTTTGACCTATTTTGATGTTGTGGTTTTTAAGCCCGTTGATTGCCATCAGGTGCTTTACGCTCGTGTCGAATTTGCGCGCGAGTCTGCCGAGCGAGTCGCCCTTTTGCACGACGTACACGGCGACTTCGTCCGTTTCGACCGCCGATTCGATTTTCGGCGCGACGGGCGTTGCGGGCACTACCTCCGTGTTTTTGTCGGGCGCGGGGAGCGAAATTTCCTGACCTACTTGGATGACGGTCGTGCGGGTCAATCCGTTGATTTTAAGAACCTTGTCGAGCGAAACGTTGTGCTTCTTTGCGATTTTCGCGAGCGAGTCGCCGCGCTGTACCGTGTAGGACACGAGGTTCGGGTCTTTTTCGACGGGTTTTACAAGCTCGTTCGCAACGGGTTTTTGCGGTTCGACGGGCTTGTCGGCGGGAACGATTTCCTCGTTCGACTTGCCCATATTCCAAGCGGGACGCGTGGGAGCCGCTCTGAGAGCCGAGCTGCCTTCGGGCGGAATTACCTCTTTCGTTTCGGCCGCCGCGGGCTGTGTCTGCTCTTCGGGCTGCGCGGGATTTATTTCCTCTACGGTCGTCTTCGCCTTTGCGGGCTGCGTATCTGCGGGTTCGGAGCTGCACCCCTGAATCAGCATTCCCCCAATGAGGGCGGCGTGCAACGCTATGATGGTTGTTATTGCGAATGATTTTTTCATAATTGAGTACCCCTTATTTTTCGCTTATTTTTGCTTTTATTTTAAATTCTTCAAACACAAAACTTCGCTTTCGAAAGATTTTCCGCGCTCGGCGTAGCCCGAGAACATTCCGAAGCTCGAGAATGCGGGGCTGAAGAGTACGGCGGTGTTTTTCCGCGCGAGGCTGTTGCACTTTTCCACGGCTCGGCGCATCGAATCGCACACGAATGCGCCGTCCGCGAGCCTGCCTTCGAGCATTGCGGCGAGCTTGGGCGCGGTCTGACCTATGAGCACAGCGGCGCGCGCGTGTTTTGCGACCGCGTCGGCGAGTTCCGAGAGGTCGCAAAGTTTGTCCTTGCCGCCGCCGAGCCAGATTAGGTCTGGCTCGTTTCCGAGCTCTTCGAGGGCGGCGATTGCCGCGTGCGCGTTGGTGGCTTTCGAGTCGTTGAAAAATCTTACGGAGCCGACTTCGAGCGGCTTGGAAAATCTGTATGCGGGCAGTGCGAATGTCTTTGCCGCCCTTTCGGGAAGTTCGGCGGGCAGACCCGCTTCGCGCAGGAACGCCGCCGCCATCGCGTAGTTTTTCGACTGTATCGACGAGTCGAACGGCGCGGGCGCGCGGTAGTCGGGCGCGGGCGCGATCGTGCGCGCGTTTTGCGGAAGCGTTTTGCCGTATTGCGCGGCGGCTTGCACCACGTCTTCGCCGACGAAAATCGGGTTGCCGTTTGCGGCTTCGACGAGGTTGAATTTTGCGTCGAAATATTCGCGCATATCCTTGTGCCAGTCGAGGTGGTCGGGCGCGAAGTTAGTCCAGAGCAGGGCGTCGGGGCGCAGATATTTCAGGCGGAAAGTCTGGAAGCTGCTCAGTTCGCAGACGGCGACTTTTTTCGCGTCGCTTCCGAACTCGGGGCAGAACGCCGAAAGGGGCGTACCGATGTTGCCCGCCGCGATTGCGTCGATTCCCGCAAGTTTCAGCGCGTGGGTAAGGAACGATGTCAGCGTGGTCTTGCCGTTCGTGCCCGTGATTGCCACGATTTTCCCGCTCCACGCGAGTGCGGAGAGGTCGGGTTCGCAGATTGCGGTTGCGCCCGTCTCTTCGGCTTCGACAATCCATTTGTGGTCGGGGCGGAATGCGGGCGAGTAGACTACAAGCGCGTGTCCTTTCGCCGCTTCCGGCGAAAACTCGCGGCAGTTTGCATCGTCGGAGGACGGTTTTTTCGCCGCGCTTTCGGCGTACACAACCGATTCCAGTCCGAGGCTTTCGAGCAGTTTTTGCGCAGCCCTGCCGCTCGAGCCCGCTCCGAAAACGGCGACGGGCTTTCCCTGCGCAAGCTCTGTTATCGACGGCTTCATTCTATCTGAGTTTGAGCGTGGCAAGCCCCGCGAGCGCGAATATCAGCGACATTATCCAGAATCTTATGACCACGCGCGTCTCCGCCCATCCCTTGATTTCGAAGTGGTGGTGGATTGGCGACATCCTGAAAATTCTTTTCTTCGTGAGTTTGTACGAGCCTACCTGCAGAATTACCGACATCGCCTCCATCACGAAAACGCCCCCCACGATTACGAGCGTAACGGGCTGGAGCGTCATAATCGCGATTACGCCGATGAGTCCGCCGAGCGCGAGCGAACCCGTATCGCCCATAAAGATGTCGGCGGGGTGCGCGTTGTACCAGAGGAACGCGAGCGACGCGCCGAGCAGCGCGCAGCACACGACGGTCAGTTCGCCGCACTGCGGAATGTAGCGCAGGAACAGGTATTCCGCCGCGATTGTGTTGCCCGATATGTAGCTGAAAATTCCGTATGCCAGCGCGACGGTAACCGTGCAGCCTATCGCAAGCCCGTCCACGCCGTCGGTCAGGTTGAGCGCGTTGCTCGAGCCGCCGATTACGAAGAACGCAAACACGAACATAAACCAGAACGGCATGGAGGCAATCAGCGGATATTTGAGGAACGGTATCCACAGTTCGCGCATTGCCGCGCCGTATTCCTGCGAGAAATAAAGCATGCAGACTGCGGCAAGCGAGACTGCGATTTGCGCGCCGAGCTTTACTTTGCCCGAAATGCCCTTGCTGCTTTTCTTGACGATTTTCAGATAGTCGTCGGCGAAGCCGAGCGCAGTCAGAGCCGTGTAGACGAAGAGCGCGACGAACACCAAGAGCGTCGGGCGCGCGAAGAGCACCGAGCCCGCCATCACGCCGATGTACACGATGATTCCGCCCATTTGCGGCGTGTTGCGTTTGCCCGCGTGCAGGTCGGCGAGAACGCCCACCTGTTCCCTCGTGCGCTGCGTGTCGCCGTACTTGAGTTTGCGCAGGTATTCGATAATCCGCGGGGCGATTGCCATCGCCAGTATAAACGACAGCGCAAGCGCGATGCCGCACCTGAACGACAGGTAGCGGAACAGGCGCAGCGGGCCGAAAAAGTCTTCGAAATTTGCGAGTTCGTACAGCATTAGAATGTGTCCCTTTCGTCCTCGTCGTCCTCGTTTTCGGAGGAGTCGTCGTCGGAATCGTCCGCGTCGTCGTCCCCGAAATCTCCGTCTTCGGCGTCTTCAAATTCGTCGTCGTCGGAATCGTCGTCGTCCCGTTTTTGCGGTTCGGCGGGCGGCTGTTCCGCCTCGGCGGGCGGTTCGTCCTCCTGCGCGGGTTCGGCGGGTTTGTCGGAAAGCTTTTGAAGAACGTCGTCGGGCAGGGCGTTCTCGAGACCGCACACGCGGCTGCCTTTCACGAACACGAAGCCGTTTGCCTCGGCGATTTTCGCGCGCGCGTCCTGCGCGTTTTCGAATACGAAAATGTTCTTTTCGTCCCACCCGTTAGAGAGCAGACCCACCTTGTATGCGTCGGCGAACGCCCCGACGAGTATTGCGGTGTCGTCGGAAATGGGCGTGATGTGCGAGCCGATGTCCTTGTGGTGCGGGTGCGAGGCAAGTCCCAGTTCCGCCATCGTGCCGAGAACGTAGGTGCGCTTTTGGGCGTCCGCCGAAATCTTTTCGAAGTGGGCGAGGGCGTCCTTCATCGAAGTGGGCGAGGCGTTGTAGCAGTCGAGGTAGTATTTTGCGCGTTCCGTTTCGACTATTCCGCCGCGCATGGGCAGGGGCTTGAGCGTTTCGAGGCGTTGGGCGATTTGCTCTTCGCGTCCGCCGAGCATAAGCGTTGCGCAGATTGCAAGCAGGGTATTTTCAATCATCCCGTCCGTCATTTCGGGAACTTCGAAATAGTACTCGTCGCCGCCCTCGACGCACATATCTATCGAGGTAGTGCCGTCGCCGTTTGCGTTCAGCGCGTAGCGGAAAACCAAGTCCGCCTTGATTTCGGGCGCGTCGGCGGACGCTACGACCGCCTTTTTGCATTTGAGTTCGTCGAACGCCTTCCACCCGAGAAGATTGTGGTGGATTAGACACCAGCCGCCGTCCGCCGCGTGCTCGGCGAGCTTTGCCTTTTCCTTCGCCACGTTCCCGACCTGCTCGAATTTTTCGAGGTGCGAAAGCCCGACGTTTGTGATTATCGCGATGTCGGGTTCAATCATTTCGGCGAGCTCGTCCATTTGCGACGGTGCGGACACGCCCGCCTCGACTATCGCAAGCTGGTTCTGGCGCAGGTCTATTTTAGTGAGCGTCAGCGGAACGCCGATTTCGTTGTTGAAGTTCTTTTCCGTAACGAGCGGATTTTTCCATGCCGCGAGCTTTGCGAGCATTTCCTTTGTCGACGTTTTGCCGCACGAACCCGTTATTCCCACGACGGGGTTGTCGAAGCGCAGCCTGTGCATTTTCGCGATTCTCTGGAACGCCCTGAGCGAGTTTTTGACGACGAGCACGGGCACGGAAACGTCGAGTTCGCGCTCGGCGACGACTGCGGTTGCGCCGTTTGCCACCGCGTCGGCGGCGAAGTCGTGTCCGTCGCGCTGCGCCTTAATCGCGACGAACGCGAAGTCTTTTGATATGTTGCGGCTGTCGTTGGAAAATCCCCTGATTTCGGGCTTGCGGGCGTTGTCGAGGTTTGTCCAGCGTCCGCCCGTCCACGCCTGTAAATCGTCTGCTTTAAAAAACGGCATAATTGTATACTTTCGGATATTTTGTATTGTTTATAGAAGTCCCTTGAGGGCGAGCAGTTCCTCGGCTACGCGCTTGTCGTCGAACGGAATGATTGTGTCGCCCAACTCCTGAAATGTTTCGTGTCCCTTGCCCGCGATGAGAATGCAGTCGCCTTCGCCCGCCGCGTCTATCGCGAGGTTTATCGCCCTGCGCCTGTCTTCGACGAACGCGATTTTCGACGGGTCGATTACGCCCTCCTTCATGTCGGCGAAGATGTCGGCGATGTTTTCGCCGCGGGGGTTGTCCGACGTAGCCCACGCGATGTCGGCGTACTCCTGTACGACGCGCGTCATTTTGGGGCGTTTTGTCCTGTCGCGCTTTCCGCCGCAGCCGAAGACGACGAGCAGTTTGCCCTTGACGATTTTGCGGAGCATCGAAAGCCCGTTCTTGAGGGCGTCGTCGGTGTGTGCGTAGTCGACGAAGATGTCGAACTTCGCGGGGCTTTGCACTTTCTGCATTCTCCCGGGGACTCCCTTGAAGTCGGCGAGCGTTTTCGCCGCGCGCTCCACGTCCCTGCCCGTGGCGTAGACCATCGAAAGGGCGGCGAGCGCGTTCGAGACGTTGTAGTGCCCCGGCATTGCTATTTCGACGGGAGTTCTTTTGCCGTCCCACACGAGCGTAAATTCCGATTTCTGCGGGTACATCCTGACGTCTTCGGCGTGCACGGTCGCGCTCGGGTCGTCGACCGAGAACGAGACGAGCCTTGTTTCGGGCGAGAGGCGTTCGGCGATTTTTTTGCCGTGCGGGTCGTCGAAGTTTATCACCGCGATTTTCGGGGCTTTGCCGAGTGCGCCCGTAAAGAGCGACGCCTTGACTTCGAAGTACGAATCCATCGTCTTGTGGTAGTCGAGGTGGTCTTGGGTGAGGTTCAGAAAACACGCGCATTCAACCGCTATTCCCTTGACGCGCTTCTGCTCGATTGCGTGCGAGCTGAATTCCATCGCCGCCGCCTTGCAGCCCGCGTAGCGCATCTGGTTGAGCATTGCGTGCAGCTCGAGGGCTTCGGGCGTGGTGCGCGCGGCGGGCAGACATCTGCCGCCGAGGTCGTAGTGGATTGTGCCGACGAGTCCGCATTTCGTGCCGCCCTTGTCGAGCATTTCGCGGAGCATCCAAGTAACGCTCGTCTTGCCGTTCGTACCCGTAACGGCGAAAACTTCGAGCGAGTCGTCGGTGTTGGCGTAGAAGCTTTTCGCGCCTGCGGCGGTGGCTTCGGCGATGTCAGCAACCCTTATCCAAGTGGCTGGGAAGCCCTTCGGTGCGGGCTCTTCCGAAACGATTGCAACCGCGCCGCGGTGCGCCGCCTCTTCGACGTACATATTGCCGTCGGTGTGAAGCCCCTTGACCGCAAAGAATGCGGTGTTGGGGGCTACGCGCCTGCTGTCGGCTATGAGCATTTTGATTTCGGCTTTTTTGTCGCCCGCAATCGAGATTGCGTTGACGGCTTTCGCCAAATCCGCCGCGGTGTAGGCGGGAAGACCGCCGTCCTGCTGTGCGAACGAGAGCGAGCCGAAGCGGCTTTTCGCGCCGCAAAGAGCTATGAGACTGTTTAAATTCGAGAAACCTATCATTGTTAAATTACCTCCACGCGACCATTTTTTCGAACTCTTCGTCCGACTGTATTCCCAAGTAGTTTGCCGCCTGCTCCGCAATGTTTCTAAACGACGGCGCAGCCACGATGCCGCCGTAGCCGACCCCTTTGAGTTTCGGGGAGTCCACGACGACCGTTATGACCAGACGCGGACGCTGCGCGGGGAAGAACCCCGTGAACGAGGCGACGTGGTCGCGCGTGCTGTATGTGCCGTTTATTATCTTTTGCGAAGTTCCCGTTTTGCCCGCCACTTTGAAGCCCTTGAGTGCCGCGCGGCGCGCCGTGCCCGTGTCGCTGACGACTTCCGAGAGCATTTCGCTCATCAGCGTTGCGATTTTCGGTCTGATGATGCGGCGCATAGCCTTGGGCGGGTAGTTCATAACCGTCTTGCCGTTTTTGTCGAACACGCGGCGGACGAGTTGCGGCTGCATATAAATTCCCTGATTTGCTATGACGCTCATTGCGCAGTGGATTTGCAGCGGCGTTACCGCCACGGCGTGCCCCATCGGCAGGCGCGTGATTGTAAGCCCGTCCCAGTCCTTTACTTTGTGGAGCGTGCCCGCGATTTCGCCGACAAGCCCGATATTTGTCTTTTCGCCGAATCCGTAGAGGTGGGCGTAGTTGTAGAGCTTTCTTTCGCCGAGCAGTATGCCGAGGTGAGCCGAGCCTTTGTTCGAGCTTTTCTTGGCGATGTCGCGCACCGAAAGGTTGCCCATTTTGTGCGCCTCTTTGGGCAGGCGCAGAACGCGTCCCTTGTAGGTTACTGTCGGGGCGTTGCAGTCGAAAACGTCGTCGGGCCCCACGAGCGATTCGTTGAGGGCGGCGGAAATCGGCACGATTTTGAACGTCGACCCCGGTTCGTACTGGTCGCAGATTGCGCGGTTTCTGAGGGAGTCCTGCGGGTATTTGTTGTACTCGTTGGGGTCGAAGTTCGGGTAGCTCGCCATTCCGAGGATGTAGCCCGTGGAGGGTTCGCTGATGATTACCGTCGCGCTTGCGGGGTTGTACTGGCGGGCGATGTTGCGCACTTCGCGCGATGCCATCTCCTGAATGATTGAGTCTACGGAAAGCTCCACATTCAGACCGTCGACGGGTTCGACGTCGCGCTGTCGGTAGTGGGGCAGTTCGGTACGGTGTCCGTCGCGTTCGGTTTCAATCCAGCCGTCCTGACCGTGCAGGTAGTAGTCGAACTGCTTTTCGACGCCCATTTCCGCGCTGAACTCCTTGTTCACGAAGCCCACGATATGCGACATCAGCGAGCCCGTCGGGTAGACGCGCACGTATTTTCTGTCGCCGCGTATGCCCTTGACTTTCAGCGCGAGAATCTGCGAGTACGTTGCGTCGTCGAGGTTTTCGGCGATTTTTTTCCAACGCGGCGAGTACGAGACGAAATTGCGTTCCACTTCCTCCTGCGGCATTTTGAAGATTTTCGCCAGTTCGCGGAAGACCTTTTTCTTCGCCGCGACCTGTTCGACCCGCCGCGGAACGGTAAGCGTGTTGTTCGGGGTACTGACGCATTTGCGCACGAGTTCTTCGGGCGTCATATTCAGGTTGACGCCTATCATTCTGATGCGTTTTGCCTGCGCCTCGGTTATGCGGGCGTTGACGGCGGCGATTTTCTCCGCGTCTTGGTAGGGCGTGCAGACGGCGACGACGTCGGCTTTGCGCAGTTTGAGTATTTGGGCGACCTTCCCGAGCTTTTCGATTCCCTCGGCGTCGAGCTCGACGCGTTCGGGGTCTACGCCGAGCGTTATCACGGGGCGGCTCGTTGCGAGCAGGTTGTCTTTTGCGTCTACGATGTTGCCGCGTCGGGCTGGCACTTTGTCGAGAAGTTGGCGGGCTTTGTATGTGGCTTCGAGGCTCTGTTCGCTGCGCTCGACGTGCAGGTAGTAGAGACGGGCGTAGATTGCGATAAACAGGCACACCAGACCAACGGCGACCAATCCGAGCCGCCATCCGTATATGAAAATGGATGTCTGGGGTCTTCTGTTTCTCATCTACGTACCGCGTTCTTTTTTTCGGGTGCTTTGAACGAAACCAAGCCCTTCGACTTGCCGCTGAAATCGATTCTTCCGCCGTCGTAGTTTTCGTACGCCCAGACGACCGCCGTCATTTGCGGGCGCACGAGGCGCGTGCTCGCCCTGCGGGTGAGGTAGGCGGGGTTTTCCTGTTCGGCGATTTTTACGGAGAGTTCTTCGTTGTCGCGGCGCAGCTGTTTAATCTGCCGCTCGTGCGAGGCTATTCTGCGCGAGATGTCGCGGCGTTCCTGCCGTTCGACCGACACCGCCGCAAACCCCGAGCAGACCACAACCAGAAGCAGCCCCGTGAGGATTGCAATTACCGAAATTTTTTTGACTCCCGTTTTCATCTCGCCGTATCCTTTCTTATTGCCCTGAGTTTCGAGCTTCGGCTGCGCGGATTTTCCGCAATCTCTCCGTCCGACGGCACAATCGGCTTGCGCGTGAGAAGTTCGGCAAGCTTTACCCTGTCCTGAACGTACGAAGTGTCGAAGCGCGACTCTGGGCGTCCCGCCATCTTTTTGAAAAATTTTTTCACGATTCTGTCTTCGAGCGAATGGAAGCTTATCGCCGCCAAGACGCCGCCGTTTTCGAGCGCGTCGAACGCCTTGGGCAGTGCGCGCTCTATCTGTCCGAGCTCGTCGTTGACTTTTATGCGTATCGCCTGAAATGCGCGCGTTGCGGGATGTATGCGTTCGTGCGAGGGGGCGGCTGCGGCGATTGCGTTTGCAAGGTCGGTGGTCGTTGCGATTTTCCCCGCGTCGCGGGCTTCGACGATTGCTCGGGCGACTTTCCTGAAGCGCGGTTCCTCGCCGTATTCGCGCAGGACTTCGGCAAGCTCGAATTCGCTTGCGCTTTCCACGTATTCGAGGGCGGTCATCCCGTGCAGGGTGTCCATGCGCATATCGAGCGGGCCCTCGCGCATAAACGAGAAGCCGCGTTCGGCGGTGTCGAGCTGGAACGACGACACTCCGAAGTCGAAGAGTATTCCCGCAAAGCCGCGTTCGGGCAGTTTGTCCAAGTCGGAAAAGTCGAGCGCGCGGAATTCGAACCTGTCGGGGTAGTCGGCTGCGACCTTTTCGGCGCGCACTGCGGCTTCGGGGTCGCGGTCTATTGCGACAACTTTGCAGTTTGCCGATTCGAGTATTTTGCGCGTATGTCCGCCGCCTCCGAACGTGCAGTCGAGGTACGTTTTACCGTCTTCGGGCGACAAAATTTTCACAGTTTCGTCGAGCAGCACGGGTTTGTGTCCGTGTTGTGCGGCGATGGAAAAAATTTTGTCGTCATCTGAATTTTGCATCTACAGGCGGTATTTTGAAATGTGTTTGTTCGGGCAACGCCGAATGTGCGGTCTCCGATTTCTTGATATGTCTTTGAATGTCCATACGTTCGGCGGTTTATATACCCAGATCCTCGAGCAGGGCGGCGTCGTCTTCGGGCGTCGATTCGCCGAGCCATTCGGTTCGGTGGGCGGGGTTCCAGAGCTCGAAATTCGCGCCCATTCCCGCCATGCATACCTCCCTTTCGATGCCCGCTTTCGCAAGTATGCTTTCGTCGAGCATAATGCGCCCCTGTTTGTCGCAGCCGAATGTGCAGGCGTTTTGCAGAAAATTCGCCAACGCCCTGCGTTTTGCCACGTTCGTAATCGGGATTTTCGAAATTTTCGAGCGCAGTTGGGCTGCCATATCGGGCGGCATTACGAGGATTGCGCTGTATTGTCCGTATCGCGCAAGTATCGCAAGATAAGAGTTTTCGCCCTCGTCGCCCTTGAACCGCCACTTTGCGGGGATGGTTATGCGACGCTTCGGGTCGAGAACTTTTGTGAAAGTTCCCGCGTAAGTATCGCCAACTGTAAGCTCTTCGGACATCCCTAACCTATGCTCTCCATTTTTCACCATTTTTCGCCATATTCCCCCACGAGTCAAGTTATTTTTTTCACTTTTGTCCCGAAAATTTTCGGTTTCGGGCGCGGGTGCGGTCGGTGGTATGCTTGTGGCTGAACGACTTTCAGGTTTTTGTCTTTGTGAAATATGTTGACAACGTCTGCGGCGGTCGGCATAACTTCGACTTTAGACTACACACATCGTTTTTGGGGGATTGTTATTGATGCGCCGCATTTTCAGCTTTATATTTGTTTGTTGCTTCGCAAGTTGCGCGCTTGCGCAAACGCGTTCTCAGCTTTCCGAGGCTTCGCTTCTCGACATACTCGTGGCGAAGAACGCAATTACCGCCGACGAGGCTGCGGAAATCAAAAAAGCGTCGGCGGAAGTGCCTGTTTGCGAGCCTGTTTCGGTGCAGAGTTTCCGCACGCTGTTCATCTCGCAAATGCGCTACACGTATGTGTATCACGACTACTCGAACACGCCTTTCGACGTGAACGACGAGTCGCGCTTCAACATCAGGCGTTTGCTCCCCGTTTTCATCGCCGATTTGACGCCCGATTCGATGTTGATGCTTTCGCTTTACATGCCCAGTTCCACGCTCATCAATACCTTGCACTACGAGATAAATCTCGACGGCGACGTTCTTGCGGGCAAGCTCAAGCTCGGGCATTGGTGCGTGAACTTTTCGATGGAGGAAAACGACAGTTGCTCTATAATAAAAGCACCCGACCGCTCGATTCTCTGCATTTATTTCGGCGGCGGCGACAGCGGCTACGACGGCTACATGAAGACTTCATACGGTACCGCGCTCGGATTTTCGGGCTATCACACGGGCGTTTATTGGGACGGGCACATTCCCGCGCACAAGGAGTTTGTATATAGCCTCGATGTCGTAAATTCCAAGCCCAACGATATTTTTGTGCGCAACGACAACGGTATATCGTGTTTTTTGACGACAGCCTACGACGGCAAGTTCGACGGGTGGTCGCTGAAGGCGGGGGCTGCGTTCGGCTATTCGAACAAGATTGTTTCGGCGATTGAGGGCACTTCGATTTTGCCGTCGGAGGTTGAGGATTTCGGCGACGCGCTCGGGGTGAATCCGTTTGTGCGTTTTACGTACGGCGATTTGTCGCTCGACGGCGAGTTCTTCCTGACGAGTCTGCGCTACGGGCGCACTTGTTCCGATGCCGTTCCGCTTTATACGACCCATTCGGGGCAGGCCGTTCCGTGGGGTTTTTACGTGCTCGGCGCGTACAAGGTTTACAAGTCGGAAAGATGGGGAGAGTTTGAGCCCGTCTTCCGCTTTACCTATCTCGACACCGACGGGCGCGGCGTGCGCGGTTGCGATGTCGTCTACAATATGCGTTCCGAAAACGGGCTATACAACAATGCGACCGCCTATTACGGCGGGGTGAACTGGTATCTCGACGGCAGAAATTTCAAGGTTGCGGCGGGTATCGAGCATTTCGACTTCTGCGACTCGCCGCTCGGCGGCACGAAGGCGTCGGTCTCGTCCGACGTTGCGATACTGCAGTTCCAGATGGTTTTCTGAGTCGGGGGTTGTGTAATGAATAATGAAAAATGAATAATGAATAATTGGGGTTTGCTCCGCTTTGCGGGC
>URJY01000016.1 GCA_900548275.1 uncultured Opitutales bacterium | reverse complement strand
CAGCCTTGCGCTTCAATGCAAAAGCAATCGCAATCGCCCCCAAAATCGCGGCGTAGGTTGAAGGTTCGGGGACTGTTACCAGCGAGAGAACGTATTTGCCCTGCGATGTCATTTCGCCCGTCGTGGCTACAAGTTCGAGCTGTTCTTTTGTATATGTCTTCGAGCCGTCGGTTGCGGTGATTTTTGCGCTGTTCCACCAACCGTCGCTGTCGAAGAAAACTTTTTCGTTTGCGAAGCCCTCGATTGCCAAGTCTACCGCGCTGCCGGTTTCCGCGATGGTCATATTGCCCGCGATTTCCAGAAACGACGAAGTATTTTCGTACTTGAGCGTGCCCGCCAAATCGAACGTTGAAGTGTTTGCGAACGAAAGAACCGCCCCCTGCGCGACCGTAAGCGACGAGCCGCGTTGGACATTGAGCGAAGCCTGTTTCAGGAACGATGTCGTGCCGACGCCGTAGACGACATTTGCGGTTTTGCCGAGCGCGCTGTTGCCTATGCGCATTGTGAGCTTACCCTCGTGGCCGTTGCCCGAGCCGAGCGAAAGCGACGTGCCCGAGACTTCGGCGTCGGTATAGAAATTGAAGAACGAGTTTGCGCCGTTTTGGAAGAGGAATTCGCCGAATCTTACCTTTACGGGCGCGGTACTTGCACCCGTGTTGTCGATTGTAAACCAACCCGAGGTCGGCAACCAATAGGTCGTCTTTTTCGTGCCCATGTCGAGAATGTAGTCGCTTTCGGAACCGTTTGCGTCGAGCGTGATATTGCGAGACAGAACCCATTCGCGCGGACCTTCCTCCGACGGTTTTACTGTCATCGACTTGAGCGTTGTACCCGTTGTGGTGCTTGCGGTATCGCCCGAAAAATACGCCCCCTGAGCCGGACTTTCCGTACTCGGAAGCAAAATGACATCCTGATTGCGGTATTGTTCGTCGTTCAAGTTAGCCGGCGTGCCGCTACCGCCCGCAACTTCGACAGCCGCCGATGCCGCAAGAGCGCACAACGACGACAAAGCAAAAAGCAGATTCTTCTTCATAACAGTATCCTTGTTTTCAAATACGATACCGCGATACTATGGTGCGAATTAACTTAAAGTCAACAAAATAAGGACGGCTATCGAGCAAAATAAGCCGACGCGGCGGAAAGCGCAAACAGCGCGGCGGTGTCGCATTTCATCACGTTGATGCCGAGCGTTGCGGGGCGGAAACCAGCTTCGGCGGCGACGGCGTATTCCGCGGGGGTCATATCGCCCTCGGGACCTATGAGAATGCAGACGCTCTTCGCGTCGGGCGCGGATTCAAGAACATCGAAAATCGGTTTGGAATCGGGCTGGAGGCTTGCGACAATCTTCAAGTCGAACGCGTCCGCCGCGCCTGCGATAAACTCGGAAAAGCTCCGTGCCTGCGCCATTTCGAAGCCCGAAAAATTCGCCGACTGCTTCACGGCCTCGACGATGTGGGTCGTCCACTTGTCGAGCTTTTTGTCCTTCTCCGCGCCGTCGAGACGCACGAGCGTTCGGTCGGAGACGAGCGGGAAAATCCCCGCCGCGCCGACTTCCACCGACTGGCGGATGATGTCGTCGAAGACCTTTCCCTTGGGCATACACTGGGCGAGAAAAATGCGCGTCTTGGGCTTGCGGATTTCCACTTCGCCCAAAATTTCAAGCTCGGCGCGCTTCTGGTCGGCGACCGCAATTTTGCAGTGTTTTACGCAGCCCGACAAATCGAAAACGTCCACTTCGTCGCCCGTCCGCGCCCTGAGCGAGCCGCAAAGGTGGCGGCTTTCGTCGGGCGAAAGGCGCACGCGGTCGGGGTTTGCGTTTCCGCGAAAGTCAAAATAAGCCCTCAATCCTGCCATATAATTTACAGCTTGCACTTTTTGCGCGTTTTGTAAAAATTTTTTTTATGCAAAATGAAACCGAATCGACATTGGCGGGCAAGACCGTCGCGGTGGGCGTATGCAGTTCGATAGCCGTCTACAAGGCGGCGGAACTCGTCTCGCTGCTGACGAAATCGGGAGCCGTCGTGAAAGTGGTGATGACCGAAAACGCGGCAAAACTGATGTCGCCGCGCATCTTCCAGACGCTCTCGCGCAACAAAACCTACGTGTCGATGTGGGAGGACGTGCCCGACTGGAAGCCCGAGCACATCTCGCTTGCCGAAGAGGCCGACCTGCTTTTAGTCGCGCCCGCAACGGCGAACGCGCTCGGCAACTTCGCGCACGGAATCGCGCCCGATATGCTCTCGACGCTCTTCCTTGCAACGCGCGCACCCGTGCTCGTCGCCCCCGCGATGAACTGCGATATGCTCGCAAACCCCGCGGTCGTCGAAAACATCGAAATTCTGAAACGCCGCGGCGTGAAATTTGTCGAACCCGAAACGGGCGAGCTCGCCTGCGGCAGGTCGGGCGCGGGACGCCTTGCGCCCGTCGAAAAAATCGCCGAAAAGGCGGCGGAAATTCTGGCGGGGCAATGAGGGAGATTTTCGAAACACTCGCCGACGAACTAAGACGCGCCGCAGCCGAGGGCGCGGAGTTCTCGAACATCGACGACGACTCCGTCGAAATTCTCGAGCGGCTCGCAGGCGAACTTCCGCCCGACGAAGCCCCGCGCGCGACACCCGCGCACAACGCCCCGCCCGCCGACGAAGGGGAATTTATCGACGACATCGAAGAGGTGAAATTCGCCTCCGTAAGCGACATCGTAAAAACCGAAAAGCAAAACCAAACGCAAAAGAAATTGAAAGTGGTAAACAAGACAATCGACATCAAGCCAATCCCCGCCCCGAAGAAATTTTCGCTGCCCGACGGCGACAAGCAGACGCGCTGGAACGCCCTGCGCGAAATCGTGCTTGGCGACAGGGTTTGCGCCGAGCACCTGCGCCCCGAAAAGAAAATCGTCTTCGGCGTTGGCACGCTCGATGCCGACATTTTCTTCTGCGGCGAAGCTCCGGGGGCGGACGAAGAGATTCAGGGCGAGCCGTTCGTGGGCAAGGCAGGACAGCTGCTTACGAAAATCATCGGCGCGATGGGGCTTTCGCGCGAACAGGTTTACATCGGCAACATAATGAACTGGCGTCCCGAAACGCCAAAGGGCAACCGCCCGCCGACCGAAGAGGAAATGGCGTATTGCCTGCCCTATCTGAAGGCGCAAATCGAAATCGTAAAGCCCAAGGTTGTCGTCGCGCTCGGAATGACCGCAGTCAACGGGCTGCTCGGCTTCGACCCGTCGCGGCGGATGGGCAAGATACGCGGGCAGTGGCAGAAGTTCGAAAACGCCGACCTGATGGTGACATACCACCCGTCGTTCCTTTTGCAGTACGCATCGCCGCAGATGAAAAGGCTTGTGTGGGAGGATATGATGGCGGTTATGGAGCGCGTGGGTATTCCGATTTCCCCGAAACAGCGCGGGTTCTTCCTGCCGAAGGAATGACGCATTGAAAAATGAGAGCCTCGATGAAATCGACATTGTTGGGATTGGGCGTATCGGTTACGGTGCTGCCCGCAATCTCGATGTTGGCTTTCATCGCGCTGATGGGCTCGGATATCGTAAAGACGGCGAATTCCGAATTCCGTTCCGCCGCGCTCGAGTCGGCAAAACAGGCGACGACCGACATCCGCCAAATGTGCGACGTCATCGAAATTTCCGACGATGTCGCCGTAGACGCGGCAAGGACAATCATATTCGAGACGCTCGCCAAATTCGGCAAGCCCGCGATGTCGGAAACGTCGTCCGACTTCGCGTCGTTCCCGCAGGACGCGCCCGAAGCCAAGCAGAACTTCTACGCGCCCACGCTCAAATTCGGAAAGACAAGACTGTCGCCCGAAACTGCGGACAAAAAATTTTCGGCGGCTCTCGATTCGCTGAAGGAACGCCTGTTTTGCGACATATCGATATACTCGCGCGTGCCCGACTCAGACCTTTTCGTAAACGTGGCGACGACGCTCTGCTACGACACGGGCGAGAGTTTCGCGGGCGGCACGCTGTCGCCCGAAAGCGGTGGCGCGCTCTCGCCGCTGTTCGCCTCGCTCCTTGCGGGTCGGGAATCGGCTTCGGGAATCGTCGCGAGGAACGGCTCGACGTATTCGGCGAACTGCTTTCCGATAAAGCTCGAGGACGGCACAATCGGCGGGGTGCTCGTTTTCGGTACTCCCCTGCCCGCGGTCGCCGAGCTTGAAAAATACCTCGCCGCAACGTCAATCGGCGAAACTGGAACGGTCTGGGTTGTCGACAACTCGAACGCGCTCTCGCCCCTGCTGAAAGTGGCGCGCGACCAGTCGACGGCGGCGACGAAAATCTCCGAAGACCCCTTCGAACAGCGCAGGGAATTTCTGCTGCACATCATAGAAAAAAGCCGCGCGCTGCGGGCGGGCGAAATCGGCACGGAGACGATACGCATTCCCGCAAGGGACGGGCGGCGCGAAATCGTAAGGCTCATAACATACACCTACTACGAGCCGTGGAACTGGATAATCGGAACATCGCTCGACGCCGACGAATTTTCGGGTAGCGAAACCGCGCTTACAACGCAGATAGCCTCGTTCTCGCGCACGATTGTGTACGCGGGGGCGGTGTTCACGCTCATCGCAATAGGCATATCGTGGATACTCGCATCGCAGATGTCGAAGCCGCTCAAGCTGCTAAGGCGCGTGGCGCGCTTCCATTCGGCGGGCGATATGGCGTCCGCCGAAAGCGAGCTTGCGAAATATCGCGAGAAAGGCGGCTCGCGTATAGGCGAGTTCGATTCGCTGATGCTTGCGATTTCGGAGATGACGCGCGAACTCTCCGACGTCATCGCCTCGATTCGCGACGACGGGCTTTACGTCGCCGACGGCGCGTCGAAAATTTCCGCGCTCGCAAAATCGCTCGAGTCGATTTCCGTTTCGGAGGTTTCGTCGATGAGGCGCGTTGCGGCGTCGGGCAAAAACATTTCGACGGCGGCGGACGCAATCAACAAGGCGGCGCGCTCGTCGGCGGCGCAGGTCGAAAGAACGCTTGCAATCAGCCGCGCGGGCGGCGACAACCTGCAGCTGCTAAAGCGCAACTACGACGCGCTCTATGCGGCGACCGCAAACGTGATGGAAAGGCTCGCCGTCATCAACGGCAACGCCGAAAAAATTACGGCGGTCATAACGGCAATCGGCGCAATCAACAGGCAGACGAATCTGCTTTCGCTCAACGCGTCGGTCGAAGCGGAAAAGGCGGGCGAAATCGGGCTTGGCTTTGCCGTCGTCGCGCGCCAGATAAGGCGGCTTGCCGACAAAACATCGAACGCCGCATCCGACATCGAAAACGCCGTAAGGCAAATGCAGTCGGCGGTGAACTCGGGCGTGATGGAAATGGACAGGTTCGGGGCGAGCATGCGCCAGAGCCTGAAGATAATCCTCGAAACCGCCGACTCGCTCTCGCGGGTGGTTGGCGACATCGAGGGCATCGGTCCGAAATTCGAAAACATCGCGGGCAGAATCGCGGGGATGTCCGACAGCGCAAAACGCATCAGCCGCACTATGCTCGAGCTGTCCGAAAACTCGGCGCGCGCGCGCGACACCGTCACGGAATTCAAGTCGGCGACATTCACGCTCGACTCGACAAGCGCGTCGCTGCTCGACGAAGTGTCGCGCTTTAAAACCGCAGAAGGGAGCGGGAACAAATGAAGATACCGCTCTCGAAAACCCTCGTGATTTTTTCGGTCGGGCTGTCGGCGTTTCCCGTCATCGTAATCGGCGTGCTCGTGTGGATGATGAATCTGGACGTGCGCGAAATCGTGTACTCGGAATTCGACAAAATCGGCGCGCGCACGACGCGCCAGATTGTCGACGACACCATAAGAATCTGCAAGATAATCCAGCGCACGCAGCTCGACGAAGACGAACGCGCGCACGAGGCGATAGCCGCGCGCATAGGCGCGCTCGGCGTTCCGCGGCTGCTCGAGAAGAAGGGGAAAATCCGCGCGGCATCGCAAATGACCCCGACGGAAACTTCCGACTTCAACGTGCCGGTTATGCTCTTCGGCGACTCGCCCGTAAAACTGAAGCTCGCCTCCGACGGCACAATCGCCGACGCTTCGGGGAAAGTCAGGGACACGCTCGACCAGTTGAAACGGGAAACGGGGCTCGACTTTTGCATACTCCAGCGGATAGGAACTTCGGGCGCAATGCTCAGAATAGCCTCGACCACAACCGACCCCGACGGGCAGCCGTACGTAGGCACATACATCCCCGCGACGGGCGGCTACGACGACGGCGCAATTGTCCGCACGCTTCTTGCGCGCAAAACGTTCTCGGGAATATCGCGCACTGGCTCGACGAGCTTCATCGCAAACTACGAGCCGATTCTCGATTCGTACGGCGATGTCGTAGGCGCAATCGGCTACGGCAGACCGCAAAGCGCAATCGGCTTTCTGCTGAAATATTTCGAAAACATCCGCATAGGCACTATGGGAAGCGTCTGGGCGGTGGAGCTTGTCGGGCGCGGCGAATCGGTGGTGCGCGTCTCGCGCGACGGCAAGCGCAACGGCTACATAGTCGAGGGCGACACGTTCAAGAAACGCCGCGAAATGACGCTCGAAATAATAAACTCGGCGGTGGCGCAGGGCGACAAGGTGGCGGTGCGCGAATACAAGACGGAGCTCGAGCGCAACGCGGGCGACGTGATAACAGCGTTCGCATATTTCAAGCCGTGGAATATGGTAATCGGCGCGACGGTGCACAACGTCGACTACGCGCAGGGCGTGGAGAAAATCGACGAGTCGGCGCGCGGCTTCGTCTTCCTGTTGTTGGCGGTCGGCGTCGGAATACTCTTCGCGGCGGGCTTGGCGACGTGGATTGCGGGGCAGCGCGGCGTGCAGATGCTGCGCGGGCTCGACTACGCAGTCGGGAAAATCAAAAACGGCGACATCACCGCCGCGCGCCGAAAACTGTCGGAGCTTACAAACCCCAACCAGTGGTGCAACAGCGAAATCTTCAGACTCTCGCTCGCGCTCGAAACGATGTCGGAAAACCTCGCAAAGCTCGTTTCGAAAGTGCGCAATTCGGGCGAAAAGCTCGCGGGCAACGCGGCGACAATTTCCGACGGCGCGGGCAAAATCGACGCGATGACGCAGGTTCGCTCCGAAACGCTCGAGGACATTTTGGGCACGATAAATTCGATATCGAAATCCGTCGTGCTGCTCAACGCCGACGCGCGCGAGGCGGCGAAAAACATAGGAACTTCGCTCGAAATTATGAGCGACGGCGGCAACCTGCTCGGCAGGCTCAACGACAACGCGGCGTCGCTGCTTGCCGCAGCCGATTCGGTCTCGGCGAGGCTGGCGGTCATCAAGGACAAAACCGAGCGCATAACCGCCGCAATCTCCACAATCAACGCCGTAAGCGAACGCACGAATATGCTTTCGCTCAACGCGTCGATAGAGTCGGAACGCGCGTCGGAACAGTGCGACGGCTTCGGCGCGGTCGCCGCCGAAATATCGAGGCTCGCCGACAGAACGGCGGTGTCGGCGATGAACGTTTCGAAAATGGTATCGGAAATGAACGGGTCGGTAGAACTGGGCGTCGACGATATGGAAAACTTCGCGGCGAAAATGAAGACCAATTCCGATATGATAAGCAAACTGCACGACAACCTCGCGGCGGCGGAGGGACAGATTGCGGAGCTCGGCCCGAAGTTCGAATCGCTGGCGACGGGCGTTGCGGGGCAGGAGGAAAACGCGCGGGCAATCGGTATGTCGATGGAGTCGCTGAAGACGCTCGCGGAAAAAACGCGCTCGAAGGTGGACGCGCTCAAAAATGTGACGACCTCGATTTCGCGCACGTCGGAATCGCTCGCCGACAAGGCGCGGCGGCTCGAATGCCCGAAGGAAACGGGAAAACCGGACCGCATTTAAAATTAACATCCGCCGTTAAATTACGATAGTGTGTGTATGAACACGAAATTTAACGGAAGCCCGATAAACCTGTGCGGCGCACTGATACGCGTCGGCGACAGCGCGCCCGACTTCAAGATGGCGAAGTCCGACTTAAGCAACTTTTGGCTCGGAGAAACTTCGGGCAAAAAAGTAGTGCTGAACATATTCCCGAGCATCGACACTTCGGTTTGCGCGATGTCGGTGCGGCGTTTCAACAAAATCGCCGCGGAACATCCCGACACGCTCGTTCTGTGCATATCGAAAGATTTGCCGTTTGCCCAACGCAGATTCTGCGCCGCGGAGGGTCTGCAAAATGTGATAACGCTTTCGGACTGCCGCCCCGCCTCGCAATTCGGGCAGGACTACGGCGTATTGATGACAAGCGGCGTTCTCGACGGACTCTTCGCAAGGGCGGTCGTGGTAATATCGCCCGAAGGCAGGGTTGTCTATGCCGCGATGACCCCCGACATAACAAAAGAGCCCGACTACGACGGCGCAATAAAGGCTCTCGAAAAGCTGTAGTATTTTGACGAATACAAAGTGCCGAAATTTCGGGCGCGGTCGGATAAATTTCCGCGAATCGCAAAACGAAAGAAAGCCGAGTTTCGTCCGCCGCAAAGAATTGAAACGCTCCTTTGCGGCGGAGTGAAACTCGGCAATCCGCCCGCCCTATCTCGCCGCGCTTCTGCCGAAGTAAAAGCCGACTATCGACATAAACGCGACCTTGAATTCCGCGGGGATGTAGAAGCCCGCCGCGTAGTCTATCACCTGCCGCGTGTATTCGGGGACAAGCCCCCAGAAGTAGCCGCCCGATTCCTCGGTGCGTTCAACCGCAATCGGAATGTTCGTCCACGCGAACACGAACGGCGCAACGACAAAGCTGAATATCAGCGCGGCGATTATAAATTGCCGCACGCGCTGCCCTATGCAGGAGTTGTCGCGGGCGAACGCCCTGTCCGCGCTGTCGTCGGCGTCCTTTGCGGCTTCGCGCAATTTGTCGATGACGGCAAGTTGGCGTTCGTGCGATTCCTTGCGCAGGGCGGTTATCCAAGTCAGCACGCCGCCGACGATTGCGCCCGCGCCTGTCGCGCCGAGTATTTCGAGACCTTCCATTATGCGGTTTCAGATTGTTCGCTTTGAATTTCCGACGACTCGAAAAGAGGCTCGTCGGGCTCGTTGTCAGTCGGCGGATTTTTGAGCGCGGCGTAGGCGTCAGCCATACCCTGTATGACTTCGGCGTACGGCTCGATTGCCGCCAGTTCGTCCCTTTCCCTCAGTTGAATTACACTGCGACCGAATGCGGTCTCAATATATACGTTAACGCCCTTGATTTCGGCTTCGACACTCTGCGAAGCCCCGTTGATGTTTGTTGTCAGGTTTATTTTCATTGGTGAAATTTTTTAACGAAGAATGAATTGTGCCGTACGTTTTATAGCGGCGCAAGAATCGCGACGGTAGGAGCTGTAGAACGAAGAACGAAGAATTAAGAACGAAGAACTGGGCGGCTTTGCCGCCTATGCTCTCGCAGGCGTTGCCGAATGCTTTATAATTGGTCATAAAAATTGCGGATTCGCCTGCGGGTGTCGAGGGTTGCAAGGCAACGCCGAAGCAACCCCAGTTCTTCGTTTTTCGTTCTTCGTTCTTCGTTTTCAATTACAGCTCCTTCGCCGCGTAAGTTCTTCTTCGTATTCGTTTACGCAGTTGCATTTTCCGCCGTGTACGCCGCACTGAAGGCGTTGTACATTTGCTTTACGGCTTCGTCTTTGTCGCCTTTTACGTCGCCGCAAACGGTCAGATGGTTTTCGTTGCCCGAGATGTCGCGCACCTTGCCCCCGAACGTGTAGTCGGCGGTTGCGAGTATGCACCGCTTTTCGGCGGTCGAACTGCATAGCGCAAGCGGTATCTTTTTGCCCGAAGCGTAGTCGCTCGGCGTATATGGCGCATCGGCAGCCGACATATCGAAGTTGAAGACAGCAAAGCGGTTCGCCTTACCCTCGTAGTGTCCGTAGTTGAAGCTTGTTTGGTCGGTCTTGTGGAAGTTCGTCGTGTCGAAAAATCCGAGCTTCGAGTTCTGCGACCAACTGACTTCCGAAGCTCCGAACACAACCCACACGTTATCCACCTTATGCTTCAACTGACCGCACGCACATTTGTAAACGCCGTTGGTGTATATTTTGCAGGTCGAGGGGTTGAGATAGTTTCCGTCGCTGTCTTGGGTTGTGTCGCCGAAGTGGATGCAGAAACAAACCGCGTATTTGCCTGCGGGGATTATCATTTCGTTCGAGCCGCCGAAGATTTGCCACAAAAGCGGTATGTATTGAAATGCGCCGCCGTTGCTGCTTCCGTCGCCTACGCGCACGGCAATACGCCCCGTGGTCGAGAATGTAGCGCCGATTCCGCGATAGCCCGACTCGTAGAAGTTGTCGCCGAACATATTGAGCGACGCCGCCACGCTTGTGGGAATGCTCCAATCTTCGTCGAGTTCGAACGTGATGCAGTGCGACTGGTCGAGCACGCCGAACATCGGGTTGCCTGAAGTCTGCAACGCCCCGCCCGCTGTGCCGAAGTGGAATGTACCGATGCGCTCGCGTGTCCTTGCAAGTTCGCCCGCGTCGGTTTCAAGGGCTGCGCTTGCCGCAGTTTGTGCCGCCGCCTTTGCGGATTCGGCGGCAGTCTTTGCGGCTTCTGCTGCGGTGCGCGCGGTCTCGGCTTGGGTGCATTTCTGTGAGGCCGTTTCGGCGGATTGTGCCGCCGCGTCTTTGTACCACTTTGCGTTGTTGTGGTAGTATTCTGAATCGGAAGCGGCGTCGACGCCGTTTTGCGTGCCGAGAGAATAGCCCTCGGACTTCAACACGGTAGACTTTACGTTTTCCGCTTCCAATGATGCTATCATTGAAAAATATTTCGAGTTGTTTTGTCGGTACGGCGAAGTGTTGTCGACCTCCGTTCCGTTCTGAGTTCCCACGGCGTAGCCCTCGGCTTTCAACGCCTCTTCGCGCACTTTGACGGTGTAGGCGTATTCGTCGGGCGCGACTACGTTCGAATCTTCGCCGTACGTCGGCATAACCGTTATCCATCCGTTTGTGTACGAAATTCTGCCGCCGTCGGTATCGACAACGTAAATGCGCATCCACTTCTCGCCGCTTTCCATAAGGGTTTCGGGTTTGTCGAGCACGAAGCTTGCGTGTGCCGCGCCGTTTGCAAGTTCGGTTTCGGTCGCCGACGAATTGATGTCGGCGGTTTCCACGCGTTTGCGCACGAGCGTTGTTGCGGTTCGCGGCTCGGGGGTGTTGTATGCGCCAATTTCGATTATCTCGAGTTCCGCGTAGGCTGCGTTCGAAAAGTCGGCGGGCG
Organism: uncultured Opitutales bacterium; assembly: GCA_900548275.1. Lineage (GTDB taxonomy): Bacteria > Verrucomicrobiota > Verrucomicrobiia > Opitutales > Intestinicryptomonadaceae > Merdousia. The sequence continues at coordinate 30,876 of URJY01000016.1, read as the reverse complement.
TTCCGTTGACCCGAAAGACGACGTCTATGCGCACGCGGTCGAAGCGTCGGAATTTCACGGGGGCGGCGTTTATGTCGTCGCGCGGGGAATCGAACTTCTTTGCGTCGGCGGTTATCCTTATTATGTTTTTTGTGTCGGTTATCGTGTTCATTGCGCCCGATTATATCAGGCGGGAAAATTTTGGCAAAAGAACTTTGGAAGTTTTGGATAAAACGGAATCGGGTACGAATCGGGCGGCATTAAAAATGTTGCAATCGCGGTGGTTAAGCCGTAGAGATTTTAGGCGAAAAAAGATTCGACCATGCAGGATGCGCAAAATATCAAACCCACATTCGACGGGCTGCTGAGCGTTGTGGTGCCGTGCCGCGACGAAGAGCGGGCGTTGCCGATTTTCATTTCGGAGTTTTCGAAAGTAGCAGGGCAGATGGGCAATCCGCGCTTCGAGCTGATTTTTGTGGACGACGGCTCTTCCGACGCGACCGCCGATGTGCTGAAGAAGTTCGCCGCTGACGACAGCCGCATACGCTACATTTTATTTTCGCGCAATTTCGGCAAGGAGGCTGCGATGTATGCGGGGCTGCGGGAGGCGCGGGGCGATTTCATAACCGTTATGGACGCCGATATGCAGGATCCGCCGAGTCTGTTGCCGCAGATGTTCGACGCGCTTTTAAACGGCGGCTACGACTCCGTCGCCGCACGGCGCAGGACGCGCGACGGCGAGCCGCCCGCGAGGACTTTCTGTGCGCGCGCATTCTACAGGGTTTTGAATGCGCTCTCGCCGCTGAAATTCACCGAGGGCGCGCGGGACTTCCGCCTGATGACGCGCAGGGTGCTCGACGCCGTTCTCGAACTGCCCGAGTACAACAGGTTCACGAAGGGAATCTACGAGTGGGTCGGATTCAAAACGAAGTGGATTGAGTACGACAATGTGGAGCGTTCGGCGGGGCGCACGAAGTGGTCGTTTTTCGGATTGGCGGTCTATTCGCTCGACGCGCTGACATCGTTTTCGACCGTGCCGCTTGCGGTTGCGGCGGTCGCGGGAATTGCGTTCTGCGCGCTGTCGTCGGTTGCGATTGTGTTTCTTGCGATAAGGCAGTTGATATTCCACAACTCGGCGTTCGGCTGGACTTCGATGGTCTGCATTCTGTTCTTCCTGAGCGGGCTTCAGCTGTTTTGTCTGGGCGTGTTGGGGCAGTATATGTCGAAGATATATCTCGAGACAAAGCGCAGACCGCACTACATTGTCGCCGAAAAAAATTGACGCAAAAAAAAGCCGATGTCCGCGGACTTCGGCTTTTCCGTTTTTCCGAAAAAAACTACAGGCAGAATGCGCCGCGGCGTCCGCATACTTCGGTCGCCAATTTTGCGCCGTTTTCCGCCGCGCTCTCGGAATTGGAGCCGTTCAGCAGCGAGACGACAAAGCCCGCCAAGAACGAGTCGCCCGCGCCCACCGTATCGACTATCTTCACGCGCTGCGCCTTGCCCATAAACATTCCGCCGCGTTCGAAGACGGTGTAGCCGTCGCCGCCGCGCGTGAGAACGAGGTATTTCAGATTGAAGGCCTCGAAAAGGAATTTCGCGCGGACGAGAGTGTCGCCCGAGTAGCGGAAGATATCGCAGATTTTCGAAAGTTCGCTTTCGTTCATTTTCACGACGTCGGCGCGCGTCAGCGAGAAGTCGAGAACCTCCTTCGAGTAGTGTTTTAGGCGCAGGTTTACGTCGAGCACTTTCAGGCAGTCCGACGGGCACTTGTCGAGCAGGCGCGCAAGCGTGTTGCGCGACGTGTCGGAGCGTTGGGCGAGCGTACCGAAGTAGAAAACGTCGGCGTTAGCGGCGTATGCGCCCGCGCGTTCCTCGTATTCGATGAAATCCCAAGCGCGGTTGCGGGTGATTTCGAACTGCGGCTTGTCGGAGTCGTCGAGCAGAACCCTGACTTCGCCCGTGGGCTTTGTATTCGCCGAAACGAGTTCGGTGGACATACCCTGCAAGAGGATTGTCTCGAGCGCGCCCATACCCTCGGCGTCGCGCCCCACAGCCCCGACTATCCGCGCCTCCGCGCCGAGTTTGGAACAGTAGTAGGCGAAGTTCAGCGGCGCGCCGCCGAGCACTCTGCCGTCGTTGAAAACGTCCCAGACTATTTCGCCGAAAGATATGATTTTTTTCATTAAATTTTGCCGTTTCTGAGTGCGAAGTATTTTTCCGCCCTACCGAGTGCGGTAATCGGGAAGTAGTGCCTGTACCAGTTGTAGTTGAGCATAAAGCCGCGCGCAAGTTCCTTGCCCTGCGGCAGCGGTGCGCCCCTGCGGAGGTCGACCTTTGCGCCGAGTCCGTATCCGGGGAAGCCCGTGCCCGTGTAGTAGGGTTCGTCCCAAGTTCCGTCGGCGCGTTGCGATTCGACGAGGAAGCGGCAGCCGCGCGCGATGCACTCGTCGTAGTTTTTGTCGTTTGCCGACATTATTGCAATCAACGCCCACGCCGTTTGCGAGGCGGTGGAAGGTATGCCCGTGCCCGAGTATTTCGGCTCCATATAAGACGCCACGCTTTCGCCCCAACCGCCGTCGGCGTTCTGTTTCGAGGCAATCCATTCGAGGGCGCGGCGGATTTGCGGGGTCTCCTTTGTATCGCCCACAGCCATCAGCGCGGGCAGCACACCGCACGTTCCGTAGATGTAGTTAACGCCCCAGCGTCCGAACCACGAGCCGTCGTCCTCCTGTTCGTCGTACATAAACTTGACGGCGCGGGCGATTGCGGGATGGTTGCGCGAGAATCCGCAAAGTGCCAGTGCCTCTACGACGTGCCCCGTCAGGTCCGCGCTCGGCGGGTCGAGCATTTCGCCGAAGTCGGCAAAGGGAATTTTCGTTACGAGCTCGCGGGTATTGTCGCGGTCGAACGCAGCCCAGCCGCCGTTGGGGTTTTGCATTGCGAGAATCCAGTTGACGGTGCGGCGTATCGACGAATCGACCCTGCGCGCGCGCGTGCTTTCGCGCGGGAGAAGTTTCTGTATGCGCTTTAGCGTGCAGATGGCGATTGCCGCGTCGTCGATGTCGGGGTAGTAGTTGTTGGCGCGTTCGAACGCCCATCCGCCGGGTTCGACGTGTTTGCCGACCATCACCGACCAGTCGCCGTGGTAGCGGTTTTCCTTCGCGAGAACGTAGTCGAGAGCCTTGAGCAGCTCGGGCGAAGTTCCCGGAGTCTCGCCCGCGTCCATCAGTGCGGTCATCGTAAGGAACGTGTCCCAGATGGGGCTTTCGCTCGCCTGAAGCATTATGCCGTCGCCGCGCGGAACCTGCCAGTGCAGATTGAATGCGTCGATTGCCCGCGACATATTGATTTGGTCGAGCGAGAAACCCTCGACGTACATCATTATGATTGCGTAAATCCACGGCGGTTGGATGCCGCCCCACGCGCCGTCTTCGTCCTGATGCTCGAGCATCCACTGCAAAACGAGCTTTATTGCCGATTCCCTGAACGGCTTAATCGGGAAGCGGTTGTAGGCGTGAAGCGCGTGGTCGAGCTTCAGGAAGAGGTTGTCCCAGCTGATTGCCTTATTGCTCTTGCGCTGCAGGCGGTAGTCTACCTTGTCGCGCCCTTCGGGGAAGAGTTCGTCGAGCCGCAGGTTGTCGGGCAGCTCCTTTATCGGGCGGCGCGCGGTGAGAATTGTGATGGGCATCATCGTGGCGCGCGCCCAACACGCAAAGTCGTAGATATTGAACGGACACCACTTGGGCAGGAACACGATTTCGGGCGGAATTACGGGCGTGTGCGCCCACGGCCATTCGCCGAAAAGCGCAAGCCAGTATTTTGTGAAGACGCGGATGCGCTCAGTCCACTTGTTGTCGATAAGCCATTTGCGGGCTTTCGCCATCGCGGGCTCGTCGGGGTCGAAGCCGCTGACGCGCAGGGCGAAGTAGCATTCGAGGGTGGTGTTGATGTCGCCCTGCTCCGAGCCGTAGTAGACATCCCAGCTGCCGTCTTCGCGCTGTCTGTCGAGAATGTACTGGAGAACTTTCGGCTTCTTGGGGTCGTCGAAGTCGATGAACGCCATCGCGAGAATCCACTGCGCCTCCATGCAGCAGTTTGTTTCGAGGGGGCCGCACCACATACCGTCGTCCGCCTGTCTTATCTTCGCCCAGTCTATTGCGGCGCGAAGCGTTTCGCGGATGGTTTTGGGGGTCTTTTTCTGCACGTCTTGCGATTGTTCTTTTTCCTGCATAATAAAAAAATATTCGTCTAACATTACACTCACTTCGGCGAAAAAGTCAACAGACTTTCACTCGGCGCGGGTCGGGTTGGGCTTGCAAAAAATCGGCAACTGTGCGAATATTGGCTTGACGGAGTTGCTTTTATATTTAAATCTTACTTTAAAATTTGAAGAAAATTTATGGGAAAAATATCTGCAATCATAATTGCCGCGGTTGCCGCGTGTGCGGTTTCGGCAAAACCGCTCGAGTTCGACAAACTGTCGCTCGAGATGAAGAACGACATCCACGCCGAGTGGATGATTCAGGCGGGGGTTAAGCCCAACTATCCCGCACTTTGCGCCGACGAAATCGAACGCACAAAGCGCGTTTTCGCGCGAAGCAAGGTCAGGGACATCGACGCCAAGTTGCTCGCCGACTTCGAAAAGATGCCCGACGGCTATGTGAAGTATATAAAGCTTCGCAAGCTCAAGCGCGACGTAATGTTCGCGAATCTGCCGTTCGACAAAATCATTGCGGTTGATTCTCCGTTCCCCGTAGGCATGGAAAATTCGCACGAGTCGCGCGTGAAGACCGAAAACACCGCCGCGTTCGACGCCGCCCTGCTCTGTTTCGACTTGGGCAATCCGTTCCATATGCCGAAGTATCTGACTTCGGGCGCGGACAAGGCGATAACGCGCGCGAGCCTCGACTACGACGCGTCGAAAATCGTGTTCTCTATGCGGGCGAAGTCCGACCCCACCTACAATCTCTACACGATGAACACCGACGGTTCGAATTTGAAGAAAATCACCGCCAGCGACTACAACGACTGCGACCCCGCGTGGCTGCCCGACGGCAACATAGTCTTCGTCACGACCCGAAGCAACCACTACATCCGCTGCGCAGGCTCGGGCTTCCGCGGAACGACGCTCGCAACATGCAAGCCCGACGGCTCGGACATCTACTTCATCAGTACGAACAACGAAGCCGACTTTATGCCGTCGGTGCTCGACGACGGCAGGGTAATCTACTGCCGTTGGGAGTATGTAGACAAAAACATTTTCAGACTGCAGTCGCTCTGGACGGTCAACCCCGACGGCTCGAATCCGCAGGTTTACTGGGGCGGACAGAGCCACTGGCCCGACCTCAAAATCGGCGCGTATCAGATTCCCGACACCGACGACGTTATGATGATGACTGCGGGACACCACAATGTGTTCAATGCGGGCGTCGCAATCGTCAATCCGAAAAACGGGACGAACTTCCCGAACGGAATCAAGAACCTCACCCCGCACCTGAAGTGGACGGAAGCGAGCTATTACGACGCCAACGCACCCACCCTTCCCTACAACGAAAAGTTCTCGCTGCCGAACACGTTCAACTCGTACTACTCGCCCTTCCCGATTGACAAGTACAACTACCTCGTCTCGGCGCGCAAGCAGCCCGCGCGGCAGTGGACGGTCAACGGCGAATCGTTCGCGCTCTATCTTGCCGACATCGACGGCAACATCGAACTTATCGCGCACGGCAAGTACAACCTGTTCTACGGTCAGCCGATAATGAAGCGCAAAACGCCGCGCATCATCCCCTCGTCCATCGAAAAGTTGGGAGACAAAAAGGGCAACGAGGAAGCCCCGAAAGGTTATCTTTACAGCGCGAACGTCTACGAAAACTCGGGCATTCCGTTCGGCGCGGGCAAGTGGCTGCGCGTCGTGGAGCACTGCGCCCCGACGTATCAGGACGGGTTGCGCGACTCCGCCAAGCAGTGGAAAGCCGTCCAGAAAAAGGTCGGCGTAAAGGCGGCGGGGCTTTTCTGCCGTCAGGGCCCGCGCGAGTTCTGCTTCCTCAGCGGCGAGACGACTATGAGCATTGTCGTGGACGAAAGCCACAAGCGCATTCTCGGCGAAGTGCCGATTGAAGACGACGGCAGCGTGCATTTCGAAGTGCCCGCGATGAAGGCGGTCTACTTCCAGATTCTCGACAAGGACAGAAAGGTTCTCCAGACGATGCGCTCGTCCACGCACGCAATGAACGGCGAATCGCGCGGGTGCTTGGGCTGCCACGCGACCAAGATTTCGAACGCTCCGCAGACGCGCCCCGCAAAGGCTCTGCGCAAGCCGCCGCAAAAGTTGGTAAAGCCTTTCGGCGACATCACGTTCGGCTTCGAAAGGTATGTGCAGCCGATACTCGACAAGCACTGCATATCGTGCCACAACGGTTCGAAGGACAACAAGCTCGACCTGCGCGGAACAAAGTTCGTCGACGGCGCGCCGTTCTCGACCGCCTACATCAACCTCGTCTACGGCGTGGATTTGACGCCCTCGAAAGACCGCTCGGTTGTAAACAGCATTGCAAACCCCATTTCGTGCTACTACGACTACCCCTCGCTCGAGACCGCCAAGCCCGAGCAGGAAACGGTTGTCGCGCCGATGACCGCGCTCAGCTACAACAGCAAGCTCATAAAAACGGTCGAGTCGAAGCACAACGGCGTGGAGCTTACGCAAAGGGAAATCGACATACTCAAGGCGTGGATTGACCTCAACTGCACGTTCTACGGCGAAGAGGACGTTCTGGATATGCCCGACATCGACGAAAACTACTTCAACAACAATCCGTATCCAATGTTCCGCGGTCTGGCGTATCCGCCCAAGATGAAGTCGTGCCCCGACGTCGACAGGGCTTTCCGTCAGGACAAATTCAAGACTCAGGCGGACAGGCTGCCCAAGGACAAGGACGGCAAAATTCTGCCCGCAATCAGATACGAAGGCACGAAGAGAATCGTAACGCCCGCCGACAAATAAACTCAGGCAAGGCGCAAAACAAAAATCCGCAGGCGGCGAACGCTTGCGGATTTTTTGCATTTCAAAAGACGCGTCGTTGTGTCTACCGCAAAAATCCGTCGGGCAGTCTGTTTATTGCGCCCTCGTTGCCGCACACGAACGCAGCCACTTTCACCGCCTTTTCGTGGGCTGTCCGCACGGGCGCGCCGCGCAAAAGCATTGCCGTAAAGGTCGCGGTGAACGAATCGCCCGCGCCGACTGTGTCCGCAACTTCGGTTTCGGGCGTGTCGATGTACGAGACGACTTCGCCGCCCCGCGCTATTGCGCTGCCCTTTGCGCCCATTGTGTAGAGCGCGTATTCGAGCGAAAAGCGTTTCGAAAGCGCGTGCAGAACGGCTTCGTCGCCGCCGCCCATTCCGAACATCTCGGCGACGACGGGCAGTTCGTCCTCGTTGAGTTTGAGGATATCGGCGCGTTCGAGCGAGTCGGCTATAATTCGGGCGTCGTAGAAATTTTGGCGCAGGTTGATGTCGAAAATTTTCAGTGCCGATGCGGGAACGGAATCGACAAATTCGAGTATCGCCCCGCGCGAAACCTCCGAGCGTTGGGCGAGGGTGCCCCAACACACGGCGTCGGTCTGCGGCGCGGTTGCGGCAAGCCGTTTGTCGAATACGATGTTGTCCCACGCGACGTTTCGGCGGATGTCGTATTGCGGCACGCCCGCGGAATCGAGCGACACTTCAACCGTGCCCGTGGGGAAGGCGTTGCGCTGAACCGAAGAGCCGCAAAGCCCGAGCGCGGAAAATTCCGCAAGAAGCGCGTCGCCCGAAGCGTCCGAACCGACCGCGCTCACCGCGCCCGAAGCGCATCCGCATTGCGATGCGTAGTACGCGAAATTCACGGGCGCGCCGCCCATACGCCTGTTGTCGGCGAAAACGTCCCAGAGGAGTTCGCCGATGCCTATCACAAAATGTCTGTCGCCTGTCATAACAAAAAACCCGCCGAGAACCTAAACGATTCGGGCGGGTTAAGTCGATATTTTTTTGACGGGCTATTTTTCGGAAGCCGAAAGCGCGCCGACTGCGTGCGAGAGCCTTGCGACCGCCGCCGCCATATTTGTCGTTGCGTTGACCTTTGTCTGTCTTGCCGTCGCCAAGCGCGACTGTGCGTTCAGCAGGTCGGTGAGCGTGTTTACGCCGCTTGCAAAGCCCGTGCGCGTCGCAAGATATGCCTCCTCGCTTGCGGCAACCGTCGCCTCCGCGCTCGCGAGCTGTTTTACGGAACTGCGGTAGACGTGGTAGTATGCCCAGATGTTCGACATAATCTGTATCTGCTCGGCTTTCAGCTGCTGTGCCTGTGCGCGTTCCGCCGCCTTGGCGTCGATGAGCGCGTACTTGCGGGCGAAGCCCTCGAATATGCTCCAGCTTGCGGAGAGTCCGAATTTGTACTGGTACTGGTCGTCTCGGTTTGAGTCGGTATACCATCCGTACATTGCGCTTGCGTTTGCGCCGAGTTGCGGCAGGAAGCCGCGCTTGGCGGCTTTCACGTCGCTTTGGGTCTGGCGCAATTTTGCGTAGCCCGCAAGCAGCGACTGGCGCGAGCGCATTGCCTTTGCAATTAGGGAGTCTATCTTTTCGGACACGACGGAATTTTTCGCCACGGCAACTTCGTCCGAAATGTCGGCGATGTCGGAAGCCGAAACGCCGAGCGTGTTTGCAAGTTCCGCGCGCGCGGTCTCGACATTGGAAAGTTTGTTTTCGACCTCGAATTCCGCGTTTCGGAGCGAAGCGAGCGCGTTTAGCATATCCTGTTTGTTGCCCACGCCGTCCTTCAGTTTTCTGTCGGCGGATTCGTAGGATGTCTTGGAGTCCTCAAGGCTCAGTTTCGCCGCCTTGACGTTGCCGGCCGCCGCGCAGAATTTGTAGTACGCCAAGTTTACGTTCAGCACTACGTCCTGCAAGGTCTGGTTGAACTCGAAGTTCGCCGCCTGCATGGCCTCGCGCGCCGACTGCACCTGCGCTTCGCGTTTGCCGAAGTCGTAGAGAAGCCAGTTGATTTCGGCGGAGGGCCCGTATGCGGTTTCGTAGTACGCGCCCACGGGAATGCCTACGTAGCCCGACTTCGTCTTGTCGCGGTATACCTGCGCGCCTACCGAAATCTGCGGGTAGTACGAAGACTGCGCCCTGCCCAGTTGCGCGGCGTAGCGTTTTGCCTGAAACCAATATATGCGCGTGCTCGGGTTGTTCTCGAGCGCGATGTCGGTCAGCTCGTCGAGGTTGAGCTTTGCGCCCGCGAGCATTTTCTCGGACGCGGAAAGATTGGCTTTTGCCTTTTCCGCCGCTTTTGCGTCGGCGGCGGGCTTGGCCGAAGCGTTGGAGGGTTTCGCCGAAGCTCCGTCTTTTTCCGACTCGATTTTGTCGGTCTTTATCTGTTCGGGGCTGTAAAATTCGGCGGGCTTTGCGTCTTCGGGAGCTTTCCAGTAGACGCTCGGAGTCTGCGCAACCTCTTCGTCGACGTTCACGCAGCCGCAAAGCGTTGCGGCGGCGACGGGCAGTATTACAAAGTAATGTTTCATATCAGTTATTCTCCGTTTGTAGCATTTATGTTCCCTCTCGCGAAGAACGGTATGCGGTCGAGAACCCTGCGCTGCAGCCAGTCGAACCAAAGGTAGATGACGGGGGTTACGTAGAGCGTTACGAGCTGCGAGAACACCAAGCCGCCCACGACGACAACCCCGAGCGGGATTCTGCTTTCCGCGTCCGCTTTGCCCCATCCGAGCGCGATGGGCAACATGCCCATCAGTGCCGCGAACGAAGTCATTATAATCGGGCGGAAGCGTTCCATACAGGCTTCGTGCACGGCGTCGCGCGGCGACATTCCCGAGGCTTCGCGCATAATCGCGAAGTCGATCATCATAATGCCGTTCTTTTTCACGATGCCCATCAGCATAAATATGCCGATTGCCGAGTATATCGAAAGCTCCATTCCGAACGCCCAAAGGCTCGCCAAGCCGCCGACGACCGCAACGGGCAATGCCGAGAGAACCGTCCACGGGTGCACGTAGCTTTCGTAGAGAATGCCCAGAATTACGTACATCACGAAGACCGCAACACCGATGAGAAGCATAAGGCTGCGCATTGTCTCCTGAAAGGTTACCGCCTCGCCGATGAACATTCCGTTCACGCCGTCGGGCAGGATTTTGCCCGATTCCGAGTTTACCCAGTTGACGACATCGCCGATTGCAACGCCGTCGGCGAGGTCGAAGAAGAACGTTACCGACGGGAAGTTGTTGATGTGGTTGATGGACACGGGCGCGAGGACAAGCTCGCTTGTCGAAACAGACGAAAACGGAATGAGGTTCGAGAGCGTGTATGCGGGCGCGGGCTCGCTGCCGCCGCCCGTGAGGGTGCGCACGGGCGCGCCGCCCGTTATGTAGCTGTCGGTCGAGAACAGGACGTTGTCGAGGCTGTCCTGAAAGCCGTCGTCGGCGTTTCTGTCCTGCAGAATCGACCAATATTGTTGGAACGGCGATTTAATCAGATAGAAGAACGACTTCGCAAACGACTGTCTGAACATCTCCGAATACGAGTCCATCGACATGCCCATCATCATAGCCTTGTCGCGGTAGGGCTTGAGCGTGATTTGCGGGTTGTCGAGGTAGAGGTCTTTCTGGATGTTCGAGAAATAAATGCCGCGCTTGGACATCAAAAACTGCTCGAATTTTTCCGCAGCCGCGTAGAGGTCGGACTGGTTCATCGACGAGAGCGCGTATGCGTATGCGCCCTGTTGGGTGCTCGTTGCGCCCGTCGAAATCTTGAGCGTGGGCTGCGGCGAGAATGCCGAGACCACGCCGGGAATCATCGCCACCCTGCCGTTGATTTCGTCGGCGACCTGCTGAATGGGCTTGCGCTTGGCCTTGTCTTCGAGAATCACGAAGCCGAAGCCCATATTCTGGTTGATGAACGCCGACACCCCCGAAACCATAACGAAGTTCTTTACCGCGGGGTTTGCCTTCATTATGTCGGCAACCTGTTCCTGCATTTTGCCGAGTTCCTTTGGCGAGGTCTTAGTGTTCATAATGAACACGCCCTCCATAAAGCCGCTGTCGCCCATGGGGAAGAATATCTGCGGAAGGACGGAGGCAAAGTAGAAAACTCCGTAGAGACACGCCGCCATTATCGCGAACGTAAGCGCGTTCTGGCGCAGCATCCACGAAAGTGTGGGCGAGTAGAATTTCAAGAACGCCTTTTCGACGTTGTGGGCTATGCGCTCGACAAACGTTTTGTCGGAATAGTCTTTTGTGCGCTTCTGGAGAATGCGCGAGCAAAGCATGGGCGTAAGCGTAAGGCTGACTACGCCCGACATCAGGGTCGCCACGATAATCGTTATGGAAAACTCCTTGAAGACCCTGCCCATAATGCCGCTCATAAACGCGAGCGGGATGAACACCGCCGCGAGCGAAAGTGTCATGCTCAGAATCGTGAACGAAATTTCCGAAGCCGATTTGAACGTCGCCGTGCGCGGGGTTTCGCCGAAGTCCTCCATTCGGCGCACGGTGTTTTCGAGGAACACGATTGCGTCGTCGACCAAGAAGCCGATTGCCATCGTTATGCCCATCAGCGAAAGGTTGTTTATCGAGAACCCGAACGCGTACATAAATATGAACGTAAGCAGAACCGAGAACGGCAGCGCGACCGTCGGAATGAGCGTGTCGCGGAAACGTCCGAGGAAGAAGAATATCACGAAGACGACGAGCACGAAGGCAATCATTAGCGTTTCCTTCACGTCGTCGATGTTGTCGACAATCAGCTGCGAACGGTCATAGAATTCGTAGAGCTTGATCGATTCGGGCAGTTCGCGCTTGAACTTTTCCATCATCGCCTTGATGCCCTTGACGGTCGTTACGGCGTTGCCGTCGGCGCGCTTGCGGATGCCCATTGCGATTGAGTCGGTCGCGGCGGTTATGGGCGCGTCGCGGTTGAAGAACGAGATGTTGAGCGTGTCGAACTGAATCGAGTCGACCGCCTTTGCGATGTCGCGCAGGTATATCGGCGAGCCGTCCTTGAAGCCTACGACGAGGTTTTCGTAGTCGGCGGCGGTCGAAAGCTGCGTGTCGGGAAAGAGAACGTATTGGGTTGTGGGTCCGTTGACGCTGCCCGTGCCCGTCATATTTGTCGAGCGCGAAAGCGCGGCGGCGAGGTTCGCCATTGTATAGCCCAAATTGTAGAGCTTCTTGGTGTCGACTTCGATTCGCACCGCGCGCGGGGCGGCGTACACGTCGACTTTGGAAACGCCCTCGACCATATTCAGCTGTTGGGCGACCTGCGAGTATGCGTAGTCGTAGAGTTCGCCCACGGTCATACCGTCGCTCATAACCGATATGATGTAGATGGGCATATCGTTGGGGTTGTCCTTTGTGAACGACGGCGGCGAGGGCAGGTCGGCGGGCAGGTTGCCCATTGCGCGCTGAATTGCGCTCTGAACGTCGGTCGCCGCGGCGTCGATGTTCTTCGAAAGCGCGAACTGCAAAACTATCGAGGTTGCACCCATGCTGTTGCGGCTGGTAATCATCTCGATGCCCGGGATTTGCATGAACTGCTGCTCGAGGGGCGAGGCGATGTTTGCGCCCATAATCGTCGGGTCGGCTCCGGGGTAGTTTACGCTGACCTGAATTACGGGATAGTCCACCCCCGGGAGGTCGTTTACGGGCATCTGCTTATAGCAGAACACACCGAAAAATGCCGCCGCAATCGACAGCAAAACCGTCATCACGGGGCGGTTTATGAAAAGCGACGAAATCGAGCCGCTCTCTTTTGTGTTATTGTTGTCTTCGGGCATACAAATTTTCTCCGTATGTTTGGGGTGCGACTACTTGGCCTGTTTCGCGGCGGCGGCCTTTTTCATCATTTCGGCACGGAGACCGTCGGCGATTTGCGCGCTTTCGCCCATAAATTTTTGCACGGCTTCGGGAGTCGTGAGCGGCTTGCCGTCCGCGCCGATAATCGCGCCCTGCGGAGTCGCCGAGTAGACGAAGGGCCCCGCCTGAAGTCTCAGCTGGCTGACTTCTTTTACGACCAAGTCGCCCTTCTTAAGCCCCTTGACTTGGCGAAGCGTCTTGTTGTCGTAGAGCTGTCCCTTTTCGACCTGCACCATCTTGACGATGTAGACGCCGCCCTTGTAGGGCGTGGCGACGTAGACGTATGCGCCGAGCCTGTTTGTCTGAACGCAGATGTCGGGCACGAGAACCGCCTGTGTGTTGTCGAGGTCGAAGACTACGCGAACCGCCTGATTGGGCCAGAAGAGGAAATCCTTGTTGTCGAGCTCGCCGCGCAGAATCGCCGTGCCCGTGTCGTAGCGGATTTTGTTGAGCACGATTCCGACTTTCGTGCGGCGCGAGAACTTTGCCATATCGTCTTCGATATATGAAACGGTGATGTCGAGCTTGCCGACGTTTTCCGCCATCCGCTTTTGCGCGATGTGCAGCTTCTGCGAGGGAATGACGAAATCTACATAGAGGCTGTCGACGCGCTCGATTGTGGTTATCGCCGACGTTCCCGCCGCGACGACGTTGCCCAAGTCTATATTGTAAAGTCCGAGCTTGCCGTCGACAGGCGCGGTGATGTCGCACCATCCGAGGTTGATTTTCGCGGTCTCGAGCGCGGCTTGGCACGCTTCGACCTGCCCTTTGTCGACTTCCACTTTGGCGACGATTGTGTCGAAAGTCTGCTTGTCGACGAAGTCGTCCTTTGCGAGGTTGCGGTTGCGTTCGACTTGGAGTTGGTCGATTTTCAGCTGCGCCTGCGCCTGACGCAAATTGCCCTCCGCCTGCTTGACGGCGGCTTCGTACGGACGCTTGTCTATCACGGCGAGCACCTGCCCCTTTTTGACGGAGTCGCCCTGTTTGAATTTGATTTCGACAATCTGTCCCGAAACCTGCGGAACGATGTTTACGCTGCATTTCGACGACATCGTGCCGAGCGTCGAAATATACGACGGCACTGTGCGTTCCACCGCCTGAACGAGCACTGCGGGCGTCGGCGGAATGGACACTTTTTTCTCCTGCTTTTCGGCGCACGAGCACAGCGCGAGCGCGGCAACAACCATTATCGGAATTCTTTTCATATCTCTTTGCCTTAAATTTTCAAACGCATCCGCATCCGTTTCTTATCGGTAAAAAACGCGCGGACGCAACCGTTCCCAAAAATAGGGTTAACCATTTGGTTAAACTTTGCGTTTTTGTCAATACAATACGGCGGCTTAAAATCCGACAATCGGAAATTCGGAAGTTTTTAAAAGCGCGATTGCGAAAGTTATCTGCAAAGGTGCATCGTTGCAAAACAGAGCAGCTCGTAGGCGAGAACGCCCAAAACTGCGCAAACGGCTTTCAGCCAACCCGCCCGACGGACTGACGAAACTATTGCGCGGAAATTGTCGGCGGCGAATTTTCCGAGCGGCTCTTCGCGCGCCCAAAGCGGCTCGCCGCAATACGGAACTTTTTCGAAGAGATATTTCGCGAAAAATACGAAAAGGAAAATTTCGAACGCGTTTTTAGCGAGATACAAAATTCCGTAAAACGAAAAATCGAACGGGCACTCGCCGTTCAGTGCGGGCACGATGTACGGAATTCCGCCGAACAGAACCCCCGCGCCCGCAAAAACCGCAAACCACTGCCGCGCGCCGAACGCGCCGTTGCGGCGGAAGCGCACTACAAGCCACACGGGCAACGCCAAGGCGGCAATCGAAATCACGGCGTCAAAATATATGTAGGTGTACGCCATCGCCTCGCGCACGAGAAAGTCGACAAAGCCGCGCGCCTCGGCGGCGATTTCGGCGTCCGGATTTTTGTATGCGACAATGCGCGGCTCTTCGAGAAGTTCGGCGCGGTAGAGGCACAGCTTGCGGATTCCGTCGATTAGCGGAAACAAAAGCATCCTCAGCGCGTGCGAAACCGACAGCGCGAGCGGCGCAAAGAAAAACAGGTACAGAACCGCCCGCCCCACATAGCTCTTGGGGAACGCAAACGCCGATTCTGCAGATTCGCCTTTCATCGGTTTGAAGCTATTAAAAAGACCGCCCGAGCGTCAAGCGCATACGAATTAAAAATAATGTCAAAATAGTGCAATCTTCAGACATTGGCGCACACTGTTTCCCGAAAAAAATTGTTGTCCGAATGCGAACCGCGCGCCAGACTGTGGGGCATTCAGATACGGAATGTACAATTTCAAACTCAAAAAACAGGAAAGTATGATGGATAGAAAATCGTTTATAAAGACCGCTTCGGCGGCGTCGCTTGCGGCAGCCGTTATGCCGAGGTTCTCGTTCGCGGCGGCAAAGGGTTCGGACAAAATCAAAGTGGCGATTTTGGGCTGCGGCGGACGCGGCACGGGCGCGATCTGCAATATGTTCAGTGCCGACCAGAACATCGAGTTCGTTGCGGCGGGCGACTTGTACGCGTCGCAAATCCAAAAGGCGGGCGAAAAGCTCAAGGCGCACATTGCAAAGAATTTTCCGAACGTCAAAGACGCCGTGTGGAAAGTCTCGCCAGAAACGACTTTCGTCGGACTCGACGCAATCGACAAAATCGTGCAGACCGACGCCGACGTTGTAATGCTCGTAACGCCGCCCGTGTTCCGTCCGTACCACATCGAAAAGTGCCTGAAGGCGGGCAAGAACGTCTTCGCCGAAAAGCCCATTGCGATAGACGCGGTGGGGCTTCGCAAAATCTACAACGAGCTTATCCCGCTCGCCGACAAGGCGGGGCTTTCTGTTGTCTGCGGCACGCAAATGCGCTACCACTCGGCGATTAAAGAGGGCGTGGACAGGGTCAGGGACGGTCAGATTGGCGACATAGTTGCGGGCGTGTTCCTGCGCTACGAGCCTATGTATCTCGAGCACTCGACGCTCGTCGCCGACCCGTCGCTCAAGCCCGACGACGCGCAATTCCAGCTCTGCAACTGGCTTGCGTTCCGCTGGATTTCGGGCGACCAATTCGTCGAGCAGTATGTGCACAATTTGGATATGGCTCTCTGGGCGTTCGGGCAGCTGCCGATTGAGGCGGTCGGCTCGGGCGGCAGGCAGACAAATCTCGTCTGGGGCAGGCAGGGCGACAGGCAGTCGAACACGCACGTTCAGTACGACTTTGCAAACGGGGCGACGCTGACCGCCGCGTGCCGTCAGGAACCCAAGGCAACGCCCTACGCGCCGTTCAAGGTAATCGGCACGAAGGGCGTTCTCGAGATGTCGTTCGGCAAGCAGAGAATCACGGGCGAAAAGCCGTGGGTTTCGGAGCACGCAAAGAAGCAGGCTCTCGTGTGCGAGCACGAATATCTGCTCGAGGCAGTCCGCAGCGGCAAGCCCGTCAACACGATGAAAACCTGCGCCGACAGCTGCTACATTGCGATAGCGGGACGCGAGTCGGCGTACGCTGGCAAGCGTCTGAAGTGCCGCTGGGTGCTCGAAAAGTCGCAGCTCGACTATATGCCGAAGAACCTCGACTTCAACGGCAAGCTCGCCCTCGAACCCGTGCCGAATCCGACCGACTACAAACTGGTTTAGGCGGCGGACTTCCCGAAGCGGGCGGACGCAAAAAAAAGAAAAGAGACTGCGAAATTTCCGCAGTCTCTTTTTTGTCGGCAAAGCCGTTTCGAATTACGAGAACAGCACCGAATTTTTCACGAAATCGGTATTGTGTTTCAGCACGTCGAAAACCGTGCCGTCCTTTTTGGGATTGTGTCCGTGGAGTTCGAAGACGAGCCAGCCGTCGTAGCCGATTTCGAGAATCGCCTCGAAGCACGCGTTCATATCGCGCGGGCAGCCCGACTTCGAATCGAGCCTGTGCCCCTTGTCCTTCAAGTGTATCTGGTTGATGTGTCCCTTGAGCTTTTTCATTTCGGGGACGGTCTCGAAGCCGTAGTACTGGTAGTTGAAGATGTCGAAGTAAACCTTGACCGCGGGGCTGCCCACGGCGTCGATTATGCGCAGGCTGTCGTCGGCGTTTATCGAATTTTCCATGCCGATTGACACGCCGAGTTTTTCCGCAACGGGTGCAACGAGTTTGAGCCTTTCGACGAGCGGCTTGAAGAGTTCGGGCTTCATTCGCTTGTCCGCGCCCAAGAGACTCGCCTTGCCGTAGAACGGCAGGAGGATGTCGTGCGAGCCGAAGTCGGCGGCAGCCTTGATGCAGGCGGTTGCCTGTTCCACCGCGCCGTCGGTCGTGGCAAACGGGAAGTTGTTAAAGCCCGTTGAGGCAGTTGAAGCGCATTCAAGCCCCGTTGCCTTCATCGCCGCTTTCACCGCCGCGCACTGTTCGGGCGTTGCGAAAACCGCCGGATTTTTCGGCGTGAACGGGAACGAAACCTGTATGCCGTCGAGCCCGATTGCCTTGCCGACCTTGAAAGATTCGGGGTTGCCCGTCATATTCAAAGTCCAGTCGCATACGCCCAATTTGAAGTTCCTCTTTTTGCCGCAGCCCGAAAGGAGCGCGGGCATTGCCGCCGCCGCGATTGCGGCGCGCGACACCGCGGAAATAAACTGCCGTCTGTTTGTGGTGTGTTTTGTCATAACGCCGAAAAACTTAACTCGTACCGGCGTTTTCGGCAAGCGCGAAATTGTGCGGTGCGCCGACGATTCGCGCAAAAGTTTCAACTATTTTGACATTTCCGACTTTATTTCGCCGAACGAAAGGTTGCGGATGTCGAAGTATGCGCCGTCGACGTTCGAGGTCTGCGCCACTATTATTTCGGTAAACGAATTTGCCGCCGCCGCGCGGTATTGCGGTATGCGTTCGTCGAAGAGCGTTTTTGCGCCGTCGGAAATTTTCAGCGAGTACGACTTGTCCGCGCCCGCCCTGAACGACATCTCGATGCGCAGCCACCTGCCCTGCGGAAGATTGCCCGTGCGGGAATCGGGCGAAAACGTTCCGTTTTTGACGGCGAACATCGGCCCCGAGAAGCCCGTATCGCCGCGGCACTCCACGAAGAATGTCGACGTTTTGTTCACGCGCACTTCGAACGAAAGCAGCGCGGTTGCGTTGCGTCCGAGCGAGACTTTGTAGCTTGTCGCGGGGAAGAAAGCGGGCTTTCGGACGGAATCGATGTAGCGCACGAAGCGTCCGCTTTCGTCGGCGAGAACGGCGACATCGAAGCCCCCGTTTTTCGACGAGACCGCGGGCAGGGTCGGCTTGAAGCCGAGCGGAATTTGCGAAAGGTCTTCGTCGAAGCCGCGCGTCCATTCGGGCTGTACGGAGATTCTTTCGACGGGCGAAATTTTGTATGTGCGCATAATTTCGGCGAGGCGTTTTTTCATTTTTCCGCGCACGCCCGCGTCGGAGGTATCGAAGGGTTCGAAGCCGATTTTTTTGTAAAGGTCGTTTCCGAGTCTGCCGTTTTTCATTTCGGGATTTTCGAAAACCGAATGTTTGTCCTGTCCGTATTTGCTCTGCCAGACGGCGGGCGGCTGCTTGGCGAATTCGACCGCACCGCTTTCGTTCCAGTAGATGTTGTAATCGAATTTTCCGTTCAGTCGCGGAACGGGTTTGTCGTTTTTCAGCACATTTGCGGGCGAACGGTAGACGACTATGTTGCGTTCGAAAACGAGTTCGTCGGGATATTTTTCGCCGAGCCGCGACAGCGCAACCTGCGCGGTCGAGCCGTATGCGAATATGTTGTTGCGCACGGTGTTGTTTTTGCCGTAGTGCTGGTGGTAGCCCTCTTCCGCCGTGTCGTGGACGTAGTTCTTTTCGACGAGAAAGTCCGCGCTTCCCTCGTCGTTGTATATGCCCCAGCCGCCGTATCGGTGGCGGTGCACGCCGCTTATTTCGTTGCCCGAAATCACCGAATTTTTGTGCGAACCGAGCGTGTAGATGCCGCCCATATCGCAGAGAAGTCCGCGCCCGATTTCGAAAACGCGGTTGTTGGTGATTTTGTTGTCGCGCGTTTTCGTGGGCGCAAAGCCCCACGTCCATCCGCCGGAGATGCCCGAGTAGTGTCCGTCGAAAACCGTGTTGTGGTCGACAAGAACGCGGCTTGCGTCCATATAGATTATGCCGACTCCCGCCTTGTCGTGGCGTCCGTACGAATACACGATGTTGTCGGAGACTTTCACGTTTTGTGTATGCGCAAGTTTTGCGCGCGGGTCTGCGCCGATTTTTATGCCGCCCGCGCCGTTGTCGAAAAATTCGTTTTGCGAAATTTCGACGTTCTTCGAACCGTATCCGACCTCGAGTCCGTAGGTGTTTGTGTGGCGCACGGTATTGTTTTCGAACCTCAGATTTTCGACGCAGGCAAAGTAGAGCGCGCCGCCAAGCCCCACGGCCGCCTGCGTGTTTTGACGCCAGTTTACGGGCGGCAGATGTGCGGAGTGTTCGAATGCGATTCCGCGAATCGCAAGCCCCGAGAGCGGAGCTTCGGGCGACTTGCCGCGGGCGGACAGAAGGCGCGTTGCGGCGGGGTAGTATGCCGAGATGTTTTCGGGCGTTTCGCCGTCGAACGGGTAGTATCGAACGGTTTTTTCGCGCGAGTCGAAATGGAATTTGCCGCGTTTGTCGAGCGCGGAAAATATGTTTACTATGCGCAGGCGCGGGTTTTTGTCCCACTTGGAAAGCGGAATCGGAAGCGGGTTGCGGACTTTGAGCGTCGCGGTTCTGCCGTCGGGGTTGCGCGTTATGTCGAGAAGTCTGCAATGTGCGTTTATCCAGACCGAATAAAATTCGAGGAGCACTTCGGGATATTTTTCGCGCGGAAGCTCGAGCAGTTCGCGCACGTCTTCGTTGCGCATTGCGATTGAGGAATCGCCAGCCGAATGGACGTGTCTGAGTTCCGTTTCGGCGCGTTGCGCCCGTTTGCCGTTCACGAAAAGCGACTCCACTTTGTCGGCGGAAACGCGGGCTTTCAGAAACTTTCCCTCGCGCGTCCAGCCCGAGATTTTCACGCCGCCGCTTACGGCGGTTTTCCCGCCGCCGTCGATTGTCAGCCCCGAGTGTCTTTCCGAAAGTTCAAGCGGCTTTTCGACAAAATAAGTGCCCGAAAGTCTCACGGTTTTTTCGCCGCGTTCGACTGCCGCATCTATTATTTGCTGCAGATTTTCCGCGCAGAAAATAGGAGATGCGGCGAGGATGAGAAGCGGTAGGAATGCGCGCCGAAGCGCGCGAATGTCTGCAAAGTTCATACGCAATTCATTGAATCCGAATGCGGATGTGCCGACAAGCAAAAAACACCGAACGCCGCCCGTTTGCGGGGTTCGGCGGAAGCGCATTCGGGCAAAAAAAATCCGCGCGGGCGGGTGTGTCCGTGCGGAGTGCGAATCGGGTTTGCCGCGCTACTGCGCAAGGAATTTCCGCGCAAGTGCGTCCGCCGATTCCACGACGCGCAGGCACGGACGTTTTGCGTAGTATTCCGCCGTTCGGGCGTCGGGTGTTGGCGGGGTCGGCGCGTCTTTTTGCAGGTTCAGAATCTCGCGGCAGATTATCGAACCGTTCTCCCTTTTGAACTCTTCGGCGAGTTTCTGGGTAAGTTCGTAAATCTCTCTTTTCCTTTCAGCCGACGGTTCGGACGAGGCTTTTTTCAGCCCCAAGAGCATTGCGCAGGCGGAGAACGCGCCGCACACTTCGCGCATACGCCCCACTCCGCCGCCGAGCGGTGCGGAGAGCTTCAGCGCGGTGTCGGTGTCGATGCCGAACTTTGCGGCGTGGGCGGCGAAGACCGACTGTGCGCAATTATAGCCGCACTTGAAGAGTTCGCCTGCCCATTTGTCCGCCATTATTTGCTTACCCCCTCTTCGATTCCGAACTTCTCCCTGATTTCGAGAGAGGCGCGCATAGAGCAGAATTTGGGCCCGCACATCGTGCAGTGGTGCGATGTCTCGTTGTCGCGCACGAAGTCTTTGTCGTTGTTGCGGCGGAATGCCTCGGCGCGTTCGGGGTCGAGCGAAAGGTTGATTTGGTCGCGCCATCTGAATTCGGCGCGGGCAAGGCTCATTGCGTTGTCGCGGTACTGCGCGGCGGGGTGTCCCTTCGCCAAGTCCACCGCGTGGGCGGCGAGCTTGAATGTTACGACGCCCTCGCGCACGTCGTCGCGTTCGGGCAGCCCGAGGTGTTCCTTCGGGGTTACGTAGCAGAGCATTGCGGTTCCGCGCCAGCCTATCATCGTCGCGCCGATTGCTGCGGTGATGTGGTCGTAGCCCGCGGCGATGTCGGTTACGAGCGGCCCGAGCGTGTAGAACGGGGCTTCGTTGCACCAGTCGAGTTCGCACTCCATATTTTTTTCTATCATCTGGAGCGGAACGTGCCCCGGACCTTCGCACATAACCTGAACGTCGAAATCCCAAGCGCGGCGGCAGAGTTCGCCCTGAACTTTAAGCTCGCCGAGTTGGGCGGAGTCGTTGGCGTCGGCGATTGCCCCCGGGCGGAGACCGTCGCCAATCGAGAACGAAACGTCGTAGTGCGACATTATATCGCAGATGTCGTCCCAGTGTTCGAAGAGGAAGTTTTCGCGCTTGTGGGCGAGAATCCACTTCGCCATAATCGAACCGCCGCGCGAGGCTATGCCCGCCATTCTCCGCGCCGCAACGGGCAGGAATTTTTCGAGAACGCCCGCGTGGATTGTGAAGTAGTCCACGCCCTGTTCCGCCTGTTCGACGAGAACGTCGCGGTAGATTTCCCAAGTGAGGTCTTCGGCGACGCCGCCGACCTTTTCCAACGCCTGATAAAGCGGCACTGTGCCTACGGGCGTGGGGCAGTTGCGGATAATCCACTCGCGGGTGTCGGTGATGTCCGCGCCCGTGGACAAGTCCATAAGAGTGTCGGAGCCCCACTTTATCGCCCACAGCATTTTCTCGATTTCCTCGGGGATGGACGACGCCATCGAGCTGTTGCCGATGTTCGTGTTGATTTTCGAAAGAAAGTTTCTGCCGATGATTGCGGGTTCGAGTTCCGCGTGGTTGATGTTTGCGGGGATTATCGCCCTGCCGCGCGCGACTTCCGAGCGCACGAATTCGGGCGTAATTTTGAAATCGGGGCGTTGCGGAACGCCCGCGTGCTGGATGAAAAGCCCGTTGCGCGGCGCGTCGGGCGACATCCTGCCCTCGACCCCGTTTAGAAGCGCGAGGTTTTCGCGCACGGCAACGTATTCCATTTCGGGCGTGATTATGCCCTTTTTGGCGTACGCCATCTGCGTCGGACGGGTGCCCGCCCTGCCCCTGCGGATTTCGCGTCCGCCGAACGGATTTTTCGGCGAGTCGGCGAGCCTGCCGACAACTTCCGTATCTGCGCGCGATTCAATCCACGGGCTTCTGATTTTCGGAAGCCCCTTCGATGTGTCGAAGTGGAAGTTTTCGTCCGCCCATGCGCCGCACGTGTCGTAGATGCGCACGGGTTTGTTGGGGCGGCACGTGCCGTTTTTCAAATGAGTGGGCGTGAGTTCGACCTCGCAAAGCCCAACCTTTACGTTTCCGCTCTCTACGACTATGCGCTTGCGGCGCGGATTGTCCAAAAACAGGCTTTTGATGTCCATGGCTATTCGGCGACGGGACGCGGGAAGAGGATTTCCTGCGCTCCGAGTGTTTTACCCTCGAGTGCGTTCGACCACTGCGTGTTGCCCTCGAACTTTTCGATTTTCTCCGCGCCCAAGAGCACGAGGATTTTCTCCGAAACGCGCGGCATAATCGGCGCGAGAAGGACGGCGGAAACGCGCAAGCCCTCCGCCATATTCGCAAGCGTCGTTTCGAGCAGTTTGCGGTCGGCGGGTTCCTGACTCTTTGCGAGTTTCCACGGCGCGCGCTGTTCGGCGTAGCGGTTTATCGCGCGGATGAAGTTGAAGGTCTTTTCGAGGGCGATGTGGAACTGCATTCCGTCGTAGAGCCGCAGAACCTCGGCCGACGTTTCGCCCGCAAGTGTGATGAGCGCGTTTTCGAAGTCCTCCGAAACGGCGGCGGCGGGAACGACGCCGTCGCAATAGCGTTTGCCCATATTCAGAAGTCGGCTCAACAGGTTGCCGAGGTCGTTGCCGAGGTCGGACGTGTAGCGGGTCAGGAAGAGGTCGAACGAGAAGTCCGAGTCCTGCCCGACGTTCATTTCGCGCATGAGGAAGTAGCGGAATGCGTCGACGCCGAATTTTTCCACCAAGTCGAGCGGGTTTACGATGTTGCCCAAGCTTTTCGACATCTTTTCGCCCGAAGCAAGCCACCAACCGTGCACGAGCAGCGACTTGGGCAGCTCGATTCCCGCCGCGTGGAGCATAATCGGCCAGTAGACCGAGTGCGGGGGGACGAGGATGTCCTTGCCGATTACGTGGAAGTCGGCGGGCCAGTTCTTTTCGAATTCGTCGGTGCCGTAGCCGACCGCCGAGATGTAATTTACGAGCGCGTCGAACCACACGTAGGTTACGTAGTCGGTGTCGAACGGCAGCTCGATGCCCCATTCGAGGCGTTCCTTCGGGCGCGAAATGCAAAGGTCGTTGAGCGGTTCTTTGAGAAATTCCTTGACCTGCTTTGCGCGGAAACGCGGGAAGATGAAGTCTTCGTTCTTGTCGAGGAAATCCAAGAGCCAGTCTTGGTACTGGCGGATTTTGAAGAAGTAGTTGCTCTCGGTGATTTCCACGACTTCGCCGAAAATCTCGGGCCACTTGCCGTCGACGCGGTCTTTTTCCTGAAGGAACTGCTCTTGGCGCGCGGAGTAGAAGCCCTTGTATTCCGCCTTGTAGATGTCGCCCTTGTCGTAGAGTTTCTGGAGGATTTCCTTTACGACCTTGATGTGGCGCGGCTGCGACGTGCGGATGTAGTCGTCGTTCGAGATGTCGAGGGTTTTGCACATCGCGGTGAATTTCGCCGCCTGTTCGTCGCAGAAGTCGATGGGAGCGACGCCCGCCTTTCTCGCGCTCTGCTGCACTTTCTGTCCGTGTTCGTCAAGCCCCGTAAGGAAGTATACGGGCACTCCGCAAAGGCGTTTGTAGCGCACGATTACGTCGCTGAGAACCTTTTCGTAGGCGTGCCCGAGGTGGGGCGAGCCGTTTGCGTAGTCGATTGCCGTTGTCAGATAAAAATTCTTCATTTCTCCATATATGAGCCGATACGCCGAAATTTAAAGCTTTTTCTGTACATTTTAGGCAAAAACCGCCGATTTTTCGGACATTTGCATACAAACGAAAGTCGAAAGAACAAAGCCCGCGCAGTTCCCAAAACGGGAATTGCGCGGGCTTTACCGATTTGCGAAAGCTATTTTTCGAAAAGTTTGTAGTCGAGCGGCGCGACCGTTTCGCCCCTGTAGGCAAAGGGCTTTTGCGAATAGTTGCAGACGGTTTCCGCGCCGTTTTCGTATTTTGTAAGATACACGCCGTCGGAAAGTTCGGAATGCGAATATATAAATTCGGTCTGGAGGTGTCTTACGGGTTTGTAGAGTTCGTAGAGAGCCGCGATTTTCGGAATACTTGCGAACTTGTTCGTATAGATGATGGGTCTGCCGCCGAATTCCATCAGTCGCAGAACTTTCCTTTTGTCGCCCGATATGTACTGTTGGGTGTAGCGGTCGGGATTGTACAAAACGATTCCGTGGTAGACGATTTCCCAAATCGGTAGCACGCGCTTGATGAGCGGCTTTGTACCCTCGTACTGTATGCGGTTGCCTACGTAATTGCAGTAGTCGAGCTTGTCTATAATGTGGTCAAAGCCGCTCTCCGACGCGAAGCCCCCGAAAACGTCGATACATTTCTGCGCTATTTTGTTCTGGTACTCCGCAGCCTCCTTCGGATTGACCGCGTGTTTCGGGTTGTAGCACGCGTACGGATTTACCGCGCTGAAAACGTCTATGTAGTGGGGAGCGGTAAAGCCGAGCCGCCCCATTTCGTCAATCTGCTTGGGCAGAAAGTTGTCCCACGCGTATTTCAGGCAGAGGTTGTACGCCCTGCCGCCGCACCAAATGCCGTTTTTTGCAAGGCTTCCGTCGGAATTGCGGCAAACCATATCCTCCGTCCAAAGGCGCGAACACGAGTAGCAGTCGGTGCTGTTTGTATGCGCCGAAATAAGGTAGCCCATATCGCGAACCGCCTTTGTGAACGCCTTAAGCCCCTCCTCGCCGCCGAGTTCGGCGTCTATCGGGAAGATGTCGGGGAAGCGTCCGTCGTATCCGCCGCTCTGCCATCCCGCCGAGCAGAACGTGATTTTATCCACCCCCGCGTCTTTTATCGCGCGGACGAATTTTACGGAATCGGCAAAGCTTAGGTAGACTTTCATCGGCGGCTCGTCGGCGGGCGTGTAGTGCTCCTTTTTGCCGCCCGCGGGCTTTTGCTTTGCCGCGTGGTACTGGATGCGTACGGGAATGGAATCGACTTGATAGCGCAAATCGGGGCGGTCGGCGAAGCGGTCTTTCAGCGGCTTACACGCGCCGCGCGAAAGCTGGTAGTTGCGGTAGAATCGGGCAATTCCGCTGTAGTTTGCGTCTTCGCCGTCGAGTCTGTAGTAGTCTACGACTATGTCTTCGTAGGGCTTGACTCCCGCGGTCTTGTAGAGGTCGGAGCGCAGCGAAAGTTTGTAGTTGCCCTTTTCCGCCGACACGCGCGTAAAAAGTCCGAAGCGGAAGCCCTTGACCAAGCCGATGTACGTTCCGCGCGGGGTCTGCATTCCGTAGAACGGCATAATCAGACTTTTGAAGGTGAACACTCCGTTGTCGGAATCGAACTGTCCGTACTCGCCGCGCGGAAAGAGCCAGAAGCCGCTTTCGCCCTTTTTTGCCGTGAATGCGCAGTGCACGATGTCGAGCAGCTTCGCGTCGGTCGGAACGCTGTCGGCGGGCACGACAAGCCGCGCCGCGCCGTCGGGTTGCGGCTCGAGTTCGAATGTGCGCGACACAACGCCGCCGTCGTTTTTCGTAAAGCTTACGACCGCGGTCTGGCGCGGACTGTCGGCGCGCGCCGATTGGCGTTCGGACGAGTCGGCGGAGGAACATGCGCACAGCAGTGCGGCAAAGGCGGAAAGGCAGATTTTCGCAAAACAATTCATATATACATCCTCCCAAATTACGGTATCGGAATCACCCCGAAGAGTAGACGTGCGGCAAAGCGGCGCAAGAAAAATCGACCGACGAAAAATTTCCGAAAACAAAGATTGAAAAATTTCCGAAAAACCGCTAAATTCACGCTTTCTACTTTAATCTTATATTATACACAACGGAGATATTGATGACATCCGCAGACGATTTTGTATTGCAACTGATGGAAGAAAAGGGGCTTGTGCCCGCCGACGTTATCGCGAACGCCCGCGAGGAGCTTCTGGCAAAGGACGCCACAACCGCCGATGTAGACGGAAAAATTATCGACCTGCTCGTCGAACGCAAGTACTGCAAGTACGACGACATTTCGTTTATGCTCGCAAACGAGTTCAACGTGCCGTTCATTTCGCTCCAAAACCTCACCGTAGACGACGACGTAAAAAAGCTCGTATCGCGGGAAAACGCCTGCAAGTACAACGTGTTCCCCGTGGCGATTACCTCGGGTCAGCTCGAGCTTGCGGTTATCGACCCGATGGATATGGATGTTGTGGACAACCTCAGCCACATCATCGGGATGCCAATCGACATCCGCATTGCGACCCCCGCCGACATCAAGAGCGCAATCGACGAGCACTACGGCGTGAACGCCTACGGCGACATCCTCGGCACGGAGGGCGCGTCCGAAGACACCGGCGACATCAAGGGCCTTGATACGGGCAACGAAGAAGGCGTATCCGAAGAGGAAGCGCCCATCATCCGCTATGTGCACAAGCTCATCACCGAGGCGGTCAAGCGCAGGGCTTCCGACATCCACCTCGAGCCGCTCGAGAAGCGTTTCAGAATCCGCTACCGCATCGACGGCGTGCTGCTCGAAGTCGAAAATCCGCCCAAGCGTCTGCAGCCTTCGATTATTTCGCGTCTCAAGCTGATGGCGAACATTTCAATCGCCGAAAAGCGCGTTCCGCAGGACGGCAGAATCCAGATTGTATATAATAAAAAGGAAATCGACTTGCGTGTTTCGAGCCTGCCGACGGTCTACGGCGAAAGCATCGTTATGCGTATTCTCGACAAGGAGGGCTTGAGGCTCGGGCTTCCCGAACTCGGCTTCTTCTCCGACGACCAAGCGGTATTCGAAAGAATCGTCGGAATGGCGGACGGCATTTTCCTCGTTACGGGCCCGACGGGTTCGGGTAAATCGACAACCCTTTACTCAGCCCTCAACTACCTCAACCACCCCGACCGCAAAATCATCACGGTTGAAGACCCTGTCGAATACCAGATGACGGGCATCAATCAGGTTCAGGTGCGGCGCGAAGTGGGCATGACTTTTGCGGCGGCTCTGCGCTCGATGCTCCGCCAAGCCCCGAACATCATAATGATAGGCGAAATCCGAGACTTGGAAACTGCGGAAATCGCCATCAACGCCTCGCTTACGGGTCATATGGTTTTCAGTACGCTGCACACAAACGACGCTCCCAGTGCGGTAACGCGTCTGGTGGACATCGGCGTAAAACCGTTCCTTGTCAGCGCGTCGCTCCGCGCGGCTCTCGCACAGCGACTCGTCCGCAAAAACTGCGTGCACTGCAAGGCGGCGTATTCGCCCGACCCCCACATACTGCAGGCTATAGGCATAAACGAAATAGAGGCGTCGAAGATGACGTTCTACCACGGCGAAGGTTGCCCCAAGTGCAACGGAATCGGCTACCGCGGCCGCATGGGTATTTTCGAAATATTCATCGTCAACGAAGAGCTTCAGCAGATGATTTACGAGGGCAGAACCCTTGTCGAACTGCGAACGAAAGCCCGCGAGCTCGGCATGCGCATAATGCGCGAAGACGGCGTGCGAAAGGTGTCGAGCGGGCTGACCACCGCCGACGAAGTTCTCAAAGTTACAATGAACGAAGCATAGGATTTTACCGCAATGTTCGAAGACCATAACAACGCAATTTACGATATTCTTCTGACCGCCAAGCTTCTCGACAAACAGCAGCTTGACGAACTCAACGAAACGCGCAACAGCACGGGCAAGTCGCTGGCGGACGCGGCGGTCGATTCGGGGCTTGTAGAAAAGTCGCAGCTTCTGGAGGCGATTGCAAAAGACCTCAAGTACGAGTACGAGCCCATCCCGCCCGCCGACATCCGCGAGGACATCTACCGCCAACTGCGTCCGAATCTGGCGAGAACCTACGGCGTGGTGCCGATTAGGGTCGACGACACGTCGATT
Source organism: uncultured Opitutales bacterium (assembly GCA_900548275.1). Classification (GTDB taxonomy): domain Bacteria; phylum Verrucomicrobiota; class Verrucomicrobiia; order Opitutales; family Intestinicryptomonadaceae; genus Merdousia. The sequence goes on along the minus strand of URJY01000016.1, from coordinate 2,718 downwards.
ACCCTGCTCGCGAAAGACCCATTCAACAGCGCGGTTATCGACGACCTCACTTTCACGCTCAACAAGGACGTGAACTTGGTCGTTACCGACCCCGCCGCCGTCGACACGCTCATCGTGCAGTGCTACGGCGAGGAAAACTCGAGCATCGACGACCTGCTTTCCGAAATCTCGCAAGTCGATTTCGGCGACGACGCGGGCGAAAACGACGCGGCGAATCTGGCGAACGAAACGCCAATCATCCGTTTCGTAAACCTCATTTTGCAGCAGGCAATCCGCGACAAGGCCTCGGACATCCACTTCGAACCGTTCGAAGACCAGTTCCGCATCCGCTACCGTATCGACGGCGCGCTCTACGAAATGGCTCCGCCGCCCAAGAGCTTGGCTCTGCCCGTAATCTCGCGCATCAAGGTTTTGGCGAACCTGAACATCGCCGAAAACCGCATTCCGCAGGACGGCAGAATCAAAATGACAATCTCGGGCAGACCCGTCGACCTGCGTGTGTCCACCCTCCCGACCCAGTTCGGCGAGAGCGTGGTGCTCCGTGTTCTCGACAAGAGCGTCGTCAACCTCGACCTCGAAAAGCTCAGTATGACCGATGAAATTATGAACAATATCCGCAGGCTCGTAAAGATGCCCAACGGTATTTTCATCGTAACCGGTCCGACGGGTTCGGGTAAGACGACAACCCTTTACTCAGCCCTGCGCGAAGTCAACACGGTGGACGTGAAAATCCTCACTTCAGAAGACCCTGTCGAATACGAAATCGACGGCATTATGCAGGTGCAAATCAACCACCAAGTCGGGCTCGACTTCGCCCGATGCCTGCGCGCGTTCCTCCGTCAGGACCCCGACAAGATAATGGTCGGCGAAATCCGAGACTTGGAAACCGCGCAAATCGCGGTTCAGGCGTCCCTTACGGGGCACGTCGTGCTCGCCACGCTCCACACGAACGACTCGCCGGGGGCTGTTACGCGTCTTATGGATATGGGGCTCGAACCCTATCTTATCGCGGCTTCGCTCGAAGGCGTGCTCGGTCAACGACTCGTCCGCAAAATCTGCACGACCTGCCGCACGGCGTACGAACCCGACCAAGACCTTATCGACCGCCTCGGCGTCGACCCGATTGAAATCGCCGACAAGCAGTTCTTCTTCGGCAAGGGCTGCGCCGACTGCGGCGGCTCGGGCTACCGCGGACGGCAGGGGCTTTTCGAACTTTTGCTTGTCAACGACGCGCTGCGCGATTTAATTACAAACCGCGCCCCGACTATGGTTCTCAAGCAAAAGGCAATCGAGCTCGGCATGCGCACCCTCAGAGACGACGGTCTGCGCGCGATATTCGACGGCGCAACAACCGTCGACGAAGTTTTGAAATACACTTAAACCCATCACCCCAAGAATCATTAAAAGGTTATACCTATGGCAAAATTCAAATATTCAGCCTTGGACAAAGAAGGCCGCGAGTTGAGCGGCGTGCTCGAATCGACAAGCGAGCGCACCGCGCGCAAGGAGCTCGCCGACCAAGGGCTTACGGTATCGCGCATATCGGAAGTCGCGATTCAGTCGGAAAAGAAGGCGGCGGCGAAGAAACAGCGCAAGCCGATGTTCGGCACGGGCGTTACGAGCGAAAATGTCACGATTTTCTCGCGCCAGCTCGCAACCCTGCTCAAGGCGGGTCTGCCGCTCCTGCGTTCGCTCGAAGTTATCGGCAGGCAGGAAAAGAATCCCTATTTCAAGGACATTGTAGACAACCTCGCCGACGCGGTTCGCACGGGTAATAAGTTCTCCGACGGTCTGCAGCAGCACCCAAAGGTGTTCGACAAGCTCTATATAAATATGGCGCGCGCGGGCGAAGCGGGCGGCGTGCTCGACGTCGTTCTCGACCGTCTTGCGACGTTCCAAGAAAAGGCGATGAAGACCACAAACAAGGTCAAGAGTGCGATGGTTTATCCTATCGTGATTTTGACTGTTGCGCTCGCGATTGTGGTCATCCTTATGATTTTCGTCGTTCCGCAGTTCCAGAAAATCTTCTCGGATATGCTCAACGGCGCGCCTATGCCCGCCCTCACGCAGACGATTATCGACATTTCCGACTTTATGAAGCAAAACTACATCGCCACGCTCGGCATTGTCATTGCCGCCATCGCAGCGGTTAAGATTTTCTTCAAGACGAAGGTCGGTATCAGGCTTTGGGACATTGCGGGCTTGCGCCTGCCGAAGTTCGGCGACCTCGTTATGAAATCGACTGTTGCGCGCTTTACGCGTACGTTCGGTACGCTGCTGGCTTCGGGTGTTCCCATTTTGGAAGCACTCAATATCACGCGCGGCACAATCAAAAACAGCGTAATTTCCGACGCCCTCCTGCGTGTGCACGACAGAGTCCGCGACGGCGAACCCCTCGCGACGCCCCTCGACCAGCAGAAAATATTTCCCACAATGGTAACAAGCATGGTGGAAGTCGGCGAAGAAACGGGTCAGCTCTCGGAAATGCTCAACAGAATTGCAGACAACTATGACGAAGAAGTCGACAATGCGGTGGGCGGCATAACATCGGTTATCGAGCCGATTATGATTGTGTTCTTGGCGGTCATGGTAGGTACGATTGTTATCGCCCTCTTCCTGCCCATCATCCAAATCATCCAAAAGCTGACAGGCGGCTGATTTGAGCAGGCTGCAGCCTGCACGCAAAGGCGAAGCCCTTGACGCCCGAACTTCGTTCGG
>URJY01000015.1 GCA_900548275.1 uncultured Opitutales bacterium | reverse complement strand
TTGTTCTTTTTGCGTCTATTTATAAACGCAAAAATTCATTCATTATTCATTTTAAATTTTACAGCTCCTACCGTCGCGTGGGTTCTTGCGCCGTTATAAAATGTACGGCGCAATTCATTCATTATACTTGAGCTTGGCGGGGTATTGTGTAAATATTGGGGGATGAATTTTTTTAAGTCTGCGAAAGTTTACGCCGAGATGATAAAACTTGCGCACACGCTTTTTGCGTTGCCATTTGCGCTCTCGGCTCTTTGTCTGGCAAAGCTCTGCGGGTTCGATTTCGGCATTTGGAAGATTGTCTGGACTGTCGTGGCTTTTGCGGCTGCCCGCTCGGCGGCGATGGGCTTCAACAGGGTCGCCGACCGCGATATTGACGCGCTAAATCCGCGCACGATGAACCGCCCCACCGTAACGGGCAAAATTTCCGTCCGCGATGCCTCCGTTTTTACGGCGATTTCGGCGGCGGTTTTCGTCGGTTCTGCGGCGATGATAAATTGGCTGTGCTTCTGGTTGTCGTTTCCCGCGCTTGCGGTTTTGCTCGGATATTCGTATGCAAAACGTTTCACGTTCGGGGCGCACTACATTTTGGGTGTTGCCCTCGCGCTCGCCCCAATCGGCGCGTGGATTGCAGCCGCCGATTCTTTCGACCCGCGCATTCTCCCGCTCGGGCTTGCCCTGCTCTTCAACATTGCGGGTTTCGACCTAATCTACGCGCTTCAGGACATCGACTTCGACAAAACCCACAAGCTACATTCCGTACCCGCGAGGTTCGGTCGGCGGGCGACCCTTGCGATAGCGGCGTGTTCGTTTGCGCTGTCGGCGATTTTTCTTACGTCGGTAGGGGTTGTCTTCAAGCTGAACGCCGTATACGCGGCGTGCGTTGCGGTGATTGCCTGCCTCTACGTTTTCGGCGTGATTACGATAGCGTTGTTCGGCGGCAAAAAGACGCAGCTGGTTTTCTTTTACGAGAGCATTTCAATTTCGGGGCTGATTTTTGTCGGCATAGCATCCAACCTTTTCTAATATGGCAAACGGAGAAAAAAAGCGCGCGGTCGTCGCGATAACGGGAGCTTCGGGCGCGACAATCGGAATAAGCCTGCTTTCGATACTCGCAAAAAGCGGAGCCGAAATCTACTGCGCGGTAAGCGACGCCGCCGCGAAAATAATTCCCGCCGAAATCGACGGCGCGGCCGACGCGGAATCCGCGCTTGCAATGTTCGATTCCTCCGCCGCCGATTGCGTGAAATTTTTCAGGGAGAACGATTTCCTTGCACCGCCCGCGAGCGGCTCGTTCCGTTTCGACGCGATGGCGGTCGCGCCGTGTTCGATGAAAACGCTCGGGAAAATCGCAAACGGAATAGCCGACAATTTGATTGTACGCGCCGCGGAAGTCGCGCTGAAGGAGCGCAGGCGGCTTGTCGTGTGCCCGCGCGAGACGCCGCTTGCCCTGACGCACATCAGAAATATGGAAACGCTCTGCCTTGCGGGCGCGGTGATTCTGCCGCCCGCGCTTTCGTTCTACAACAAACCGAAAACCGTCCGCGACGCCGCCGATATCGTTGCGGCGCGAATAGCGCAGTCGATGGGCTTCGAACAGAATATCATAAAGGAATGGGGACTGTGAAAAAATCCTACAAAAACATAGGCGAATTTATCGACGCGCTCGAAGCTTCGGGCGAGTTAATCCGAATAAGGGATGAGGTTTCGCCCGTTATCGAAATCTCGAAATACGCCGACGCGGAGTCTAAAAAGCCGAACGGCGGCAAGGCTCTGCTCTTCGAAAACGTAGTCGACAACGGGCGCAAGACATTCCCCGTGGCTGTAAATTTGTTCGGCAGCGACAGGCGCATGTCGATGGCGTTGGGCGTCGAAAGCTTGGCGAAGTCGGGCTCGGAAATCGCGGCTTTGACGGAGGCAAATCCGCCGAAATCGCTCGGCGACTTCTTCGACTTGGCGAAGAAAATTCTGCCGCTAACGCGCATTATGCCGAAGACCGTGCGCTGGAAAGCACCCTGTCAGGAGGTCGTAAAAACGGGAAGCGACATCGACCTATCCGAAATTCCCGTGCTCAAATGTTGGCCGCACGACGGCGGCAGATTCGTTACGCTGCCGCTCGTTTTCACGAAGTCGCCCGACGGCAGAAAGCGCAATCTCGGGATGTACAGGCTGCAGATTTTCGACGAAAAAACCACGGGTATGCACTGGCACGTACACAAAGACGGCTCGCACTTTTTTAAAGAATACGCGAGGAAAAAAAGGCGTATGCCCGTGGCGGTGGCGATTGGCGCAGACCCCGCCACGATTTACGCGGCGACCGCCCCGATGCCGCGCGGTATCGACGAGCTTCTGCTTGCGGGCTTCTTCCGCAAGAAAGGCGTGCCGATGGCAAAGTGCATTACGGTCGATATGGAAGTGCCCGCCGACGCCGAGTTCGTCCTCGAGGGCTACGTAGACTGCGACGAGCGCAGGCTCGAAGGGCCTTTCGGCGACCACACGGGCTATTACTCGCTCGCCGACATGTACCCCGTATTCCACTTGACGGCGATAACGCGCAAGGAAAAGCCGATTTACTGCGCCACGCTCGTCGGCCCGCCGCCAATGGAGGACTGCTATATGGCAAAGGCAACCGAACGCATTTTTCTGCCGATGCTCCGCACCGTCATCCCCGAAATCCGCGACTATTTCCTGCCGTGGGAGGGCGTCTTCCACAACATCTCGGTCGTCGCGCTCGACAAGGAGTTTCCCGCGCACGCAAAGAAGCTTGCCGCGGGCGTTTGGGGACAGGGGCAGATGAGCTTCTGCAAGGCGGTAGTTGCGATAGACGGCGGCGACGACCCGTCGGATTTGTCGAAAGTCTGGCAAAAATTCCTCAAATCGTTCGACCCCGAACGCGACATATTCCTTTCTGAGGGGGTGCTCGACGCGCTCGACCACTCCGCGCCGCGCCCGCTTCAAGGCTCGAAAACCGCAATCGACCTGACGGGCGAAATCGACGGCGAAACGAAGCGCAACGTGCGCAAGCTATCGGTGCCGACGGAATCGGACGCCGCCGAAATCGAAAAATTCCTGAAGTCGCAAGTTCCCCAATTTTTGCGGATGTCGGCGCGGAACGGCTTCTGCGCAATCGCGGTGGAAAAAGGAAGTTCGCGCGGGCGCGACATCCTCGAAAAAATCGGAAGCTTCGGCAAATTCGCCGAATTTTTCCGCGCCGCAGTCCTGTTCGACTCGGACGTCGACATAGAGAGCAACTCGAAAATTCTCTGGAAAATCTTTAACAATACCGACCCTTCGCGCGATATAATGGTTGTCGGCAACAGCCTGTGCCTTGTCGACGCCTGCAAAAAGAACGCCGCCGACGGCTATCCGCGCGAGTGGCCCGACGACCTCTCGTTCGACAAATAATACTTGAAAAAAATTATACCGCCAATTTGAATATTAACACTCACCAAAACACAGCAATGGACAATATCGACGTCTACATAAAAACACTTGCCGATTGGCTCAATCGCGCGGTGGAACTGGTAAAAACGGCTTGGGCGCAACCCCACGCCCCCGAAATGCTCGGCGTTGCCGCGCTAGCTTTCGCATTGCTATTGGCGGTCAGAAAAATCAAAAAACTCCGCAAGCCCATCAAGCTTTTCGACAACCGCGCGGGAGTCGTTGAGGTTTCGCGCAAGGCTCTCGACGAGCTTGTGCAAAGCGTCTGCTACAGCCTCGGCGCGCTCAACCGTCCCGACGTGAAAATCTACACGCGCAGGGGCAAGCTCTGTATGAACGTCGCACTGAAGCTCGAGTCGGGGCAAAAGCTCACCGACGCGACAAGCGAAGTCCAGACCGCGCTGACGACCGCCTTCCGCGAACATCTGGGCGTCGAAAAGCTCGGACGAATCGACGTGCGCATTACGGGCTTCAAGGGGCTGATTTACAAGCCCACAACAAAGTTCCTCCCCCCCGCTCCCGACTACAAAGACGACGACGTAATCCTTTCCGATGACACCGTTTTCAACTCGGGCGACGACATCAAAAAAGAGCAGGAAGAAAAGTAATGGCGGAATTGTCCGAATCATTGCGGAACGCCCTTTTCTACGGCATTGTGGACACGGGCTACGTTCCGCGCGAAAACCTCTTTTCGAAGTGCGAACAGCTCGCGGCGGCGGGCGCAAAAATAATCCAGCTTCGCGCAAAAAAACAGGATCAGGCGGAACGCCGCGAAATGGCTTTCGAGCTTCTGCCGATTTTCAAAAAGCCGAACGCGCCCTACTTTATAATAAACGACTCGCCAGAACTTGCGGCGGAAATCTGCTCGATTATCCCGAACGCGGGGCTGCACGTCGGGCAGGACGATATGCCGCCGCACGAGGCGCGCAAAATCATAGGCAAAAACAGGGTTCTGGGGCTTTCTACGCACTCGTTCGAACAGGCGACGGCGGCGGACGCGCTCGCGGATGTGCTCGACTACTTCGCGGTCGGTCCGGTCTACGCCACGAACACGAAACCGGGGCGCAAACCCGTGGGGCTCGAACTTGTGGAACGGGTCGCGGCGTATTCGCCCAAGCTGCCGTGGTTTGCAATCGGCGGCGTGAATATGCGTACGGCGGCGCAGGTGCGCCTCGCGGGTGCGGAGAGAATAGTTGCGGTTTCCGATGTTCTCGTGGCGTCCGATACAACGCAGGCGGTAAAAGACCTCGAACGCGAATTTCTGTCCGCGCGATAACGGCGGAAAACGCTCCGTCCGAAGCCCGCGCAAAGCCCGAAATATCGACGTTTCGGCGGCACGAAACCGCGCCCTCCCCGTCCTTTTCGGGGAGTTTCGGGCGGGCAAAAAAACACCAGACCAAAACGTTCAAATAAGCAATTTAACATATTGATTGCCAATATATTGTAAAATGTTAAAAAAACCTCTTGATTCGGCAAATAAAAGGCGTTTTTATCGTCTCCAATAAAAAGCATAGCCGCCGAATACGCGGCAAAACTACTACAACAAAAAGTTATTATTACGACAACTAAAGCCTGCGCAATTTTCTCCGAAAACGCCGACTGAGTCCGAATTAAAAGCGGACAAATTCGGGTTTTCGCAGGGAGGAGGTTTCGCGGGATGCACATGGGCGGATTTTGCGGATGGAAAATCGGCAGGATTCGTTGCGGTTTCGTTTTAAACTCACAGCTCGAAAGGAATTTATGAAAATTTTAAAAAGAAGCGGCGCGGAAGCGGTTTTCGACGCCGAAAAAATAGTCAACGCCGTATCCAAGGCAAACCAGACCGTAGATTTCACGCGGGCGCTGACATCGGAACAAATCCGTTCCATCGCCAACTTCGTCGAAAGCGTGTGCTCGGCGCGCGACAGGGCATTGACGGTCGAAGAAATCCAAGATATTGTCGAAACGCAAATTATGAAAGCGGGCGCATTCGAAGTGGCGAAAAAATACATCACATACCGCTACGTCCGAAGCCTCGTCCGCCGTGCAAACACCACCGACAAGCAGATTCTTACGCTCATCGAGTGCAACAACGAAGACATCAAACAGGAAAACTCGAACAAGAATCCGACTATCAACAGCGTACAGCGCGACTATATGGCGGGCGAAGTCTCGAAGGACATCGCATCGCGTATCCTGCTCCCCGAAGAAATCGTGTCGGCACACAACGAAGGCATAATCCATTTCCACGATATGGACTACTTCGCGCAGCATATGCACAACTGCGACCTCGTAAATCTCGAGGATATGCTCCAGAACGGCACGGTAATCTCGGGCACGATGATTGACCGCCCCAGAACTTTCTCCACCGCCTGCAACATCGCAACGCAAATCATCGCACAGGTCGCAAGTAATCAGTACGGCGGGCAGAGTATAACGCTTACGCACCTCGCGCCGTTTGTTGAGGTGTCGCGCCAGAGAATCCGCGGCGAACTGCAGGACGAATTCAAGAGCGTCGGAATCGAAATCGCGCCCGAAAAGCTCGAGAAAATCCTCGAACAGCGCGTGCGCGAGGAAGTTGCCCGCGGCGTCCAGACAATTCAATACCAAGTTGTTACACTGATGACGACAAACGGGCAAGCCCCCTTTGTAACGGTCTTTATGTATCTGGGCGAAGCCCGCAACGAGCGCGAAAAGGAAGACTTGGCAATCATCATCGAGGAAGTTCTCAACCAGCGTTATCAGGGCGTTAAGAACGAATCGGGCACATACATAACGCCCGCCTTCCCCAAGCTCATTTACGTTCTGGAAGAGGACAACATCAACCCCGATTCCAAGTACTACTACCTCACGGAGCTTGCCGCCAAGTGTACGGCAAAACGCCTCGTGCCCGACTACATTTCGGAGAAGATAATGCTCCGCAACAAGATAGACAAAAACGGCGAAGGCCATTGCTACACCTGTATGGGTTGTCGCAGCTTCCTTACGCCGTATGTCGACGAAGACGGCAGACCCAAGTATTACGGCAGATTCAACCAAGGCGTCGTAACCGTCAACCTGCCCGACATCGGGCTTTCGGCAAAGGGCGATATGGACGCGTTCTGGCGCATATTCGACGAACGCATGGAGCTTTGCCACCGCGCCCTCCAGTGCCGCCACGAAAGACTCACGGGCACGCTTTCCGACGCCGCCCCGATTCTCTGGCAGCACGGCGCGCTTCTGCGTCTGAAGAAAGGCGAAAAAATCGACAAGTATTTGCACGGCGGCTACTCCACCCTTTCGCTCGGCTACGCGGGGCTTTGGGAATGCGTGTTCTCGCTCATCAAGAAAAAGCTTACCGACCCCGAAGGCGAGGCTCTCGGGCTCGAAATTATGCGCAAGCTCAACGAGTACACCGCCAAGTGGAAGAAAGCCGAAGACATCGACTACTCCCTTTACGGAACTCCGCTTGAAAGCACAACTTACAAGTTTGCAAAAGCCCTCCAACGCCGTTTCGGCATAGTCGAGGGCGTAAGCGACAAAAACTACATCACAAACAGCTACCACGTCCACGTAACGGAGCCGATTGACGCGTTCGCAAAACTTTCGCTCGAATCGAAGTTCCAGACGCTCTCCCCCGGAGGGGCAATCAGCTATGTCGAAGTGCCGAATATGCAAAACAACATTCCCGCCGTTTTGCTTGTTATGCGCTATATTTACGACAACATTATGTACGCCGAACTCAACACGAAAAGCGACTACTGCCAAGTGTGCGGCTTCGACGGCGAAATCGAAATCGTAAAGGACGAAGACGGCAAGCTAATCTGGCGTTGCCCCAAGTGCGGCAATACCGACGAAACCAAGATGAACGTCGCCCGCCGCACATGCGGATACATCGGCACGCAATTCTGGAATCAGGGGCGCACGCAGGAAATCCGCGAACGCGTTCTGCACCTCTAACGGGGAGCGCGTGCCGTGAACTATTCCGAAATAAAACCGCTCGACATCGCAAACGGTACGGGCGTGCGCGTTTCGCTCTTCGTTTCGGGTTGCCGTAATCATTGCAAAGGTTGCTTCAACCCCGCAACTTGGGATTTTTGCGCAGGCAAGCCGTTCGACGAAAAAGTCGAGCGGCGCATTTTGGAATTGCTAAAGCCCGACCACGTTGTCGGGCTTACCCTTTTGGGCGGCGAACCTTTCGAGCCCGAAAACCAACGCGCCCTGCTGCCTTTTGTAAAACGCGTGCGGCAGGCGTACCCCGACAAAACAGTCTGGGCATACTCGGGCTGCGTGCTCGACCGCGATATGCGCGAGGGCGGACGCGTCCACTGCGAAGCCACCGACGAACTTTTGTCGCTCGTCGACGTGCTTGTCGACGGGCCGTTTATCGAAGCGCGCAAAGACATCTCGCTGCGCTTCAGAGGCTCGGACAATCAGCGAATTATCGATATGAAGGCGACGCGCGAACGCGGCGAAATCGTGCTGTGCAAAGAGCCGCGCAAGTCGCCGCTTCCGCCGAAGAAAACGCGCTGACATCCGCAACCGCGCGGATTGCACACCCGCGCCAGCCTATTGCAAATGCGGAACGAGCTTTAGCTCGCCCGACATCCTTGTCATCGCCGAAACCGTCCCCATACAAAGGATTTTGTCGCCGCCCTCAAACGGGCGCACGGGGTCGGGCTGCGACGGTTCGACCTCGCCCGAATGGAGAACGCCCATCACTTTAATTCCGTACTTTTTGGGCATAGCAACGTCTTTCAGCGTCTTGCCGCAAAGAAGCGAATCGTCGGGAACGTCGATTTCGGCGAGCGTCATATTGCCGTCGCCCGAAATGTTCTCCTCCATCACGGGCTTGATGGGCGAAGGCTTTGTGAGAATCTTTTCGGCTTCGGCAATCTGACTGTCTGAGGCGCAAAGAATTACAACGTCGTCGGGATAAAGACGCGTGTCGGCTTCGATATCGTAAATCGAAAACTCGCCGCGCCTAACGGCGGCGATTTCCGCGCCCGTGCGCTCGCGTATCGCAAGCTCGCCGACGGTCTTGCCCGCCGATTCGGCAAACTCGTCGATTTCGATTTCGGCGACGCTCTTCGCCCAAGTGCGGCTCGCGCGGATGTTGTCCATAAGATGTTCGCGCCTATTGTGTTCGGCGTTTTCAAGGTGTCGTTTGAGCACCGAGGCGAACCTGCCCTCCATCGAATGCCTGAAGTTCGAAAAAATCCGCCTGAAGAAAATCGACAGCAGTACAACGCTTGCCGCAAATATCACGACGGCGTCGCCGATAGGCAAAAAGTTGAATGCAAACGTCAGATAGACCACAGCAAACGCCGCCATAATGAACGCCGAAAACACGTTGCGCAAAAACGCGTGCAGTCTGCCGCCCGCGCCCGCCGCAAGCTTGTAGCGGGCGTCGACAATATCGACAATCTTTGCGGCGCAAGCCCCCGACGACTTCAGTACGCCCGCCAGAAGTGGAATCGAAACGGCGGCGGCGGCAACCCAAATCCCGATTGCGAACATATCGGGATAAGTCGAATCTTTCACGGCGCGGGCAAGATACGCGGCGGTAAACATCGCGCCGCTAAAAAGGAGCGTGTAGATGAAAATCGCCCCGACATTCGGGAGGAAATCACCCAGCTTCGAACTGCCCGAAGCCGACTTCGACAGCGACGAAACCGTGCGGCGGTAGATGTCGAGAAGGTCGAGAAGTCTCTTGGGCGCAAGCGAATGCACAGCCGACATAATCCGTTCCGACTGCGACGAAACGAGCGGATTGAGGAACACCGTCAGAAACGAAACGCCCATCGCAATCGCCATAATCGACGGGTTCATAACGCCGCTCGAAATTCCCAAGCCCGCGATGACAAAACTGAATTCGCCGATTTGCGCCTTGTTTACCGCCGCCAAATAGGCGTCGCGGCAACGCACGCCCGCAAGGGTGATTCCGCAAAAGCACGCGAACGTTTGGAACACGATTACCCCGAACGAAATCAGCAGAATCGGCAGCCACAAATCTATTATCAAATGCGGATTTATTTGCGTACCCACCGACACGAAAAACAATGCCACAAACAAGTTGCGGAACGGGTCGGCGATGTGCTCAACCCTGCGCGAAACGTCCGAACCCGAGATAATCGAACCCGCCATAAACGCTCCGAGCGACAGCGAAAGATGCGAAAGTTCCGCCAGTTCGCCCAACCCCATAATCAGACAGAAAATGACCATTATCAGCTCTTGGCGGTTGCCCGAAACCGCAAATCTGCGCAGGAATCGCGGTACGACAAGCTTGCCGACCACGAAAATGGTTATCATAAAACTGAGAATCGCAAGCGTCGAGCGGAAAAGCTCCATCGCGCTCGGCAGGCTGCCCGAACCGACCCCCGACAGCACGACGAGCAGGAACACCGCAAAGATGTCCTCGACTATCAAAATACCTATCGCAATCTGCGCGTATAGCTTCGACAAATCGCGCCGCTGCGCAAAAATTTCCACGATTACGATTGTCGAACTCATCGCCAACACACCGCCCAGAAACACGCCGTCGATTTTCGAAAGCCCCATCAGACCCGCCGCGACCATCCCGAGAACGCCCATCGCCGCAATCTGGAATGCGATACCCAACATGCTCGGGGCGAAGACTTTTTTCAGCCGCTCGAGGTTGAACTCCATCCCCACGAAAAACATCATAAACATCACGCCCAGTTCCCCGAGCGCGGAAATGTTTTCCGCCGACGAAATCAGCCCGAACACGGGCGAAAGCAAAATTCCGACTATTATAAAGCCGAGCAGAAGCGGCAGTTTCAACGCCGAAAATATGCGCATCGACACTGTCGAAGCGACCACGATTATAGCCAAATCCTTCAGTAAAAACGCGGAAGAGTGGGTATCCATAGCGGGGTAAAAACGTCGCGCGGAAGAAATTTTCCGCCGATAAAAAACAGGCAATATAAAAAGCGGAAATTATCAACAAATATTTACCGAAAAAATACGCGCGCAAACCGAATCCGCCGCAAAACGCCGCAGGCAAAAACGCGTGCGGAACAAGCCCCGCAACCCAAGAAAATACGGCGCAAAGGCGCGGGGCTGCCGCCTAAATGTCGCGATTTCGCGAATCGGCGATAATCGTTACGGGGCCGTCGTTGACAAGGTGTACGCGCATATCCGCGCCGAACTCGCCCCGCCCTATTTTTTTGCCGAGTTCCGCCTCCGCGAACGCGCAAAATTCTTCGTAGAGCGGCACAGCCGTTTCGGGATGCGCCGAGCGGTTGAACGACGGGCGCGAACCTTTGCGCATATTTCCGAAAAGCGTGAACTGGCTGACTACAATGAGGTCGCCGCCGCCGTCTTTCAGCGACACATTCATTTTGCCGTCGGCGTCTTCGAAGACGCGCATATTGGCGGCTTTTGCGGCAAGCCACTGCGTGTCCTCGGATGTGTCGCCGTTTTCGACCGCAACGAGCACGAGCGCGCCCGCCCCGATTTTCGCGCACTCGCGCCGCGCGCCGTTTTCGACTATCTCGACCGACGCGCTTTCGACCCGCTGAAAAACCATTCTCATAGTCAGATTAGCGAAAATTCAGCCGAAAACGATTTCATCGCCTGCGGCTCGACAAAACGCTTGGGCTTCGACGCGGAATCGGGCTGCGACATCCACGGTTCGACGCAATAGAACGGCGCGCCGTCTTTCGACCACGTTATGACGGTTGTGCCGACCTCGGGCTTGCCGCCGCCGTCGATTTTTATCGTGATGTCTTCCTCGCCGCTTTTCGTGCCGAAGCGGATTGTCGACGTCTTGAACGAAGTCCAAACCTTGTTGACCATTTCGGGGTTGTCGAACGACGTTTTGAATATGTCGGCGGGTGTCATCGAGCCGTCCGCGCCGTTGAACGAGTACGCCTTTTTTGCGTCGCAGAGAATGCGGTAGTGCCTGCGCTCGGTGCCCGCGCTCCACGGCAGAGTAAAGTACGGGTGCATAGCCGCTCCCCACGGGATGCGCTCGGCGGAATTGTTCTTCAAAATCAGCTCGCACGAAAACGACAGCTCCGAAAAGCGGTAGTGCACGAAAAATTCGTAGTCGTACGGATACGCCTCGTTTGCGGCGAGCGACGGCAGAAATTTCAGGCGTATGTCTTTGTCGGACGAAAATACCGTTTCGAACGCTCCGTCATAGGCGTAGCCGTGAAGTTTCATCGGCAGTACTTTGCCGTCGGGCGTCTTCCAGAAGCCGCGTTCGCCGTTCGCGTACGAAGGCCCGCCGAACGGGAACATCACGAACATTCCGCCCGAAGCCGACACGAATTTTTCGCCCGAAAGCGGCGCGGATTCGTCCCAGTGGATTACGTCGCGCACCGCGCCGTCCGCCATCGAAATGTTCCAGTTGACGAGCCGCGCGCCCTCGCGCGGATTCAAAATGTACGTCGACGCGCCCACCGTAAACTTTAGGATTTCCGCGCCGTCTAATTCGATTGATTCCATATTCCGATTAACCCAAATTGCGCGGCGTTTTTCAACCAATTAAAACGGAAAAAAGCTTGTTCAAAATCGGGCGCGGTGCATTATCTGCGTGTTATGAATTTTATCGAACTTGTGCTCGTTGCCGTTGCGCTTTCAATGGACGCGTTCGCCGTCTCCATCGCCTGCGGGATAACCGCGCCGAAGATTGCGGCAAAAAACGCCCTCACGGTGGCGGGAGCGTTCGGGCTGTTCCAGATGATTATGCCCCTGATTGGCTGGCATTTGAGCGAGTTCGCCTACGAGTACATTGCGGCGTACGACCACTGGATAGCGTTTCTTCTGCTCGCGTTGGTGGGCGGAAAAATGGTTCTCGACGGCGCGAAGGGCGGCGGGGAATCGGAGGAGGAAAAGACGTGCTTCGCCCATCCCAAGCTCGACTTGCGGGTGCTTTTTCTGCTCGCGGTGGCGACGAGTTTGGACGCACTGGCGATAGGCGTTTCGTTCTCGTGCGCAAAGTACCCCATTTTCTTTCCGTCGGTTTTCATCGGCATAACGACATTCGCGTTTTCGATATGCGGAATAAAATTCGGCAAGAAGATAGGAACAGCCAACGACGGCAAATTCGCGATTGCAGGAGGAATCGTGCTCGTTCTAATCGGCGTAAAAGTGCTGATAACGGGCTAAACGCGCGGGTGTTCGGCGCGGTTATTGCCCGAATTTTTCCACATCCATCTTTGAGCGCGGGTGTTTTTTTGCGTGCTGAACCCTTATGTCTTCGTTGAGAAGATTCGTATAGATTTGCGTTGTGGAAAGGTCGCTGTGCCCGAGCATTTCGCGGATTGCCATCAGATTTGCGCCGTTTTGCAGCAGGTGTGTGGCGAACGAGTGGCGCAGGATGTGCGGCTTTACGTTTTTCTCTATGCCAGCCACAAGCGCGTACTTTTTTATGTTGTACCAGAAAGTCTTGCGCGATAGCTTTTCGCCCCTGCGCGTTACGAAAAGCTCGGCGCATTCGCGGTTGTCGCCCAAGAGTTCGCGGCGAATCTGCTTGTAGCGGGCGATTGCCCCGAGCGCGTAGTCGCCCACGGGTACGAGACGCGTTTTAGACCCCTTTCCCGTGATGCGCATAATGTGCTCGCTTGCGAAAATGTCGCTCTCCTTTAGGGCGCACAGCTCCGAGACGCGCAGCCCGCTTGCGTACATCAGCTCGAGCATTGCGCGGTCGCGCACGCCCTCGGCGGTGTCCTTCGGCGGCGCGTCGAGAAGCGCGACAACCTCCTGCGCCGACAGAATCTCTGGCACGTTGCGGCGCAGTTTCGGCGTCGAAAGAATGTCGCAGTAGTTTTTCTTCCAGACTTTCTCGTCGACAAGAAAGCCCGCGAGCGATTTCAGCGCGCTGAGCTTGCGCGACTGCGTCGTCGCCTTTTCGTTCGGCGCGATTTCGCCCATCCACTCGACGAGCGAATCCGCGTCGGCGTCGGCAAACGACAGGATTTTCCTCGACTGCAGAAAGCGCGCAAACTGCGTGATGTCGTAGACGTACGAAACTATCGTGTTTTCGCTCCGCCCGAGTTCCATTTTCAGAAACGCGCGGTATTCGAAGATGTCGTTTTGCAGCGTCTTGCAAAGCGGCACTTCTTCGGAATCCGTTTTTTCGCGGGCTTGCATTTTATTTTTCGGACGATGCGAGCAGGTTTTTCACCGCCGTAGCCGCCGTTATAGAAGATTCGGAAATGAGTTTTGTGTAGTGCCCTATCGCGCTTTCGATTCCGTCGCGGTGGTAAAACCTGCGCAGAACCTCGCGTTCGAGCAGCGACTTGAACCAATCTATCTGCTGTTCGGCGCGTCGTTTTTGCAGATAGCCGTTTTCGGAAAACTTTTTGTAGAAGCCGTCGAGCCGCGCCCAAGCCTCTTCGATACCCGTATTTTCGTGCGCGGAGCAAACGTCGCAGAACGGCTTCCAGTCGGGCGTGGGCGAGTTGAGAAAGTGGAGCACGCCGGAAAGCTCCGCCTTTTTGAGGTTGGAGCGTTCCACCATATTGCCGTCGCACTTGTTCACAAGTATGCCGTCGGCAAGCTCGATTACGCCCTTTTTGATTCCCTGAAGGTCGTCGCCCTGTGCCGCAAGCTGGATTAGCAGGAAGAAGTCGGTCATCGAGCGCACGGTTACCTCGCTCTGCCCCACGCCGACCGTTTCGACGAGAATTACGTCGTAGCCCGCAGCCTCGCAAAGCACCATTGTTTCGCGGCTTTTGCGCGCCACGCCGCCGAGCATTCCGCCAGACGGAGAGGGGCGGATGAATGCGTTTTCGTTGCGCGAAAGGTTTTCCATTCGGGTTTTGTCGCCCAATATGCTGCCGCCCGAAACCGAGCTTGACGGATCGACCGCAAGCACCGCCACTTTTTTGCCGTACTTGTCGCAGAGCATAGAACCGAACGTTTCGATGAACGACGACTTTCCCGCCCCCGGCACGCCCGTTATGCCGATTCGGAAGGCGTTGCCCGCGTGCGGCATAAGGTCGGCTATGAGTTGTTGGGCGGTGTCGAAATGCGCTTCGGCGTTGCTTTCGATGAGCGTGATTGCCCGCGCGAGAATCGTCTTGTTACCCTCGAGAACGCCCTTTTTGTAGTCTTCAAGGGTCAGCGTGCGGCGTTTCGGACGCGGCGCGAAAGAAATGGATGCGTCGTTTTCGCCGTCTTTTTTGATGTCCACGCCCGACATCACCGACGTTGTGAATACGTGCCTGTCGGCGTTTTCGGGCACCCATTCGGGGCGTTTGCTATTGTTGTCCATCGTCAATTTCCTTTTGCTCGAAGTCGATATCGGCGGTTTTGGATTTCTCCAAAAACCGTTTTGCAGTGTCCAAGACGCTCTTGCCGCCCTGCGAAAGCGTTTTTTGCGCGTCCAAATAGTCTTTCTGAAGCGAATTTATCTTGTTGCCGAGAGCCTCGAAGCGGCGCGAGAACAGCTCAACGCGCTCGTGAAGAAGCCGCCCGACATTGCAGATTTCCTTGAGGTTTTTCGCGAACGCCTCGTTGCGGTAGGCGATTTCCGCGAACTTCAGAACCGCCATAACGCCCGTGGGCCCGACGACGAGCACGTTCGACGAATACGCGTCGGCAAGCAAAGTGGGGTCTTCCTCGAGAATGAGGTTGTACGCGCCCTCGACGGGTATGAACATCAGCTTGAAGCCGCAGCTTACGTCGGGCAGATTGTTGTATTTGCCCGCAAATTCCTTCAGGTGTTCGCGGACGGACTTCTTGAATTTTGCAAGTGCGGCGCGTTTTGCGGCGGCGTCGGATGCGGCGCAGTAGTCGGTGAAGTCGGGCAGCGAAAGCTTCGAGTCTACGACAATCGAACGCGAATCGGGCAGGTACACAACGAAGTCGGGCATAAGGCGTTTTTGCGTGCCGTCGACATCGGCGTAGCTTTTCTGCGAACGGTAGTGTATGCCCTCCACAAAACCGCACGATTCGAAAATGCGCTCGAGCACAGTCTCGCCCCAGTTGCCCGCAACCTTGTTGTTCGAGCGCAGAGCCGACGCGAGATTGCGGGCTTCGTCGCCGAGCTGCGTGTTCATTTTCACGAGCGATTCAATCTGCGTGCCCATCGATGCGTTGTTGCGCGCGCTCGTTTCGTTGAGGGTTTCGACGCGCTCGCGGAACTCGCGCAGGTTGTTTTTCAGCGGCGCGAGAACCAGCCCTATCTGCTCGATGTTCGACGACGACATTTTTTCGCGCGCCGATTCGAATATCTTGTTCGAAAGGTTTTCGAAGTCGGCGGCGAGCTTTTCGCGCATCGCCTTTTCCTCTTCGCCCCTGTTTTTAATGCGTTCGGCGAGCGCGGCGGCGCGTTCCTCTGCGGCGGATAGGCGTTTTTCGGCGTCGATTTTCGTTTTCAGAAGTTCGGCGCGTTCGCTTTTCAGCTCGGCATTTTCGCGGAGCAGTGAGTCGGCTCGGGCGGTTTCGGAGGCGAGCTGCGCAAGCATCTCCGCCGAACGCTCCGAGTTTTCGGCAAGCCGCTTCGCATTGCGAGCGACAGACGTCAACTTCCAGACGCCGACGGCAACCCCGAGCACGGCGAGCGCGGCGAAAATCGAAAACATAACATATTCCGTCATTCAGAGTCCTCCTCTTCGAACACTTTGAGAACCGATTCGTCTTCGATTGACGCGGAATCCGTCTTTTCCTCCTTGTGTTCGTCTATGATTCCGCCCGCGACGAACGTCTGCGGACGGCTGCCGAACTGCGAGTCGAGCACGGCGAGAAGCCCCTTCGAGATTTTGCCGAGCGCGTCCTCGAATTCGGGCGTGTTCGAAGTGAAAATCTCGGGCTTGTCGCGGTCGGCGTCGGCGGGAATTTCCGCAAGTTTTTTCGCTTTCGGCGAGCGTTCCACCGCCGCCGCATAACGCCGCGAAAATTCGCGCGATTCAGCCAGAACCTCCCTAAGCAGAAGGGCTATTTTTTTTTTGAACTTCGGCGGGCGCGGTCGAAAGTTTTTCGAGTTCCTTTATGAGCGTGTTTATCGCCCGAGCCCTGCTCTGCTCGACCGCCTTCAGAAGCGCGACTTCGAAATTCGCCTTTTCGGAAAGCCCGTTTTTCAGCCCCCGTTCGGCATTCTGCAGAACGTCGAGCATGCGCATCATCTGCTCGCTCGAAAGTTTTTTGCCGTCGAAATCCTTGTAGCCGTCGGCGAACGATTCAATCATCGCCTTGCGGACGAAATTCTGCATGTCGCACAGCGCGCGGTATAGGTCGCAGCCCGAGTCGGAAAGCGCGTCGGCGGCTTTGACAACCGCGGAGTAGTCGCCCTTTGCCATATTCACGACAAGCTCGTTTATCTGCGCGTCGGAAGCCAAGCCGTACACGCCGATAACGTCGTTTACGTCGAGCGTTTTGCCGCAGAACGAAATCATCTGGTCGAGGATACTCTGGGCGTCGCGCATGCCGCCGTTTGCAAGGCGCGCGATTGCCGAAAGGGCTTCGGGGGTCGCCGAAATCTCCTCTTTCTTGGCAATCTCAGCCAAGTGTTGGGCTATGAGGTGCTCGGGAATCGGACGGAACTCGAAGCGTTGGCAGCGCGATGTTATCGTGCCCAAAACCTTGTGCGCTTCGGTTGTTGCGAAAATGAATTTGACGTGTTTGGGCGGCTCTTCAAGCGTCTTGAGCAGCGCGTTGAACGCGTCGGGAGTGAGCGAGTGCACTTCGTCGATGATGTAGACTTTGTAGGTACACTGTGCGGGCGCGTACTGGCACTCTTCGCGCAGGTTTCTGATTTCGTCGATGGAGCGGTTCGACGCGCCGTCGATTTCGACAACGTCCATGCACGAGCCGTTCATTATAGCCTGCGAGATTTCGTCGTTGTCGTCGGGGTGGATGTTGGGGCCGCCCTTTGCGTTGAGAGCCTTTGCGAAGAGTCGGGCTACGGTTGTCTTGCCCGTGCCGCGCGGGCCCACAAAAAGGTATGCGTGCCCTATGCGCCCCGACTCTATCGCATTCGTAAGAGTCTTGACGATGTGTTCCTGCCCGACCAGTTCCGAGAACTGCTTCGGGCGGTATCTGCGCGCGATTACTTGATAGGCTTCACTCATTATTTTCAAAGCCTATTGCCGACGCCGCGGGATACAAGTTTTTTTTGTTCGCAAGCCCCCTTTTGCGCAAAATATTGTTGAAAGGACGCGCCTGCTGTGGATTATCGGTTCGGTATGCAAAATAAGGCGGAAAACGACATCGAAAACGAGACCCTCTACGACGATCTCGAGATGTCTGTTCTGCACAAGATAAGCCGCGCGGTCGTTAGGCGCAAAAACGTCAAGGAGCTAATCTCCGAAACGCTCGAAATTCTGCACTCCGAAATGGGGCTTCTGCGCGGAACAATCACTCTGCGCGACGGCGACTACCTGTTCATCGAAGCCTCGAACGGAATGGACGACGAATCGATAAAGCGCGGCGTGTACAAAATCGGCGAGGGCGTGACGGGTCGGGTCGCCGCCGAGGGCAAGTCGGTCGTAATACGCGACGTTTCGAAAAGTCCGGAATTTCTCGACCGCACGAAGACGCGCGGGCAGTCGCTCAAGGGAATCGCGTTCGTGTGCGTGCCCATCGTCTATATGGAACAGGTCATCGGCACGCTGAGCATCGACCGCAAACTGCCGAAAAAAGCCGACCTCGACCGCGACCTTGTGCTGCTCGAGACCGTCGCCAACATCCTCGCCGACGCCGTTGCCCTCATCTACCTGCGCCACGAAGAGCGCAACAAGCTTCTCGACGAAAACCGCCGCCTAAAGCTGGAGCTTAGCACAACGCTTATGCGCCCGCCGAACATACTCGGCAACTGCGGGGCTATGCAAAACGTATACGAGTGCATCGCGCGTTTCTCGCGCCACACCGAACCCGTGTTCATACGCGGAAAATCGGGCACGGGCAAAGAGCTTGTCGCGCGGGCTATTGCCGATTCCACGGTCGGGCTGAACGGCAATTTCGGAATCGTCAACTGCGCCGCCCTGCCCGACTACGCGCTTGTCGGCGAAATTTTCGGCTTCGAGAAAAACTCGTTCGCCCGCGCCCACTTCGCAAAGGAGGGCTTGTTCGAACGCCCCGAAACCGTTTTTCTCGACGAAGTCGCCGAAATATCGCCCGAAGCCCAAAAACTGCTCGCCGAGTACATCGCCACGGGACGCTTCAGGCGCATCGGCGGCGAGACCGACGTTGCGGGCAAGGCGCGCCTAATCTGCGCGTCGTCCGCCGACATCGAAAAAATGGTCGAGCAGAAATCGTTCGACAAAAACCTGTATCTGGCCCTCTCCAAAAACACGCTCCACATCCCCGCCCTGCGCGACAGGAAAAGCGACATCGTTTTGCTCGCCGAACACTTTCTCGAAAAATACAACAAAGTCTACGGCAAAAACATCAAGCGCATATCCACGCCCGCAATCAATATGCTCACGGTCTACGCTTGGCCGGGGAACGTGCGCGAACTTGAAAACTGTATCGAACGCGCGGTGATGTCGTCGAACGACTCGGCAATTTCGGGCTACAACCTGACGCCGTCGGTTCGCGCGGGCTATATGCACGACCCAACCCCCTACGGCGAAGACGTCGATTTCAATTCGATGGTCTCGTCTTTCGAGCGCGAACTCATAACCGAGGCACTCAAGGCGAACAGGGGCAACGCCGCCGCCGCCGCAAGAAAACTGAACCTTACCGAACGCGTTATGAACTACAAAATCAAACGCTATTCAATCACCGCAGCTTGGTATAAAAATTCGAAATGAACCGCGAAAAAATAATGATGGCTCTTTCGGGGGGCGTGGACAGTTCCGTCGCGCTCGCCCTCCTCAAACAACAGGGCGAAGACGTGTCCGCCGCCTATATGAAAACGTGGGTCAACGAAGAGGGAATCGACGTTTTCGGAGACTGCCCGTGGCATCAGGACATCCTCGACTGCCAAGCCGTGGCGGAAAAGCTCGGGGTCGATTTCGAAGTTGTCGATTTCATCGAGCAGTACCACAAGGAGATTGTCGAATACCTCGTAGACGGATACCGCCGCGGACTCACGCCAAACCCCGACGTGATGTGCAACCGCAGAATGAAGTTCGGCAAATTTCTCGAATACGCAAGGCGGCGCGGATTTTCGAAAGTCGCAACGGGACACTACTGCTCGATGCGCGAAAACGCCGACGGCTCGCGCGACCTGATGGTCGGCGCAGACCCAGGGAAGGACCAGTCGTACTTTCTCGCGATGATTACGCAGGAACAGCTGCAGTCGGCTCTCTTTCCGATAGGCTCGCTGCTCAAAAGCGACGTGCGCGAAACGGCGCGCATGTGCGGACTTCCCAATTCGGAGAAAAAAGACAGTCAGGGAATCTGCTTCCTCGGGAAAATCAAAATTCAGGACTTCCTGCGCCACTACATCCCCGAAAAAGCGGGCGACATCGTAAACACTGAAGGCAAAGTTCTGGGCAGGCACATGGGGCTTTACAACTACACGCTCGGGCAGCGCAAAGGCATAGGCGTGCCGTCGAACACCGACAGAAAATGCTATGTTGTCGTGGCGAAAAATTTCGAGACAAACGAGCTTGTCGTGGCTTTCGATTCGCCCGACGCTCCGCATCTGTGGCGGTCGGAAGTTTTCGTCGACGAAATCAACTGGATAAACAAGCCAATCACCGAACCGCGCGAAATCTACGCCCGCGTGCGGTATCGCGACGACTTGGTGAAAGTGCTTTTCACGCCGCTTCCCGAAGGTCGGGCGCGGGTCGAGTTCGAGAAGCCGCAGCGCGCAATCGCCTCGGGTCAGGTGCTTGCAATCCACGATTCCGACCCGTCGGTCGTGCTCGGCGGCGGATTTTATGTTGACTTCAAAAACAGATGATGACACTTTCCGACAAGTCCGCAGTCGTTGCAGACGACGGCAATTTCAAATCGACAAATTAGGCTACATACTATGGACAGAAGAACATTCTCCAAAAAGGCGGTCGGCGCGCTCGTCGGCGCGTCGGTCATAACTACGGCGGCACGCGCCGAAAAAATCTCGGGCGACGTGAAATCGACCGAACCATTCAAGTGCAAATTCGCCGCGAACATCTACAGGTGGACGAACATCTGCCCCAACTACACAAAGGGGCTTTCCGATGTCGACAAGGTAAAATTCTGGTACGACTGCGGTTTCCGCGCGATGGAAGACAACGATATGATGAAGTACGCGCCCGAAAAGCGCAGGGCGCTGTCTGAGCAAATCCGCAAGCTCGGAATGGACTTCGGCGTGTTCACCTCGTCGATAGGCGGCGGACAATGGCTGACGGCGTGCAAAAGCGACAAGCGCGGCGCAAAGCCCGACAAGCAGGCGGCAATCGAGCGCATCAAGGCTGAGGCGCAAAAAACCGTCGAAATAGGAAAGGAAATCGGCGCGAAATGGACAACAGTCGTCATCGGCAAAACCGACCTT
Source organism: uncultured Opitutales bacterium (assembly GCA_900548275.1). Lineage (GTDB taxonomy): Bacteria > Verrucomicrobiota > Verrucomicrobiia > Opitutales > Intestinicryptomonadaceae > Merdousia. The sequence continues at coordinate 22,905 of URJY01000015.1, read as the reverse complement.
TCGCTCGAGCATTCCTACCAGATGGCGAACGTCGTCGAACAGCTCAAGTACGCCGCCGAAATCTGCGAAAAGTCGGGGCTGATTATGGTGCTCGAACCGCTCTCGTTCACGGCACACCCCGGGCTATGGCTCCAGAAAACTTCCGACGCCTATATGATTTGCAAGGCGGTAGGCAGCCCGTCGTGCAAAATCCTCTTCGACGTTTTCCACCAACAAAACACCGAAGGCAGCCTCATCCGCAACATCGACGCCGCTTGGGACGAAATCGCCTACTACCACCTCGGCGACGTACCCAACCGCACCGAACCGGGGTCGGGCGAAATCAACTACAAGAATCTGATTAAGCACATCCACGACAAGGGCTACCGCGGCATCTACGGCATGGAGCACCTGCAAAGCGACAAATCGCCCGCGGGCGACGCAAAGCTCATCAACTACTACCGCCAGATTGACCGCTACGTAAACGGATAGCAGGCGAAAATTTTCCGAATCCGTCCGATTCCTCGGGCGGATTTTTTTTCGACGCCGCCGCCGAAAAAGCTTGTATTTGCGCGGCGGATGTAGTTTATTGGGTTCCGTTATCGGGCGTTGTCTCGCGGCGGAAACGCCTAATTTAAGTTTCCGCATTATCGGTCGAAAACAGCATAATCGCCTTTTGGAAAACTTTTGTATTTTGCGCGGCGTGCGCACCTTTTCGAAAGACGTTTTCAACGCGGTTGCAGTTCGACACAAACGGCAAAACGCGCCCGCAGCTGCGCATACGGCGCAACTCGAAAAAAAATTTCCGAAAACGGAAAATCCGAATTTTACAATATGGAAGATGTTGAAATTATCGACGTGGGCGGAATCTTCGCGCCCACAACCAACAACAACGGCGTGCTGCTCGACCCCAAGCGCGGCGGCAAAACCCGCCGTTCCGACCCCTATGTGCCCAAGGAACTCGTAAGGCGTTTCAACGTCAAAAAGGGGCAGTTCATCACGGCAAAAGCCCATCAGGCGAACGGACACCCGAACCCCAAAGTGCGCTTTATCGAGACAATCGACGGCGTGCCGTGCGTGGAACGCCGCAAAATGCCGACCTTCCAACAGCTGACGACAATCGCCCCGAACAAAAAAATACGCCTCGAAACAAAAGACGAGCGTATGACAAACAGGGTAATCGACATATTCTGCCCGATTGGCAAGGGAACGCGCGGGCTAATCGTAGCCCCGCCCCGCACGGGCAAGACTACGCTGCTTAAGGATATCGCATTCGGCGTAATCCAAAACCACCCCGAATGCCATCTGATGATTCTGCTCGTGGACGAACGCCCCGAAGAAGTCACCGACTTCAGAATGGATTTTCCCGAAGCCGAAATCTACGCCTCGTCGAACGACGAAAACATCGAAACGCACATCCGCATTGCCGATTTGGCAATCGAGCGCGCAAAACACCTTGTGGAAACGGGCAAAGATGTCGTACTGCTGATGGATTCGCTCACGCGCCTTTCGCGCGCCCACAATTCGGCAAAGGCAAACGGCGGCAGAACCATGAGCGGCGGCTTGGACATCCGCGCACTCGAACGCCCGCGCCAGATTTTCTCGGCGGCGCGAAACACCGACGAAGGCGGAAGCCTTACGATTATCGCATCCGCGCTGATTGAAACGGGCTCGCGAATGGACGACCTTATTTTTCAGGAATTCAAGGGCACGGGCAATATGGAAATGGTGCTCGACAGAAAAGTAGCCGAACTCCGTATTTGGCCTGCAATCAACATTTCGGCGTCGGGCACGCGGCGCGAAGAACTGCTGCTTTCGGCGGACGAACTCGAGGCGGCGGCATTCCTGCGCAGGGCAATGGCTGGGGCAAAGCCCGAAGACTCCGCCGAAACGCTGATAAACAGAATGCGCCAGTCGAAAAACAACGCCGACTTTATTTCGATGATACTGTGATGTTGCGGGAAACGTCGCTCGGCGAGACAGAGCGTAGTCTGTTTTTTGTGAAATGAATCGACGGGTTCGGAAACAAACAAATCAACTTCAAAACACCAAAGCCATTGCCGAATGGCAATGCGGACTTATACACAAAAGGCGCGGCTATAGCCGCGCCGAGGTATCACAAGAAGGAACGAAGTTCCGTAGCCGTGCAGGCTGCAGCCTGCTCAGTCTTTCAACAGTGCCGTTAGGTACGGAATCAGCTGCTTTTTGCGGCTTACGATTTTCGGCAGCTCGTAAACGCCGCGGTCGGTATCCTTTGTGTAGTTTATTTTCTGGAGGAAATCTTCGGGGGCGCAAATCATCAACTGGGAATCCTGCGTCATCACGTTCGTTACGAACAACGCCGAAAAATACAGTCCGTGCTCCTTGCGGTACTTGCCAAGCTCGTCGCGTATCTGCCCGAGCTTCGCATTGAAATTCGAGAAGTCAAGCTCCTCAATCTGCGAGACCGAAAACGACACCCCGCCCTCTTCATACCGCTTGCAGTCGCCCGTAATGACCTCGGAAATGTCGCCAGAAAGAATCACGCTGTCGCCGCCGAATATGAAGTCGGCAAGCTCGGCACTTTTTATTTTCGCAATCTTTTCGAGCGCGGCAATTTCGGCTGCGTCGTCGGCGGTAGTCGTGGGGCTTTTGAGGTTTATCGTGTCGCACACAATGCCGCTGCAGAGAAGCCCCGCAATGTCGGGCGTAATCTCGACCCCACTGCGGCGGAACATCTGGCTGATTATCGTGCACGTCGAACCGACGGGCTTGTTGAGGAAAAGAATCGGCATCTGCGTGGACGCCGCTCCGAGCCTGTGGTGGTCGATTATCTCGACGATTTCGGCTTCGTCCGCGCCGATTACAGCCTGCGAAAGCTCGTTGTGGTCCACGAGCACAAGCTTGGGCTTGGGCACGTTGAGCAGGTCGGTATTAGAGAAAAGACCCTCGAGTTTTCCGCCGTCGCCGCAAACGTAGATTGTCTTTTCGAAGAAGTCCTTCGCGCGCGATGCGATTTTCGAAAGCAGGCAGTCGCTGCGAACAACCGCCACATTTTTGCGGACAAGCGGCAGCGCGCGGGTAGCCATGCGCACGAGCAGCGCGGTTGTCGCACTGTCGTATTTGCACGAAAGCACGCTGACCGACTTCGCCCGCGCCATTTCGACGACGGCGGGATCGATGTCGTAGCCGCCCGTGATGATGATTGCGCGTACGCCGAGCTGGATTGCCTTGATTTGGATGTCGAAGCGGTCGCCGACTACAATGAGGTTTTTTTCGGGCGGAGTCACATTTTCGCCGCCCAAAATCGCTCCGAACGTGGACACCTCCATCGCGCCGATTCGCACGAACATCTCCTCGTCCTTGTCGGCTTCGAAAACGCATCTGACGGTTGCGTTGAGCGTTTTGATTACGTCGTTGAGCGTGGCCTTAACGCGCCTTGCGTCGCGCGCCGACTGCGGGTGCGGAATGAAAAATTCGCCGAGGTCGAAAACCGACACTTCGCCTTGGAGCACCGAATTTTCGTCGAGAATGGGGATGGAGCGGAAGTCGTGCCTGTCAATCGCCGCCATAACGGTGAAGCACGAAACGTCCGTGCCCATCTTGACGAACTCGGTTTTCATTATGTCTTTCGTGCGCAATCTTACGTCGCCGACAAAGTGCGGCAGCTGCGCGTGGAAGCGTCCGAGAACGCGGTCGATGCGCGAATTGGAGTTGCCGCAGCGCGCCGCCACAAAGTTCTCGCGCCCCGTAAGCCGTTTGAATTCGGCGTACGCGAGCGCGGAACAGATTGAATCCACGTCGGGATTTTTGTGCCCAATAATGTATGTAGTGTTTTCCATTTTTTCGAGTTGCCGTCTATCGGACGGGCAGGATGTCGGCGGCGCGGATTTCCGCAACTCCGACGAGCCCCGACTTCTTCAGGGGCGAGTCTTTCGCCCACGAGTCCTCCCAGTGCGAGAACGTGAAGCGGTTTGTCTCCGAAACGCTCCTGTTTTCGAGAACCCATTTCGGATAGCCCTCCTTCGGGAATTTTTGGTCGCCTATAATGCGGTTCACCCAAAGATTGGCAACAACAACTTTAATTTTATTTTCGCCGTTTTTGACGAACTTTGTTATGTCGCATTCGAACGGCGGAGTCCAGAGCGTATCGACTTTTTCGCCGTTCACGAAGACCTGCGCCACATTGTAAACGTCTTCGAAAGAAAGCAGAATGCGGCGGTTTTTCCCGAAGAACGCGCGCGGCACGGAGACGGTTTTCGTGTACTGCATTTCGCCCGAGAAATATTTTACGCCATCGATTTCCGATTCGGAAAGCGATTGCAGCTTCTTCAGCGTTATGTAGTCGGGCGCGCCGCGGTTTTTCTGGAACGCCACATTCCAGTCGTCCGAAACGTCGAGAGCCTGCGGGATGTCGCGGGCGGAAACTTCGAATTTCGAACCGTCGGAAAGCGTGCCGAAAGCGGTCGCGTTCACGTCGAACTTCACGCAGAGTTTTCCGTCGACCGACACGGGGCGCACGCCCTTTGTGTTTGCCGTGCCGTCGGGCGAAGCCGAGGCTGTCTGGTTCTCCAAAACTTCAAGCTCGCGGACTTTTCCGCCGACGGAATATTTCACGTAAAGGGTCTTGGGCTTCATCGGCGCGGGGTCGCCGCCGAAAGTTGCGTTCGAAACAAAAATGCCCTTTTCGAGATTTTTGGAAACGACCGCCGAAACGTCCTTAAGCTGCCCCGTTTTGCGCGAACCGTAGACGGCCTCGAGCACTTTTATTTCGCCGCCGTCCCCGCGCTTGAAATCGGAATCGAAACTTGCAAAAGACGCCGCCGCGCCGTCGGCAAAGACGACGAATTTCGAATCGTGCGCGTCGAATTCGAGCGGCACGCAAACGTATTCGCCGTCGCGCTTCCAGACGGGCGCGTTCGCGATTTCCCCGCTTACGGCATTCCAGATTTGCGGAATTTTACCCTCGGGCACAAGGAATTTTACATTCTTGTTTTCCTTGGAAACCGAGTTGCTGCGGATGTAGAAAATATACGTGCCGCCGTCTTCCCGCGCGATAACGTCGGAGTTTCTCGCCAAGCACGCGGGCTTTTCGGCCGTAAGCTTTAGGGCTTTCAGGAAATTGCCTTCGGTGTAGAGAACGCCCTTGCCGAGCTTTCGGACGGGTTCGTTCGAATCGCCCCAAATGCGCCTTACCGTTGCGTCGAACTCGTCGGCATTGTCGGATAGCGTGGGCGAGGCAATCGGCTTTTTCGCCGAAACGTTCGCGCCGTCGCGTATCAGCTTTTCGAGCGCGCGCAGATTTCCGAGCGACATATAGCGCGAATCGTCGATTGCAAGCAGCCCGTACGACGAGCCGTTTTTATCCACCTTCACCCTGCCGTTTTCCGCGAACATCAAATCGGGCAGGTCGAAAATCGAGCAGATGTTGCCGACATATCCCGTGCCCGCAAGCTTTGCATAGAGCGAACCGCCGCCGTAGAAATACGTATTCGGCGCGCTTTCGGGCGGCAGGAAAAGCACGTCGGCAACGAGCCGCCCGCGTTGAAGCAGCACCTGCGCCCGCGCGATGTAGTCGGACCACGGCCTTCCCATTTTCCACCAAGTGTTGAGCCTGTTCAGATGCGAGCCGTGTTTGCCCAAGCTGAACCCCGGTCCCGCGTTGTACGGTTGGTGCACGTAGGAGTGAATGACGAATTCGGAAACGCCCGCAGCCCATCCCCTGTCGCCGTAGAATTTGAGTTCGCGCGGGTCGTTCTGCCAGCGTCCCTCGTTGTACATCGTCGTGAACGATTCCGCGCCCGCGCGCGCCTTGCCGTAGACGTTGCCCATCGACATAATCGCCTTCGACGGCTCGTGTTTCGAAACCCAGAATTCGGTCGCGGGGAACGCCATTTTGCGCGAAGAACGCAGGTAGTCGAAAGGCCCTCCGTACGTTTCGCCTATCGAAATCAAGCCGTGCTTGCGGCAGAGTTCGTCGAAATAGTCGTAGTAGTTTTCGGCGAAGAGTTCGGCGACGGTCTTCTGGATGTCGTAGCAGAACTTTGCGGTTTCCCCGGGCGTACCCACGGGGCAGCCGACCATCACGGGCAGCCACGGAGTGATGTCGTAACCCCTGCGCTTTTTAAATTCCTCAGCGAAGCCCTCCGTCCAGTTCTGACCGCTGACTTCGTAGCTGTCGATTGTCGAATACTTGAGCATTCCGCCGAAAGCATCCTGCATCTTCGCCATATAGTGCCCCCAGTGCGCGTCGAGACCGCGCTTGGAAAGCTTGTCGCATTCAAGCCCAGCGCAGGTCGTGGGCTGGTTTTTCGCGCCCGTGCTCGTGTAGCCTATGCGCAGAATCTTCCACTTGCCCGCGGGCAAATCGACATCGACTTCGCCGTTTGCGAATTTGTCGGTAAGAATTTTCATTTGCGACCTGTCCGCGCCGTTTGCCGCGCCCGCCTCGGGTGTCCAATACGCAAAGGGCTTGCCCATCGAAAGCTTTACGGCGGAGTCGGCAAGCATAGGGTCGGAGAGGAATTCCACCCTGTGCAAATACATATCGCGCGCAGAGAACCAGTCGGGGAAGCCCGCGTTGTAGAGCACAACCTTGCAGTGCGAAATTTCGCCAGCGTCCTTCAGCGCGATATAGTGCGGCGAGCCCAAGTCGCAGAACGACGAAATTTTGCCCGAGTGCACGCGTTTGTATTCTTTTCCGTCTTTCGAAACGTAGATGTCCGCGCCTATATACAGGTGGTTGCCCTTGAAAACCAAATTAGCGGTTTTGGCGGCGAACGGCTTTTCGAATTTGAACACGAAAGTTCCGTTGCCGTCTTTGTTGCGCGTGGGAATCGCGACGGGCTCGCCCTTCAAAATTTTTTCGCATCCCGAAATGTCGCCCGAAACGGTCATTTTCGGGGCTTCGCCGCCCGACGGAAGCGCGATAACTGCGATGTCCCTGTAAAAGCCGAGCTTTGAGGCGGGCTGCGGCAGTTTGAGCTTGCCCTTGAACGGCGCGTCCACATAGGTCGCACTGCCGACCACGGCTTTCATCGAATCTTCGGGCTTAATCCACGGGCCGCCCGAGCTTGACCACCCCGGGCAGTTGTGCATACCGAGCGCAATTCCGCAGCGTTTGGCCTCCTTGCCGAGGTGCTTCATCAAGTCGAACCACTCGGGGCTTGCGATTTTGACGCCGTCAACGGGCACGGTCGCATAGCCGCCGATTGCGAAAACGTGCGCCGCCGAATAGCCCATATCGCGCATAGCCTCGATGTCGGCGGTAATCCCCTCCTTCGTGGCAACGTTCGACGTAAAGTGATACCACGTTTCGGCGCGCGACTGCGCGGGCGGATTTTCGAAATCGCGCCGCAAATCGGCAACGTCGGCATTCAAAAACGGTGCGCAGGCAAATGCCGACGCGCAAAAAAGTCCGATTTTCCCGATTTTTCCCATCATACTGTTTCCCTTGTTCATACTTGAAGTTGATTGTTTGAAAATTTTGAATATTTTTGGATTTTTGTCAAAGCAAAAAAAAACCGCGCCGAACGGATATTCGGCACGGTTGGAATTCTATTGCCCCGTAAGCTCGCGTTGGATTTCCTCGAGCGATTTGTCTTTCGTTATCGGCAGTTTTAGGGCGAATACGAACGTCAACGCCGCCATCAATGCAAAGAAGCCGAACGTATATGTTGAAAGTCCGCTTTCGACAAGCATCGGGAACGCCCACGTCAGAAGCGCGCACCAGAACCAGTGCGTCATACTGCCCAAGACCTGCCCCTTTGCGCGGACGCTCGTCGGGAAAACCTCCGAAATCAGAACCCAGATGACCGCCCCGAGCGACAGCGCGAACGCCCCTATAAACAGCATCAGCGAACCGAGCATAAAGTATCCGCCAAGCCCCTTATACTGGAAGCCCGCCGCCACCGAAAGCAGCGCAACGGTCATAAATACCGAACCGACGTAAAGCAGATTCTTGCGCCCGAATTTGTCGATAAGCAACATTCCGAGCATCGTGAAAACGAGGTTTGTCATACCGATGAGAATTGACTGCAAAAGCGCGGATTCGCGGAAGACGCCCGCGCTTTCGAGGATTCGCGGCGCGTAGTAGTTGATTGCGTTGATACCCGAAAGTTGGTTGAACGTGGCGACAAAGAATGCGATTGCAATGGGCTTCCAGTATTTTTTCTGGAAGAGCGGCTCGGAGGCGACGGTGTCGGCGAGCGAAGTTTTGATGTCGGCAAGCGACTGCGAAACGTCGGTGTCGCCGATTTTGTCGAGCACTTCGGCGGCGCGTTTTTCCGCGCCCGTCTTCACGAGCCAGCGCGGGCTCTCGGGAATAGTGAAAAGCAGCGCGGCGAAGAGTATCGACGGAAGCGCGAGAACCCCGAGCATCCAACGCCAGTCGTTTTCGACGCCGAGCGTGCTGATGTACCAGTTCGAAATGTACGCGCTGACAAGCCCGAAAACTATGTTGAATTGGAAGAACGCAACGAACCTGCCGCGCCAGTTCGACGGCGCGATTTCGGCGATGTACATAGGTCCGACAACCGACGAGGCGCCCACCGCAAGCCCACCCATAAAGCGGAAGAACACGAGCGTCCACCAGTTCAAGACGACCGCGCAGCCGACCGCCGAAAGGAAGTACAAGTACGCGACGACCTTCAGCGATTCGAGCCTGCCGTACTTTTCGGCGGGCTTGCCGCAAACGAGCGCGCCCACAATCGTGCCGAAGAGCGCGACCGCCATCGTAAAGCCGTGTACCCAACCCGAAAGCCCGTAGAATTGCTGGATTCCCTTTTCCGCGCCCGACACCACAACCGTGTCGAACCCGAAAAGAAAGCCGCCGAGCGACGCCACGAACGCCACATAAAACATATAGCCTTTTACTTTTTCCTTCATAAAAACAATCCTTTCGTATTAACCGAGGGCAAACTCCGTCCGCGCTATTACGTGGTCTTGGTAGCATTCGTCAAGCTCGACAAAATAGCCGCTCCAACCCCAGACGCGCACGATTAGGTTGCGGTATTTTTCGGGGTGCGCCTTTGCGTCCAAAAGCTTTTCGCGGTTGACGGTATTGAGCTGCAGCTGGTGTCCGCCGAGCGTTATGAACGTGCGCACGAGCATTGCAAGCTTGCGGACAGACTCTTCGTTGCGGAAGACCGACGCGTCGAATTCGAGCGTCAAAGGCCCGCCGTTTGCCACGTTTTTAAGGTGCGGCTTGGCGAAAGACTTCACGACCCCCATCGGACCTTTCTGGGAGAGGAAAAGGCTCGGCGAGTAGTTTGCGGGCAGCGGTTCGCCCTTGAGCCTGCCGTCGGGTGTTGCGGGGCGGTCTTTGCCGTGGAAGACATAGAACATAGCAGTGCCCGTTCCCGCGCGGTAGCAGCCGCCGCGCTCGTTGCGCTTGTCCCTGAAGGCGTCGGCGAAGGAATCCAGAAGGCGCACGGCGAGCGCGTCGGCGCAGTCGTCGTCAAGCCCCATTTTCGGAGCTTCGTTGCGGAGTTTCTTCAGAAGCTCGGGCGCGTTTTTGAAATTCGTGCGGACGGCGTCGAGCATATCGGAAGCCGAAACGGATTTCTCGCCGAAGCAGTATTTCTTCACCGCCGCCAGTGAGTCTACCGCCGTCGAAATGCCCGTTCCGTGCACACCGTAGTTGTTGTATTTAAGACCGAACGAAATGTCGCGCCCCCTCTCTATTGCGTCCGACATAACCGACATCATCGGCGCGGGCTTCATGTAAATGTTGCGGTGGCGCAGGCACATTTCGTCGGCTCGGGCTTTGATTTCGCGTTCGACGAGCGAGTAGAATTCGTCGAAAGTCGCGCAGGTCGGCAGGTCGGCGAGCGCGAAGCTTACGCAGTCTACGAGCGAAAGCGCGTCGATGTTCGGAATGTCCGTGCCGCACTTTGGCACAATGAACTCCCAACACGCGGCGACCACGTATTCGTGCGCGTCCTCGGGCGAATAGCCCTTTTCCACAAGGCTCGGAATCACGACGTCGTCGTTGCTGTATTGCGGGAAGCCGAGCCCGATTTTTGTCAGTTCCGACCCCTTTTCGAACACTTCGAGCGGCGTTTTCGAATCCACGCGGATGTTGATTTTCGGGTCGATTAGCGCAAGTTCGTAGCTTGCCCGCAACGCCATTTCCGAAAGCTCGTTGAACATATATTCGCCCGAAAGCGAGCGACCGCCGAGCACAAGGCTCTGCCCGTTGTCGCCCTGCTGCATTCCGATGTAAAGGTCGCTGTCCTTGTTGCACGAAAGGAAAAATTCCTCGAGCAAATCGAACGCCTCCTCCTTCGAAATTTTGCCGCCGTCGATATCCGCGCGGTAGTACGGATAAAGGTATTGGTCAATCCGCCCGAGCGTGTTGTGGTAGTTGCCCGCCGCCCAAATCGAGAAGTGCATAATGCGCAGCAGCTGCAACGCCTGACGGAAACTTTTCGCCGCGCCGCCGCGTACCGCCCGCAGCGTTTCGGCGATGTCGGGCTGTCCGATTTTTTCGGCTTCCAGCGCATACCTGTCGATTAAATTTTGCACCGCTTCAATCGAGCGGATTACCGATTCCAGAAAAACGCGCCCCTGCGCGTCGGCAGTTTCGAGACCCTTCTTTGCCGCAGCCTTGCGCGAGTCCAAACCCTCGGCGAGAACGCGCTCGTAGTCGGGCGAAAGGTTGAATACCTCGCCCTTTTCATGGATGAAATGCGTCGTCGAAATCTGTTCCCACTCCGACGGCGTGAAGTAGTCGGGAATGTCCTTTATCGTGCGGGTAAAAACTATTTTTTCGTCCGGCAAAATCACCGGAGTTTCCGCGGCGAGAAACGCCTCCAGCATTCTGCCCGACCGCTCCTGCGCCGTCATCCCCGCCGCCCTGAAGTCCTCCGCCAGTTCGTCCAAATGCGCCGACTTTGCGTCGCGGCGGAAGGCCCTGTGAAGCCTGTCGTCCACGATATATTTTTTGAGAGATTTTATGCGTTTGTTCATAGAATAGTATATTTTATGTTGTTTTTCGTGAATTCGTCAATAAATTGCGGTTGTTTTTCTGTGTCGAATGTCGGCGAGTATTTTTTGCCTACCATATAATATTTTGCGCCCGCCGTCTTGTGGTACGGCAGAATCTCGACGCGGACAAGGCTCTTCGCCCCCGCGAGAATCTCCGAGAGCGCGAGCATATTTTCGCGCGTGTCGTTGACCGTCGGAATCAGCGGAACGCGCACGATAAACGGGCGCGTCGCGGCGCAGAGCCAGCGCAGATTCCCGAGAATATTTGCGTTGTTTACACCCGTAAATTTTTTGTGCGTTTCGGAGTCCACAACCTTGCTGTCAATCAGAACCAAATCGACCGCCTCGGCGATTTTGCGGAACACTTTCGGCTCGGCAAAGCCGCTCGTTTCGACCGCACAATGCACGCGCCCCTTGAGGCGCGAAACAACGTCGAAAAGAAATCCGTGTTGGGCGAGCGGCTCGCCGCCCGAAAAGGTTATCCCGCCCTCGTTGAGCGCGAATATTTTTTCGTCGCGCAGAAGCTTTTCGGCAAGCCAGTCCGACTCGACAACGCGCCCGCAGACCGAAGTTTCGCCGTTTTTTTTGACGAGCGTTTCGGGCGCGAACGAAAGTCCCTCGGGGTTGTGGCACCACTGGCAGCGCAGCGGGCAGCCTTTCAGAAACACGGTCGTGCGAATTCCGGGGCCGTCGTTTACGGCGAAGTCTTCTATACTGAAAACCGTTCCGCGCATTGCCGTTTAGCGTGCCGAAAATGCGTAGCGGCAGACATGTCTGTAAACCCAACCTTTTTCAAGCACCGTCGACGGAAAATTCGGTTGGTTCGGACTGTCGGGGAAGTGCTGCGTCTCGAGCGCGAAAGTGCCCCTGAATGCGTACGGTTTGCCGCTTTTGCCGATTTCGCCGTCGAAGAAATTTCCGCCGTAAAACTGCATTGCAGGCTCGGTCGTAAATACCGTCAGAACGCGCCCCGAAACGGGGTCGAAAACCTCGGCGGCGAAGTCGAGCGCGCCCTCGGCGGACTTGTTCAGAACCCAGTTGTGGTCGTAGCCGTTGCCGCGCTTGAGCTGGATGTTGTCGCACCCCAAGCGCGAGCCGATTGCCGTCGGGCGCGTGAAATCGAACGGCGTGCCCGCAACGTCCATTAGTTCGCCCGTGGGAATCATATTTTCGTCGATGGGCGTAATGCGCGAAGCGTCGATTGTCATGACGTGGTCGTTGATGTCGCCGACGCCCTCGCCGTGCAGATTGAAGAACGAATGGTGCGTAAGGTTCACGATTGTGTCGCCGTCGCTTGTCGCAGTGTGGACCACTTCGAAAGCGTCGTCGTCGGTAAGGCGGTAGGTCATATCCACAGTGAGCGTTGCGGGATAGCCCTCGTCGCCGTCGGGCGATACAAGGCGGAATTTTATTTCCGATTCGTCCGCCGAAACGACGTCCCAAACCTTCATATCGAAGCCGTTGAAACCGCCGTGGAGCGAGTTTTCGCCGTTGTTTACGGGCAGTTGATACGTCTTTCCGCCGAGCGAAAATCTACCCTTGGCAATGCGGTTGCCGAAACGCCCGATTGTCGCGCCCAGAAAACGCTCGCCCCTGAAGTTTACGTATTCGTCGAGCGTTTTGTGCCCGAGCACCACATCGGCAAATTCGCCGTTCCTGTCGCGGACGAAAAGCTCGACCACGCGCGCGCCGAAATTCGTAACCGACATCTCCGTGCCGTTTTTGTTTTTCAAAATGTAAAGCCCGACCTTTTTCGAATCGATTTGCGCGTCGAAATCGGCGGGATTGAGTTTGCTGAGTAGTTTCTGTTGCATTGCCAGAAAGTTAAATACATTCGGATGTGTTTTGCGAGAAGAAAAAACAAAAAACGCCGACCTTTCGCGGACGGCGTTCGCCCTTTTTTGCGCGGATTACCGAAGCACGGATTCGGGCAGCCCCAAGTCTTCGGGCGCGAACTTGTTTATTATGTTGTCGCGCCAGACAAGCCCGAAACGTTTGCCGTCTTTGTCGGCTTCCGTATCCGCGCGGTAAAGCGTGGAACGCGGCGAAGTCTTCGAAAAATATCCGTCGGCGACAATCAAAATTCCGCGCAGATGTTCGATTGCAAGCGGGTTGTCCATCTTGAATGTCTTGTAGTTGTTGAAATACGAGCACCCCAAAAGACGCGTATTCGCCTGCACTTTGAAGCCAATCATACCCGTGTCGGCATAGCAGTCGCGCAGAATCGATTCGCCGCCCGAGAGCTTGAAGCATATCGAATCCTTGAGCATTTCGGGCAATTCGCCCTTTTTCGGCGGCGGTATCGGTCCGCCCCAAACGTGGCAGCGCGTAAACCTGTTCGAGCCGCCGCGTCTGAGGTCCACGCCTATCGTGTAGTCGACAATCACGCAGTCGGTAAAATGGTTGTCGCCGCTGTAGATTAGCATTCCGATATTGCCCGCAAGACCGCGTATTGTGTTTCTGAAGTAGAGATTGCTGGCGATAAGCTCGTAGCCTCCGCGCCTGTCTTTGTTGCCCACGGTCAGCGCGGCGATTTTCGGATTGCGGAAGACGGAGTCGCGGAAAGTGAAATGCTGGAACGCCACAATCTGCACGCAGCAGTCGGCAAGCCCCGCGCCGTCGAACTCGCCGCCCGTGATGAACAGGGCGTTGTCGCGGTTTTTCCATCCCGCGGTTGCGTCGTAGAAAAACATATTGCCGAGCTTTTTTACGGCGACAAACTTCGCCGATTTGTCGAGCCGCAGAGACGCGCCGTTTTCGATTTTTACGGTGGAGTCGATTTCGTATTTCCCCGCGGGAACGTCGAGAACGCCGAGCGGAACGCCCGCTATGGCGCGGGCTATTCGCGGCGAGTCGGAGGTTTCGCCCTCGAGCCTCGGGAAGTCGGCAAGACTCGCGCCGAATGCCGAAAACGCGGCGGACATACAAAAAGCAAGCATAATCAATTTCAATCTTTTCATAATGCGAAAAATTATTTGTTCTTTTTGAAGACGAGCAGCGCAAGCGCGTCTTTCGAGAGCGAAACGCCGACTTTCGAGCCTTTGCCCGACACCTTGAAGTCGCCCATTCCGTCGGCTTCGACAAACTCCGCACCCTCAACAGACACCGTCGCGCTTTCCGATTTTTTCAGCCAAGAGTTGGCGACGAATACGCCTATGCGGGTGTCGTTTTCGAAAGTCGTATAGTCGAGCTTTTTGTTCGAGACTTCGGCCAAGTCGCGGTCGCGGAACGCGCCGTTTAGGATTAGGCTGCGGTATTTGTCGCGCAATTTGTTTGCGGCGGCAAGGTACGCCTTGTAGTGCGGAGCTTGGTCGATTGTCGCGCGACAGCGGTATATTTCTACGTCCGTCAAATAGCCCCACATCAGACAGAGGTTTACGCGGCGTTCGATGTCGGAATCGTCGCGGATCGTGCGGTCGGAAACGACTACTTCGGGAAAGGCGTATTTGAAAAGCGGAACGTGGCGCAAGACGGGCTTCCCGTTCGGCTCGTACTTTATTACGGCGTAGTCCATCCCGCACGAGTGGACGAAATCGACATGCTGCGAAGTTGCGTCGCCCACATACTCCGTGCCGAATGCCAAATTCGGATTCTTCGCCTTGATGTACGCGCGGATTTTCCCGAGCATTTCCGATTTGTACTTCATCATATCGGTGCAGGGCACTTTGTGTTTGTGCGAAGCGTCCCAACAAACTTGGCTGCCGCTGCCGAGCTGGTCGAAAAATATCCCGTCGACGCCGAGCGAAACCGCGCGGTCGACGTAGCCTTTAAGCACCCGCTCCCACTCGTCAGTGCCGTGGCACGCCGTCGCAAAAGTCTTGTGCCCGAGCACCCGAAGCCCCGTGCCGTCGCCGCCGAAAGGATAGCGTTCGATGTGCGGCGAACCGCTCGAGGTTTTCACGCAGACCTTTTCGCCGCGCCCGCTCTTGTAATAGTCGGTCGATACGTCGATTAGCTGACCGTTGAAATAGAGCAAAACCCTGCCGCCCGAAGCGCGGACTTTTGCGATGTTTTCGCGCAAAGCGGCGTCGCCGCCCTGCCCCGTTTCGGGCGAATAGTCGGGATAGCCCGCGTCCATTCCCTCCTTCCACCAGCCGAATAGCAGGATTGTGTCGAGCCCGCACTCGCGCCCCGCCCTGCCTATCTTCGAATCGAGCTGCGTATAGGGGAAAAGCACGCGCCCGTACTGGTGGCGCATTATCATACGCTGCCACCCGTTCATATTTTTTATGAAATCGGGCTGCGCGGGAATCCCGAATGTTTTGCCCAACGCCCGCGCATACAAACGCGCCCCAGTACGCCAGTCGCCGACCGTCGGCGCAACGGCAAATTCGGCGGTCTCAAACGACCCGCCCGACTTTATAAACGGATACTTTACCATCGCGATGTCGAGATACCTGAACTGGTCGTCAACCTTCCGATAGCGCGCCAAGTGGAGCGTAAGCTCGTAGTTCGGGTCGAGCGATGCGAAATAGAGCGAACCCTTTGGGTTTTGAATCGCGAACATATTCATCGTTCGGGAAATGGGATACGGCGCGTAGCGTTCGACCGCCACATTGTCCTGCGACTTGTACTGGGTTTGCGCACCCTTGACATATCTGTAGAAGTCGGGCACAAACGTGCCTCCGCCGCCCGAATTGACGTACTGCGCATTCTGCGGAACGCCCGCATTCTTTATCATCGGGAACTGGAATTCGCGCAGGATTTTGTCTTTCGAATTGTTCGAAATCTTCGCCGAAAAGCGCACCTCTTCGGGCTCGAGCGTGCACAAAACCTCGACGGGAAATTCGCCGCCGTACGAAAGCGTCGCCGAGTTTTCGGACTTTCGCCCAACCTTCACGGGAACACTTTCCGATTCTACCGGCTCTTCGAGAAGCTCGTTCTGCTGGTAAATCGCGCGCCAAAGCCCCTGCCCGCCCGCATAGTCCTCGCCCGAAACCTTGTTTTTGAGCGAAACCAAATTGCCCGAGTCGTCGAACTCTACGGCAAGCTTTTCGTTCTCGAGCCTTACGTTCGCAAAAAGCGGCAACGACGCAAGCGCGACAACCGCCGCAAATAATATGCTATTCCCCATATATTTAAACAATATTGTGTGTTATCGAAAAGCGCAACTTCCGCAAAACCGAAACTGTAGGCGAAAACCGCGACAGGTAGAGTAAAAACCGTCGCCGCGCGCGAGTCGAGCAAAAACTCCCGCCGCGCAAAAAATGGGCAAAAACCGCAAAAAATCGAAAAAAAGAGTTGCAAGAACCGAAGCCCCCGCGATAATGCGAAGCTTCAATTTTTTATTAAACCAATAGAAAAGGAAAATAAAATGATTAAAGTAGGCATCAACGGTTTCGGACGCATCGGCCGCATGGTTTTCCGTGCAGCTTTCGAAAACTTCTCGAAGGACATCGAGATTGTCGGCATCAACGACTTGCTCGACCCCGAATACTTGGCTTATATGCTCAAGTATGACTCGGTTCACGGCAGATTCAACGGCGAAGTTTCCGTAGAAGGCAACTTCCTGGTCGTAAACGGCAAGAAAATCCGCATCACCGCTGAAAAAGATCCCGCAAACCTCAAGTGGGACGAAGTACAGGCTGACGTCGTTGTAGAATCGACGGGCTTCTTCCTCACGGAAGAACTCGCTTCGGCACACCTCAAGGCTGGCGCAAAGAAGGTTATTATGTCGGCTCCCTCCAAGGACGCAACTCCGATGTTCGTCTACGGCGTAAACGACAAGACCTACGCAGGTCAGAAAATCATTTCGAACGCTTCGTGCACGACAAACTGCTTGGCTCCCATCTCGAAGGTTCTCAACGACAAGTTCGGTATCAAGCGCGGCTTGATGACGACAGTCCACGCCGCCACTGCAACGCAGAAAACTGTTGACGGTCCCTCGAAAAAGGACTGGCGCGGCGGTCGCGGTATCCTCGAAAACATCATTCCGTCGTCGACGGGTGCTGCAAAGGCAGTCGGCAAGGTTCTCCCCGAACTCAACGGCAAGCTCACGGGTATGTCGATGCGCGTTCCCTGCTCGGACGTTTCGGTTGTCGACCTCACAGTTGAACTGAACAACGAATGCACATACGACGAAATCTGCGCCGCTATGAAGGCAGCTTCCGAAGGCGAACTCAAGGGCATCCTCGGCTACACCGAAGACGCAGTTGTTTCGACGGACTTCCGCAACTGCCCGAAGACCTCCATCTTCGACGCAAAGGCGGGCATCCAGCTCGACAAGACCTTCGTCAAGGTTATCTCGTGGTACGACAACGAATGGGGCTATTCGAACAAGGTTCTCGAAATGGCTCGCGTTATCAGCAAGTAATTAGAGATTGCTTTACAAAAAATGCACTTCCCAACGGGAGCGCATTTTTTTGTGCGCCAGTAAGACGACACAATAATCTTGAAACACAAAATTAGCTTGCGGAATCGAAATTTTGGTATCGAATGTTCCGATTATGATAAAACAACTATACAATTTATCCTTGATTTGCGCGGCGTTGTCGGCAATCATCGGCGTTGTGTTAATGACAATTTTCAACCACCCCGAATGGGCTATAACCGAAAGCGGTTGCCTTGAAATAACACAGGCGGCAATACTTGTCGTAGCACTTATATTTTACGTAGTCGCGCTGTTCCATAACGGAGGAAAAGACGAAAAAATGATAACCCTATTTTTTGCGGTTTTGATGTACGCATTCATCCTGCGCGAAGTCGACTTCGATAAAATGGGTCTGCCCGAACCGCTTGTATTACGGGAAAGGTCGCGCAATAACACTAATTTTGGGTTTTGCCGTGGCACTTATCGGCGCGCTATTGAAATTCAAGACCTACGTAAAATCTACACTCAAATTCATTTTCTCGACACGCGGATATTTGATTGCCGCAGCCGCGGCGATGCTTTGGATTGGCTACTACTTCGAACACCATTCCAACTTGGAGGCGACAGGAGAACTGCTTGAAGAATTGTGTGAACTTGCGGGTTATTGTCTTATCTTGACAAGCGCGCTAAAGACCGAAGCGCGCGCAAGAGCTACCGCGACTAAATAATATCGAAAAAAAATTTGCACATAAAAAAAGGAATGGGAAGCTCCCATTCCTTTTTTTGTACATACAACTGCCCTACTACTTCTTCTGGAAGTAGCCGCCGACGGCTTCGCCCTTGGGGCGGATGTCCGTAAGCGTGCCTTCGTAGTGGCGGAGATTGTAGGTCTTGTAGGGGTGTTCGGCGATAGCGTCTTCGTTGATGTCCAAGCCCAAACCAGGTTTGTCGGGAATGAACATTTCGCTGTTTTCGAAGCGTACCTCTTCGGTCGTGATGTCCTTGCGGTACGGAATGTCGGTCGCCATCGTTTCGAGCAGGAAGAAGTTCGGCATACATGCCGCCAACTGCAGGCTTGCCGCGTTCGCAACGGGGCCGCTCGGGTTGTGCGGGCACACCGCGATGTGGTGCGCTTCCGCCATTGCGGCGATTTTGCGGACTTCGGAAATGCCGCCGGCGTGCGATACGTCGGGCTGCCAGAAGTCGGCGCATTCCATGCGCAGGTAGTCGAGATATTCCCAACGGCTGTAGAGACGTTCGCCGCCCGAAACGGGAGTTGCAATCTTCTTGCGAACCCAAGCAATGCCTTCCTTATCGTCCGGCGGGATGGGTTCTTCGAACCAAAGGATATCGAAAGGTTCGAGCATATTGCCGATGCGCACCGCCGTGGGAACGTTGAAGCGTCCGTGTCCTTCGATAATCAGGTGCACTTGGTCGCCGACGGCGTCCTTAACCGCCGCGATACAATCGATTGCTTCGTGCAAGTCCTTCTTTTCGATATGCATAAACGCCTTGCCAAAGGGGTCCCACTTCAGACCGCTGAAGCCGTTTTGCACCGCGATTTTCGCCATTGTAGCAAATTCTTCGGGCTTTTTTGCGCCCGCAAACCACGCATTTGCGTAGCACTTGATGGAGTCGCGAACCTTGCCGCCGAGGAGCTGGTAGACGGGAACGCCCAGAGCCTTGCCCTTGATGTCCCAAAGAGCCATTTCAACGCCCGCGAGCGCGCTCATCAGAACAACGCCGCCGCGCCAATAGGCGTCGCGATACATTTGCGACCAAAATGCCTCGATATTGTGCGGGTCTTTGCCCACGAGATAGCGTTCAAGCTCCTTAATTGCCTGAACAACCGTCGGTTCGCGGTATTCGAGAGTGGCTTCGCCGACGCCCGTAATACCTTCGTCCGTAAGAACTTTGACGAAAACCCAATTTGTGCGGTAAGCGTCGCAGATATATGTTTTAATTCCTGTAACTTTCATTGTGTGTTATACTTGTTAATATGGTATAAATTAGAAATCGCGACCGTTTACCGAAGGCTCTTCAGTCTCGATACCCATTTTGCGCACCGCCGCCATAAACGGACGCGGGTCTTCGGTGTTGCGGGCGAAAAGTCCGTAGTGCATGGGGTGCACGAACTTGGGCTTAAGCTCGGAAACTACTTTCACCGCGTCTTCCCACGGCATATTGCCGAGCTTGCCGTTTATGCAAATGCAGGCGATGTCGATGTCGCCCGCAGCCTTTTTGACATCGGCGGAAAGGGTCGGCTCGTAAAGCGAATCGCCGCTGATGTAGACGGTTTTGCCCGCAATTTTGAAGAAATAACCGACTGCCAACGGGTCGGAGTGGTACGCGGGAACGGCTATAATCTTGTAGGAATCGGATTCGTAAGTGTCGCCGATATCAAGCTTTGTGAAATTCGATTTATTGTAGCCGTCCTTGATAAAGTGCGCGAGCGTACTCGAGGGCCCAGCGAATTTGCAGTCGGGGTAGACGCCGATAATTTCGCGTACGGCTTCGGGGTCGTAGTGGTCGGCGTGGTCGTGGGTAAAACATACCAAATCGGGCTTAAGTTCTTCGTACGGAACGGGATTTGGCATCATACGGTTCATCTGCTCGTCTCTGCGCGACGTTTCGTAGAGCCTGTTGGACATATACGGGTCGACTACAATTCTCTTGCCTTCGGCTTCCAGAATGAAGCCCGCTTGACACAGCCAAGTAATTTTAAGTTTTTTCATATTTTGAATTTCTCGATTGTTAATGTGGTTTTATCGTTAAAATATTCAAGAATAATCGAATCCGCCCCCGAAAGTTTTGCGGCGGGCACGTCCATTTCAAGACGCGTTCCGCACGACGGGCAGACCTCGACAGGCTCGCAAAGTTCCGCGCCTTTGTCCGTTTTCAGCACGACCTTCCCGCTTGTAAAAACACCCAAAGCGGCTGTTATAAAGACAGTTGCGCCGTCAACGCGCGCCGCCAACGGTTCGGTTATGACGCCCGCGCCGAAAAACGATTTTACCGAACCGCCCTCGGGAACGGAACATACGGAAAGTTCATACGAAAAATTAAAAGATTCGCCTTTCGAAATTTCGGTGAGCGGCGAAAGAAGCTCAAGCTCCATATACGGCGGGTTCGCGATTTTGTCGTCGTTTGCGATACGCAAAACCCCTCGCGAGAAAATCGCCCCCGCGCCCGCCGACCAAATTTGTATGTTTGTATCCGACGGATAGTTAGCGTCTTCGCAAAAGTCGAAAGTTGCCGCAAGCACTTTACCCGCGTGCCTATCGGTGTACGCCACCCAACCGCCGCGCGAGATTGCGCCGACTTTTCCGATTATGTATTTATATGAAGTTTCGCAATTTCCGCATTCGTCGAGCCTGTACTGCGGATTGTTCACAACTCCGTGCATTACAGAATACCCGTTTTCGGCGGGGAACGAGACCACATAGCGGTCGTTTTCGAAGTCGTGCGCGGCGACTTGAATCACAGGCCAAATCGACCACCTGCCGCTCTTTTCCGCAAAATTTTCGAATGTCGCGTCGATTTTCACGCCGCACCTGTCTTCGGAAAACGAGATTTTGCGGCGGATTTGCAAGCCCGTACGCGAGTCAATCGGGCTTTCCGATTCAATCGAATCGCCGATTTTCGATACGCGGAACCCCCCGCCGTCGAGAACCCTGTCGGGCGGGCCCGCCCATTGCCTGTCGTCATCCCATCCCTGCGGGGCGACCCAAATTTTCTCGCCGCCGAAGTTCTGCCAAACGCCGTCCCACGACGCATCGCCCTGCCCGTTTCGGACATTTTCGAGCGCGGGATTGACGAACAGAAAATTGTGTCCGTCAAGCGAAAGTTCCATAATGCGCCCGCCAAGCTCGGGCACGACCTTTACACAAAGACCGTCCCTGCCCAACTGCTCGAACTTTCGAATCAAACTCATCTGTCTTCGTGCGCGATTTTATAGTCGCGCGCATAGAAGAATTTATAGCCCACAAATAGCAGGAAACTGCCGAATACCCACACGGCAGCCAAGAGCGAAATGCCCATCGAAAGCCCCAAAACGGGCTTGAGCACGCCCAAGACGAGCGGCGAAAGCGAACCGACCCCGAAGCCGAGGAACAGCATAACGCCCGCCGCCGATGCGTGAAATTTCACGGGAATTACGTCGTAGAGCACAGGATAGGTGTTCGCGTCGAAGAACGCGCGGGCGAAACCGAAGCCCGCCAAGCCCAAATAAACCATCCACATATCCGAGGAACAGCCCATCAAAACGATAAACGGCGCGGCGACCAACAACCCGCAACTTTGCATCAAAATTCGGCAGGCGGGCTTGAAATGCGCAAGCTTGTCGGAAATTCTGCCCGCAAGAAGTATGCCGACGAAAGCGGCTATGTGCGTGTAGAACATCGAGTTGAAACCCGCGCTCGCCAAGTCCATCCCGAATTTTTCGTGCAGGAACGTAGGCGTCCAAGTGAGATAGCCTTGCAGGACGAAAATCAAGCACGCAAAGCCTATCGTCAAAATGAGAGCCGTGGGGGTCTTGAAGAGAATCGCCATCGAATCGAGAAATTTTACATCGTTCTTTTTCTCGACCACCTTTTGCGTCTCGGGCTGAACCTTGTCGTGCAGTCGCCAAACTATGATGAAACCGTGCAGAACGCCGATTGCGCCGAAAATGAAAAACGCGCTTCGCCAACCCCACATTTCGCCAATCCAGCCCGCAAGCAGACCGCTGACGATTACGCCGAAGTAATAGGAAGTCTGGTGGATACTCATTGCCGTTCCGCGCGTGTCCTCGTCGTGGTAGTCGGCGATGGTCGAGTAGTTGGCGGGCCCGAAAGTCGCCTCGCCCATCCCCGTGGCGATACTGCGGAAGACGATGAACAGCACAAGCCCCGTGCACGCGCCCGAAATAATCGTTGCGCCGCTCCAAAGCATAATGCTGAATACGATAATCCACTTGCGGCTGATTTTGTCGGCGACAAACCCAGAAAGCGGCACGAGCACCGCAAATACGAGACTAAAGAGCGTTGCGATAAGCCCCGCCTCGCCGTCGGTAAGCTTCAAACTTTCCTTAATGGGAACAAGAAGTGTGTTGTAAATTTGCCTGTCGGCTTGGTTGAGGAAGAACGCCATCCAAAGGAGCGCGAGAACCTCCCATTTGTACCATTTGTGATGCTTTACAGATTCCATTATATATAGCAATGTGTGTCGGTTTATGTGTGTTGAAAAGAACGGCACATCCGCCACGCAACAAAAGCGACGCGAACGCAAGCCGAACAATCCACCAAGTAAACCCCCGCAAAAGCCCATTGTAAAGCTTATTCTGTAACAAAGGGCGCGAGCCGCGCCAGTCGTCGGAACTTCGTTCCTTCTTGTGATACTGCGGCGCGGCTATAACCGCGCCTTTTGTGTATAAGCGCGCATTGCCTACGGCAATGGCTTCGGTTGTTCGAACTTAGTTTAAAAATTCCCGAAACCGAATTTTTTTTAATGAAAAATGAATAATGAATTGCGCCGTACATTTCATAGCGGCGCAAGAACCTACGCGACGATAGGAGCTGTAAAATTTAAAATGAATAATGAAAAATGAATAATTGGGTTTGCTCCGCTTTGCGGGCAAACCCTATTGTCTCACTGGTGTTTTACTTTGT
>URJY01000014.1 GCA_900548275.1 uncultured Opitutales bacterium | reverse complement strand
ACCAGTGAGACAATAGGGTTTGCCCGCAAAGCGGTGTAAACCCCAATTATTCATTATTCATTTTTCATTTTTCATTAAAAAGCAAGGCAACGCCGAGCTTCACTGCCCGCCCGAAAAAAAGAGCGGTAGCGATTTTTTCGAGGGCGTGTAGAATCT
Source organism: uncultured Opitutales bacterium (assembly GCA_900548275.1). Lineage (GTDB taxonomy): Bacteria > Verrucomicrobiota > Verrucomicrobiia > Opitutales > Intestinicryptomonadaceae > Merdousia. The sequence goes on along the minus strand of URJY01000014.1, from coordinate 46,393 downwards.
TTTCAGCGCGGAATTACCATACAAATTTTAGGTTCTAAAAACCACCCACATCCCGCCGAAACCGAATTTAAAAATACAAAAAAATTACGCAGTAATTTTTTTAAGTAGAAGACTAACCGACGAAGTGAAGCAATAGCTTCACGGAGTGGCTAAACGGAAGCAAGGCAACGCCGAGCTTCCCTACCCGCCCGAGAAAAAGAGCGAAGCGAGTTTTCGTGGGCGTGTAGAATAACTCCGAACGAAGTGAAGTGATAACTTCACGAAGTGGGCAACTGCCGCAAAAGAGCGAAGCGAGTTTTGCGTGTAGAATTAAAAATCGGCAATCCGCAAACAATAAAATCTAAAAACTCCGCGTTCGGCGTAGCCGAACTGCTTAGGCTCTTCAAATTGGGCTTCAGGCGGTGGCTTTGCATTTCGGCGGCGGTGCGAGCATATTCACATATGTGACCACTGCCGCCGAAATGTGAAACGCCGCATCAAGCCCGATTTCACGCGCCCCGAGCCAACTCTCGGCAATCCGCAACCTAATAATCCTTTTCGATGTTTTCGCCGAGCTTGTTCGGTAGAGATATCTTGCCGCCGGCAGAGTCAACAACTATGCCGTCGTACGATTCGCCCGCCACAGGCAAAAGCGCGTCGATATACTTCGAATTGACAAGCGTCTTGTAGTCGACAAACTTCGTCGCCTTGTCCACATTGTAACGTTGCCCCGCGCGAATGACCTTTGAAATGTTCTCCGAAATGGCGTCTTCGCGTGCCGTCTTGCGGATTTTCACGGTTGCGGGCACAAACACCGCCGCAATCAACCCGAGCATCACGACAACAAGCAACACCTCGACAAACGAAAAAGCCTTTCTCATATTTTTCATGCCGACAATACTTTATTTCCACCGAAGAAAAATCAAGCATTTAACTCGCCGCGCAACGCACACCCGCAAATTTTTTTGTTTTTTTGGTTGAAGACGCTGTTATAAAAAATGAAATTTGCACAATGAAAGAAAGAACTTTTGTCATCTTCAAACCCGACTGCATGGAAAAACGCCTCGCGCCCGACGTTCTCGCGCGGCTGCTGAAATCGGGGCTCGACTTGGTTGCCTGCAAAATGGCGCGGCTCGACGAAGCCACCCTCAAAGAGCACTACGCCCACATCGTAGACAAGCCCTACTATCCGCCGCTCGTTGCGTTCATGCAGCGCACGCCCGTGATTCTGGCGGTTTTCGAAGGCGTCGACGCAGTGGCAAAAGTCCGCAGACTTCTCGGTCCGACAAATTCGCGCGAAGCCCCGTCGGGCACAATCCGCGGCGACTTCGGCGACGACACGCGCGAAAACATCGCCCACGCCTCCGACTCGGTGGAAAACGCGAAAATCGAAATCGCCCGCTTCTTCAAAGAGGACGAGCTTTTCTAATGGAAAATCCCTTCGCGAAACTGCCGAACATCGCGCCCGAAAAAATCGAAAAGCTGCGCCGATACGGCGAACTTCTGCGCGAGGTCAACCAGAAGGTGAACCTGCTATCGCGCAAGGATATGGACGATGTTGAATACCGCCATATCGCCTTTTGCGCCGCGCTGTCGGAATTTTTCAAGCCCGAAAGGGGCGCGAGAATAGCCGATGTCGGCACGGGCGGCGGTCTGCCTGGGATTGTCGCGGCGATTCTCTACCCCGACGCATTCGTCGAAATGTTCGACGGCGTCGGCAAGAAAATCGCAATGATAAACGAGATGATTGCCGAGCTTAAACTGACAAACGCCTACGTACACAACGCGCGCATCGAAGAGTACAAAGACCTTTTCGACTACGCGACGGGGCGTTCGGTCTGCGCGCTGCCGATGTTCTTCGGCTTCGTAAAGAAGCGGTTGAAGCGCGGGCGGCGCGGCAATCTGAAAAACGGCGTAATCTATTTCAAGGGCGGCGAACTCGAACAGGAACTTGTCGCGAAAAAAATCCTGCCCGACGCCGAGCTTGACCTGCAAAAGTTTTTCGAAGACGACAGATTCGAGGGCAAGCGCATCGTCCACTTTTCCGCGGAATCGGTTGCAAGACTTTAGCGCAAGCACCGACCGCAAAAAAATCCGCAGCACTAAAATTTGATAGCACTGCGGATTTTTTGTGAATACGTGGCAAAATCCGTTTCGCCGCGTCCGACTCGGAAACGACGCCTGCATACTCCCTTTACGGAACGCGGATTTGTTCCATCCGCCAATCCAAACCGCCTGTGCGCGCCGCAAAAACAAGGCGTTTGCGGGCGAATGCGCTTGCCAAATTCCGTCGATAAAAGCAGTATGAACATTATGGACGCAAAGGAACAGTTCTCGAAAATTTCGGCTCAATACGATTCGCAGCGGCGCAACCTCATCCCCGAGTTCGACGGATTTTACGGGGCGGCGGTCGACGCGCTCGAATTGCCCCCGAATGCAAAAGTCGCCGACCTCGGCGCGGGCACGGGCATTATGGCGGCGCAGGTTTTGCGCAGGTTCCCCGACGCGCGTTTCGATCTTGTGGACGTGTCGGACAAAATGCTTGCGCTTGCGAAAAAGCGGTTCGCGGATTTCGCCGATTTTTCGTTCGTGTTGTCGGACTTCGATTCGTGGAAGCCGCAGGGTGAATACGACGCAGTTGTGTCGGCGTTGGCAATCCACCACATCGAAGACTCGGCGAAGTTGTCGCTCTACAAAAAAATATTCGGCGCACTCAAAGACGGCGGAATCTTCGTCAACGCGGAGCAGGTTCTGGGCGCAACCCCCGAGGAGATAAAGGCGAATTCCGACGCGCGGCTTGCGATTGTCGAAAAATTTATGAACGCCGACGAAGCCGCAGTCGCCCTCGAGCGGCTCAAGCTCGACAGGTGCGCGACCGTCGCGGAGAATCTGGCGATGCTTTCGGAAGCGGGATTTTCGGAATGCGAGTGCGTGTTCGCGCACTTGGATTTTGCGGTGCTTGCGGCAAAAAAGTAGCTCCGCCAAATTCTTATCGTCTTGCATTTCGAACACAAAAACCTACTCTGGCGGTATGAAAGTTAAATTATCGGCGTTCATTTTCTCGGCGGTTTCGGCGTTGCTCTGCCTCTGCGGCTGCAATTCGGACTCCACAATAGACCCAACCCCGCGCGACATCACGGGCGTGCTCAAATACACGGGCGCAACCTACGCGCCGTTCCACGCGCCGCAGCCCTACAATTTCGCAATCTACAATGTCGACGACCGCTTCGTGGCGTATGTCGACACCACAAAACTCGTGCTTCCGCAGATCGGCGCGTACCGCGACAGGCTCGTGGAAATACGCGGAACTATCGTCAAGGACGAGGGCGACACGGTTTTGCGCGCGGAATCAATCAGAATCAAACGCTAACATAAAGCATCACAAAATGAGCGAAATTATCGACGGCAACGCGACGGCAAAAGCCATTCACGAAGAGCTTAAGTCCGAACTCGCACAACTCAAATTCGACAGACCGCCCTGCGTGGCGTTCATCCGCGTGGGCGAAGACCCCGCTTCGGTCTCATACGTAAAGAAGAAGGGGCGCGTCGCGGGCGAAATCGGCATCGAAAGCCGCCTGCACGTTCTGCCAGAATCGACCTCGCAGGAAGAGCTCAACGCGCTCATCGACTCGCTCAACGCCGACGACAACGTCGACGCCGTGCTCATCCAAGCCCCCCTGCCCAAGCAACTCAACGAGCGCGACACTTTCAACCGCGTACGCGCCGACAAAGACGTAGACGGGTTCAGCAACGCCAACCTCGGCTTCCTCTGTCAGGAAGATCCGCGCGCGTTCGTCGCGTGCACGCCCGCAGGCATTATGGAGCTTCTCGACCGCGCGAAAGTCGAAACAAAGGGCAAGCGCGCCGTCGTCATCGGGCGCAGTTTGATTGTCGGCAAGCCCATGGCTCTTCTGCTGATGAAAAAGGGTGCGGACGCGACGGTTACGGTCTGCCACTCGCGCAGCGAAAATATGAAGGAAATTTGCGCCCAAGCCGACATCCTCATAGCCGCCGTGGGCAGACCCAACACGGTCTCCGCCGATATGGTAAAGGACGGCGCGGTCGTAATCGACGTGGGTATCAACCGCGTCCCCTCGACCGAAACGAAATCGGGCTACAGGCTCGTGGGCGATGTCGATTTCAAAAACGTCGAACCGAAGTGCTCGAAGATTACTCCCGTCCCCGGTGGCGTCGGGCCGATGACGGTTGCGATGTTGATGAAAAACACGCTCAAGGCATACAAAGCCCATATGAAGGCTTAACGTCGGCGGGCGTTACGCCCCGACGGCAAAAGGCGCGGCTTCGGTCGCGCCTTTTTTGTGCCCGAAACTTTCGGCGGGTTAGAACCGAAGCGGGCGCATAAAAAATGCGCGGGGAAAACCGCGCATCTTGAAATCGGAACTATTTCCGCAGGGTTGTCGAAACCGTCCGAATTATACCAATTCGTATTTTCCGGGGACGGGAACGCTTACCTTGCGCTTTTCGAACTTCCATTCCTTCGGCGCGAGGCTTTCCTGCGATTTTGCGAGCATCCAGCCGTACTTGAACTTCTTGCCCGAGAACGCGCTCATACGTCCCGCGATTGCAATCAGGTTCGAGCCGAGCAGCGCGTCCATCGTGTTCACGCGGCGTCCGTTGCGGATTGCGTCGAGCAGGAACTTGTGTTCGGCAACGTACGGGTTTACGATTTCCTGCGTGTTTACGTAGATTGTCTTGCCCTTGCGGTCGACGAATTTGCATCTACCGCCCGAGGTTACGAGAGTCGCCTTCGAGCCTACGACGCGTTCGCCGACTTCGCCCGAAGTTTTGCGTTCCTGACTGCACGAGCTCATAAGCCTTACGCCTTCGCCGAAATCGTAGTCGACGACGCAGTGTGTGAATCTGTCGCCGTACTGGGGTGCGGGCAGGTCTGCGTCCGCGCTTCTGCCGCCCCACGCGCGCACTTCTACGGGGAAGCGGTTGTCGCCCAACGCCCACATAATGACGTCGAGGTTGTGCACGTGCTGTTCGACGATTTGGTCGCCCGATGTCCAGACGAATGCGCCCCATTTGCGGATTTGGTATTCAGTGGAGTCGAAGCCGAGGTCTTCCCAACCCTTGTAGCCGCCGACGTAGTACGCACCGTTCCAGTAGCACTGAGCGGCGAGAATCTCGCCGATTTCGCCGTCGTGGATGCGCTTGATTACGTCCTGATATGCTGCGGAACTGCGACGTTGGTTGCCCGTTACCACGCACATACCCTTTTCCTTCGCCTTTTTCGAAAGCTCAATCATTTCGCGAGCCTGCGTGATGTCGACGCACGCGGGTTTTTCGAGGAATGCGTGTTTGCCCGCCGCCACGATTTGCGCGAAGTGCGGAGTGCGGAACACGGGCGGAGTCGCTTCGATAACCAAGTCGACGTCCTCCTTGAGGAGCTGTTCGCAGCAGTCCCAGCCCGAGAAAGTCTTAACCTTCGAGGGGTCGAAGATTTCGTCCGACTGCGCCTTGTATTTTTTGTCGCAGAATTCCTTGATTTTCTTCTTCGCATTGGGGAGCTTGTCGGCGAACAAGTCCGCCATTGCTACGATTTTAACGTTTTGGTCGGCTTCAATCATATTGCAGGTTGCGCCCGTGCCGCGTCCGCCGCAGCCGATAAGCCCGACCTTGATGCGGTCGCTACCCTTGATTTGCGCGTAGCTGAAACGGGGCAGAGCCGCCGCCGCGCCGATGATTGCCGATGCTTTTACAAAATCGCGTCTTTCCATAGTTTTTAATATCTCCTAATTTTTTAAAGTTATTAAACGAGTTGGTATTTTCCGGGGACGGGAACGCCCGTCCACGGCATTCTCTTGCCGAGGTCGATTTTTTCGGGGCAGAAGCTTTCCTGCGACTTCGCCAGAACCCAGTCGAACTTGAACTTCTTGCCCGAGTACGCGCTCATACGACCCGCTATTGCAAGAAGCGTGGAGTTTACGAGCTGGGTTACCTTGTTGACGTGTCTGCCTTCGCGGATTGCGTCGAGCAGGAATTTGTGTTCCTGAACGAGTGCTTCCTTGCACTTTGTCTTGTCGCAAACCCAGAGTTTGTTGCCCTTGCGGTCGGTTATCATAATCTGACCGTAGAGGTTCGAATACATAATGCCCTTCGTGCCGACGAGTCTTTCGCCGATTTCGCTCGAGCACTTCGGGTCTTGCTGGCAGTAGCTCTGGAGGCGGAGACCGTCGCCCATATCGAAGTCTACTTCAAAGTTGCTGTAGCGGTCGCCGAAAGTGGGGACGGGAAGGTCGGTGCTTCTGTTGCCCCAACCGCGTACTTCGAGCGGCTTGCGGTTGTCGCCCAATGCCCACATAATCACGTCGAGGTTGTGGACGTGCTGTTCGACGATGTTGTCGCCCGATGTCCAAATGAAAGAGAACCAATTACGGATTTGGTATTCCATCGTGTCCCACGCAAGCTCTTCATTTCTGAGAAAGCCGGGGCCGCCGACGTAGATGTTGGAATTCCAGTAGCACTGTGCGTTGACGATATCGCCGATTTCGCCATTCTGAACGCGCTTTACCATTTCCTGATAGCCTTCGTAGTAGCGGCGTTGCGTGCCGCAGACTACGCACAGACCCTTTTCGTCGGCGATTTTCGAAAGCTCGAGCATTTTGCGCGCCTGAACCGCGTCTACACACGGCGGCTTTTCGAGGAATGCGTGCTTGCCCGCCGCCACGATTTTTTCGAAGTGGGGAGTGCGGAATACTGGCGGACACGCGTCGATTACAACATCGACATCGGTCGCGAGAATTTCGTCTACGCAGTTGAGACCTACGAAGCGTTTTACCTTCGACATATCGAGAACGCCCTTTGCGCTGTCGCCGAGCTTGTTGATATGCTTTTGGATGTGGTCGAGAGCCTGTTGAGGCTTGTCGGCGAAAAGGTCGGCAACCGCTACCAGTTCGATATTCTGGTCGGCGGAAATCATATTGCAGACTGCGCCTCTACCGCGTCCGCCGCAGCCGATAAGCCCCACTTTAATGCGGTCGCTGCCCTTGGCTTTTGCGAAGCTATAGCGGGGCAGAGTTGCCGCCATACCCATAATTGCCGACGATTTCACGAAATCGCGTCTTTGCATAGTGTTATTCCTCCAGTTATTGTTGTTGTGTATATTATGAAAATCTACGGGCGGAAAACCCTCCAAACACACGCCGCAAAACGCGCCGCGCATTAGCCGCCGAAGTGGTTAGACAGTAAAAAAACCGACTGTATCGGTCAAGCGAATTTTTTGAATTTAACATTAAAGACAAAAGTTCACAACAACAAAAACAAACCCACATTTGCGCAAAAAAAACATGCCGCGCAAAGGCAACCAGACCTATAAGTTAAAAAAGCCGACGCCTTTAGTTAAGACAGAAACAACGAACCCAACCCGAGGAAGATGAAGAAGCCGCCCGAATCGGTAAAGCCCGTCGTGAATATCGACGAGCCCGAAGCGGGGTCGAAGCCGAAGCGTTTGAGCATAAACGGAATGAAGCTTCCCATAAATCCGCCGAGCGACATATTTATGAGCATCGCAACCCACACAATCAACGCCAAGTCGAAGCGGTATGTTGTGATTATCGCAAGCAGCGCGCCGAGCGAGCCTATCAGCAGACCGTTCAAAAAGCCCTTCAGAGACTCGCGCACACAAACCCTGCGCATATCGAAAATTCCCACTTCGCCGAGCGCAATCGAACGCACGGTAACGGCGAGCGTCTGCGCGCCCGTGTTGCCGCCGATACCCGCGATAATCGGCATAAAGACCGCAAGAATCGGCAGAGCCGCAATGTTGCCGTCGAAAACGCTGACAACGCCCGAGGCTATGAACGCCGTCATCAAATTGACCAACAGCCACGGCGAACGCTGTTTTATGCTCATCGTGATGGGGTCGAAAAGCCCTTCGTCCGCGCCCGCGCCCGCGAGTTTTTGCAGGTCTTCTGTGCCCTCCTCGCGCATAATGTCGATTACGTCGTCGTGGGTGATGATACCCAAAAGTTCGCCGTTTTCGCCGACGACGGGCAGCGTGTGGTAGTCGGTATCGGCCATTATGTGGGCTACGACCTCTTTGTCCATCGTCGGCGCGAGCAACCCGATAAGATTCGTGCCCATTATGTCGCGCACTTTCGCGCCCTTGGGGGCGAGCAACAAGCCGCGCATTGAAAGAACGCCCTCGAGAATGTCGTCTTTGTCTACGACGTACAAATAGTAGATACCCTCGTACTCGTCGCGCATATTGCGGACTTTGGAAATTGCGTCGTCTACGGTCATATCGTCGCGGAGGGTCGCAACGTGCGGATTCATTATCGCGCCCGCGGTGTCCGGCTCGTACTCCAGAAGTTCGCGGACGTTTTCGGCGGTCTCGGGCTGCGAACGCTGCATTCCCTTGAGGAGTCGGTCGCGGTCTTCCTCTTCGAGCTCGCGGACGATGTCGGCGGCGTCGTCTGGCTCCATCTCGTTGAGGACGGAAACCGCCCTATGCTCGCGCATCTCAGAGACGAGTTCGGCGGACATATCGGGGTCCATCTCCGAAACGACATCCGAAATCTGCTCGGGGTTTAGCCTGCGCAGAACCTGCCGCTGCGTGTCTACGTCGAGACGTTCGAGGAATACCGAAAGCGTGTGCGGGCTTGTCTCCAGAAGCGTCTTCGTGTCGATTTTGTCAAGCTCGTCGGCTTCCGACATCACGACGAGATCGTAGAGCGTGTAGCCGTGTTCGCCCTGTGCCTCCAAGATGTCGTCGTCGTTTGACATAGTACTTAAAAATCGTCGGAGTACATTTTATTTTTAACGCCGACAGTTCAAGACTTTTCGCACCCCCTATGCGATTTTTTTCGGCGCGGAACGCAACCTGCGCAAATCAGCATTGTTGCGCAACGAATTGCCGACAATTTTCCGCAAGTAGTTTCGAGGGTCAGTTGAAGAAGTAATCCGCTTCGTCGCAGGAGATTCCGCACATATTTACGTAGCGGGAGCGCAGCAGCGAGGTGTCGCGGTGTCCCATATTTACCTGCAGTCGCGGGAGGTCGGCGTAGTGTTTTGTGTGGAAGCTCGCGTAGGTGTGTCGCAGCACATCCTGAACCCAACACCCGCGAAAGCCCGAATTGTCCCTAATTTTCCGCCAACGGCGTTGCCGGTTGCTCGGGCAAACATTTACGCCGTCCGACTTCGCGCACGGTTCGCCCAAAATTCTGCCGAGCACAGGCGGAATTTCGACTTGGCGCACGCCGCCCGTCTTGGATTGAGTCGGGGCGCAAGTACTGCTTGCTTTTGAAATACAGAGCGAACCCATCGGCAAAGACCATTTCCTTTGTGCGGATATTGCGCAAGCCAACCTCGATAACCTTCAAAACGAATTGTGCGTCGGTCAATTTGCTATCACTTGGCTTTGCATCCAAAATGTTTCTGAGAAAACGCGCGGAATCGACAACCGAAACGGCAACCGACCCCAAAACTTCCCGAGCTGAATTTACTATAGTATCCATCGTATTTAAAATACGATAGTCAAGGCGTTTTTTGAATTTATGTTTACATCAAGTACATCCGCATTTTTTCGGCGGATTTTTTTGAGAGAAAAATCGCGTTTTTGAAAAGCCATTTTTGCAACAGACTGATTCAATATAAGTTGTAAACCCAAAAACACTACAGTATTTTAAATACTACAGTTCTTTTTGTTTCAATTGAATAACAGCAACAAAAGGTAACCTTATGAAAAAAATAATTATGGCAATGCTGGCTCTCGCTCTGGCGGGGTCGGCTTTTGCAGCCACAAAAACGGAATCCATCCGCCTCGGAGACGCAAAGAGCATCTACTTGCCGATAGTCGGCGGCAGTTCATTTGGGGGTGTTAGCGATATAATACTCGGCAATCACTATTCTCCGGGTTCGTATTATCTGACCGACAACATTTACGAAATGGACATCTCCGCGTTTGATTTCGCATCCATAGACACCGTAGAAATTGCAAGCGATAGCGGTTTTTACGACTTGCCGCGTTCGCAACCGTTGGACGAAAACCTCAAAGCAATCAAGATTTCCTTTTACAAAGGCGGCACGGGCGACGCGAATCCCGACTGGGAAGATTCGAGGCTGACTCTCGTTAAGGAAATCTCGGGTTTATCCGGAAAGGAAATTAAAAACGGCATTACAATCAACGACCTCGGCTTTGGCAGCGACGACATCTTGACGTTTGTAATTTCCATAGACAACTCGCTCATTCCCGAAATGCCCACCGAAGGCGAGGGTGTCGGCTTTGGGCATAATACATATAAATTCAATTTAACGCTTAGTGGCGCGGCGGTTCCCGAACCCGCCGAATGGGCGGCAATCCTCGGCGCAATCGCGCTCGGAGCGGCAGTCTACCGCCGCCGCAAGTAAGGCAAAAATATAAACTTTCAAGCCGCCAAGCCGCAAGGCATGGCGGTTTTTTTGCAAAAAAACGGGGCGATTCAATAAATCCGCCCCGACGAAGAGTAAATCAAAAACCGCTTAAAGCTTTTTGTTTCTGAGCATTTTCGACGCCATATAAGCCGCGCCGACTATCCCCGCGCGGTTCTGCAGTTCGGCGGGAACGATGTCGCAATTTACATCGATATACTTCATAAACTTGTCGCTTTTTGCCGCCGCGCCGCCGCCTACAACAATGAGATCGGGCCAACAAAGCGCGTGCACATATTGAAGATATTTGTTGAAACGTTCCGCCCAAATCCGCCAGTTGTAATTGCACTTTTTGCGAACGGCGTCGGAATAGAGTTTTTCGGCGTCGGTATTTTTGCCCGTCGTCTTGTTGCGCATCTTCAGATGTCCGAACTCGAGATTCGGCACGAGATGTCCGCCGGAAAAGAGCGCAGTGCCGATTCCCGTGCCGACCGTAAGCATAAGCACAACACCGTCGCAGTCTTTGCCCGCGCCGTACTTTACCTCAGCCATTCCAGCGGCGTCGGCGTCGTTGATAATCCATGCCTCGCAGCCGCAAGTCTCGCCGATAAGCTCGGCAAGGTTTGTGCCGATAAATTTCTTTCCGCCCAAATTCGCGGCGGTCTCCACAACCTGCGAACGTATGACCCCAGGGAATCCGCAACCGATTATCCCATTCCATTTGAACGCCTGCGCTATCTGCGCAACGGCATCGACAACCGCCTTGGGCTCGTGCGATTTCGGGGTCGGAATGCGCACGCGCTCGCCGACAAGTTCGCCTTTTTTGATGTCGACAATTCCGCCTTTGACGCCCGAACCGCCGATGTCTATACCCAGAACGTAAGATTTCTGCATAGTCGCAATTTTATGCTGAAACCCCGCCGACAATTCAAGCATTTTGTGAGCCGGTCGAAACAACCGCCCGTTATTTCATCATAAATTTTACGAGCACAAAACCGAGCACCAACAGCACGAAAAACGCGCTCGCAAGAATGTTGAAATATTTGTCGATAAATTCCTTCGCTTTCGGTCCGACAAAATAAATGATGAGCGCAACCGCAAAGAACCGACCGCCGCGCCCCAGAAGCGAGGCGGCGATAAGCGTGGCTATCGACACGTCGCAAACCCCTGCGGCGATTGTGAAAATCTTGTAGGGGATGGGCGTCAACGCCGCGCCGAAAATCGCAAGGAACGCGTTGCTCTGATAACTTTGGCGGACGAAATCGAAATTCTCGTGCGTAAACCCCGGAACATAGTTGAAGAAAAACGACTGCGTTGCATCCCAAGCCGCATGCCCGATGTACCAACCGAAAACGCCGCCGACCGTGGAGGCGAGCGTGCAAATCAGGGCAATCCGCCACCATTTTTTCGGCGCGCCGAAAACGAGCGGAATCAGCAATACGTCGGGCGGAATCGGAAAAAACGACGACTCCGCAAACGAGAGAACCGCCAAAGCCCACAACCCTTGCGGCTTTTCAGCCCAAGAGATAGTCCAGTTGTAAAGTCTTTTGAGAATATTGGGGTTTGATTCCTGCATTTCGTAAAGAAGGTGCTGACACAACGCAAGCTTGTCAACAATAATGAAAGCCGCCGCCGCCCGACCCGAAACGATTTCGTCGATAAATAAAAAAACGCCTTGACAACGCAGCCGAAAAGCCCAAGATAGATGCTTTCAAATATTGACCGATGGTGTAATGGTAGCACAAAGGTTTCTGGCACCTTTTGTTGGGGTTCGAGTCCCTATCGGTCAACCATTTGAAAGAGTATGCAGATTTCAGGCGCGGCACAACCCGTGCTTTTTTTGTGCCCGCAAGCAAGAGCCGTTTTTCACAAAGTATCAAAAGTTATTTTTGCGATTACAAATTTCCTTGATATACTTTCGGCTCTACGAGACCTCAAAACACAAAAGTATACTCTATTAGCTTAAACAACAATGTGTTTACCCAAAAGTTTATCGGAACTTTACAAGGGAAAGACATTATCAAACAAAAATCAGGAATACACATAATTAATAGTTCTGGTACGATAATCCAATACCAATTATTGGATAATTTTAACAAGAAAGAGATTGCATTTATAGAAGAACAGCTTCTAAAAGCCTGTTTTTTTACAAAAAAATCTATAGCAGAACTAAAACTGCCGACACTTAAATCACTTGAGACTGCGACCGATGCGTTTCTGCGATACGATAACGATGCCATCACCGTCATATTTAAAAAATTGTCGGAAATTTACGATGTATTACTCAATAAGATGGCATTTAAACGTAAATCAGTTTGCGAAGACAAGAAGCAAACCCTAGATTACGTCTACATCTCTACAAACCCCGACACACACTCAACTACCGTATACGATAAGTTTTTTGAACACGATGAATACTTTGAAAGAATATTTACTCGTTCAAGCTTGTTGATTCATGAAGCTTCACATCTTACAGGATTAAGAGAAGAAGCAGGTAGTGATGTTTTTCTGAACGCAGAAAACTATAGAAAATTTATATGCTTGCTTTTTGACATTGCTAAATTTGATGAGTTATATCCGAATGGAAACATGGGGAAAACACTACCGTTAAAATCAAATATCGGAAGGAAAGAGTTCCCAAACCCTGACCAACCGAGAAACGATAAAGGTCAATGGGGGAAAAAGTATCATATATCGTTTTCCAGAACAGATAAGACAACACACGAGAGAAATTTTGTGGAAGATATCGAGAAAGGAACGTCAATTAAAGAACAATACGAATCAAATCACTCCGAAATCTGGGCCGCAAGCGATATTAAAATCGACGGGTTTACTCCAAATTCAGACCAAACAATCATACTGTCCGTAACATACGACTACTTCGGAATTGAAGGGAGTAAAACTGAAACTTATAACGTTGTATACGATGTTAAATCCGACGAGGAAGGAACTATTGTATTAGAACGCGTTGGATTCGCAAACATAGACAGTTCCTCTATTGGATCAATGAATGCCCATATAAAGATTTATACCCAAGAAGGACGTGCGTCAGAAAATTTTAAGAACGTAAGCAAATCCCAATGGACATCGTCCAAAGACAAAGTTGGAAGTTATCTAATCTCCCACGCAGGTGACCTTTCTTACAACGAATTAAAATACAAAAACGAATACAATTATGGCGGTGGACTAATAAATGATTTCACTCCGAAAAATACCCCCATATACTCTGGTACACTAAAAATTAAATAAACGCCAGACACAACAAGGCGGCGGAGCTACTTCCCGCCGCCTTTAATATTTTCCAATATTTTTCGGGATTCTTTCGTATCTTGAATTTTTAAGATGTATTCGGCAAGCCCTTCGTCTCTGGGAACTAAAAACCCCGTATAAAAATTCAACCAGATTGTCGGACGGCTCATATAGATATAATTTCTGACTTTCTTCAAATCCATTTCGAAACCGAACGCCCCGCGATAATGTACATAAATGCGGTACGCATACCACATACCCGCTTTCTCTGGATTGTATTTTTCGCCATTCGGTAAGTCTTTTATGTTTATAAAGTCCACCATCCTTTCCGCTACTTTTTGGAGTTGCGGCGGAAAATTATGCCTGTATTTTTCAAGAGCGGAGTTGTATTTCGATATATATTGTATCCGTTCGACTTCATACCGCCTTTCATAGTCGTACATTACGTCGAAACGCCGTTCCGTACCGATTCCCTCGAACGCGTAAGACAGAAGCAGATTATCCGCGACTCTGCGCATATCATTCGGAGAAACCTCCCGTGCCATTTTCGCATATTTCATTGCCTTTTGCGCGTTCCGCACCCTGCCGCGCCGAAACTTGGCGATTTCCCTCGGCGGAGACATACTCCAAGTATCTGGAGGTATGTAATAATCGAGTTTCAAAAAAATATCCTCGGAATATCCTGCATAGAAAAGGGAAAGCTCAAGCAATCTGTTATAACAATATATCGAGGGTTGCGAATTTTTCGACCGCAGAAACGCGGTTTCGTATTCCGTAACCAAAGCGGAGATTTTTTCTTCCGCGGCGACACAAAACCGACAGAAAAGAAAAACAAGCACAGACAAGAACAAAAGCCTTTCGAACCGCATAGAAAAACAAAACCATTCTTCCGGATATTTTTCAAGCAAAAATCACACACACAACACATCTCGACACGTAAAATAACCCTTTATATCAAAATAAAACCGCCGACGAGGCCGTCGGGAGTTGTCGATAAACAAAAAAACCCGCAAGCGGCAAACTTGCGGGCATTTCCGAATGGCAGGGGCGGGGGGACTCGAACCCTCGACCAACGGTTTAGAAAACCGCTGCTCTATCCACTGAGCTACGCCCCCTTCGGATTCGCTCGGGCGAAACATGCACAAAAGTGCGCAAAACCGACCGATTTTTGAAGCAGTTCATTCTGCAAATCCCCCGCCCGCTTGCAAGAAAAAATTTAATCAACATTTTTGTGGACACCCCCGCGCTTTTCGAATAGGGTCGCCCTCGGATTTATTTTTACGGCATTGTGCCGTCGGCATTCAATTTATTCGATACATATGGCAAAACAAAAACTACCAACAACTATTATAAACAAAGACGACAAAGCCCTCGAAACAGCCCTCGGAATGATTAACAAGCAGTTCGGCGAAGGCTCGCTCATAAGGCTCGGCGAAGCTTTCAAGATGAACGTCGAAACAATCAGCACGGGTTCGGTCGCGATAGACTTGGCTCTCGGCGTGGGCGGCTTGCCGCGCGGCAGAATCGTCGAAATTTACGGCCCCGAATCTTCGGGCAAAACAACGCTCTGTCTTTCGCTCATAGCCGAAGCCCAACGCAAGGGCGGCAACGCCGTCTTCATCGACGTGGAACACGCGCTCGACCCCAAGTATGCGAAGGTCGTGGGCGTAAACCTCGAAAACCTGATGGTCTCGCAGCCCGAATGCGGCGAAGACGCGCTCAACATCGCCGAAACGCTCATCCGTTCGGGCGCAATCGACGTTGTCGTAATCGACTCCGTTGCCGCGCTCGTTTCGCGTCAGGAACTCGACGGGCAGATGGGCGACACAACGGTGGGTCTCCAAGCCCGCATGATGAGTCAGGCCATGCGCCGCCTCACCGCCGCAATCAGCAAGACAAAGTGCATATGCGTTTTCACGAACCAAATCCGCGAAAAAATCGGCGTGATGTTCGGCAATCCCGAGACAACCCCCGGCGGACGCGCCCTCAAGTTCTTCGCCTCGGTGCGCATCGACATCCGCAGAATCGGGCAGATTAAAGACCCGTCGGGCAAGGTCATCGGCAACCGCACGAAAATCAAGGTTGTAAAGAACAAGGTTGCGCCGCCGTTTACGGAATGCGAATTCGACATTATGTACAACGAAGGCATTTCGATGACGGGCAGCCTCATCGACCTCGGCATCGAGCAGAAGATTCTCGAAAAGAAGGGCGCGTGGATTTCCTACGACGGCGAGCTTATCGGACAGGGACGCGAAGCCGCAAAGGCGTATCTTATGCAGCATCCCGAAGTCTGCGACAAAATCCGCGCGGCAATCGAAGGCAATACGACGGTTGTCGGCGGGATGGCTCTCGGCGAGGAATCGCCCGAAGCGCAGGCTTAAGAAAACACAGGCTCAACCCTCAAAAAAAAAACAAAAACAAAAAAGCGTCGCGGCAATGCAAAACCGCGACGCTTTTTGTTTTCGGAAAATCCGCGGCGGGCAAAACCGCCCGACGCGTTTTTCAAACTACCACTTGAACTTTTTGCCGTTGGCGTCGTAGTCCATCGTCGAGAGCGGGGCGTTCTCGGGAGTCTTGATTTCCACGCCCGCAACCTTCGGTTCTTTTACGGTTATCGTGCCGATTTTATAGCGTTTATGCCCGTCGGTGGGCAGGTCGAGCGGCAGATTGATTTGCGGAGTGCCGTCGCGCAGACCGACCGAAACGTAGACATCGTAAGTGCCCGCCTTTGTCGCGGGAACTACGGGCGCGCCGTAAAATTCCGCGCCGTCGCGCTTTTCCATATTGAGCGTAAATTCGTTGAAGAATTTCTTCGGATTGAGGAAGCCGACGTTGAAATTCTTGACGTGCGAAACGAACTTCGGCTGCCCTTTCGGAGCAACGGGAAGCGTTGACATATCGAGACCGTCGTCCACCAGAACCGCCACGACGCCGCCCTTGTCGTCCTTGAGCGTGATTGCCGCAAAACCGCCGTTGTAGCACGGCGCAACGCCGACGTTCGCCCAAGTGAACTGAACGGGGAAGCGTTCGCCGATTTCAACGGAACGCGGCATATTCAGCTCGGCAAGATTGAGTCTGTAGCCGAGGCGCAGATTGATGCGCTCGATGCTCTCCCTGTTTTCGTCGAGGAATTGGCGCGGCCACCAGTGGATTGAGAGGTAGGAACAGTGATACGCTTCGACCGCGTTTTCGAGCCATTCGCCCTTCCACGCGCCGCGCGCCTTCGACAGCCCGTAGTGTTCGTGCTCGACGATTACGGGCATAGTCCGCCAGTAGCGACCCGCCAAGTCGGCGTGATACCATGAAGCCTTTACGTGCCACTTTTTCTTCGGGTTCGGAGCTTCGGGAATGTCCACCAGAATGGAGTCGTCGCGCAACGAAACGCCCTTTGCGCGGGCGTAGTCGAGCACGGGGAAATTCTTCTGCTCCTTCCAACCGTCGACGTCGTCGCTAATGCAAAGCTGCGTCTTCTTGAAATACTTCGTGTAGATGTCTATCTGAAGCTTTACCGCCTTAATCTGGACATCGCGGGGAAGCTTGCTGCTCGCGCCCGTGTGCCCCTCGCCCCAAAGCCCGAACGTGCCGATGTCGATAAATGCGACATTCGGATTGCCGTCGTAGCGTTCGGCGAGAGCCTTTATCAGGCGTTCGAGGTGCTCGAGATAAATCGGGTCGAGATAGTCGGGCTCCCAACACGCGCCGTTCGGGTCGGGCCCGCGGCGGACGGTGAACTGCACGCCCTTGCAGCCCTTGTCCTTGAGCCACTTCGGGGTAGCCCACGGAATCCAGTGTTCGCAGCAGTTTATGCGGATTGCGAATTTTTTGCCCTTTTCTACGTAGCGTTGCGCGGGCGTGTCGAAAACCGACCAGTTGAATTTGCCGTCTTCGGGCTCTACGAACGCCCACGGAATGCGCATATACTGTACGTTCGCACCGGGGAACCAGTCGAGCGAGTCGGACGGCTCAAGATAGTAGCCGTAGTTGCCCGTGCGCCCCGAATAGTAGTGGTGAACCCAACCCATTCCCGCGTTGACAAGCGGCTTTTTGTTGTCGGCAAACTTGTACGAAACCCTGTTGCCGTCGGTTTTTTCGACGACTCCGTTTTCCCCCGAAACGCACGCAGCCGCAAAAAGGGCGAGCGATGCGCACGCAATAGTGTTTATCAATTTGTTCATCATAGAGTGTGTTGTTGTTTGTGAGACGTAAATTGTTAGCAAAAAAGCGGCGCAGTTGCCACAAAAAAGTGGCGGACATTTTCGTTCGTCCGCCGCTTTCGCCGAAAAAAATTATATCGAACCCTTTGTAGACGGAATCATGCCGCCCCTGCGCGAATCGATTGCAACCGACATCGACAACGCCTTGGCGAAACACTTGAACGCGCCCTCGGCGATGTGGTGCGGCTCGTCGCCGTACTCGAGGTTTACGTGCAGATTCGCGCCCGCCTCGTTGGCGAACGCCTGAAAGAACTCGCGGCAGAGCGACACGTTGAAGTCGCGCACGCGGGCTTCGAGCGAACCCAAATTGTAGACCAGAATCGGGCGGTTCGAAAGGTCGATTACAACGCGAACGAGAACCTCGTCCATCGGCAGAATGAAAAAGCCGTATCTGTTCATGCCAGCCTTGTCGCCGACAGCCTTTTTGACAGCCTGCCCGAGCACAATGCCAACATCCTCGACGGTGTGGTGATAGTCTATGTCGATGTCGCCCTTTGCCTTTATTTTGAGGTCGAACAGACCGTGGCGGGCGAAAAGCTCGAGCATATGGTTGAAGAACGGAATGCCCGTTTCGACCTCGTAGTTGCCCGAACCGTCGAGATTTATCTCGAGCTCTATCTGGGTTTCCTTGGTGTTACGTACGATTTTTGCGGTGCGGTTGTCCATAATTATCCCTGCCTTTGCTTCAGCCATTTTTTTGCGGTTTTCCTGAATTTTTCCATCTGCGCGGGTGTGCCGATTGTCAGCCTTATGCCGTCGGCGATTTTCTTCTGCGAGCCGAAATAGCGCAGCAGAATTTTGTTCCCGCGCATAAATTCGAAGAGGTCGGCGGCGATTTTCGCGCCCGTTTTTCCGTTCAGAACGGGCTTGAAGAACACGAAGTTCGCCGAGCTTTTGAAGTATTTCCAGCCGACGGAGTCGAAGAACTTTTCGGTTGCCTCGCGCTCGGCGATTACCGCGCCGCATTTTTGCGCGTAGTACGAAACGTCGGCGAGCGCGGCGATGCCCGCGGCCTGCGCGAGCCTGTCGAGATTGTAGCTGTCGCGAACCCTGTCGAGAATTTCGACAATCGCTGGATTTGCGACCGCCCAGCCTATGCGCATTCCCGCAAGCCCCCAACCTTTCGAAGACGTTCCGCAAACGATTAGGTTGTCGTACTTCATCACGAGCGGGGCGCACGAGTATTCCGCAAACGGCGCGTACGCCTCGTCCACAAGCACGATTCCGTCGAAGTTCGATACGATTTTCTCGACCGTCTCGCAGTCGAACCCTATGCCCGTGGGCGCGTTCGGGTTTGTCAAAAAGAAAAGCCCCGCGCCGCACGAGAATATGCGGTCGAAATCTATCCGCATATCTTTGCCGAACGGAATTTGCACGAGCTGCGAACTCTGCAATTTCGCCAGAACGGGATAGAGCGAATAGCTCGGGTCGATTGTCGCCGCGCACTTTTCGGTGTCGGTGAACGCGCGGATTGCGATGTTCAAAATGTCGTCGGAGCCGTTGCCCGCAAAGGCGTATTCGGCGGGAACGCCGTAGTATTTGCCCACCGCTTCGCGCAGTTTCGAACTCTCGGGATTCGGATACAGACGCAGCGACGCGCCGTCCGCGCCCACTTCCGCCGCTATCGCCTCGACGACTTTCGGGCTGGGCGGATACGGAAATTCGTTCGTGTTGAGCTTCACCCAACCGCCGCCGTTCGGCTGTTCGCCTGGGACATAGCCGCTCATTTTTGCGACGTTCGAAGCCGTGTATTTTTTCGGATTGAATTTTTTCATTTCCTAAATGCTTTCAAGTTTACGCGTTTCGCGGACGATTTCCGACACGTCGGGAACGGGCTTGAGGCGCATTCCGTTGGCGGCGCGCTGCAAATACGGATCTGGCTTGCGCTGCAGGTCGAAGGGTTCGTCGGGGATGTTGTCGCCGTCGATGTCGAGCTCGTCTATCGGGTCGATGTCGTCGAAGAGCATCGAGATTCTGCGCGCCTCCTCGATAAGCAATTCTATCGGGCGGGCAACCTCGAACTTTTTGTCCACAAGCTCGACCGACATCGGATAGCACTGGCGTTCGTAGCGCGCCTTGATGTTCTCGATTTCCCTGTTGGAAACGTTCGAACGGCGCGAGAGCAAAAAGCAGTCGGCGAAATGCGCGAGCGCGTCGGCATAGGGCGCGAACTCGTTCGGACAGCGCGCAAAAGAGGCGCAGTCGAGAACGCTCCAAATGCGGGCAAGCCTGATGTCGCCGCAATCGACGGTTTTCTTGAACTGCTCCACTTCGTCGGCGATGTTCTTCGAGGAATCGGCGATGTAGAAGACGTGCGTGAAGCGCGACTTGTCGAGCGCGGCAAGCTTCGCGCGGGCGTCGTCCGCGTCGGAATAGTAGACAAGCCCCGCGTTTTGCGCCGACGAAATCCTTTCGTCGAACGCCGTGGGAGTCTCGTTCTGCGACACGAACACGCCGCAAAAATCGTCGTCGTTTAACGCCTTGTAAATTACGTCGGCACAGATTCCGCAACGCCCCGATGTGGGCGTGCCCAAAATTAGATATGCGGGAATACTCATTTTCTACTTTCTAACCGTCCGCTGGACGAGCATTGCGTCGGCGCAGACAAGAGCCGCCATCGCCTCGACAATCGGAACGGCACGCGGCAACACGCAGGGGTCGTGCCTGCCTTTGCCCACAACCGTCGTGGGCTCAAGTTCGCGCGAGAGGGTTTTCTGTTCTTTTGCAATGGTTGCCGTGGGCTTGAAGGCCACGCGGAAATCGACGGGGCGCGAAGTCGTCATGCCGCCGAGCACGCCGCCTGCATTGTTCGTAAGGGTGCTAACCGCGCCGTTTTCGTCGAGAACGAACGCGTCGTTGTTCTGCGAACCGAACATGCGCGCCGACGCAAAGCCGCCGCCGATTTCAAAGCCCTTCGACGCGGGAATTGAAAGCATTGCCTTTGCCAAATCAGCCTCGAACCTGTCGAATACGGGGTCGCCGAGCCCCGCGGGAAGCCCCTCGATGCGGCAGCGGATTACACCGCCCACACTGTCGCCCTCGGCACGCGCCTTTTTTATGAATTCCTCCATCCGCGCCGAAGCCTGCGGATTCGGGCAGCGCACGGGGCTCGCCTCGATTTCCTCCGAGGTGGGAGTCTGGCGTTGCATGGGCATGGCGATTGCGTGGACGCTTTCGACCCACGCGGTAATCCTAACGCCGTCGCCGAGAAACTTTTTCGCAACCGCACCCGCCGCCACGCGCCCGATTGTCTCGCGCGCGGAACTTCTGCCGCCGCCGCGCGGATCGCGCAGCCCGTACTTCATGTCGTAGGTAAAGTCGGCGTGGGAGGGTCTCCAAAGCTTTGCGATTTCGGAATAGTCCTGCGAGTGTTGGTCTTTGTTCCGCACGAGAATGCAGATTGGCGTGCCCAAAGTTTTGCCCTCGTAAACGCCCGAAATTATCTCGCACGCGTCGGCCTCGTTGCGCTGAGTACCGAGCGGATTGCCCCCCGGTCGACGCCTGTCGAGCTCGCGCTGAATGTCGTCCGCGGACAGTTCGAGCATCGACGGACACCCGTCGATTACGCAGCCGACCCCCGAACCGTGGCTTTCGCCGAAAGTGGAGACCCTGAAAATTTTACCGAAAACGCTTCCCATTTGTCCTCCATAACATAGAATCGGCGGACAATTTCAAGCCTAAACGGGGCGGCGGAAGATTGCCGATTTCCGAATGCCTACGCCCCCCGCTTTGCGGGCTTTAGCGAGCACACGAGCGACGATACTATCAGTGCGATTCCCGTCAGTCCCGTTACGATTTCGGGCACTTCGCGGACTGTCGAAACGAACATCAGCGCGGCGAGCGTGCCTATCGCCCAGTATGCGCCGTGCGTGAGGTAGCAGAGCTTGTCGAGTGTCTTTTTCTCGACGAGCACCACCGTAAGCGACCTCACGAAGAATGCACCCACAGCCAAGCCGAGCGCGATTATCACGACGTCTTTCGTGATTGCGAACGCCCCCAGAACGCCGTCGAGCGAGAACGAAGCGTCGATGAGTTCGAGGTACACGAACGCCATCAGCCCCGCGTGTTTGAGCGCGAGCGCGTGTTGTGCCGCCGCCATTTTCTCGAGCTTTGCGCTCGCCCCGTGTATCGCCAAATGTATCGCTATACCCGCGACTCCCGCCGCCGTCGACATCGCTATTTCGTCGCGCGGCAGCAGCACCTGTACGATTGCGAGCATTGCAAGCGTAAGCAATGTCGGGGCGACTTTGAACCGCCCAAGTTTGTGGAGCGGCTTTTCGAGCGCGGAAATCCAGTGAACGCTCTTTTCGCGGTCGAACATAAACTCGAAAAACAGCATAAAAAGGAACGCTCCGCCGAACGACGAAATGCCCACGTGCGCGTGCGAAAGCAGTCGCGCGTACTCGTCGGGATTGTGCAACGCCAAATCGAGCACCGCCCCGCACGATATTCCCGAGAACACTGCAACTATCGCAATCGGAAATATAAAGCGCATGCCGAAAACCGCAATCGCAATGCCCCAAGTCAGAAAGCGTCTGCGCCAGACTTCCGCCATTTTTTCGAGCTTTGCGGCGTTGATTACGGCGTTGTCGAATGAAAGGCTCACTTCGAGCGCGCTGATGATGAGTGCCGCCACTACGTCCTTGAAACCCAAGCCCGCCTGCATGGACTCGCCGCGCCAGAACGCGAAGACGATTCCGCCGATTAAAACGCCGAACGACCATTTGAAATATTTCATCATAATAAAAAAATTTGCCGGCTTTGTTGAAGTCGGCACTGTGTTATTGTTTGTGTTGTTTGGTAAAAATCACTCGCGCTTTTTTTCCGTTATGGGCAGCATCTGCCCGCGCCTGAAAAGCGTTATCTGCCCAGTGCTCGACGAAACCACAAGCGATATGCAGTTTGCCATCAGAGAAATGGAATACGCCGCCGCATGCCTTGCGCCCAACCCTCCGGGGAGCTGCAGCTTGAAGTCGGGCGTGTGGATTAGCGAGCCCGCCGACTCCAAAATTCCGCCGCCGTCGATTATGAACGCCCCGTCGATGAGCGAATACTCCTTGACGGTCTCGTCCATAAAGGGGTTGAGGATGTTTCGGTCTTCGGGCTTGTAGCCGTAGAACGGGTTGAGAATAAGCTGCTTGATGTGCGGACGCAGTTCGTTGACGTCGCCGATGACGAAAATGCAGCCCACGGGCTTGCCCTCGCGCCCCTCCACCGAAAGCTCGGTTGCGATGTCGATTACGCGTTCGATAACCTCGGGCTTTACGCCTTCGGGCAGGAAATTTTTGCGCCCTATGAACACGTCGGCGTACTCCTTTTCGATGTCGAGCGAAACAATGGTGTCTATCTTGTTGCTCTCGAGCACGCCGCCAATGCAGCAGAGCTTGTCTTTGAGGCTGAAAATGCCGCGCGTAAGCCCGATCATCATCGCGCTCCTAAGCTGCGAAAATCTCGATTTCGAGAACGCCCTCACATTGATGACCTGCCAAGACGACGGCACGGGAAGCGTGGGTCTTTCGGTTATCACCACCACGCGCATACCCTCGAGCCGCTTGGTAAGGTCGGGAAATTTTTCGAAAGTGTCGCCCTGTATGAGAATAATCGAGCACTTCGAGACCTTGGCGATTTTCACCGCCGAGCGCATTATCAGGTCGTTTGTCTTCGCCTGTTCGGCGAGCTTGCGGCGCGTGGCGCGGTCTATTTTCTGGGCTTTGCCGCCGTCGGCGGGCTTTGCTGCGGCAGACTTGCCCGTGGCGAAAATTTCGGCAACCGCGTTTCTGAACTCGGTCAAATCCGCCGACTGCTTGATTTTTCTTACGACATCCGAATCTCCCGAAAATATTTTCGCGAGAATCGAGAGCGTGTCCATATACGATTCCACGTGGTCGCCCGAAAGGAGCAGGAAGACCATGCAGATATTCTTCGGCTCTTCGTTGTCCCTTATCTTTACGGGATGCGAGCAACGCCCGACCGCCAGAACGTATTTTTCGCACAGCCCCTCTATGCGCATATGCGGCATACAGACGCCGCTTTCAAGATATGTGGAAATTGCGTTTTCGCGCTCCACAAGCCCCTGCATAATCGCGTTTCTGTCGGCGGTGCCGAGAGCCGCGTCGGGCACTGCGCCGAGCAGCTCCGTCAAAACGCCCTTGAAATCGGCACTTTCAGTGTCGATTATGCGGGACTTTTTGAGGAATCTTCCCAGCTGCATAATATTTTTTTAGTTCGACTTCGGAATGTTCCAGTTGAGCGCGTCTTTTTTGATTTCGTAAACAAGCCCCACCGTCATAAGCGCAATGAAAAACAGCACGGGCAAAACCACGGGCAGCTTTTCCGAAACCAAGTCGGGATACGCCATTGCCAGCGGAATCATGAAAACAACTTCGATGTCGAAGACCACGAAAAGCATCGCCGTGAGATAGAAGCGCGCGCCGAAGCGCGGGTGCGGAATGCCCTCGGGCGCGTTGCCGCATTCGTAGGCGGAATCTTTGAGGGCGTTGGTCTTTGCCCTCTGCCCGAAAATATGGCTTGCCGCGACTATCGCCGCGCCGATTCCGACGGCGACAACAATCTGCACCAGAACTGGAATGTATGAAACGGGTTCCATATAAATAGGAGTCTCCACAACGCTTTGTTTTTGTCAATTATTTTGCTTCAAAAAAGGTTGAAGCTGCGCGGGCGAGACGCTTTATTGTTCGTCAAAAATCCGCAATGGTTGACGCAAAACTTACAGACGCCCTCAGAAAATATTTTTCGCACGATTCTTTCAGAAGTCCGCAGGACGAAATAATCGCGTCGATTCTGTCGGGGCGCGACACGCTCGCCATTATGCCCACGGGCGGCGGCAAAAGCCTCTGCTACCAGCTGCCCGCAATGCTTTCCGACGGAATAACGCTCGTGATTTCGCCGCTGATTGCGCTGATGAAAGACCAAGTCGACGCGCTCGAGGCAAAGGGAATCCCCGCGGCGATGATAAACAGTTCGCAGACTTGGGAGACGCAAAGGGAGGTGCTCGACCGCCTTTCGCGCGGGGAGCTGAAGCTTGCGTATATCGCGCCCGAACGCTTCAGGGCGCAGTCGTTCGTAAGGGCGTTGCAGGGCGTGAAAATCGGGCTGTTCGCAGTCGACGAAGCCCACTGCATAAGCCAGTGGGGACACGATTTCCGCCCCGACTACATGCGACTCGGCGAAACGCTCAAAAGACTCGGCAACCCCGTCTGCGCCGCATTCACCGCGACCGCAACGCCCGAAGTAAAGTCGGACATCATATCGCAGCTGCAACTGCGCGACCCCGCCGTTTTCGTCTCGGGATTCGCCCGCCCGAACCTGTCGTTCAACGTGCGCGAAGTCTCGAGCAAGGCGGAAAAATATTCGCGTATCTGCGAACTAATCGACAAATACAAAACGGGCATAGTCTACTGCGCAACCCGCAAGAGCGTCGAAGCATTGTCGGAAAAACTGTGGAAAGACGGCGTGCGCCACATCGTCTACCACGGCGCAATGAGCCCGTCCGAGCGCGACGCGGCGCAGGAATCGTTCATAGGCAAAACCGCAAACATCGCGGTTGCGACAAACGCATTCGGGATGGGAATCGACCGCCCCGACATCCGTTTTGTCTGCCATTACGAACTCACGGGCAGTGTGGAAGCCCTTTATCAGGAGGCGGGGCGCGCGGGGCGCGACGGCGGGGAGTCGTACTGCGAAATGCTTTTGATGTACGCCGACAAACGCGTTCAGGAATTTTTCATAGAAGGCGCAAACCCCGACGCCGACTTCATCCGCGCCGTCTACAGAGTGCTGCGCGAAAACGCCGACAACTCGTACGAATGCTTTATGCCCATAGACTCCGTGGCGGAGGAAGTCGCCGACTATATGCGCTTTTCGGGAGGTCGGCGGACACCCAAGCGCGGCAAATTCGGCGGAAGCGGCGCGAACTCGATGGCGGTATCAAGCTCGATTTCGATTCTGCGAAGACTCGGGTTTATCGAACGCTTCGACGTTCCCGCCTCGCGCGCACGCGGCACGCGCTTCCCGCACCCCGACATCGACGCAAGCCAAATCGTCTTCCCCGACGGACAACTCGAAGAGAAACGCCGCCGCGACGAGGCAAAGCTCAAAGACGTTCTGCGCTACGCCTATTCGAAAGAATGCCGCCAACGCTGGATTCTCAAATACTTCGGCGAACACGCCCCCGAGCCCTGCGGCAAATGCGACATCTGCCGCGAGTCCCCCGCTCCGCAGATTTTCGAAGCCCTGCCGCCCGACGAACTCGCCGAGGTGCGCAAAGCCCTGAGCGGAGTCGCTCGGATGTCGGTCAGGGTCGCCCCGCGGATGTGGCAGCCGCGCTTCGGACGCGAAAAAATCGTAAAATGCCTGCTCGGCAGCAAAGACGAGAAACTGCTGTCGGCGGGTATCGACCGACTTTCGACATACGGAATTTTGAAGGCGCACGGAACGAAATTCGTCTCGGAACTCTTTACTTCGCTCGTGGACGCGGGGCTTGTTGAAATCGAAGACGGGCAGTACCCGCTGGCGGGACTCACCGACTTCGGAGTGTCCGTTATGCTCGGCGAAGTGCCCGAACTGAAAATGCGCTATCCGCGCTACGTTTCGAAAATCGGACGCGCAAAGCTCGAAGCCGAAAAGAAGTCGGCGGGCGGCAAAAAGGCGTTGAAAAAATCCGCCGCAGACGACCTCGCCGAAGCCGACAAACCGCTTTACGACGAACTCGTAAAAGTCCGCAACAGGGTGCGAACCGACGCGGGCGGCGTGTTTGCGTTCAAGATTTTTTCGAACGCAGTCCTGCGCGGCTTGGCGGCGGAACGCCCGAAAACGCGCGAAGAGGCAATGAACATAAACGGCATAGGCGAGGTAAATTCGCGAAAATATCTCGAGCCGTTCCTTGAAGCCATAAGAAATTTCTCCGATT
The DNA here is from genome assembly GCA_900548275.1 of uncultured Opitutales bacterium. Lineage (GTDB taxonomy): Bacteria > Verrucomicrobiota > Verrucomicrobiia > Opitutales > Intestinicryptomonadaceae > Merdousia. The sequence continues at coordinate 19,648 of URJY01000014.1, read as the reverse complement.
AAAATGTTGAATATGCGCCGATTCGCGGTTGAATCGGACTAACAACGAAAGGATACACTGTTATGAAAAAATACAAATGCCAAGTCTGCGGATACATCTACGACCCCGAAAATGGAGACCCCGAAAGCGACATCCCCGTAGGGACGCCGTTCGAAGACCTCCCCGAAGACTGGGTGTGTCCCCTCTGCGGCGTGGGCAAAGACCAATTCGTCGAAGAGGAAGAATAGATGAAAAAAATAGCAGACGGCGTTTTCTATTGCGGAATGCACGACGCGCAGCGCAAGGTTTTCGACCAGCTCGTGCCGCTTCCGCAGGGCACTACGTATAATTCCTACTTGGTCAGGGGCGCGGACAAAACCGCGCTCATCGACACAATGTACGAAAAATTCGGCGGTCAATATATGGATATGATTGCCGCTTCGGGCGAAAAAATCGACTACATCGTATCGAACCACGCCGAGCCCGACCACAGCGGAATGATTCCCAAACTTCTCGAAACTTTCCCCGAAGCGAAAGTCTACTGCTCGCCGAAATGCGCCGAAAACCTGCAAAATATGCTCGGAGTAAGCCCCGAGCGAATCGCTGCGGTTGCCGACGGACAGGAACTGCCGCTCGGCGGCAAAACGCTGAAATTCTTCCTGACGCCGTGGGTTCACTGGCCCGACACAATGTGCACGTTTCTCGTAGAAGACTCGTTCCTGTTCTCGTGCGACTTTTTCGGCGCGCACTACACAAAACACGAACTTTTCGCCGACTGCTCGCCCGACTTGGCTCTGGCGGCAAAACGCTACTACGCCGAAATAATGATGCCGTTTGCAAACTTCTGCGCAAAATATCTGGCAAAGACCCGTTCCCTCGCGCCGAAAATGATTCTGCCGAGCCACGGGCCCGTCTACAAAAACGGGGACGTAGAATTCATCCAAAACCTGTACGCACAGTGGACATCGCCCGCAACGTCGAAAAAGGCGGTTATCGCATACGTATCGATGTACGACAACACGACACTGATGGTAGACTACCTCGAAAACGCGCTCAAAAAACGCGGAATAGAAACCGTGAAAGCCGATTTGATGGAAACCGACGAGGGCGAACTTGCAATGGAACTTGTGGACGCATCGGGACTTGTTTTCGGCACGTCGATGGTGCTGACCGGCCCGCACCCGAAATCGATATACGCGGCATATCTGGCAAACATCCTGCGCCCGAAACTGAAAGTCGCGGCGGTGATAGGCTCGTTCGGCTGGGCGGGAAACCTGAACGCGCCGATAGAATCGATGTTCACACTGACAAAACCCGAAAAACTCCCGCCCGTACTGGCAAAAGGCAGACCCGACGAAAAGACATTCGAAGAACTCGAAAAACTCGCGGAAACAATAGCAACAAAGCTATAACAAAAACGAGCGAAGCGGGTTTTTAAAGCACGGAACACAACCCAACTCAAGGTTCTTCAAAACGAGCGAAGCGAGTTTTGGGGTAGAATTAACCTCGGCAATCCGCAACCAAAAATTTAAAAACTCCACGCGCGGCAAAGCCGCGCTGCTTAGGCTCTTCAAATTGGGCTTCAGAGGGTGGCTTTGTTTTTTTGTGGCGATGTAAGCGTATTAGACATACGTGTCATTGCCACAAAAAAACGAAACGCCCTATCAAGCCCGATTTCAAGAGCCCAATGGAAGCTCTCGAATATCCGCAACCAAAAACACTTGACAAGGGGAATATGCTTGTAGAGTATAAGAGGGAAGACTCGGAGTGGGCTATGCCCGCTCTTTTTTGTCTACAAACAATTACTTAATTCCGAAAATAAATCAATATGAGCAACAGCAGCGAAATCTTGGCAATTCTCGAATATATGGAGAAGGAAAAGCAAATCAGCCGACAGGATATGATTGAATCCATATCCGCGGCTATCAAAAATGCTGCCGCAAAAAGTATGCACGCAGGCTACGACCTGAAGATTGAAATCAATCCCAAGTCGGGCGCGCTGAAATCGTGGGCGTTGCTTACGGTAACGGACAGCGTTGCAGACCCCGCAACGCAAATCCACATCGACAAGGCGAAAATCCTCAAGCCCGACGCGCAAATCGGCGACGTAATCGAAAGGGAAATAGACCTCTCCAATCTGGGCAGAATCGCCGCCAAGAACGTATACCAGAGCATTATCCAGAAAGTCCGCCAGTTCGAAAAGGAACGCATTTTCGACGACTACAAAGACGTTGTAGGCGACATCGTATCGGGCACCGTACGCCGCCGCGAAAAGGGCGCGTTCGTGGTCGACCTCGGCAAGGCGGAAGCCATTATGCCCAAGCGCGAATGCGTCATCGGCGAAGACTACGCCCCCGGCGAACGAATCCGCTGCCTGCTGCTCGAAATCGACAACTCGCCCCGCGGCCCCGAAATCATCCTCAGCCGCGCAAGCTACAAATTCGTGCGCAGACTTTTCGACTTGGAAGTTTCGGAAATCGCCGACGGCTCGGTCAGAATCGACGCGATGGCGCGCGAACCCGGCTACCGCACAAAGATTGCCGTAAGCTCGGACGACCCCCGTATCGACCCCGTGGGCGCATGCGTTGGCGCGGGCGGCTCGCGCGTAAAGAGCATAGTGCGCGAACTCAACGGCGAAAAAATCGACGTAATCAAATACTCGCCCGACCCGAAAACGCTGCTCGAAGAGTGCATCAAGCCCGCAGTCGCAAAGAACGTCAAAATCGACAACTACAACAAAGTCATTTCGTTCGAAGTTTCCGAAGACGACCTTTCGGTTGTAATCGGCAAACGCGGCTCGAACGCAAAACTCACCTCGCGCCTCCTCGGTTGGAAGCTCGACATCGCAAAGGAATCCACGGGCGAAGCGGGAATGGACGAAAAGCTCGCGCAGGCGGCGGAAAACCTCGCGAAAATCCTGCCGTTCCTCCCCTACGAAAAGGTCGTAATTCTGGCAAGAAGCGGCTTCTCGAGCGTGGAAGTCTTCGACGGCGCGGAACCCCACGAACTCGTGGAAATGGGCTTCGACCAAGCCGAAGCCGAAAAGATAATTAACGCGGTAAAAGAATATCAGGCGCAGTAATAGGCGGCAAAAAAACAAGGCTTTAAATGAGCATCAGAATACACGCATTGGCAAAACAACTGAACGTTCCGAGCAAGGAGCTGATTGAGTTCATCAACCAGCGCAAAGACAAATACGGCTTGGAAATTAAAACATCATCCAACGCAATCGCGCCTCTGTATGCCGAAGAAATCGCAAACGATTTCAAAGCCTCGGCAACGGTATCCAACGAAGCCGAACCGCAACAGCCTGCACAGCCCGCGGCGGAAGAACCGAAAGCCGAAAAAGCTCCCGAAAAGCCGAAATACGTGAAAACGGCGCAGGACGTTGAAGACGAAAAACGCCAGAAGCTCGAAGCCGAAGCGAAAGCCGCCGAAGCCGAAAAGCCCGAACCCGCAGCGGAGGCAAAAGCCGAGCCCGCGAAGCCCGAAGAGGCAAAGCCCGCTCCGCAGCCCGCAGTCTCGCGCCCCTCGGCGATTACCCCGCCGCCCGTCCCCGTGCGCAAACCCGCTCCCGCAGTTCCCCCGACGATTTCGCGCCCGAAAATCGCGATGCCCTCGGTTCCCCCGACCGCACCGAAATCGGACAAAATCAAACAGCCCGAAGTCGTCGTAAGAATGGAGCCCAAACAACCTCCGCGCATGCCGATGCCGACCGTTTCGCGCCCGTCGTCGCCCGCGCCCGTTGTTCCGCCGACAATTTCGCGCAGCCCCGCTCCCGCAGTTCCCCCGATTCCCTCGCGCAGTCCCGCGCCGATGGTGCCGCCCATGATGCGCAAAGCACCCGCCGCAGTTCCGCCGAGCGTTTCGAAGACGCAGGAACAACCCGCCGCAAACGCGGAGGGAGGCAAGCGCAAGGTCATCACCACGAAGCCGCCGATTATCGTGCGCGACTTCGCCAAGTCGATGGACATCAAACCTTTCCGCCTTATATCCGAACTTATGGACATGGGCATTTTCGCCTCGATGAATCAGGCGATTGAAGAACCCGTTGCAATCAGAATCGCGCTCAACCACGGCTTCGACCTCGACATCAAACACAGGGGCGAACAGCAGCAGCAACAGCTCGCGGCACAGGCGGCGAAGCGCGAAATGGCAAAGCGCATCGAAGACGACATCAAAAACTACGTCCCGCGCCCGCCCATCGTCTGCATACTCGGACACGTCGACCACGGCAAAACCACACTGCTCGACACAATCAGAAATTCGAACGTCGTTGCGGGTGAAGCCGGCGGCATCACGCAGCACACGGCGGCGTATCAGGTGGAATGCAACGGCAAAAAGATAACTTTCCTCGACACCCCAGGGCACGCGGCGTTCTCGAAAATGCGCGAACGCGGCGCGAACGTAACCGACATCGCGATTTTGGTCGTCGCCGCCGACGACGGCTTTATGCCGCAGACCGACGAAGCGTTGAACTTCGCACAAAAGGCGGGCGTGCCGATTGTGGTGGCAATCAACAAGATGGACGCGAAGGGCGCCAATATCGACCGCGTAAAACAGCAAATGCAAAAGCGCGGAATCACCTCGGAAGACTGGGGCGGCGAAGTGCTCTGCACGCCCATCTCGGCTCTCAAAAATACGAACATCGACAAACTACTCGAGCTTGTGCTCCTGCAAGCCGAAATGATGGAGCTTAAGGCGAACCCGAAAGCGACAGTCGAAGGCGTGGTAATCGAAAGCCAGCTCGAAGCGGGTCGCGGCGCAACCTCGACGGTTATCGTGCGCGCGGGCACAATGAAGCCGGGGGACGTTCTCGTCTGCGGCGAAAACTGGTGCAAAGTTCGCGCACTGCTCGACGACAAGGGCAAGAAGATGGACAAAGCCCTGCCCGCAACTCCCGCAGTTGTAATGGGTTGGACGGGCGCACCCGAAGCGGGCGAGTCTTTCAAACGCGTGGAAAACGACAGAACCGCGCGCAAGATGACCGAAGAGACCATCCTCGAGCGCAAGAAACAGGAGGCAGCACAGGCAGCCCCCAAGCCCGCAAGCCTCGAAGAGCTGATGGCGGCAATCGAAAACAAAGACCAGAAAGTTTTCAGATGCGTCGTAAAGAGCGACGTTTCGGGCACGGTGGAGGCACTCGTTGCGTGTCTGGAGGACATCAAGAGCGACAAGGTAAAGCTGGAGGTCATCTCGAGCGGAGTCGGTCAGATTTCGAAGACCGACGTAGACTTTGCCGCAACCGCCGAAGCCTCGATTGTGGCTTTCAACGTAAAGCAGGAAAACGGCGTCGCGGGCTACGCAAAGCACAAGGGCGTGGAGTTTATCACGCACAATATCATTTACGAGCTCATCAATCAGGTGCGCGACGCAATGAAGAACCTGCTCGAACCCGAACTGCGCGAGAACAAACTCGGCGCGGCGGAAGTGCGCGCGCTCTTCAACGTCTCCAAGGGCGGCAAGGTCGCGGGCTGCATGGTTACCGAGGGCATCGTCAAGCGCGACAAATTCGCGCGGGTGTTCCGCAAGGGCAAGGAGCTTTCGAAGGGCAAAATCTCCGACATCAAACGCTTCAAGGACGACGTTTCGGAAGTCCGCGCGGGCTACGAGTGCGGTATTTCACTCAACAACTTCGAAGACTTCGAAGCGGGCGACATCATCGAGTGCTTCGAAATTCTGGAAATCCGCCCCGACCTCTAAACCGATATGGGACAGCGAAAAATCAGAGTCGGCGAACTTGTGCTGCACGAACTAAGCGGGCTGCTCCACAGCCGCTGGCGTTCGGAATCGGTCGCAATTACGCTTACGGAAGTGGACATTTCGCCCGATTTAAAGAATGCGCGCGTGTACTACTCGGTTCTCGGAGACCGCGAAAACGCCGCGCGCGCGGGCAGACTGCTTGCGTCGATAAAAAAGGAGCTTCGGCAAATGCTCGGCAAAAAGGTGATTTTGAAATACACGCCCGACTTGCAGTTCGTTTTCGACTCGTCCGCCGAACGCGCAATGCGCCTGCTTGCCACGATGGACGAACTCGAAGCCGAAGAACGCCAAGCCGACTGCGACGGCGCGCAGCACGCCCAGAGCGAAGACTCCGACGACAAAACCGACTAACCCCCGAAGTAAAATGAGCCAATACTTTCCCGCCCATTACGACGATTTCAACGACCTGCTGAAGGCGGTGCGCGGGAGGAAAATAGCCGTCGTCGGACATATGCGTCCCGACGGAGACTGCATATCGTCGCAATTCGCCGCAGCCGAATTTCTGCGGCAGGCGGGCGCGGCGGAAGTCGTATGCGTCAACCAAAATCCCGTTCCGAGGCTCTACGAAAACTTTGTCGGCAACGAAAAAATGCTCGAAGCCGAAACCTTTGACGATGCGTCTTTCGAAATCGTAACGGTGGACTGCGCCGACTACCGACGCTCGAACGAAAGCCTGTGCGAACGCTTCCCGTTTCCGCTTGCGTGCATAGACCACCACGCGTCGAACCGCCCCTACGCAAAAATCAACATCATCGACCCGAAAGCGAGCGCAACGGCGGAAATCGTCGCGGGGCTCGCGTTCGACGCAAAGCTGAAAATTTCGCCCCAAAACGCCGACAGGCTCTATATGGGCATTGTGATGGACACGCGCCAATTCACGACGACATCCACGCGAACGAAAACTTTCGAAATCGCAACCGAGCTCGTGAAGTCGGGCGCGGACGCATCGAAAGTGGCGATAGAGCTGTACCAGCGCGAAAACCTCGCAAAGCTAAAGCTGCTCGCCGCCTACCTGCAGTCGCTGACAATGCACTGCAACGGGCGCGTCTGCATTGGGCTGCTTCCCGCAGGCATTTACGAACGCACGGGCGCGGAAAAGGCCGACAGCGACGGGCTTGTCGACTACGCCCGAAGCATAGACGGCGTGGACATCGCGGTACTTCTCGAAGACCTCAAAAACGGCGTCAAGGGAAGCCTTCGCGCAAAAACCCCCGAATACTGCGTCAACGAAATCGCGGCGCACTTCGGCGGCGGCGGACACCTCGCGGCGGCGGGCTTTACGGCTGTCGGCGAGACGATAAACTCTTTCTATCCGAAGCTGCTCGAACACATCGAGACATCGCTTCAAAACGCAGACAAACTCAACGCTAAAATTTAATGGACAAATCCGTTCCCGAATACGAGGGCATTCTCCTCATCGACAAAGACGCGGGCTGCACGTCGCACGACGTTGTGGACAAGGTAAGACGCATTCTGAAAATCAAGGGCGTCGGACACGCGGGGACTCTCGACCCCCTCGCAACGGGGCTGCTCGTAATCCTCGTTGGAAGGGCGACTAAAGTCTCCCAATACCTGATGAGCCTCGACAAAGTCTACGAGGGCGAAATGAAGCTCGGCGTGGAGACGAACTCGCAGGATTCCGACGGCGAAGTTGTCTCGGAACTGCCCGTGCCCGAAGCGGTCGACGCCGACTACCTGCGCGGACAAATGCAAAGTTTCATCGGCGACCAGTACCAGACGCCGCCGATGTTCTCGGCGAAAAAAATCAACGGTATTCCGCTCTACAAACTCGCCCGACAGGGGCAGGAAGTAAAACGCGAACCGCGCTTTATCAACATCTCGAGCTTCGAACTGCTCGACTGGAACAAGCCTACGGCGAAATTCAGACTCGCCTGCAGCAAAGGCACATACGTCAGAACGGTCTGCCACGACCTCGGCAAAAAAATCGGCTGCGGAGCGCATATGACAGCCCTGCGCAGAATCTCGAGCGACAAGTTCAACGTGGCGGACGCAACGACAATCGAAAAACTTTCGCAGATGAATCCGTCCGCAATAAAGAAGATTCTCATCCCCGTGGCGTCGGCAGTGCCGAGCTTCGCGCTCTAAAAAATGTCCGAAAACATAATATCGCTCGACGAAATCGAAAACTACGCATATCCGTGCGTTCTGGCGATAGGTATGTTCGACGGTCTCCACAAGGGGCACGCGCAGGTTGTCGCAAAAGCCCGCGAAATTGCCGCCCGCCGCAACGCCCGCCCGTGCGTGCTCACGTTCTCGCCGCACCCGTCGAAGGTCGTGGATATGGGCAGACCGCCCGTAAAAATGCTATTTCCGCGCAAAATCCGCGCAAAGATGTTCGCGGAGGCGGGCGTCGACGCGGTATTCATCAAGAAATTCGACCTGCCGTTCGCGGGGAAAACAAGCAAGTCTTTCGAGGAATTTTTGAAGGAAAAATTTCCGCATCTGGTCGGAATCGTCACGGGCGAAAACTTCGTCTACGGCAGGGGAGCCGAGGGCGACGCAAAAACGCTCGCCGAAACGGCGGCGCGCAACGGCTGGGAATACGCGGCAATCAAGGGGGTATACCTGCCCGACGCGCGGCGTATGAGCTCGTCGCTTATGCGAAAGGCTCTTTCCGCGGGAGACCTGCAACTTTTCAAAAACATCGCCGACCGCAACTACACGGCGCGCGGAACGGTGTCGGACGGCAAAAAGCTCGGGCGCACAATAGGCTTCCCCACGCTCAATTTGAAGTGGAACCCCGACTGCAAGCCGCCGTTCGGGGTCTATGCCGTGCGCCTTACCCACAACGGCAGGCAATATAAGGGCGTTGCAAACTTCGGCATAAACCCCACTGTTGACGACTCGACCGAAACCGTGCTCGAAACGAACCTTTTCGAAACCGTAAATTTCGGCGCGGGAGAGGAAATCGCCGTCGAATTTCTGAAATTCATCCGCCCCGAAAAAAAGTTCGACTCGCTCGACGCGCTCAAGTCGCAAATCGCGCGCGACAAACAGGCGGCGGCGGAATATTTCGCTTCGAAATAGCGCAAAAAAAAACGGCTCGCGGAAAATTCCGAAGCCGTTTTCTTAAAATGCCATCCCGCCTACTTTTTCGGGTTCGAGACCTCCTCGACAACCTCTATCAACGCCTCGGGAGTCTGCGTCTGGAAGCCGACAAGCTTCGAGACCGCGCCCGTCTGCGGATTTATCAGCACTATCGTGGGGAAGCCCGTCAAGCCGTAGGTTTCGGCAAGCTTTTCGTACTGCGCGGCATTCTCGACATCGCGCGGTTTTCCCTCTCGGTCGAAATCGGCGACGACAACCTTGAGCTTTTCCTTGGCGTGCTTCAAAAACTTCTCCGTATTCAAAACATAACTGTGAAGCATTTTGCATGGCGGACACCACTGCGAACCCGTGAACTCGAGCATTAAAACCTTGCCCTCTTTTTTCGCGTCGGCAAGGGCTTTTTCGAAATTCTTTTCGGCGATGTCCTCAAGCTTTTTTGCGTCGGACTTCACGGAAGGCACGGGCGCATTCACCGCGGTGGGCTTTTCTTCGGCGGAATAGGCGGCAACCCCCATAAGGGTGGAAATTGTCGCCAAAAGGAAATATGTTTTCTTTGATAATTTTTTCATAATTGTAATTGTTTCAATTTTGAATCGGAAGAAACGAAACGGAACTTAACAACCTTTCCAGAAAAACGCGCAAAACGGCGGAAGAGCGGAATAAAATCCGCCCCCGACGAAAAGCGAAACGCCCTTATTTGACCGATTTCACAAGCCCATTCGAGACTCTCGGCTATCCGCTTACTTGTCAAAGAAAGACAAATCCCACGAGTCGCGCCAACGTATAACAGGCAAACCGTTTTCCCACTCGACGGGCAGGAAAATATAGCGGCCGTCCATCGCATCCTCGGGCAGCCACCTATCGCCCACATAAATGAACGCGTCCTTTTTGCCCTGCACGGGGATTACATACGTGCTCTGCGAACGGAAAGTAGTGTCCGCCTTTGCCTCGGGATAGGTTCTGTCCGCTTTCTGCCCCGCGCCCCTGCACGGATTGCCAAGCTCGCGCCACTCGCCCAACATCGAATCGGCAACGTTCAACCGACCGGGGTTCGGCTTCCAACCCGTGCAATACGACGAAAACATAAAATATTTGCCGTCCTTTTTGAACACCGCGGGAGCTTCGTTGTGTTTGCCGATTCGCGCGCGGATAAATTTGCCCGTGAAGTCGAGGTAGTCGTCCGTAAGCTCGTGGATGTGGAGCGTGCCGTTTTCTTCGGAGGCGGTTATGAGATACGCTTTTTCGTCGTCGTCGACAAACACGGTCATATCGCGCGACATCTGCCCGTTGGGGAAGTCGCGCAAAAAGATATGCCCGTCCATAATTTCCGAGCCGTTCATAACGCTCAACGCCTTGTCGGGGTCGTCCCAGTTCGGATGTTTTGCGTCGAGCTGGTTGCGGATTGCCTTAAGCTTGCCCTCCCAACCGAGCGGATATTTGCCCGCATTCGGACGAACCGCCTTGAGGAATTTGTAGTCTCCGGCAACGCTGTCGGAAACGGCGATTGCAACCTTTGCGCTGCGGTAGTCGGGACGTTCCCTGTAGATGTCGTCGATGTTTGTCGACTTCGCCGTCGCGCCCTTTCTCGATTCGAGGTGCACAAACATCACAAACTTGCCCGTCTTTTTGTTGAAGACGACTTTCGGGCGTTCGAGCACAGTGCCTACTATTATCGGCGATTCGGGATCTTGCGACATCTTCAGAACGATGCCCTCGTCGCGCCAGTTGTAGAGGTCGGCGGACGAATAGCAGTGTATGCCGACTACCGACTTGTTGCCGAGCGTTCCGCCGAGCTTGTGCTCGCCGAACATATAATATCTGCCGTCGCGGAACAGAAAGCCCGCACCGTGCGCGTTTACGACCCTGCCGTTTGTGTCGAGCAGAACTTTGCCCGATTCGAAGCTTTTGTTTTTTACATAGTCTGCGGAATTTACGCCGCCGAAATTTCCGCCCGCGCATCCGCAAAGCAGACACGCCGCAGCCCCCCAACACACAAGATATTTTCTCATTGTTTTTTACGCAGTTTTTTGAATTTGTACGAAATTATTTTCAGACCGCGCGGCAGATATTTCAGCGGCGCGTAGAAAACGTAGGTCAAAAAGAGAATCGCGAAACTGTATTCGCGCAACAGTATGATGAGCACAATCGATATAATCAACGCCACGAACGAGCGGAAGCGCATACTCGCAGTCCAACTGACGTGCTTGAACGACGGATACGGAATGTTGCTTATCATAAGCCACGCGATAAGAAGCATCAGCGGAATCAGGAGAATCGGAATGATTCCCTGCAGATCGAGGCTGAGCATAGTGAGGGCAATCGACGCAACCGTACCCGCCGCCGCGGGGGCGGGCAACCCCGAGAAGTAGTCGCCGTGCTCGTACTTTTCGTGCCCCAAGATGTACGGGTTCGTCAAAACGTTGAAACGCCCCAAGCGTATCGCCGCGCAAAGCATATAGATAAAGCCGATAAGCCAGCCCGTGTTTTTCAGAAGATTAGAATACGAATCCTTCATTCCCTCAATCGGCTGAAGCACGAGAAAGAACATCAGCAGACACGGAGCCATCCCGAACGAAACACTGTCGGCAAGCGAGTCGAACTCTTTGCCGAAAAGCGATGTCTTGCCGCTAAGGCGCGCCACGCGCCCGTCGAGCGCGTCGCAAAAGCACGAGGCAAGTATGCAGAGAATGGCAAGCAGGTAGTAGCCCGTTGCGGTCGAAGTTATGTTGCTGTTCTGCGTTATCAGCGCGGCGACTTGGCTGACCGATTCGCCCGCCGACTGCGCGTTGAACTTTCCCTGTATGCAAAGGATTATCGAAAGAAAGCCGAAGAACAGATTCCCCGCCGTGAACGTGTTCGGCAGAATGTAGATTTTGCTTTCCTGATGGACGTTTTTCTTGATGTTTGGGGTGCTCATTTTTTTAACGATTCCAAATAACGCCAGAAGTTGTCCTCCTGCTCGAACATGGTTTCCTCCTTGAAGGGAAGCTTGAAGCGGAAGACGAAATCGGCAAGCGTATGCTGGTGCAAAATATAGTGGGCGTGTAGGGTCTGGGTGTCCTCGAGCAGTTCGAAGTATATGCGGTAGTCTCCCGTTCTCAGCCTGTAGTAGACTTTCGAACCCCTGTGGATTTTGCCTATCTCGGGCAACCCGCCCTCGAGCTGCTCGGATGTCAAAGCCCCGAACGATTCGATGATTTCGAGTTGCGAGAGCTTGTCGAGCTTGTTTAGCTCCGACATACTCTGGTCGCTGAACGTAACCTGATACATAATTTTTAAGTTAGACCCCGAGATTTACGCGCTTTGCCGTTTTTTTTCAAACAAAATATATCGTTCGAAACTTTTGAAGACGGCGCGCGTTTTAACTCGGTGAAAGGCAAACGAAGATGAAGAAATTTTTGATACTCCCGATAATCGCCCTCTGTGCGGCAAACTTTGCCGCCGCGCAAAACGCCCCCGAAAAGCCGAGGGGCGAAAGAGAGGTCGGTGCGTTCTCGAAGCTTGACCCCGAAACGAGAATACAGCTGATGAAGCGTTTCGACAAAAACGGCGACGGCAGGCTCGACGCCGAAGAACGCAAGGCCGCAATAGAGGCGATGAAAGACAAAGTCGCCGACTTGGAGGACCTGCGCCGCAAACACGTCGAAGACGTAATGAAGCGCTTCGACAAAGACGGCGACGGCAAGCTCGACAAAACCGAAATGGCGGAATTTCTCGAAGAGCAGCGCAAGATGTTCGACGAACAACGACGCCGAATGGGCCCGCGCCGCCACTTCAAACTGCCCAAAGAGGTGCTCGCCAAGTTCGACAAAGACGGCGACGGCAAACTCAATGCCGAAGAGCGCAAGGCGATGTTCGAAGAGGCGCGCCAACGCCGAGCCAACCTCGTCAAAAAATACGACAAGGACGGCGACGGAGTGCTCAACGACGCCGAACGCGAAGAGCTAATCAAAGACCCCGAAGTAAAGGATATGATGAAAAGAATGCTCTCGCGCCCCTTCCCCCCGCCGCCCCCGAACAGGGATTAACCAAGGCGACAACGAAAATTTCGGGTTTGTTCCGTTTTGCGGGCAAACCCTTTTCTTTTGCCGATATACCGCCGTTTTTGAAGACAAAAAAACGCGACCACTCTCTCCGTCGCGAAAAAGCCCTGTCTGTCGTATGAAAAATACAAGACGGCGGAGCGTAAAAATTACCCGCAGTGAGTCCACATTCTGAGGACTTTCACAACTTTTTCTTCGGCGTAAACCTGATAAACAAGGCGGTGTTGGATATTTATCCGTCGGGAATACGCGCCCGTCAAATCGCCCACCAACGCTTCGAACGGGGGCGGATTTTGGAACGGGTTAACCCCCAAAATCGCAAGCAGATTTTGCGCTTTTTCCTTCAACCCGCTCGAGGCAATCTTTTTTGCGTCCTTTCGGGCTTGCGCGGTGTAAACCAACTCGAACATTGCTACCAACTAAGCTTTTTGGAGCATTTGGAAATCGGCGTTTTCATACCCTTTTTGATGGATTCGCCCATCCCCTTTATCGAGTTAAGATACAGCGTCTCCTGTATGGCGTTCCAGTCGGATTCGGACACCATAACGGCGTTTGCGCGCTTGCCCGTAATTACGACGGGCGTGGAGGTTTCGGCAACCTCGTCGATAAGCGAGTAGAGCCTTTTCCTTGCAAAGGTAGAAGATATTGCGGTCATAGTAATCCTTTCTTTCGATTATCACCGTACGCGATTGCGTACGTTTTTGTCAAGAATATTATCGGAACAATTCCCGATTGCCGAAATACCCCCATCAAAACAGAGACATCCCGAACCGTTCGGTTCGGGATGTCGCCTACTATCACTACTGTCGGCTTGCGCCTTGGGGAAATTTTTCCGCTACAGTTCTTCTATCGACGCGTTGCGGAAAAACTTAATTTTCTACCGCCTGTTATTTAACAGAATCTGCAAAATGTACCAGAACAGCATCGCAATCGAGGCGAACAAGCCCAACGCCGCCGCCACATACTGGCTTTCGTCATAGCGGTAGACCGTCGCGCCCGTCTGGTAGAGCACCGCGACCGCCGCAAACCCCGCCATCGCAAGCGAGAACCACAAGCCCAACTGCCAGCCGAAAATAAGGGCGCAAACTATCACGCCCAGCGACACGAAAAAGCCGATCGACAAAAACGCCCCCAAGAACGAGAAATCCTTGCCCGTCAGAAAAACGACCGCCGTCAAACCGCCGACAAGCGAAAGCGTAAGAATCGCCGCCTGCCCGATTGTGTCGGGCGCAATCGCATTCGCCAAAAGCAGAAGCGGCAGAAACACGACGGCTTCAGCAAACACATAGAGATACAACCCCGCATACTGTTTGCCTATCGACGAGGGCTGCAACGCCCAAGTGTTCGCCAACCACGAAATGCCCATAAACGCAAGCAGCACGACAAGCCAGTTGCGCCCCGAAACCATCGTCTGCGCAAGCTCTATCGCGGGCTGCCACTGCATCAAAAGCCCCTCGATGCCGACAAAGGCGAGAATTGCAAACGCCAGATTCAGATACGTCTTCCTGAGAAAAGCCGCGCGCGACGCCGACCGCTGCGCATTGCTCAAAAACGAAGATTCGTAAACATTCCTGCTTTCCATAAAAAGTATTCCTTTCAATAATATTCTTGTGAAATAAAAACGCCGTAATATTAACGGAAAACCAATGGAAAATGAAAGTGAAAAATTAGAATTCGAATTTTCCGCGCGCGGCATCGCCGCGCTGCTTAGGCTTGTCAAATCGGGCTTCAGAGGGTGGCTTTGGGGTTCGACGGCGATGTAGGCGTATTCGACATACGTGTCATTGACGGCGAAAACCGAAACGCCCTATCAAGCCCGATTTCACAAGCCCGAATACAAACTCGAAACATACCTTATTTACAACAATGGAAAACGAAACTGAAAAATCGGAATTCGCCCGCTCCGACGGCAGAGCCTGCGACCAAACCCGCCCCATTAAATTCGAAACGTCAATCGCCCCCAACGCCACGGGCTCGGTGCTCGTTTCGTTCGGCAACACAAAAGTCATATGCGCGGCGACCGCCGAAAAGCGCGTCCCCGCTTGGATGAACGCCCTCACCCCGCCCAAAGGCTGGATTAGCGCGGAATACTCCATGCTGCCCTACTCGACACTCTCGCGCAAGCAACGCGCTTCGTCGGCGGGCAAAGTGGACGGACGCTCGGTCGAAATACAGCGGCTTATCGGACGCTCAATCCGCGCGGTCGCCGACCTCGAAAAAATCGCGGGAATCACAATCTGGCTCGACTGCGACGTACTGCAGGCGGACGGCGGCACGCGCACGGCGTCGATTAGCGGCGCATACGTTGCCGCAAAACTTGCCGTCAAAAAACTGCTCGACTCGGGCGACATCGCAGAAGACCCGTTCCGCGACTCGGTGGCTGCAATCAGCGTGGGCGTGTGCGACGGCAAAACCGTCCTCGACCTTCCCTACGAAGAAGACAAAGACGCCGAAGTTGACGCAAACATCGTTATGACCGGCTCGGGGAAATTCGTCGAAATTCAGGCAAGCGGCGAAGAGGCGGTCTTCGACGACACCCAACTTGCGCAATTCCTTTCGCTTGCGAAAATCGGCACGCAGAAAATCGCAAAACTTCAGCAAGAGGCCATTGAAAATGGATAAAATGCAACAGGCGTTGGACTCGTTCCGCAACCCGTATTCGTGCGCCCAGACAATCTGGGCGGCATACGGCGACGACGAAAACAGACTCGACGAAATGAAGGCAAACAGCGGCGGACGCGCCCCCGACAATATGTGCGGGGCTCTCTACGCCGCACTGCAAGTTCTGCCCGAAGAACGCCGTCAGGCGGCAAAAGAAAATTTTGAAAAACTGGCAGGCTCGACAAAATGCCTCGAAATCAAGACAAAATTCAAGACGCCCTGCCAAGACTGCGTAAAATTCGCGGCAACATTGCTCGAAAAATAACATAAAAACAACCCCACACTCGGCGGCGACATCCTGTTGCCGCCTTTTTTTGCGCACCGAAATAAAGATAACGACAACACAAAAAGCGAACCCGCCCACGGTCTCTCCGCTAACCCTTTAGGCTTGCGAGATTGGGATGAGAAGCGTGGCTTTGTTTTTGGGTGGCGATGTAAGCGTATTTGACATACGTGTCATCGACGGGCAAAAAAGCGAAACGCCCATATCGCCCAACCTCGCAAGCCTAAAAAAAAAGAACGTCCTCTTTCGAGGACGCCTTTATTATTAACCTACTCTACTACTCTTTCCCGAAAAGACATCTTTCAATGCCTTTCCGAAAATTCCGCCGAGAAAACGAAACCCTTCAAAGAGATATCGGGCGCGGTTTTTCGGATTGCGGGAGCGATTGTACCATTTAAACGGACAATCTCAAAGCTTTTAAATCGGGTATGTTTGCAAATTCGGGTATCAAACGCCGCCGATACAAAACAAAGAGGGATTTGTTGTCAACATTTTTATCAGCAAATAAATACAAAACTTAAAAGCGCGCGTAAAAGACCGAAGAAAAAGACAACGCGCAAAAAAAATCGCGCCAAGACGGACAAAAATTTTATAAAATTTCGCAAACGGCGAATGAAAATTGCGCAAAAAAGAACGAATACCCCCGAAAGAAAAACCTGAAGAATTTGCTTGCGCGTGGGTTAGCGATGATATTTTATGGAACGCTTTCAGATAATCGCACGGTGCGGTTGTCGGTAAAATCAACCTCAAATCTGATAATATCCCAGGTTTGCAAAAGCAAATACGGAGCAATAAAAATATGAATATCACACTCAAAGACCTCCTCGACGCAGGCGTACATTTTGGTCACCAAACACGCCGCTGGAACCCGAAATCGAAGCCCTATGTCTACGACCACCGCTCGGGCGTTTCGATTATCGACCTCGAAAAAACCTACGCACAAATCGAAAAAGCGGTAGCTTTCCTCGAAGAAATCGTAGCTTCGAACAAGGACGTTATGTTCATCGGCACAAAACGCCAAGCGCAGGAAATCCTCCGCGAAGCCGCAACGATGTGCAATATGCCTTTCTGCGTAAACCGCTGGCTCGGCGGCACGCTGACAAACTTCGAAACAATCCAGTCGAGCCTCAAAAAGTACAAGAAGTTCCTCGATATGGAAGCTTCGGGCGCACTCGACAAGCTCTACGCCAAGGAAGCCGCCGCAATCCGCCGCGAAATGGACAGAATGAACCGCAACTTCGAGGGCATCAAGGAAATCAAGAAGCTCCCCGGCGCGGCTTTCATCGTCGACATCAAGAACGAGGAAATCGCGGTTGCGGAATGCCGCAAGCTCGGAATCCCCGTCGTTGCAATCGTCGACACGAACTCCGACCCGACCCTCGTAGACTACCCGATTCCCGCTAACGACGACGCCGTAAAGAGCATCCGCCTCATCACGGAAGTCATCGTGGAAGCAATCCAGAACGGTCTCAGCCGCCGCACGGTTCAGGTAAAGAACCCGCAAATCGTCTCCAAGAAAGAGGAAGCTCCCGCGGCGGAAGTTTCGTTCAAGGGCATCGACGCCGACAAGGTTGAAGAACCCAAAGCATAACCCAAACAAAGTTTAATCGCTATGCAAATTACTGCAAAAATGGTAAGCGACCTCCGCGCGACAACGGGCGCAGGTCTGATGGACTGCAAAAAAGCCCTCGCCGAAGCCGAAGGCAACGAAGAAAAGGCAATCGAAATCCTCCGCAAGAAGGGTGTTGCAACGGCGGCGAAGAAAGCGGGCAGAACGGCTTCGCAAGGCTTGGTCGCGGCGTACATCCACTCGAACAACAAGGTGGGCGTGCTCATCGAAGTTGCCTGCGAATCGGACTTCGTTGCAAAGAACGAAGACTTCAAGGCTTTCGTGCGCGACCTGTGCATGCACATCGCTGCGGCGGCTCCCATCTGCATCTCGCGCGAAGAAGTTCCCGCAGACCTCGTTGCCAAGGAACGCGAAATCGCCCTTGCGCAGCTGGCTGAAGACAAAAAGCCCGACGCTATCAAGCAGAAGATTGTCGACGGCAAAATCGACAAGTTCATCTCGGGAATTTGCCTGCTCGAACAGCCTTTCGTAAAGGACGACAAGATGACTATCGGCGATTTGATTACCCACAAGGTTGCCACAATCGGCGAAAAAATCGAAGTAAAGCGTTTCACGCGCTACCAGATTGGCTAATCGAAATTTCGAAAGAAACGAAAACGGCTTCGGATTTTCCCGAAGCCGTTTTTTTGTGTCCGCAAATTTTGCGAAATGGCGATATTCGAACGATGTCAATCGTCGCCGTAATAGAAGACGGCGATTATGTAAATTGCAACGCCGACGGTTATGCCGCAGTCGGCGACGTTGAACGCCGGCCAGCGGTAGTTTACAAGCGGCAAATGCACGTCGATAAAGTCGATAACGTGCCCGAAGCGCATGCGGTCAATCAGATTGCCGATGACCCCGCCCGCAAATATTCCGAGCGCAACGCGCCCCCAGAAATGCGAAAATCCCAAGCTTCGGCGGAAGAGCCACACCGCAAAAAGCGCGATTATCGCAATGGACGCAAGCAGATACGTCTGCCCCGACAAAATCCCCCACGCCGCGCCCTCGTTTGTGATGTGCACGATGTACAGGAAGTTGTCGATTACCGCTATCGGCTTGTTTTCGCCGTTGAAATGGTAGGTCGGATTGCCGTACGACCACGCTATATTCTTGATTATAGCGTACTTTGTGATTTGGTCGGCGACAATCGTAAGAAACGCCGCCACGAAAAATGCGCGCGACGGCACTTTTGCGACGTCGCCCCTGCGCACGACATTTGAGCGGGAACGTGCCATATCCGACTACGAACCTGACTCCTCCTCGGAGTCCGACTGCGAAGACGACTGCGAAGCATCGCCCATATCGTAAATCGACGCCCTGCGGCTGTCCTTTATGCGCTTCGCCTCACGCTCCTTGATTTCCTGCCCCTCTTTCGTGCAACGCGTGTAGGGGATGGACATCAGACGCGATTCGGGGATGGGTTTGCCCGTTATTTCGCAAATTCCGTATGTGCCGTTTTTGATGCGCTTGATTGCCTCTTCGATTTCCGAAAGAACCTCCTTCTGGTTCGAGATGAGGTTGTACGCCATATCGCGCTCGAAGCTCTCGCTGCCCGCGTCGGCAAGGTGCTGCCCGTACGAAGACAGGTCGCCCGCGTCGTCTTTCGCCGAACGCTTGAGCACTTCCTCGGAGCGTTCCTTTACGCCGCTCGAGTGGTGTTTTCTGAGGTCGACGAGCATTTTGTAGTACTTCTTCCACTTGCGCGGAACGTCCTGCTCTTCGAGCTTTTCGTGCGACTGCGCGACGACGGGGTTGAGCCCGAGAATGTCGAAGACCGTGGCGACCGCAAGCGGCTTGCGGGGCACGACCTGTTGCGGGACGGGCTTTGCCGCGGCGGGTTGCGCGGCTTTCGATTTCACCGCCGCCTTTTCGGCTTTCGGTTGCGCCGACATCGAATCGCGTTTTTCGAAGTACGCGTCGAGGTCTTCGATGGAAAAATAAATGTTGTGGGAGGGGCGCAAGTGCCCTTTCGAACCGCCCGTAGATCCGGGAATGCGCTGCGGTTGGACAGCCTTCTTGGACTGTTGAACTTCGGGTTCTTTGACCGCCGCGGCAACCGATTTTTCGGCTTTTACGGCGGGCTTTGCCGCGGATTTTTTCGCGCCCTTTTCGGCTTTAGCCGCAACGGGTTTCTTTGCCGCCGCCTGCTTGGTGGCGGGTTGTTTTTTCTCGGGTTTTTTCGCCTTGTCGGCGGGGGTTTTTGCCGCCGCAGGTTTTTTTGCGGCGGGGTTTGTTTTT
>URJY01000013.1 GCA_900548275.1 uncultured Opitutales bacterium | reverse complement strand
TGTTCGAAACCGAGGAACTTGAGGATGCCCAAGTTTACCGACGGGTGGAAACGCAGACCGCCCTTGTAGGGGCCGATTGCGCTGTTGAACTGAACGCGGTAGCCTTGGTTTACCTGAATTTCGCCCTTGTCGTCAGCCCACGGAACTTGGAACATAATGATTCTTTCGGGAACTACCATTCTTTCGAGAATCTTGTTCTTTTCGTATTTGGAATCGCTGTCGAGAACTGCGCTCAACGACGAGAGTACTTCTTCGGCCGCCTGAAGGAATTCCTTTTCCCACGGCTGCTTTGCTTTGAGGTCTTCGAGAACCTTTGCTACATATTTGTTCATTTTTTTCCTTTGATTGGATTTTTAACAAAATCTGCCGCAATTCTCGTATTCATCGGCTATGCGTCAAGTTGTAATCTAAAAAAACAGCGCATTCCTACAAAAATGTACAATTTTTTGTGCCGATTTTCCCGACAAAATTGTAGCGATTTTTCCCGCGCGGATACGAAAAAGGCGGACGCCGAAATTCTCCGACATCCGCCGTTTTGTTTTTGCGGGACAAAATTATTCTTTTGCCTGTCCGTGTCCGCCGAAGACGCGGGCGGTCGCGTTCAGGTAGTCGTACCCGTAGGTTTTGTCGGGTTCGAGGTATTCGCCCTCTGTCCATTCGTTCCACGCGTTGATGAGGATGAGCTTCGGCATACCCGCGGGGATGTTTTTGTCAGCCCAATCCTTTGCCATCCGCAGCGACTTCTCGTACTCGACTGGCGACTTGCCCGTAACCGTTTTTGTCGTCTTTTCCTTCGGCCAGCGCGGATTGTTGTCCCAACCCGTGGAAACAATCGGGAAGAACGTGCCCGCCTCTTTTTTGAATGTATCCCATTTCGCCATTGCGGTTGTGCGCCACGTTATGTAGTCGCTGTTCATAACTCCCGCCCAGTTGTATGTGGACATCGAGTCGTAGCCGTAGTACTTCGATACTTCCTCCGGGGCGGGCTTGTCGTTGCCCGCAATCGGAACCTTGCGGTTTCCGGCGGTCAGCGACATCAGATGAAGCCCCGCAAAGCCCGCTTTTTTACATTCCGCGCGGAAGTAGTCGAGCGCGTCCTTTGCGTTTTCCGCTCCGCCCACGCCCCTGATGAGGTTTCGCATAAGGTACATTGCAAAGACGGGCTTGCCGTCTATTTTATAGTAGTTGGGCTTTTTGAAATACTCGATGAAGCGCGGAACGAGCACGTTCTTGAATTCGTCGAGCGATACGTCGGCACTCCAGACGGTCTCGAGCTTTTTCTTTCCGTGAACCTTGTTGTTCCAGAGCGAATCGACATCGTGGTTTGCCCACATTATAAAGAACTTCATTCGCTCGTTGTTGGGAGCTTTAAGGAAGCCGTCGTTGAGCGCGCCTTCGAGAAACGGTCTGCCGCCGTACCAGTACCAGTCGTACATAAACACGTTTACGCCCGCGGCGAGGGCTGCGTCGATTTTGCGCGCAACGGCGATTGGGTCGTTTTCCTTCTCGTAGCCCCAGAGCGGAACGAGCGGTTGGTTGTGCCCCTCGAATTTCGGTACGGCTTCGTAGACGTTCTGCCATTCGCCGTTTCCGTGTCCGAAAATGCCAAGCTCGCGCCATCGCGGTTCGGGGTGGTAGGCGGGCCAGACTATCGCCGCAACGTCATACGAGGCGTACGCTGCGACCGCCGCAATTATCGATGACAGTGTTATAAGGTACTTTTTCATATATAGTCGATTTATTTGTTTGGTTCGAAAAGTTTGTAGCCGATTGCGGGGATTTCGACGCCCTCGAATTTGAACGGAGTCTTGTTGTAGTTCGCGACAACCCTGCTGCCGTCTTCGTACTTCACAAGGAACACGTCCTTTGCTATCTCCTCGTGCGACTGCATAAGCTCGCGTTGCAGTCGGCGCACGGGCACGAATTCGTCCCACGCCTTTTTGATTCTGGGAACGTCGGCGAACTTGTATGTATAGAAAATGGGCTTACCGCCGAATTCGACGATTTTCAGCGAAACGAACGGGTCGACCTTTCCGTCGCCCTCCATCCAACGCGGGTCGCCGCTCTTGTCGAGCTTGTACGGACATTTCCCGCGCGTGTGGTTTTGCGTTTCGCGGTCGGAATTGTACATGACTATTCCGTGGTAGACGATTTCCCAAAGCGGGAAAAGTCCGTCAATAAGCTTGTTCTCGCGGTGCTCGCGCAGAACTTTCAACGCGCCGCCGATGTAGTTGATGTAGTCGATATTCCCCGCAACGTGGTCGAAGCCCGCCTCCGACGCAGCCGAGCCGAAAAGCTCTTTCGACCGCGCGAGAATTTTGTTTTGATACTCCGCCGTGATTTCGGGAGTCGCCAAATGGTTCGGGTCGGCACACGGGGTGGGGTAGAGCGACGAGAATACGTCGATGTAGTGCGGGCCCCTCGCGCCGAGGTCGCGCATCTGCTCAAGCTCTTTCGGCGTCCAACCATTCCACGCGGCGCGTTGGCAGACCATAAAACACTGTCCGCCCGCCCATACGCCGCCCTTGACAAGCGAGCCGTCGCGCCACTTCGAAATGTAGCTCGGCGACCACATTGGCGAGACGGGATACGCGTCGGTGTTTGTTGCGTGCAAAGTGAATTGGAAGCCCAAATCCTGCGTTTTCCTGATGAGCCTGCGGAATGCCTCCTCGCCGCCGAACGTGATTTCAACGGGAAAGTGCGAGGGCGTTCTGCCGTCGTAGCCGCCGTTGTTCCAACCCGCCGAAACGATTGTGCACTTGTCTACGCCCGAATCCTTGATTGCCTGTACAAATTCCTCCGACACGCCGAAGGGCATATGCGCAATAATGGGCTGCTCGGTTTCCTTGGTGTAGGTGATGTCGGTTTCGGGGATGGGCTTTGCTCCGTGCGTCTGGATTCGCACGACGATTGAATCGCATAGATAGTCAAGCTCGGGATACTTTTTTACGCGCTCTTTTATCGGCGTTATTTCGCCGCGGGCAATGCGGTAGTTGCGGTAGCCGCGAGCCATTCCCGAATAGTTGGCGTCGTCTCCCTCGAGCGCGCGGTATTCCACGACGATGTCGTCGTACGGCTCGAAAAACTTCCGCACATTGTCTATTCTGAAACGCGGATAAACTGCGTAGTTGCCGTCCTTGACATCTACCCTGAAATCGTAGTTGAAGCGGTACGTTTTGACGACTGCCCAGAACGTCTTGTCGGCTTTCTTCATGCCGAAAATGGGCATAAAACTTCTGATATAACAAAACTCGCCGTTGTCGCGGTCGAACCTGCCGTACCAACCGCGCCCGTCAACCCAATAGCCATCGTCGCCTTTCTTCGCACGGGCGAAATCGGGGATTACGTCGACATACGCAACGTCGGCAAGCGACTCCTTTTTTATTGTGATGCGTTCAAGCCCGCCGCCAAGCTCCCGACTGTCTATTTTCCTCTCCGAAACTGTGCCGTCGTTGTTCGTCTGGCGAATCAACACGGGCGACGAGATGAGACTTTCCGCCGCCAAAAAAGAACAGACGGCAACCGTAAAACATTTCAACGAAATTCCTGTGTGCATAAGAATCATTAAAACGGAAAGTGCCAAACCTTGCAAGCATTATGTTGATTACAAATGGATTTTTTTGGAAAATGTTTTGATTGCCTCAAATATTGCTCAATGTTTGACGTGCCGTAATGAATCTTCTTGACTATCGAAACCGTGCCTTTAAATAAATTCCGCATTATGTTAGCCAGACAACGCCAAAGAGTCATACTCGAAATGCTCGAAACACAGCCGAGCTTGCGCACAATCGAACTCGCAAAACAGTTCGACGTAACCGACGAAACAATACGTCGAGACTTGGAGTATCTCGATTCCGAAAACAAACTTATCCGTACCCACGGCGGCGCACTGCGCATCGAAAAACGCGCAATAGACATCCCGCTTCAGAAACGCCTTAAAGAACACCGTGCCGCAAAACAGGAAATAGCCAAAAAGGCACTCGAATTTATAAAAGAGGGCGATACAATTCTGCTCGACGCAAGCTCGACCGTGCTGGCACTTGCGGAAATCCTGCCCGATATGGAAATAACGGTAATAACAAACGCACACGATACCGTCGTTCCGCTGATGGGAAGAAATAAAATAAATGTCATCGCGACGGGCGGAAAACTCGACAGAGTAAGCCTGAGCTACGGCGGGGCGACTGCGTGGTCTACAGTGCGCAAAATTTCGGTGGACAAGGCATTCTTCTCGTGCAACGGTCTCGACTTGGAACGCGGTGCGAGCGAAGTTGCGGAAATCCACGCCGAATTCAAGGAAAACGTGCTCCAATACTGCCGCGAAAAAATCCTGCTCTGCGACGCGTCGAAACTGGGCGTGAGAAGCTCGAGATTCTTCGCCGACTTCGATATGATAGACAAGGTAATAACGGACTCGAGCGCGGACGAAGCCTTCATCCAAAAACTCAAAGACGCGGGCGTGCCCGTGAAATAGGGCGAAAGTCTGAAAGACAAAATCCGGAAATCGCGGACGTGGAGAACACCCGCGATTTTTTTGCGCACCGATTCGACGAAAACACAAAAGCGTTTGAAAAAAAATTTGAAAAAATCATTGACGAAATGAAAAAATTCGCCAGTGTTTTTGAAATACTTTTTTGGGGATGTAGCTCAGTTGGAAGAGCACCACAATGGCATTGTGGGGGTCGTCGGTTCGAACCCGATCATCTCCACCAAAAAGGAACGACAGACTTCTCCCTGGTGGTGTAATGGTAGCACAGGTGATTTTGGTTCATCTAGTCGGAGTTCGAATCTCTGCCGGGGAACGTCGGCGAGAGCTTTTTGGGTGTCGGAGTAAAATCCGCAAAAAAAGGATAACCTTTCGCTCAAGTGGTGAAATTGGTAGACACGCATGATTCAGGTTCATGTGGCTTCACTGTCGTGGGGGTTCGAGTCCCCCCTTGAGCATTGTTTTTAAGCCCGCAATTCTTAACGAGTTGCGGGCTTTTTTTGTCTGATTATTAGCGCAAAATAAAAGGCGTCGCAAGCCGTCCCGCAACTTATTCGTGTGGGGGGACTGCCAAATATCGAACATTTTATCCGAATTGGCGGGTGTGGGATACCTATTGCTATCGGTATGTTTGAAGCATCGAAAAAATACGCGGAGGCGGAAAATTTTTCCTCCTCCGAGGCGATGTTTTTTGCTTTTCCGTTAGAGCGACAGGGTTTCTATCGATTTGAAGGTTGCCGCTTCGTCGGCGAGTTCCGCCACCGATTTGTCTATTTGTTCTCTGGCGAAGTCGTTTATTTGCAAGCCCTGTACGATTTCTATCTTTTTCCCGTCGCTGCGAATCGGCATTGAGGTTATCAGTCCCTTTTGCGTTCCGTACGAGCCGTCGGAGCAGACTGCCACGCTGTGGAAGTCGCCTGCGGGGGTCGGCGTTATTATCGATTTCACGGTATCGACTATCGCGCTTGCCGCACTCGCCGCGCTCGACGCGCCGCGTTCCTCTATCACCGCCGCGCCTCTGTTGCGCACGATTTTTATGAAGTCGTCCTTCAGCCACTGTTCGTCGCCGATTACGTCGAGGGCGGGTTTCCCGCAGATTTTCGCGTTGTAGAAATCGGGGAACTGTGTGTTCGAGTGGTTACCCCACACGCACATATTCGATACGTCGCCCACGCGCACTCCCGCTTTCTTTGCAAGTTGCGCCTTCGCCCGATTTTCGTCGAGTCTTGTCAGGGCGAACCAGCGGTCGGTCGGCACGCCTGCGGCGTTGTTCATCGCAATCCACGCGTTTGTGTTGCACGGGTTGCCAACGACCAGAATGCGCACGTCGTTCGCCGCGTTCTTCGCGATGCTTGCGCCCTGACCTATGAACATTCTGCCGTTCATTTCGAGCAGGTCGGCACGTTCCATTCCCTTTTTGCGCGGTGCGCAGCCGAGCATAATAATCCAGTTAGCTCCGTCGAAACCCTCGTCGAGGTCGGTTGTGGAGCGCATCGAATTGAGGGTTTCGTAGGCGCAGTCTTCAAGTTCCATTGCAAGCCCCACACGCATCGAGCCCGCCCCTGGGTATACGCCGAGCATCATCAAATCGACGGGTTGGTCTTCGCCGAACATTCCGCCGTTGGCGATTTTAAATAGCAACGAGTAGCCGATGTGGCCTGTAGAACCCGTAACGGTAACTTTAATCGGTTTCTTCATCTTTTTACGTGTCTATCCGCTCCATAATCGACTGGGCGCACTGCTTGTCAATCTTAATAAATTTTGCGGCAACCGCCAAGATTCTCTTTGATTTTTTCGGGCGGTTTTGCGATAGTGGTCGGGTACATTCGAATTTAAATTTTTGCGATATGAATCAGGACCACATTATTAAAATCGCGACGGAATCGAACATTCCCGTCGGCGGGGTAGGTGCGGTAGCCAAGCTGCTCGAGGAGGGCGCGACCGTGCCGTTTATTGCGCGTTATAGAAAAGAGGCGACGGGTTCGCTCGACGAAGTTGCCATCACTAAAATCCGCGACGATTTGGAACGACTTGCCGCGCTCGACGACCGCCGCGCCGCCGTCAGGAAGTCGCTCGAGGAGCGCAAGCTTTTGACCGCCGAGATTTCCGCCGCGCTCGACGCCGCCGAAACTCTCGCCCGCATTGAAGACATCTACCAGCCTTTCAAGCCCAAACGTCGCACGCGCGCTACAATCGCAAAGGAGAGGGGGCTCGAGCCGCTTGCGCAGTTCATTCTCGAAAATCAGGATGCCGACTGCACGGCGAAAGCCGCCGAGTTTGTCGATTCCGAAAAGGAGGTTGCCGACGCCGAAGCCGCGTTGGCGGGCGCGCGCGACATCATCGCCGAAAACATTGCCGACGACGCGCAGGCGCGTGCGGCGGTGCGCGCGTATTTCGAGAGCGAGTCCGACATGTCGTCGAAAGTGATGTTCGGCAAGGAGCAGGAGGGCGCGAAATACCGCGACTACTTCCAGTGGTCCGAGAGGGCGAAGGACGCGCCGAGCCACCGAATACTTGCGGTGCGCCGCGGAGAGGCGGAGGGGTTCCTAATTATGCGCATAGTTCCCGAAGACGCGGCTGGCGCGGTTTCGATTCTCAAAAAACTTTTCGTCAAGGGCAGCGGAGAGTCGGCAAAGCAGGTCGCCCTTGCGGCGGAGGATTCCTACAACCGCCTGCTTGCTTCGACATCCGAAACATACATGCGCCTTGAAGTCAAGAAACGCGCCGACGAGGAGGCGGTGAAAATTTTCGCGAACAATCTGCGCGAACTTTTGATGGCATCGCCCCTCGGACGCAAAAACGTCTTGGCAATCGACCCCGGTTTCCGCACGGGCTGCAAGGTTGTCTGTCTGAACAGACAGGGCGACCTTCTCCACAACGACGTAATTTATCCCGAACAGGGCGCGATGAAACTCGAGGACGCCAAGCTGAAAATTCTCGGCTACTGCAAGCGTTTCGAAATCGAGGCAATCGCAATCGGCAACGGCACGGCGGGGCGCGAGACCGAAGCGTTCGTCCGCTCGCTCGGTCTTCCTCCGACGATTCCCGTGGTGATGGTCAACGAAAGCGGTGCTTCGATTTATTCGGCGTCGGAAGTCGCGCGAGAGGAGTTCCCGAACTACGACATCACCGTACGCGGCGCGGTCTCAATCGGCAGACGCCTGATGGATCCGCTCGCGGAACTCGTGAAAATCGACCCGCAGTCAATCGGCGTGGGACAGTATCAGCACGACGTAAACCAGACAATGCTCAAGCGTTCGCTCGACGACACCGTCGTGAGTTGCGTAAACAGCGTGGGAGTCGAGGTGAACACGGCGAGCAAACAGCTGCTTTCGTACGTGTCGGGGTTGAACGGTACGACGGCGGCAAACATAGTAGAATACCGCAACGCAAACGGACCGTTCAAGTCGCGCCGCGAACTTCTGAAAGTCAAGGGGCTTGGCGCGAAGACATTCGAACAGGCTGCGGGCTTTTTGCGAATCCGCGGCGGCGACAACCCGCTCGACGCAAGCGCAGTCCACCCCGAACGCTACGCGGTCGTCGAGAAAATGGCGTCCGACTTGGGCACGGATGTTGCAACACTCCTGCGCGACCCGTCAACCCGCGCGAAAATCGACTTGAAAAAATACGTCGACGGCGAGCTCGGTATGCCGACTCTCAAAGACATTATGCAGGAACTCGGCAAGCCGGGGCGCGACCCGCGCGAAAAATTCGAAGCATTCTCGTTCGCCGAGGGCGTGAATAAAATCGAAGACTTGCAGGAGGGAATGCGCCTCCCCGGAATCGTCACCAACGTAACCGCATTCGGCGCGTTCGTCGATATCGGAGTACACCAAGACGGGCTCGTCCACATCAGCGAACTTTCGGATACATTCGTGAAAGACCCGCACGACGTTGTAAAGCCGCAGCAAAAAGTGAACGTGTGCGTGATGGAAGTCGATTTGGCGCGGAAGAGAATAGGGCTTTCGATGAAGAGCAATCCGCAGAAGAGGGTAAAGAGCGCGGGAGAGTCGGCAGCCCGCGGCGCGCCGCGTGGCGGCAGAAACGGCAACGGCTTCCAACCGCGCCGTTCGAACCAACCCTTCGGAAACTCGTTCGGAGACGCATTCTCGAACCTGAAATTCTAAACGGCGACTTTAACGGATGTGACAAAAGGCGGCAATTTCGGTTGCCGCCTTTTTGTGCGTAAATTTGTTCGTGCGTTTGCGGAATTTTCCGAAATCTACAGCCTGCTGCGGAGGGCTTCGTAGAGGAATATCGAGGCGGCTATGTTTACGTTCATACTGTCCGAGATTCCGTGCATCGGGATTTTTACCGTTTCGTCGAGCAGTCCGTTCCAGTCTTCGCCGAGCCCCGTCGACTCCGCGCCAACCACAATCGCGCAAGGCTTCGACATATCCGTTTGCCACAGGAATTTTTCCGCCCGCAGGTGTGCTCCGACCGTCTTGATTTTATGTTCCCCAAGCCACTTGCAGAGTTCGTTCGGCGTCGATTCCGCAATGCGCACCGAGAACAACGCCCCCTGCGAAGACCTCACCACTGCGGGGTTGAAGATATCGCCCACGGGGTTTGTCAGCACCACCGCCGCCGCGCCGAGCGAGTCCGCACTGCGCAGCAACGCCCCCAGATTCCCCGGTTTTTCTATCGAGTCTGCCACAAGCAGTGTCGGATTTTCCGCGTCCGAAATGTCGATGTCGGCGAGCGAGCAGTTCCACTGTTTGACGACCCCCAAAAGTCCGTCGCAGCCCTCGCGGTTCGACACTTTTTCGAATGCGCCTTCCGAGAGGCGGCACAGCGGGATTTTGCCTTCGCCGCGGATTTTTTCGACAAAGAGCGAGTGTTCGGGGCTTTTGAAAAACTCGGGGCAGAAGTATATTTCCTCCGCGCCGACAAGCTCCGCGCAGCGCGAGAGCTCGCGCAGCCCTTCGACCGTAAAAAGCCCCGTCTTGCGGCGACCCGCCCTGTCGCGCAGCTTCAACAAAAGCTTCACTCTCGGATTCTGTCTGCTCTGTATAAATTCTTCCGACATATTTTTATTGTTGCCCTTACACGAAAACATAAAAAACTGTCATTACAACTTTTTTTATGGACAAACAAGATACAGCTCCCAAAAACTTCGTGCCAACGCCTTTCGCCTACCGCCAGATTGTAGAACTGGAGATAGACGACCTCAACAATCTCGGCGTCGGGGTGGGGCGCATCGACGGCTGGGTTGTGATGGTGCCGTTCGCCCTCGGCGGCGAACGCGTGAAGGCGCGCGTGTACCGCAACCGCAAGAATTTTTCGGAGGCCGATTTGGTCGAAGTTCTGCGTCCGTCGCCCGACCGCGTAAAGCCGCTGTGTCCGCTTTTCGGCACTTGCGGCGGTTGTCAGTATCAGCATTTGGCGTATTCGGCGCAGCTCGAATGGAAACGCAAACAGGTTCGCGATTTGATGAAGCGCATCGGCGGAATCGAATTCGAAGTCTCGTCGACGCATCCGTCTCCCGTGCAGTACGGCTACCGTTCGAAGCTCACTCCGCATTACGAAAGACCGCGCGGCGGCAATATGCCCGTGGGGTTCATTATGCAGGGCAGGCGAACGAGTCTTGTCGACGTTCCGCAGTGCCCGATTGCCTCGAAAGCCATCAACGAGGCTTTGCCCGCCGCGCGCGAACGAATCAAAAAGAGCAATCCGCGACGCGGCGGAACGCTGCTTTTGCGCGACTGCGCCGAGGGGGTTTGCCAAGACAACACCGCAATCCGCACCGAGAGGGTCGGCGGAATTTCGTACCAGTTCTGCGCGGGCGAATTTTTCCAGAACAATCCGCACATCTTGCCCGAGCTTGTGCAATACGCGATAGAGCAGGCGAAGGGAACGCGCAACTTGGTCGACGCCTACTGCGGTGTGGGCGTGTTTGCGCTTGCCGCGGCGAAGGATTTTGAAAACGTCGCGGGCGTGGAAATCAGCTCGAAGGCGATAGTATGCGCCAACGCAAACGCCAAGATAAACAACATCAAAAACTGCGAATTTCTGATAGGCAAGGCCGAGACCATTTTCGACGGCGTTGCCAAGAAATTCGGCGGCGCGGAAACGTCGGTGATAATCGACCCGCCCCGCGCTGGCTGCGACACCGCGTTTCTGGAGCAGCTTACGGCATTCGCGCCCGAGCGCATTGTGTATGTATCGTGCGGACCCGACACGCAGGCGCGCGACTTGGCGTATCTTACAACCCGCGGCTACAAGCTCGAACGTCTGCAGCCCTTCGACCTTTTCCCGCAGACGCGCCACATCGAGAGCGTCGCCACGCTTTCGAAAATCGGATAGACAACAGGAATATTTGAGAGGATTAACGGGATGAAAAAATGTTTGATATCGTTGTTGTGCGCGCTGTCGATATTTGCCGTTTCGGCGTGCGTATCGCGGGAACCTTCGGCTAAGCTCTCGATTGTTTCGAAGGACAGCGCGAAGCTTTACGAGTTTTCGGTCGGAAACTCGACGTTTCTGCTAAACCCCGAGGAGGGCGCGCAGGTATTGTCGTGGAACTACAAGCGCGCGGACGGTTCTGTTAGAAAGGTTATTTATTGGCCGGACGGCGTTGTGCGCGGAAGCTTCGGCACGGAGCCGTCGGTTTACGGCGGTGCGCCCGTTTTCTTCCCGTTTTGCGGGATGTCGCACGACGGTCAAAAGCCGAATTTTTGGAAATCGCCCGACGGTAAAATTCTGCCGATGCGCAAATTCGGATTCGCCGACAACGGCAGATTCGAAATCGTTTCTGTTTCCGATAGCGACATTCTTCTGAAGTTCGCCGAGAACGACTACAGCCAAAAGGCGTATCCGTTCAAATACGACTTTTTCGTCTACTACAAATTTCGCGGCGATTCGTACAGGGTCGAATTCCGTCTCGTAAACAAAGGCGAAATCGCGATTCCGTGGGGAGTCGGCTACCACCCGTTTTTTGCGATGCCGTGGATCGACGGCACAAAACATTCGGACTACCGCCAAATTGTCGATTGTGCCGCGGCGTATTTGGTGCTAAACAACGACGGACTGCTGCGTCCCGTGGCGTTCGACTCGATGTCGTTCGGCGAAAAATCCACTGCGCGGATACACTCGTCTTTGCGTTCGCCGCTCGTTAGCGTTGTTTGTTCGAAAAGCGACGAGAAGATCGCTCTGCTTCTCAACGACGGCAAGTTGGATCCGCGTTATTGTATCGTAAACTGGGGCATCCCCGACGAAACGCCGTTTTGGGCGGTCGAATTTTGGGGCGTTCCGCCTTTCGCCGCAGGCAGAAACGCGCCCACGGTCGCGCCGAAGTCAACAGAAGTTTGCTCGCTTGAAATAAGTCTTTGAACCGATTTTTCGTTTAAAGCTGAATTTTGTGTTTGCATTTAAAACGATGTTTTTGTAATCGTTTCTCCGTTAAGAGGCGGACGGTTGTGCTTCTGTGTGAAGGTGCGTATTGGCCGCCTGATTTTTAATGGGTTAAAATCTAAACTATTATTCGGTTCTTATGGGGAAAAAATCATCAGTGAAACTCGCCGTAGCCGCGCTGCTGCTTTCGGCTTCGGTGGCATCGGCTATGAGCGATGTCGCGCAGCTTGTCATAGAGCGCAAAAACGGAAAAGTAAGCGAAGAAACCGTGAAAATGGAGCGGATTTCGAAAAATACGCTGCGTCTCAAGATTCCGTATGCAAAGTATTCGACTTGGTTTTGGGACGACGTAAAACACATCGACGTCATAACCGAAGACTCCACCGCCCAGAAAGGCGACGACGGCTATTGGATTATGGCGGAAGGTCTGATGGGCTCGTTCAAGGCAGACAACGGTTCGTACTCGCTCAGAAAAAACCGTCTGCCCATTTACGGGGTAAAGAAGGGAAACGAGGCTTTTGTCGGAATCGTAAAGGGTCTGCAATACGAGTATTCGATGAATGTCGACGTGCGTTCGGGGCTGTACAAAGTATTTCCGCGTTTCCACATCGCCGAAATCGGGATGCCGATATACGAGGATATCGTAATTGACTACGCATATTTCAAGGGCAAAAAGGCCAACTATTCGTCGATGGGCAAGGCGTACCGCAAGTACCAGCTTGAACGCGGCGAAGTTCTGCCGCTCAGGGAGCGCATAAAGGGCAACCCGCGCCTGAAATACTCGGTCGACGCAATTTACCTGAAGTTCTCGATGGCGACATTTATGCGCAAGGACGAGACAAAGCTCAACCGCGGCTATCACTGGAAGGATGTGGACGAGCCGAACATCCAAAAATTGCGCGACTACGACAATATGATGGAATCGCTGAAGACTCTCAAGAAAATGGGGATCGAAAAGGCGGACATAATTTTGACAAACTGGAATTGGCGGTCGAACGGCAGATGCCCGATATACGGCGTAGCCGAGCCCGAACTGGGCGGAAACGCGAAATGCCGCCAGCTTACCGCGCTCGGAAAGGAATTGGGTTTTCAGGTTGCCCCGCATATTTTGCATACCGAAAACTACACTATTTCGCCCGCATTCGACAAAAACGATCTCGCGCTTCAGCTCGACGGCTCGTACATCCACTACGACGGCATGGGCGGCGAGGCGTACCGCCCCTGTTTTAAGCAGGTCTATTATAAGCAGGTTCTCGAAAATTATACGAAGATGCAGCAGCTGGGCTTCAACGGTCCGCTCCACATCGACGTGACGAGCGCGATTACGCCGTATCCGTGTTTCGATCTCTCGCATCCGATAACCCGCAAGGAGTGCGCGTACTATATGAACCAAATCGGGCTGCTTTCGCGGGCTTTCTTCGGCGGCTTTACTTCGGAGAGCGGCTGCGACCACGTTGCGAACACGCTCGACTTCATTTTGTATGCCGCGTGGATGCCCGAAAAGGTAATGAAAAAGAATGTTCCGCTTGCCGACAGAATCGCGCCGCTCTGGCAGATTGCGTACCACGGAATCATAATGAGCAATCCGTTCTTCACGACAATCGGCTACAATATGCGCGAGCCCGCCGCCGCCGCGTGGCCGCTTATGAACACCGACAAAAATGCCAAGCAGCTCAGGCTGAAATTTATGGAATTCGGCGGAAGACTCTCGTATTACGGCGACCTCACAAAAGACAGTACGTTCGCCAAGGTCAAAGAGGCGTACGACGAATACCAAAACGTAAAATATCTGCAACTTGAATATATGGACTTCCACGACGAAATCGCGCCCGAGGTATTCCTCACCGTTTATTCCGACGGAAGCAGAATCGTTACCAACTATTCCAAGAAGCCGTTTGTATACAACGGTCAAACGGTTGCAGCCGAAGACTACAAGCTTTTGAAACCGTAAATGTAGGACATAGCAGTCCGCACAGCATGGGGATTGTTCCGCAAAGTCGGGGCAGTCCCTTTTTTATTTTTCGGCGAAAACGCGGCGGATTATTTCAATAAGCTTGCAAGCGAAATGTATTTGAAAATATTTCAACCAATATGGAATTTTTCAAAAATATTTTGTCGAAACTCTTCGGCGGCAAACGCCAGAAAGTCGTAAAATCGCACATCGACCCGAATTGGGAGAAGTGGGGCGAACGCTCCTACTACTATGGAATGGACAAAAACAAAGCTCCCGTGCCGATTCACTTCGACGCGTCCATTTCCACGAACTCCACCATTATGGTGCGCGGCGGCGAGAGTGCCGAAAAGAAGCGTTGGGGGCTTCACGTTTTGGAGGCGTACGCAAACGACGACAAGTCGCGAATCACGCTGATTCTGAACAAGCATGTCGAGGAGGGCAGACCCGTCGCCGAGCTTTACTATTACGCGGCGGTATACGGCGAGGGGTTCGACGCGTACAACTGGTTTAGGGTGGGTTCGGACGTTCCGTACCACTCGTGTCTTTTCGGGCGCGACAGGGCGATAATGTACGCGAATGTCGAATTCAAAAACCTGCTTTCGCTCGACAACATCGGCGCGGACGATTTGCTCGAAGAGAAGCCCGAGGAGAACATAGACAACTATCCGCTGCCGCGCGAAAATTTCAAGTCGGACATGGACCACAAGCACGCGCGGATGGGGCTGTACTACACCGAAGAGGCGAAATTCCAGCGCAGGCAAAACATTAAAAACGCCAAGAACGGCTCGATGTTCTACGACAAAGACCATGACATCGTGGTTGTGAAAGTCGGCGGCAAGTGGCGCAAGGTCGTAACCGAAGACCTGCCCGAGGGCGTTTCCTACGACTTCTGATTTTCGCAAAAATGCGCCGCCAAACAACGCGCCCGAGACGCGTAAATTCCGCGCAAAAAATTTTCAATAAGCTTGCAAGGCTTGGTGCTGCGGGGTTATCCTTGCCCCGAAAATGAAAATCGGAGTAGGGCAAATTGATACGCGCGTTGGCGATTTCGAAGGCAACGCGCAAAAGATTCTTTCCGCGTGCGAAACTTTCGTCCGCGACGGTGCTGATTTCGCGGTTTTTCCCGAGTCGGCAATATCGGGATACCCGATAAAAGACCTCGTATTCTACGGGAAATTCGTCGACCAAGCCCAGCGCGTTCTCGCCGATTTGACTGCGAAGCTTCCGCTTCCCGCGCTCGTCGGCTGCCCGCGCAGGTGCGGCGGTTCGATAGGCTTTTCAAACTCGGCCTACTGGATTGAAAACGGCAAAATCGCAGCCGTCTGCGACAAGCACCTGCTGCCGAATTACGGCGCGCTCAACGACGCCCGCAACTTCGATTCTGGGCGCGATTTCTGTATTGTCGATTTCGGGGGCAAACGCATAGGCATCACCATTTGCGAAGACATCTGGACGCTTCCGACAATTCCCACCGCCTCGCGCTACGAATACTACCCGAAGCCGCTCGACTACTTTGCCTCGCTCAATTCGCCGACAACGCCGCAGGCGAAGAAAATCGACCTGCTCGTAAACATTTCCGCGAGCGTTTTCTCGAGCCAGAACGACACCGTGCGCCACGCGGGCGGTCTGCTTTGCGAAGTTTCCAAAACCGTCGGCGCGCCGCTTCTGTGGTGCAATCTGGTTGGCGGCAACGACGAAATCGTTTTTGCGGGCGGCAGTATGTATGTCGACGCAACGGGCGATTCGCCGAAATCGCAGTGCCTCGAAAAATTCACGGAGTGCTGCAGGGTTGTCGATACCGAAAAGCTCTCGGGCTTCGACGGCGACGCATTCGACTTCGCGGGCGATACCGACATCCGCAAAGCCCTCGTGATGGCTCTGCGCGACTTCATCGAAAAGTGCGGCATCAAGCGCGTGCTAATCGGTTTGAGCGGTGGGATAGACTCGGCTCTCGTGGCGGCTCTGGCGGTCGAGGCACTCGGCAGGGATCGCGTAATAGGCGTGTCGATGCCGTCGAAAATTTCGAGCGAACACAGCAAGGACGATGCGCGCAAACTCGCCGAAAATCTGGGTATCGAATTCCACACCGTTTCGATTGCCGAAATCGTCGCGGCGACGGAATCGACCCTTGCTCCGCTCTTTGCGGGCAGACCGCGCGACGTAACCGAAGAGAACATACAGTCGCGCTCGCGCGGGCTTGTGCTGATGGCAATTTCCAACAAGTTCGGCGCGCTCGTGCTCACAACGGGCAACAAGAGCGAATGCGCCGTCGGCTACTGTACGCTCTACGGCGACACCTGCGGCGGCTTCGCCCCCATCTGCGACCTCTACAAAACGGAGGTATACCGCATTTCGAAACTCATAAACAAAGAGGCGGGGCGCGAAATCATCCCGCAGAACACGATAGACAAACCGCCGTCGGCGGAGCTTCGTCCCGACCAGAAAGACGAAGACTCCCTGCCGCCGTACGACCTTTTCGACGCGATTTTGCGCCTGCACATCGACCAATATCTGTCGGTTTCCGAAATCGTCGAACGCGGTTTCGACAGGGCGGTTGTCGAGGATGTGGCTCGGAAGGTTGCGGGGGCGGAATACAAGCGCACGCAATACCCGATTGGTCCGAAAATTTCGGCTGTGGCGTATTCCGCCGACAGAAAAATTCCCGTTGCGGTTCGCAGGGGCATTCAATAACATTTGATATTTTGTATCCGAAGAATATGAATTCAAAAGAGCTTTTCGAAGAGTCGAAAAAATACATCCCAGGGGGCGTGAACTCGCCCGTACGCGCGTTCAGGGGCGTGGGCGGCGAACCGTTCTTCACGCGCTCGGCGCACGGCGACAAACTTTGCACCGAAGACGGGCGCGAACTTGTCGATTTCGTCTGCACTTGGGGACCCGCGCTTTTCGGGCACGACCATCCCGCAATACGCGCGGCAATCGAAAAGGCGTTGGGCAACGGAACGTCGTTCGGTACGCCCTCGGAGGGCGAGCTTGAAATGGCGAAGCTCATCAACAAAATGATTCCGTGTGCCCAAATGGTCAGAATGACGAACTCGGGTACGGAGGCTACGATGTCGGCAATCCGTCTTGCGCGCGGCTATACAAAGCGCGACAGAATCGTGAAGTTCGCGGGCTGTTATCACGGGCACGTAGACAGCCTGCTCGTAAAAGCGGGCAGCGGCGCGCTGACTTTCGGCAATCCCGATTCGGCGGGCATCCCAGCCGACTTCGCAAAGCTTACAAGCGTGCTGCCTTTCAACGACTGCGGGGCGGTCGACGAATGCTTCTCAAAATTCGGCGGCGAAATCGCCTGCATAATTCTCGAGCCGTACGCGGCAAACGTGGGGCTTATTCCGCCGAAAGCGGGCTTCCTCAAACACCTGCGCGAAGTCTGCGACAAATACGGCGCGCTGCTGATTTTCGACGAAGTCATAACGGGCTTCCGCGTGGGCGCGGGCGGCGCACAGGCGCGCGAGGGCATTATGCCCGATCTCTGCGCCCTCGGCAAAATCATCGGCGGCGGGCTGCCCGTGGGCGCGTTCTGCGGTCGGCGCGAGATTATGGAATACATCGCCCCGCTCGGGCCCGTCTATCAGGCGGGCACGCTCAGCGGCAATCCGCTTGCGATGGCGGCGGGCTGCGCCGCGCTCAAAATGATTTTGGAATCCAACCCGTATGCGGAACTCGAACGCAAATCGCAGTTTGTTGTCGATGCAATGCGCGCGGCGGCGGACGAAAGGGGCATCGCGCTCCAAACGCCGAAGGCGGCATCGCTGTTCTCGTTTTTCTTCAATGAAAACGATGTTGTAAATTACGATGTCGCACTGCGTTCCGATACGAAACGCTACGCGCAATTCTTCCGGAACTGCCTCGATGGCGGCGTATATCTTGCTCCGTCGGCGTTCGAAATCTGCTTTATGAGTACCGCGCACACGCAGGACGACCTTGAAAAAGCGGCGGAAATTATGACAAAATCGTTAAAAAAACTGTAATATCCGAGAAAAACGCTTGACCAAATCGGCGTTTCGCTTAGCTATATTACTAAACAAACGGATATTCGGCGCATTTTTTGCACGCGTTCCGTCGGTTTCCCCCAAGAAAATTTTATCTGCTATGACGAAAAAATTTATCCCCGCAACATTTTTGGCATTCGCATGTGCGTGCGCGTACGGCGCAACGCTAACGGGCGGCACAAGCGCCGCAAACGCAACCTCTTTCGGCGACTATTCCGCAGAGGACGTAACGCTCAATCCGCCGTCCTCGGGTTCGACGGGCTACTTCAACGGCAACAACCAGACGGCGCAAAGCGTAGTCGCGGGCGGCAATGCAAGCGTTTCGGGCGGCTTCAATGTGGATTTCGACGCAGGGATGTACGATTACGCCATCGACGCATCGAATGGGAATCTTACGCTGACAAACGGCGCGTATTCCGTAAAATCGGCATTCAAGGGAGACG
Source organism: uncultured Opitutales bacterium (assembly GCA_900548275.1). Lineage (GTDB taxonomy): Bacteria > Verrucomicrobiota > Verrucomicrobiia > Opitutales > Intestinicryptomonadaceae > Merdousia. The sequence continues at coordinate 29,965 of URJY01000013.1, read as the reverse complement.
ATATTCTGGTCAACACCGCAAGCGGAAAGACGTTCACATTGGCGTCGGGCGCAACTTTCAAATCCAATACCGACGATCTTTTGATATTTCAGGGCGGCGGAGCGTATAGCATTGCGGGGAAGCTCAATGCAAACAGTTTCGATCTGCGCGGTTCGACATTGACCCAGACGGGGAAGGTTACTGTCGGCGCATTTAATCTTTCAAACAGAAGCGGAAACTCGGCGACAAAGTATACAGTCAAGTCGGGCGGGGAGCTTTACACAGATTCCATTTCGATGATGGGCACTTATGCCGAATATACCCTTCGCATAGAAGGTTATCTGAAGAATTCGGGCGCACTTGAAGTCGGCGCGCAATACAAAAACAGTTCGACTCAGGCACTGGCGATCACGGGGACTGTCGATACACACGCGCTTCACAACGCGGGAGCGGTCGTGGATATCAGCGGCACTCTGAATGTAAACCAACTTACCGTCAACACTACCGCAACAACTTCAAAATTCAATATTTGGGATAAAGGTGTTGTAAATATTAACGGCAATTCCAGCATTACGGAAATAGACCACCGCGGTGTTTTGAACATCAACGCGGGTACTACACGCATTCATAAAGGCGACGGACTCACGCTGTTGGGCGGTAAATTAAACGTCAAAAGGGGGGCAACGCTTGAAGTTGCATCGTATACGCAATCGGGTAATCCCTACGCAATGTTAATCGGAAGAGGCGACCGCGCGAGCGAAATCTACGTTCAGGCGGGCGGTCTCATCGACCTTACAAAAGCATCGGGCGGCAACGACTTTTCCATTGGCAGTTGGGGTAGCGGTGCAAAATTGACTGTCAAAGCCGACAACGAGCACGCCATTTACCTCAACAAAATCTGCATAAGAGACTTTGCCGCAGAGCTTACAATCAACTCGAAAAACATCTTCCGTTCGAAGAATGCTACGACAGGCGAAGAGGGTTACAACATAATGTTTTTGATGGCATCGAACGCAAAACTCACTATGAATCTCAATGCTGAAGCCCACTTCGGAAATCTGGTATATCAGAATAATTATTCGTTGTTGACGATAAATATGGGTGCCGCTTCGGATATATATTTGAGCTTTAACGACATCCTCATTTCGAGCACGACTGCGATTGCAAAAATCGTTTTCAACGATTTCAACAACAACCGCATTTACTTCGAATCGATGGAAGAAATCCACGATTACGTGAATCTTAGCGGCAAAGGTGTAGACGGTTCGACGCTCACAAACGACGACTTCCGTCTCATTGCGGGCGACCTGAACGGCAAGACCGTCTACTGGTTGCATTCCGACTTGGTAGTGCCCGAACCCGCCGAATGGGCGGCGATATTCGGCGCAATCGCTCTCGCGCTCGCCGCGTGGAAACGCCGCCGCAGGGCATAACGCCGAAAAGCTTTCGGAAACGCCGATTCCCTCGGGATTCGGCGTTTTTTTTGCGAATATGAAAATGCTTGACTAACTGTTTTTATTTTGGCTTTAACTCTGGCAGGTTAGTTTCCCGATTCTCCCCTTTTGACCGCCTATGTTGAAGAAAATCATCCCACTGTATTTTGTCGTGTGCGCATACGCAAGCGGCGCAACGTTAACGGGCGGGGCAACCGCCGAAACCGCGTCCGTTTTCGGAGATTATGGCAACACAATGATAACGCTAAATCCGCCGTCTTTGGGCGGTACGGGGTACTTCGACGGCGACAATCAAACGGCAAAAAGCGTAATTGCGGGCGGCAATGCAATAGTTTTTGGCGGCTTCAATGTGGATTACACTAGCGGCGATTTCGAATATGCAGTTAGCGCGTCGGGCGGCGATATTACATTGTCCGACGGCACGTATTCGGTCTCGTCCGAATCGGGCGATTCCGAAATCCTTTTCAACGCGTCGAAAGGCAAGACGTTTACGATAGCTTCGGACGGCGTTGTTGAAAGCACTTCGGCGGCGACGCTGATATTTCAGGGCGGCGGAACATATAACATCGCGGGCGAACTCAAGGCAAACGGCTTTGAATTGCGCGGATCAATGGCTACCCAGACGGGCAGGCTTGCCGCACGCGACTTCCGCATTTCGGGCAGAAGCAGTATCGGTTCGAACGCGGTCTATACCGTGAAAGCGGGCGCGGAACTGTTCACCGATTCCGTTTCAATGGGCGGGACTTCCGTCGACTACACTTTTCACGTGGGCGGCTACCTCAAAAACGGGACGACCATTGAAGTCGGCGCGCAATATTCGGAGCGCGGTTCGGGCAACATTCCGCCCGCGGCATTTTATATATACGAGGGCGGAACGGTCGATACGGACGGGCTGAAAATCGGCTCGCGCGTGGATGTTGCGGGAACTCTGAATGCGGGCAACATCGACTTCGCCGCATCCCGAAACCGCGCAGTGCTGAACGTGTTCGATACGGGCACGGTGAACATAAACGGCGATTCCCTGCTTGCCGAAACCCGAATCGACGGGTCTGTAAACATCAACGCGGGCACGACGAACATTTACGGGGAAAAGGGCGTTGTGTTGCAAGGCGGCACGCTGAACGTAAAAAGCGGCGCGGGCTTTGCCGTCGAAAAGTTCGCCGCGCAGGACGACACCTACGCGCTGTCAGCCGCAGAGGGAGGCTACCACGAAAGCCGAATCTACGTGGAATCGGGCGGCAAAATCGACCTTACGCAGGCGTCGAACGGCAACGACCTTTCGATAGGCGTTTGGGGAAGCGGCGCAAGTCTGAGCGTAAAAGCCGACGCCGAGCACGCCGTTTACCTCAACAAAATCTGCGTAAGAGACTCAATCGGCACGCTTACAATCGGTTCGAAAAACGTCTTCCGCTCGAAAAACGCCGCGACGGGTGAAGAGGGCTACGACATCCTGTTTGTAGTCGGCGGGTCGTCGATGCTCAGGCTCAACGTAAACGCCGAAGCGCATTTCGGCGATTTGGAATTTCAAAATTCGAACGCGCGCCTAACCGTAAATATGGGGAGAGCCTCCGACACCTATTTGAGCTTCAACGACATTGTCATAACCCAAGACGGCGTGATAGCCGATGTCTTTTTTTACGATTTTAGAAACGACAGCGTCTACTTCGAATCGATGGACGAAATTCACGACAATATGACAATCGCTGGCGCGGGCATCGACGGCACGAAACTTTCGGGCGACGACTTCTACCTCATTGCGGGCGAGTTCGACGGCAAGACCGTCTACTGGTTGCATTCCGACTTGGCAGTGCCCGAACCCGCCGAATGGGCGGAGATACTCGGGGCAATCGTCCTCGCGCTCGGCGCACTAAAACGCCGCCGCAGGGTATAGCCATTCATCCGCCTAAAGCATTTTCAAAAAACCGATTCCACAGCTTGCAGTTCGGCGTTTTTTGTTGACGCAAAGCCGATGTTTCGGCACACTCAATTCGATACAACTTTAACAAAACACACAGGAGGAATATGAAAAAATTGTTGTTATTGGCGGCTGGTATAGCCATTTTGTCGTCGCCGATTTTCGCGCAGCAGGGCGCGAAAACAATGCCGTGGGAGCGCAAAAACAATCCCGAGCAAAAGGGTGAAGCCCCGCTTTCCGAAAAGCTCAAAAAACTGTGGTCCGACCCCGTATTGCAGGAGAAAATCGCCCTCGGAATCGAAAACAACCGAAAGGGCGACTTCTATCTGAATTTTATAGACGCAAAGAGTCGCGATGTGAAAGTCGAAAACCTGAAAGTCGAAATGCTCAAGCACGACTTCCTCTTCGGCGCGCAGATCTTCCTATTGGGCGGCTTCAAGACGGAGGAGGAAAACCGACTCTACGAAAAGCATTTTTTGGAGCTTTTCAACTTCGCCACAGTTCCGTTCTATTGGAATGCGTACGAGCAGAAGGACGGCGTGTACCAGTTCGCGAAGGACGTTTCCGCCCAGGGAGTGGAGTACCTCTACCGCCGCCCGTCGCAGGACGCAATCGTAGAATTCTGTAACAAAAACGGGCTTAAAATGAAAGGGCACCCCCTTGCGTGGTACATCAACAAATTCGGGCTTCCCGAGTGGATGCCGCGCGAGGAAAAGACCATCGAAAAGTATATGTGCCGCTACATCGACAAGGTTGCCGAACGGTACGGCTGGGACATCAACATTTGGGATGTTGCCAACGAGTCGTCGGACACGCAGGACCACTACAAGTCGCCCAACTTCTTCCCGAAAGACCACGTCTTCACGGCGTTCAAGGAGTCGGAGCGCGCATTCCCGCGCAATACAGATTTCATTATGAACTACACAACGCCCGTGTGGATGAGGGTCGCCCGTTACCACGAATACGCGACCGACTACTTGCTTACGTCCGACATTATCAACCGCGGCGGCAAGCTCGACATCGTGGGGTTGCAACTACACTACTTCAAAAAGCCCGACCGCAACGCGCTGATGGCGGGCGAGGCGTGGACGCCCGACGAACTCTTCGACGTGCTCGACACCTTCGCGCGACTCGACCGCCCGATTCACATCACCGAAATAAGTTTCCCGTGTATGGGCGAGGGCAAAGTCGGCGAGGAAAAGCAGGCGTTCCTGTTCGAGAATTTCTACAAGTTGTGGTTTAGCCATCCGAAGGTTGAGGCGATTACATATTGGCACTTTGTCGACGGCACTGCGGGCAGCGAAAACGTTTTCAACAGCGGAATCCTGCGCGGCGACTTCTCGAAAAAACCCGCCTACGATGTGCTCGACAACCTGATAAACAAACAGTGGCGCACGAACCTTTCGTTCGAAAATTCCGCGAGCCAATTCCACTTCCGCTGCTTCTACGGAACGTATAAAATCACGTTCGAGCGCGGCGGCAAGAAGTTCGAAAAGACGGTCGTGCTGAACAAAAACACGCGCAAACACTCGTACATTACGGTCGAATAGTTTCGCGCTTGTTCGGGAATCCCCCGCCGATGCCGACGGGGGATTTTCTGTTTCCTCCGCCCGCGGCGTTTGTATTTGACAACGCGCGCGCCCGAAATACTCTGTTCGGCAATTAGAATTTGACATTGAAAAGGAGTCGCCACGGTGAATTTTTCCGAATTAAAAAAGTACAGTTTTTTCAGGCTTCCGCCCGAAGCGTTGTTTTCGGCGGTCTTGATTGCCGCAATGCTCGTTATCGAAACGCTCTCGCTAAAATACATCTGGGCGACGCGCGTAGACTACTCGTTCGGCTACATTATGCCGCTGTTCTGCGTGTATGTCATTTTCGATAGATGGAATGATATTTTCGGATATTTTCAGAAAAAGCCCGACTGCAGCGAAAGTTCGATTGCGCGCCTTTTTGCGAACTTCCTTTTCGGCTCGATGCTCGTTTGCGGGCTTGTCGTCTTTTTGATTTTCGCGATAATCAAGGGCGTTTCGCACAACCCCGCGTCGTCCTCGGTCTTCCCGATGACGTTCGGATTCTCGTTTCTTTTCTTCGCGATGACGTACTTTGCGGCGTCGAAAAATTCGGCGGGCGAGAAAATGGGAATCCGCCAGAGAACCGCCTTTGCGCTGCTCTTTACGTTTCCCGCGTTCGGGTGGATTATCTCCGCTCCGATGTTCCAGTCGCTCGAGTCGCTTGTAAGCCTTGTGCTGCTTTCGAAAGTGTCGGTCGTGGTGCTCAACATTATGGACGCGTTCGGGTTCGTTGTTGAGCTTAAGGGCAACTCGCTCTGTTTCCCGAACGGCAGCGTCGGCGTTGCCGACGCGTGCAGCGGGATTCGCTCTCTGACCGCCTGCCTGTTTGCTGGCTCGTTCTTGGCTGCCGTGTTTCTCGACAAGTTCTGGAAGAAAATCCTGATGGTCGGGATGTCGATGTGCTTTGCGTTTTTCAACAACATCCTGAGGGCGTTGTTTCTTTCGATATGGGCGTACCAGAACGGGCCCGAGTCCATATCGGGCTTCGTGCACGACGCCGCAGGCTACTTCGTCCTCGGCGCGACGGTCGTAGGGCTTCTGCTTTTGCTGCCGATATTCCAGCTTAGCGCAGTTCCGAAAGAGTTCAGAAATCCGCCCGAAAACGGCGAAAAAAAATCGGACACCCAACAATAGGGTTGTCCGAACTTCCTTCCGAAAAGTGCCGCATTCCACGGCGCACCGCTACGAACTTTTTGCCGAAAGGCGGCGCAGCGTGCGGTGGTACGTCATAATGGCGGCGGCGATTGTCTCGGCGATTTTCTGGCGGTACGCCGCCGTCGCCAGATTTCTGCATTCGGCATTGTTCGAGATAAAGCCGCATTCCACGAGCGTTGCGGGCATCGTCGGCGACTTGAGCACCGCAAAGCGCGCGCGCTTTACGCCGCGGTCGGGCGAGCGGGTCGCATAGTGCAGGGCGCGTTGAATGTAGTACGCCAGAAGCTGGTTCCAGCCGTCGTTTTGATGTCCGTCGTAGGCTACGTGGTCTGAACGCGAAACGGTCGCGCTTGTGGTCGACGGCATCGAACGCGGGGTTAGCGCGAAAGTTTCAAGCCCCGAAATCGAGGGCGAAGCCGCATTGCAGTGCACGCTTACAAAGAGGTCGGCGCGGCGGGCATTCGCCTTTTTGGGGCGGTCGTCAAGCTCTATAAATTCGTCGGTCGTGCGGGAGAACGACACTCTGTAGCCGTTTTTTTTCAGCTCGCGCCCGAGCCTCATTGCGATGTCGAGGTTCACCGCCTTTTCGGAAAGCTTGTACGCCTTGTTGTACGCGCCCCTGTCCTTGCCGCCGTGTCCTGCGTCGATAAAAATATGGAAGAGCTTGCGCGGCGTGCCGTTGTTTTGCGGGAACAGAATCGGTATGACAGACTTGAAATAATCGCGCTTTGCGATGTACAGCATTCCCTTTTGCGCTACGACGGGGTGTCCTAGCCAGACGGTGATTCCGTTCAAGTCCATCGACCGCGAATTTACGCCGAAGGTCATTCGCGTTGTTTTGCTGAAAATCGACTGCGATTTCCCCGCGATATTCGTGCGGTAGCGCATACCGCACAGCTGGGCGATTTTCGATATGGGCAGATATTCTATCCCCTTTACCGTCAATGCGAAAGCGTCGGAACAGGCGAAAGCCGCTCCGAGCAATGCAACGAGGAAATCGCGGCGGGAGAGCGGCATTTTATTCGTCGGAATCGGAGTCGTCGTCGCCGACTTCTTCGTTTTCTCCCGAGTACTTGAGTTTGCGCTGGTTTTGCGGAACGGGCGACATCGATACGCCGATGTTGCGTCCCATAAGCTTGGGTTCCGAATCCGCGTGCCCCATATGGCTGAGTTCGGCGATTGCGCGGTTCACCGCTTCGAACGCCTTGTCCTTAAATTCCATTTCGCGACCGCGCATCATCAGGGTGATTTTGAGCTTGTTGCCTTGGAAGAGGAACTTTTCCGCCGCGCGGATTTTCGTCATAAAGTCGTTCTGCTCAATCATCGGACGGAGCTTGATTTCCTTGACCTTGGGGGCAACTGTCTTGTGCGACTTCTGCTTTTTGGCTTCTTCGTACATATATTTGCCGTAGTCGAGAATGCGGCAAACCGGCGGTTCGGCGTTGGGGGAAACTTCGAGCAGGTCGAGCCCCGCGCGGCGTGCGATTGCCAACGCGTCGTAGGGCGACATTATGCCGAGCATTGCGCCGTCGGGTCCGATTACTCTGATTTTCGGCGCTCTGATTCTTTCGTTTCTTCTCGGACCGAAGTTCTTGCCGCCTTTGAAGTTGCGTCTGTCTCCGCCTCTGTAGGGAATGTTTGTTGCCATTAATTTATATTTATATATTATCTGTTTGCAGATTTCGCATAAAATAGCATCCGCAAAAAAGTTCAATCCTAAATTTCGCTATTCCGATTTTATGCGCTCGACTTTCGCGCCGAGGTCGGCGAGCTTTTTGTCGATTGAATCGTAGCCGCGGTCGAGGTGGTAGATTCGGCTGATGAGCGTTTCGCCTTTCGCCGCAAGGGCGGCAATCACCAGAGCCGCGCTCGCGCGCAGGTCGGACGCCATCACGGGCGCGCCCGAAAGCTTCGTCTTGCCGCTTATGATTGCGCTCGGGCCCTCGCGGACGATGTTCGCGCCCATTCGGCAGAGTTCGGGAACGTGCATAAAGCGTTCGGGATAGATGCGTTCGGTCAGAACCGAAATGCCTTCCGCCTGCGTCATAAGGGCGCAGAGCTGAGCCTGCAGGTCGGTCGGGAACCCGGGGTAGGGAAGTGTTGTGCATTCTACGGGCTTTAGCTTTGCCTTTGTCGCGTCGACGTATATCGACGACGGGCTTTTGATTTCGAACGGACATTCCGCGCGTTCGAGAACGTCGAGGAACGAGCCGAGATATTTTTTCTGCGCACCCCTGATGAGCACCTTGCCTTTTGCCGCCGCGGCGAGGGCAATCCAAGTGCCCGCTTCGATGCGGTCGGGCAGAACCGAGTGTTCGACGCCGCCGAGTTTCGGCACGCCCGTAATCGTAACCGTGGGCGAGCCCGCGCCGTCGATAATCGCGCCCATATTCGAGAGCATTTTGCACATGTCGGCGACTTCTGGTTCGCAGGCGGCGTTTTCGATAATCGTCGTCCCCGGGGTAAGCACCGCCGCCATTATGATGTTCGCCGTGCCCGTAACGGTGCTGCCGAAACGTCCGCCCAGATACATTTGCGCCCCGCGGATTTTCCGCGCGTCCACGCAGATAAAGCCCCTGTCGATTTCAACATTGCAGCCGAGAGCGCGAAGCCCCTTGATGTGCAGGTCGACGGGACGCGCCCCGATTACGCACCCCCCGGGGAGCGAGACTTCCGCCTTGCGCAGGCGCGCCGTAAGAGGCCCGAGCAGACAGATGCTCGCGCGCATTTTGCGTACGAGTTCGTAGGGGGCGATATGCGAAATGTTCTTAGCCTGAATTTCCCAGACGCCCTTGGAGGGGTTCGAGACTTCCGCGCCCATCGCCGCGACGATTTCGGCCATAAAGCGCACGTCGCTAAGGTCGGGGACGTTTTTTAGAACGCATTTTTGGTCGGTCAGCAGAGTCGCCGCAAAGATGGGCAGACAGGCGTTTTTTGCACCGGCAACGCACACTTCGCCTTCGAGCCGCGAGCCGCCTTTAATCAAGAGAGAATCCATATTTAAATCGAGATGTTTTGGAAATGTTTCTTCGCGTTTGCGAATGTTCGAATGATTTTTGCAAACGCCGATTTTTGCAAGTACAAAATGCAAAAACCGCGCCGTTTTCGGTCGGAATTTTTGTTGACTTGCGTTCGGGACGCGAAAATATCGCCCCTATGAAACGACGATACATTTCTTTTGTCGCGGCGGTTTTGCTTTGCGGTTGCGCGTGCGTGGAAACGCCCGAGCCTGCCGAATTTACCGTTGCGAGCTTTAACGTGGGCTTTTGCAAAGACCCGTCCGACGTGCGCAGATGGGACGCCCGCAAGAATCTGATAATGCCGCTTGTCGAGTTCCACGGCTTCGACATCGTCGGAATGCAGGAACCGATGGGTTTTCAGGTCGACTACCTTGCCGCGCAGTCCGACAAATACGCCGTTGCGGGGCAGATTGTCCGCAATCTCACCCTTGCCGAAGTTTCGGAAAAATCCGCGGCGAAAAACATAGACAATATGCTGCGCAATATGAACAACCCCATTTTCTACAGGCGCGACAAATTCGAGCTTCTCGATTCGGGCAAGTTCTATTTTTCCGAAACGCCCGACAAAGCCGAACGCGGTTTCGGCGGGCAGTTCGACTCCATACGCTCGTGCGTTTGGGCGAAATTCCGCCACATCGAATCGGGGCGCGAATTCCATTTCTTCAACATCCATCTTTGCGTGGAAAAATACGCAAAATGGCACAAGCCCGCCGCGGAACTGCTCGTGAAGAAAATCCGCGAAATCGCAAAAGGCGGCACGTTTTTCGTCTCGGGCGACTTCAACGAAACGCGCGACCAACCCGCATCGCTCGTTATGCGCGGAAGTTCCATCGCAAAGGATGCCCGTGAAAATTCGCTTTCAAAACCCTACGGCACGACGCGCTCGACGTTCAACAACTACAAAAACGTTTCCGAGGGCGATATGCCAATCGATTTTATCTACGTCTCAAACGATGTCGCCGTTCTGAATTTCGGCACGTATACCGACCACGTCGACGGGCTTGTTCCGTCCGACCACTACCCGATTTCCGCGAGAATCGTATTGAGATAGAAGCTCGGCAGAACTTCGCCGCGCTTACGGATTCCGCCCGATTTTGCGTTTCGGGCGGATTTTTTTGTCCAATTTTGTAAACTTTCTCAAAAAGTTCGTATTTTGAGCAAAAAAACTTTGAAAAATTTTTTCCGCCCGCCATAACAAACGGCTTTTTAAATTTCAGAAAGAGGCGGAATTTTCGCTTCGCGTCTGAATGTGCAAGTAGAAAAACCGAAATAGTAAGTATGTCAAATATCAGCAGAGAAGCCGCGCTCGAGTACCACAGCAGGGAAAAACGCGGAAAGATTGAAATAGTGCCCACAAAGCCCCATTCCACGCAGGACGACCTGTCGATGGCGTACACCCCCGGGGTTGCGGAACCGTGTCTTGAAATCAAAAAAAATCCCGAAGACGCATATAAATACACGGGCAAGGGCAATTTGGTCGCGGTAATTTCGAACGGCACGGCGGTCTTGGGACTCGGCAATATCGGCGCGATTGCGGGCAAGCCCGTGATGGAGGGCAAGGCTCTGCTTTTCAAAATCTTCTCGGGGCTCGACTCTTTCGACATCGAAGTCGCAGAAACCGACGTCGACAAGTTCGTCGAAACGGTGAAGGCAATTTCGCCCACATTCGGCGGAATCAACCTCGAAGACATCAAAGCCCCCGAATGCTTCGAAATCGAGCGCAGACTCAAGGAGGAACTCGACATCCCCGTTATGCACGACGACCAGCACGGAACGTCGATTATTACGGGTGCCGCGCTGCTCAACGCGCTCGAGATTGCGGGCAAAAAGCCTCAGGACGTAAAAGTCGCCGTAAGCGGCGCGGGTTCGGCCGCGATTTGCTGTGCGAAAATGTACATTTCCCTCGGCGTAAAGCGCGAAAACATCTTTATGTGCGACTCGAAGGGCGTTATTTCGACCTCCCGCACCGACCTCAACGAAATGAAGAAATTCTTTGCCGTCGATACCGACGCCAAGACTCTCGCCGACGCGGTGAAGGGCGCGGACGTGTTCCTCGGCGTCTCCAAGGCGGACGTTCTCACGCCCGAAATGCTGCTTTCGATGAACGAAAATCCCGCGGTTTTCGCACTGGCAAATCCGCGCCCCGAGATTTCGTACGAGCTTGCCACGGCGACGCGCAAAGACATCATCTTTGCGACGGGGCGTTCCGACTATCCCAACCAAGTCAACAATGTTCTCGGTTTTCCGTACATTTTCAGGGGCGCGCTCGATACCGCTTCGAAGTGCATCAACGAAGAGATGAAACTCGCCGCGGTTCACGCGCTCGCAGCCCTCGCGCACGAGCCCGCGACCGACGAAGTAAGGAAAATCTTCGCGGGCGAAAATCTCGTCTTCGGCAGAAGCTACATCCTGCCCAAGCCGTTCGACAAGCGTCTGATTGTAAAGGTTTCCTCGGCGGTCGCAAAGGCGGCAATGGAAAGCGGCGCGGCGCGCCAGCCGATAATCGACTGGCAGGCGTACGAAAAACGCCTCGCAAGCCTCGTTAAATAGCGCATTTTTTTTGCGGAACACTTTGCGGAAGCGGTATTCGGATTCCTGCAGCTCGGGGCGGCGTTCGCGGCGACTGCCGCACTCAACGGACTTTCGGAAAATCCGTGTCTGATTTTGTCGCTTTCGCTTGCGGGCTGTGCGGTGCTGGGCTTTGTGCCGTACATTCACAAGTCCGACCCCGCCAAATAGCGCTTGCGGCGCGCGGGGAGCGCAGTGTTCCCCCGCGCGCACGAATTGCATTCCGAAAATTTTTTGCGCAAAAAACAAAAATCGCTTGACGCGCGGGCGAAACGCGTTTTGATGAAAAGCATATCATCTGATGATATGACGACGAAGACGCAACAAATATCGGGCGGACGCGCTCCCAAGACGGGGGCTGCGGGTGCTTTTGTTCCGTCGAAAACGGGCGGGGTTGTGAAGCTCGAAAAGAAATCGCTCGCCGACGAAGTTTCCGAGCAGATACGCAACAGCATAGCTTCGGGCGAAATGCCCGTCGGCGCAAAACTGCCCGTTGAAAAGGAGCTTTCCGATATGTACGGCGTGGGGCGTTCGACAATCCGCGAAGCCGTCAGCGTGCTTTCGAACATCGGAATGCTTCGCGTTATGCAGGGCAAGGGCACCTTCGTAGTCTCGCAGTACGCCACGAACGAGCCGATAGCCCAGCGTCTCAAACGCGCACAGAGCTGCGACCTCGACGAAATCCGCCAGATACTCGAAATGAAAATCGCCGAAAAGGCGGCTCTCAAACGCACGAAGACGGACATAAAAAACATACGCGCAATGCTCGCGGAAATCGAAGCGGCAAACGCATCCGCCGACTTGGAGAGGGCGATAGACGCCGACATCAAGTTCCACACCGCAATCGCCGCCGCCTCGCACAACGAAATTCTGCTCGAGTTCTACGAGCTTGCCTCCGAACACCTGCGCAAGTGGTACGCAAAAATCTACAAATCGGCGGAGATTTTCGCTTCGGCGTTCGATTTGCATTGCAAACTTGTCGAACGCATCCAAGAACAGAACGCAGCCGAGGCGTGGAACGTGGCGGAGGAAATCATAAAACACGGCAGGGCTTGACACTTTTTTATTATCAACAACAAAAAACACGAAAGGAAAAAAACAATGGCAAATTATTTCAATACATTGCCTCTCAGGGAAAAACTCAGACAGCTCAATCAGGCTCAACTGATGGAGCGTTCGGAATTCGACGGCGGCGTCGAAGCTCTCAAGGGCAAGAAAATCGTAATCGTCGGTTGCGGCGCACAGGGTCTTAATCAGGGCTTGAACCTGCGCGACAGCGGCTTGGACATCTCGTACGCACTCCGCCAGTCGGCAATCGACGAAAAGAGGGCTTCGTGGAAGAATGCAACGGGCAACAATTTCAAAGTCGGCACATACGAAGAACTCATCCCGTCCGCCGACCTCGTAATCAACCTCACGCCCGACAAGCAGCACAGCAACGTCATCTCGGCGGTTATGCCGCTGATGAAGCAGGGCGCGGCTCTTTCGTACTCGCACGGCTTCAACATCGTCGAAGAGGGAATGCAAATCCGCAAGGACATCACCGTCATAATGGTTGCCCCCAAGGGCCCCGGCACGGAAGTCAGAGCGGAATACCTCAGAGGCTTCGGCGTTCCCGCGCTCGCGGCTGTACACCCCGAAAACGACCCCGAAGGCAAGGGCTGGGCATATGCAAAGGCATACTGCGTAGGTCTGGGCGCGAACAAGGCGGGCGTTCTGAAGTCGTCGTTCGTCGCCGAAGTTAAGTCGGACCTTATGGGCGAACAGACAATTCTCTGCGGTCTGCTCCAAACCGCCACAATCCTCTGCTTCGACAAGATGGTCGAAAACGGCATCGACGCAGGCTACGCCGCAAAGCTCGGTCAGTACGGCGTCGAAGTCATCACCGAAGCCCTCAAGCACGGCGGCATCACGGGCATGCTCGACAGACTCTCGAACCCCGCGAAAATCAAGGCATACACGCTCGCGCAGGAACTCAAGGACATTATGCGTCCGCTCTTCCGCAAACACCAAGACGACATTATGTCGGGCGAATTCAGCTCTACAATGATGGAAGACTGGAAAAACGGCGACGCAAAGCTTCTGAAATGGCGCGAAGAAACGGGCAAAACCGCCTTCGAAAACACGCCCGCAGGCGATATGAAGATTTCCGAACAGGAATACTTCGACAACTACCTGCTCCTCTCGGCGTTCGTAACGGCGGGCATCGAACTGGCATTCGAAACAATGTGCGAAGCTGGCATTCAGCCTCCGTCGGCATACTACGAATCGCTGCACGAAACCCCGCTTATCGCCAACACGATTGCGCGCAAGAAGCTGTACGAAATGAACCGCGTCATTTCCGACACCGCCGAATACGGCAACTATCTTTTCTACAACGCCTGCAAGCCCCTGCTGGCGGACTTCATGAAAAAGATTACGCCCGACCTCTGCGGCAAAAACTTCAACGAAGGCAAGGACGGCTCGGTCGACAACGTAACGCTCGTGCACGTCAACGAAGCAATCCGCAACCACCCCGTGGAAATTGTCGGCATCAAGCTGCGCAAGTATATGACGGCTATGCGCCCCATCAAGACCCTTTAATGCGGGTTTTGACGGCGACTCCCGAAACCGTTCGCGAACGGGCGGTTTCGGGATTTACGACGGGAGCGGTTTGAGCCGCGCCCGACAAACTCGCGGCGGGGGAGACGAAACCTCCGCCGCAATTTTTTTTCGATAAAATACGACTATGGAATTTGTATCTGTAAAATCATTGAACGTATCCTTCGGCGCAAAGACCGTCTTCGATGGGCTAAACTGGCGCGTTTCGAAAGGCGAAAACTGGGCTATCTCGGGCGAAAGCGGCTCGGGGAAATCGTGCCTGCTCAAGGCGTTGGCGGGCAAAATCGAACACGGCGGAGCGGTCGAAATAGGCTTTTCCGAAACCTCCGCGCCCAAAGAGGCTCTCTATGTAGAAAACTGGTACAAGTTCGTAAATCTCGAGGGCGATAGGAATTTCTACTACCAACAACGCTACAACTACCACGCCGAACACGACACCCTGACGGTCTACGCCGAGCTCGAAAAATTCGGCGGCGAACGCGGCTTGGACATCGCAAAACTCGAACCGATTTTGACGGGCTTCGGCTTCGAAAAATGCCGACAAACGCAGCTGATAGAGCTTTCGAGCGGCGAACACAAAAAGCTGCAACTCGTGCGCGCCCTCTGGCTCAAGCCGCAGATACTGCTGCTCGACGACCCCTACACGGGCTTGGACGCAAAGTCCCGCGCGGCACTCAACGATATTTTGGACGCCGAAGCCGCCGACGGCACTACTCTAATCATCGCGGGCAACGACACCGAACTGCCCAAGTCGATAAACAAATTCGCGAAAATCGCGGACGGGAAAATCCTGCCAACCGACCGCCCCGAAGGCGTCTGCGCGGCGGAAATCGTGCACAAGCCCGTGCCCGCATTCCTCAGGGCAAGCCCCGAAATTCCGTCTCCCGTATTCATTCAAGCCCGAAACGTCAGCGTCAAATACGGCGAAAAAACCATTCTCGACAACGTTTCGTGGACGGTCAGGGCGGGCGAAAAATGGCTGCTTCAAGGACACAACGGCTCGGGAAAATCGACATTACTCAGCCTCGTTTGCGGCGACAATCCGCAGGCGTACGGCAACGACATCGAACTTTTCGGCAAGCCGCGCGGCAGCGGCGAAAGCATTTGGGACATCAAAAAGAAAATGGGCATAATCTCGCCCGAAATGCACTGGTACTTCGACCAGAACGCGACCGTCTGGAACTCCGTTGCATCGGGACTTCTCGATACGATGGGTTGGTTCTTGGACGTAAGCTTTGCCGACGCGCAGAAAATCGACCAAACCCTCGAATTTTTCGACCTCAAAGCCGACAAGGACACGCTTCTTACGTCGCTCCCGCTCGGCAAACAGCGGCTTGCGCTGCTTGCGCGTACAATCGTGAAAAATCCGCCGCTTCTGATTCTCGACGAACCGTGTCAGGGGCTCGACGCGGCGCAGACAAACCGCTTCAACGCCGCCATCGACGACCTCGGCGAATACGGCAAAACAATAATCTATGTCGGACACTATGAAACGCGGTTGCCGAAATGTCTGAACCACAAACTCGAGCTTGAAAAGGGCAGGGTGCTTTCGGTTCAATAACCCGCGCGGGAAGTGTGCCACGCAGGTTAGCTGCGACGCCGAATGCCCCTATTGCGGCTTTCGTACTCCGAAGCGGCAGGTTTCCGAAATTCGGCAGTTATCCACGTTGACCGTCCGAACCGCGTTTGTCCATGGGGGATTTTTCCCCCTTAGCAGAAGTCGGCAGGCGTCGAACGAAATGTCTTTTGCGTGCAGGACAATCAGCGCGTCTGACGTGCATTTAACTTTGCGCCAGTCGTCCATGGTCTTTATCGGGACAGGGTTTTTGCAAATCAGCGAACCGCCCGATAAGACGAAGTCGCAGTTTTTGAAAGCGACGCCGAATATATTTTTATGCAGGTTCGCCGCAATTATGCTCGTTCTTGTGCCCGAAAACACGCAATTCGAAAACGCGACATTTCCGATTGACGAAGTTCCGCCCGCCTTGCCCCAGTTAAAGCTGTCGGACATCATGTTGAGCGGTCGGGACGCGTAGACGGATACATTCGAAATATTGATGTCGGAGATGTCAACCCCGCCGTTCGAATGGTACGCGCCTATGAATGAAATGCCCTGAAACGATTTCTTTATCACGACGTTGTTGATTGAACAGCGTCTGATTGCCCCCGTGCCGACACCTATTCTAATGCCGTTGCAGGTGGACTGCAACACGCAGTTTGAAACGACCACATCTTCGCAGGCGGCATTTTTGTTTTTCAGGCGCGACGTTCCCGCCCGTAGTGTCAGGGCGTCGTCCTCCGTCTCGATTATGCAGTCGCTGACGACAACGTTGCTGCAAGAGTCTATGTCTATGCCATCGTTGTTGTGTCCGCGAGGGTCGTTTTTTATCAGCAGGCGCGTGATGAAAACGTTTTTGCAGCCGTGGAAAAACGACGTCCAAAACGGGGCGTTCAAAAGCCTGACGTCGCGGACGGAGACGTTTTCCGACTCGCAGAAAAACAGCATTTGCGCGGGACGCCACTTGGGGTATTTGAATTTCGAGGGGTATTTCAGCTCTTTGTTTCCCTCGACCTGAAACCAGAAGTCAAGCCCGCTTCCGTCTATTTCGCCGCCGCCGAAAATTGACACGTTTTTCACTTCGACCGCGGAAATCAAATGCGCCCCCGACGCGTGCTCCTTTTTTATGACGCTGTTTTGCGGACAGTAGTCGTCGGCGTTGTAGGCGGAAGGGTCTGTCGTAGCTTTGAGGGTTGCCGACGGCAGGATTTCAAGACCTACGTTGTCTTTAAGGTAAATTGTGCCAGAAATGAATTTTCCGCCTTCGAGCCTTACGACGCCTCCGCCGTCTTTAGCCGCGGCGTCAACCGCTTTTTGTATCGCCGAAGTGTCGATTGAAACGCCGTCGCCTTTCGCGCCGAAATTTCTGCAATTATAGATTCCGCCCGCCGCGAAAATCGAGTTCGCTGCAAAGGCAAAGAGGCAAAGCCCGATAAATTTATCGTACGCCATAAAGCTGCCCAAACGTTAAAAGGTTTTTGTTTTGCGCTCAAAAACAAACAGCGCGGCAATATAAAACGCACCCCCGAACGGATTCGAACCGTTGTCGCCTGAATGAGGTTCAGGAGTCCTAACCACTAGACGAAGGGGGCAGTTCCAAATATAAAGCCCGTATTATCCGCCCGCGCGGGCTTAAATGTCAAGTGTTTTGTTCGAAATGCAGCCGATTTTTGCAAACGGCGCATTTTATCGGCTTGCAATGCGAACATTCGGGCGTTTGAGTTGTCGTAATCAATATGGACACTCCCCCCGAAAATCGCGATTCCGCCCGCGCGGGGTTTCTCGAAACCTTTGCGTGGCTTTGCGCCGCCGTCGCCTTTGCCCCCATTGCCGTCGGACTTTACGGGGCGTTGATTCAAAGCAGGCAACTGGGCGAAGCTGTCGTGATTTTGGCGGTTTCGCTCGCGGTTTTGGCGATAGAGTACGGAATAAAACCGCATCGCCCGCGTTTTTCGGGCGAGTCCGCCCGCTGGCTTTTGTTCGCATACATCGCGCTCTTTTCGGCGAAGTATTTCGGCATTTGGGGCGTATTTCTTTCGCTCGGCGGGTTTTCGGCGGCGGTCGTGGCGTTCGGGTTGGCGTTTTTCGACAGGCGCAGATATGTCTACGCGGCGGGCGGGGCGTTTTACGCGTTCTCGGTTCTGTCATTTTTCGTGCGGGCGTTCGACCTGCCGTTACGCGTACTTGCGGGCAAACTTTCGGCTTGGATTTTGTCGCTGATGAATAGTTCCGTGGCTCTCATTGCGTACGGCGGCGACTCCCCGCAAATCGCCCTAAAGGTTGACGGCAGAAGTTATCTCGTGGCGACCGAATGCAACGGCTTCGGGATAATCAGCGGCTGCATAATTCTGGCGGTTGTGTGCGCAATTTTCCGTAAAAACATTTCCGCCATCAAACGCGCGGCGGTAGTTGCACTCTGTGCGGTTTTTGCGTATGTTTTCAATTCGTTCAGAATCGTTGCGATAATCTGCCTTGCGCCCATAGTGGGGCAGGGCAACTACCACTTTATGCACGAGTCGGCGGGCTACTTTTTCTTTGCAATCGCACTGTTGGGCGTGTGGGGAATTTCGCGCAAACTGTGATTTTTTTGCGGCGAAACCGATTGCGTCGTTTTTCTTTCAGCCGCCGCAAACGCATTCCGACCCCTCGCCGCATATTTGCGGGCAAGCCCGCCGCGCAGACCGATTTCTAACATCTTTTTCTCCACGCCGCGACAAGCGCGAGCGCGCCCAGAATCGCCGCCCACTCGGCGGGTTCGGGAATTGCCGCGGGCGGGCACGAGAAATCGGTGAGCTTTGCGTTGTCCTTCGACATCTCGAAACCGTCCGGCTCAAGGTCGATGTGGAACATTCCGTCGTCGGTTTTCTTGAGCGTTATGCCGTCGAGCCTGTAGTCGAAGCCAATCGCCGCCGACGCTATCGTTGCCGTATACGAAGAGTCGGCGTTTTTTATGAGCGCGTAGGTTAGGTCGAACGATGTCGCTCCAGCGGGCAGGTTTATGTCGATGTAGTTATCGACTTTTGCGCCGTTGTTGTCGAAGATGCTTACATCGCACTTGTCGCCCTTGAAGGATATGCTCCAAGTTATCGCAGCCTCCGTCGTGAAGCCGTCCATATTCATATACGACGAGCCGAACGACGACCCGCTTGAGGTCATCCCCGTGGGAAGCTCGAGCGTCGCCGAAAAACCGTTGTCGTAGAGCTTCGACTGCTTCGTCTTGTCGAACCACACCGACGACTTTACGTCGCCCTGAAAGAGGATTGTTCCGCCGCTGTATTCCACATCCTGCGTCATTATGTAGTCAAAGTCCCAATCGTCGGCGTTGATTGGGGCTGCGTTCGATACGGCTGCGGCTACGGACATTGCAAAAATTGAAACAATCTTTTTCATATTTGAAATCGTCGGAAAACTATTAAAAAGAGTCAACCTTATTTTTCGCACCGCACACACGACTTCGCGAAACGCGGTTTCCCTCGCGAAAATTCGGCGATTTTGCACAAAAATGTAGCATTTCGAAGAAAAGGGCGGCTTTTTTTAAGAAATTTTGAAAAAAAGATTGAAGAGAATTTTTTCGGCAATAAAAAAGAGACCGATTTTTTATGGGAAAATATCTTCGATAAATTTCCAAATAACCAACGGAGAAACTAATAATGATAGATCCAAAAACAGTACAAAACAAAGCTCTCGTCGCTTGGGTTGAAAAATGGGCAGCCCACACGACACCCGAAAAGGTGCAGTGGTGCGACGGTTCGCAGGCTGAAGCCGACGAGCTCTTCAATCAGATGATTGCAAAGGGCGCGTGCACAAAGCTCAATCAGGAAAAACGCCCCGGTTGCTACTACTTCCGCTCCGACCCGCGCGACGTAGCCCGCGTTGAAGCGCGTACCTTCATCTGCTCGAAGACGAAGGCAGACGCAGGTCCGACCAATAATTGGATGGACCCCGTCGAAATGAAGGAAAAACTCAACGGTCTTTTCAAGGGTTGCATGAAGGGTCGTACGATGTACGTCATCCCCTTCAGCATGGGCCCCATCGGCGGCCCCATCTCGCAGATCGGCGTTGAAATCACCGACTCGCCCTACGTCGTTGTAAGCATGCGCATTATGGCGCGCGTTTCGCCCAAGGTTCTCGACGTTCTCGGCGCGGAAGGCAGATTCATCCCCTGCGTACACTCGGTAGGCAAGCCCATCAACTCGCCCGAAGACGACGTTATTTGGCCCTGCAACCCCGAAAACACATACATCACGCATTTCCCCGAAACGCGCGAAATCATCAGCATCGGCTCGGGCTACGGCGGCAATGCTCTGCTCGGCAAGAAGTGCTTCTCGCTGCGTATCGCTTCCGTAATGGGTCGCGACGAAGGCTGGATGGCTGAACACATGCTCATCCTCGGCGTAAAAGACCCGAAGGGACGCAAGAGCTATGTTACGGGCGCATTCCCGTCGGCTTGCGGCAAGACGAACTTCGCAATGCTCATTGCTCCCGAAGCTCTCCAGAAAAAGGGCTGGCAAATCACGTGCGTCGGCGACGACATCGCATGGATTAAACCCGGACCCGACGGCAAGCTTTACGCCATCAACCCCGAAAACGGTTTCTTCGGCGTTGCTCCGGGCACAAGCATGAAGACAAACCCGAACGCGATGCTCTCGTGCTCGAAGAACACAATCTTCACAAACGTAGCCCTCACGGACGACGGCGACGTATGGTGGGAAGGCATGACGAAAGAACCGCCGGCACACCTTATCGACTGGCACGGCAATGATTGGACTCCCGAAAGCGGCACACCTGCGGCACACCCGAACAGCCGTTTCGCAGCTCCGATTGCAAACTGCCCCTGCCTCGACGAAAACGCCGACAAGCTCGAAGGCGTTCCGATTTCGGCAATCGTTATCGGCGGACGCCGCCCGAAGGGCATTCCGTTGGTATACGAATCGTTCAACTGGACGCACGGCGTATATCTCGGCGCAATGATGGGCTCGGAACGTACGGCTGCTGCAGAAGGCAAACAGGGCGAACTCCGCTCCGACCCGATGGCAATGCTCCCGTTCGCGGGCTACAATATGGCGAACTATCTCGGACACCTCGTCCAGATGGGCAAGAACCTCGAACAGACACCGCGTTTCTACCACGTCAACTGGTTCCGCCGCGACGCAGAAGGCAACTTTATGTGGCCCGGATTCGGCGCAAACGCACGCGTACTGGCTTGGATTGTCAACCGCCAGAACGGCGAAGCCAAGGCGAAGGAAACCGCAATCGGTTTCGTTCCCGAATACGAAGACCTCGACTGGGACGGTATGGAATATTCCAAGGACACGTTCAAGGAACTGATGACATACGATCCCGCGACGGTATCGGCACAGCCGCTTTCGGAAGAACTCTTCGAAATGCTCCCGCACTCGCTCAAGGTCGAGCGCGAAGCACTCCTCGAAAGACTCTCCTAATCGGAAGACGAATCGAAAAAACGGACAATCCCGCAAGGGGTTGCCCGTTTTTTTTTGCGAATAACGAACGGATTTTCGCGCTTGCGGTAATCGCAAAGGAACGCACTGTTTTCGACTGACCCGCGCGACCGCCGTAATTCGTTTTTTTTTCTTGCAAGACGGCGCGATTGCCGATTAAATCGCAGACTTATTTATCATAATCGAAAGTTATAATATGTTAAATCTCGTTTCAATTCTCGCTCAGGCACAGACTTCCGCGGAAGCCCCGCAAGGCGGCGGTTCTTCGATGCTTATATTTGTCGTTCTTATGTTTGCGGCAATGTACTTTTTGATGATTGCCCCGCAGCGCAAACGCCAGAAGGCACACCAGAAAATGCTTTCCGAACTCAAAACGGGAGACAAAGTTCTGACAATCGGCGGTATGATTGGCACGATTGCAAACGTCAAGGAAAAGACTTTCATCGTCAAACTCGGCGATAACAACAAGGTTGAATTCATCAAGTCGGCGATTCAGGAAAAGGTTTCCTCGCCCGACGACGTTCCCGCCGAACAAAAGAACTAACGCCGCACTTTTTTTCGACGCGCCCGCAAACAGACGGGCGCGTCTTAACTTTATTTTTACACAACACAGAAAGATAATATTATGTCGGGAAATACCTCGAACAGCGGAATAATCTGGAAACTCGTCATAACGGCACTGGTCGTAATCTGGGCGGTATCTTCAATGCTCCCCTTCGGCGACACTCCGTTTGAAGACTACATCAAAACCCGCGCGACTGCCAATCAGGCTGAATTTGCGCAGGTTCTAAAAAACGCGGAACAGCGCGTCGATCCTGTCAACTATAGAACCGACAAATCGAAGTCGCCCACGCTCTACATCGCCCTCCGCGACGATGCCGACGCAAAGGAACTCGACCTGTCCAAGTTCTTCCCCGACATCAACGTTTCCGACATCAAAATTCTCAAGAAGAGAAACGACATTCTCCTCAAGGAACTTTACAAACAGAGCAAGGGTGCACTCAAAAAGGGTCTCGACCTGCAGGGCGGCGTTTCGTTCACGCTCGAAATCGACGACAAAAACCTGCAGTCCGACGAGCAGATGCGCAAGGGACAGCTCGACGACGTTCTCACGGTTATGAACAACCGTATCAACGGCTTGGGCGTTACCGAACCGACCATCCGCGTAGTCGGCGGCAAGTCGATTGAAGTTCAGATGCCCGGTGTGTCGCTCAAGGACAACCCCGAATCAATCGAAGAACTTTCGCGCCCCGCAAAGCTCGAATTCCGCTTGGTTCACCGCACACAGCGTCCGTCCTCGGTCAAGCCGCTTCCCTCCGAAATCCCCGCAGGCTACGAAGTCTTGGTGATGGAAAACGAACGCGGCGGCAAGGTTGTCGAAGAACCCATGTTCGTACGCCGCCGCGCGGAGGCAAAGGGCGACATCATCAAACGCGCCTATCCCGCAATGGAAGACGCAAACCGCTTCAGCGTCGCAATGGAATTTACATCGGAGGGCGCAAAGGTTTTCGAACGCATCACGAAGGAAATTCTCGAAGGCGACCGCAACACGGGCACAAAGCAGTCGCTTGCAATCGTCCTCGACGGCCGCCTGATGAGCGCGCCGCACATCCAGAGTGTAATTAGCGACCGCGGCTCGATTACGGGCAACTTCACGCGCCGCGAGGCAATCGAACTTGCAAACGCGCTCAACAACCCCTTGGCGGTCGGTTTGAAGCGCACGTCGCTCAACGAAGTAGGGCCCTCGCTTGCAAACGAAGCGCGCGACAGCTCGTTCTTGGCGGCGGCAATCGGCACGGCATTCATCATTTTGTTTATGATTGCGGTATACTACGGAATGGGTATTATCGCAGTGTTCTCGGTGTTCATCAACATCCTTATACTTGTCGGCGTGTTGGCAAGCTTCGGCGCGACTATGACCCTCCCTGGGATTGCGGCGTTGGTGTTAACTGTCGGTATGGCGGTAGACTCGAACATCCTCGTGTTCGAACGTATGCGCGAAGAGGTGCGTATGGGCAAAAGCCTTTGGACATGCCTGCAGCTCGGCTACGAAAAGGCGTTCTCGACAATCGTCGACGCAAACATCACGACTTTGATTTCGGCAATAATCCTGTGGAAATTCGGCACGGGCCCCGTCAAGGGCTTCGGCGTAACGCTGGCAGTGGGTATCTTTACCACACTCTTTGCGGCGTTGGTGCTCAGTAGGGCGTTGCTCGAACTGGCTGTTAAATACGGCGTAATCCGCAACGCGCTTATGCGCTCGCTCATTTCGAACGACCTAAAGTTCAAGTTCCTCGACCACGCAAAGAAATCGTTCATCGTTTCGTGGTTCGTTGTTCTGCTCGGCGTTGTGGCGATTATCGCACGCGGCGACAAGACACTCAGCATCGACTTCACGGGCGGCGACATCGTAACAATCGCCTTCAACCCCGACCAGAAAATCCCGATTGGCGAAATCACAAAGCTCAGCGGCTCCACGAGCGACACGGGCATAGGCGAAATCCAAGCCGCCTACCAGACGGATTTGGCTTCGAAAGCCGAGCGCCTTGTTCTGCAGGTAGAAAGCGAAAAGGGTCAGCGCGTGTTCGATATGCTCTCGCACAAATTCCCGAAGTCCGATTTGAAGCTTGTTGCGCAACAGAGCGTAGGGGCTACGGTCAGCGGCGAAATCACGCGCGACGCATTCATCGCAGTTGCACTCTCGCTCTTGGCGACCCTCGTTTACATCGCGGTAAGATTCGAATTCAGCTACGGCGTGGGCGCGCTTATCGCAACCGCACACGACGTTGTTATGACAATCGGTATGTACGTTGTCTTCGGGTTGCTCGGCATTGGTTCGGGGCAGTTCTCCGCGCCGATGGTGGCGGCAATCCTGATGGTAATGGGCTACTCAATCAACGACAAAATCGTTATCTTCGACCGTATCCGCGAAGAGCTTGTACTCAAGCCCACAATGTCATTGCGCGACGTAATCAACCTTTCGATTAACCGCACGCTTTCCAGAACGTTGCTTACAAGTGCAACCACATTCGGCGTATCGGTTGCACTGTTCGTGTTCGCAACGGGCATTATCGTAGACTTCTCGCTCGTGTTTATGCTCGGCGTTGCGGTCGGTACGTTCTCGTCGATATTCATCGCAAGCCCGATATTCTACTGGTACAACCACGGCAGCAGGGCGCGTGTCGACAAGGAGCGCGACGACAACAGCGCAAAGCCCAAGGAATGGGAAGTTCAGTAGTTCTACAGTAAAACATTGCACACTAAACCGCCTCGTATTTCACGGGGCGGTTTTTTTTGTGAAACCGTTTCTGTGTGAAAAATGAAACTTTGTTTAAAAAAATCCGCAACGCGCAAATGAAAATTCACAAATAAAATGCGATAATATCTTATAAATAAGCGTGTTGTGAAAATTAAACAGTTTACCTGAATAAGTCGAAAAAATCCCTTGACTCTTAGGGGGGGGGGGGCTATTTTGTATATAAAACAAAAGTTAATGGGCTTTTTGCGTTTTTCGTTTTTTTGCCCACGCTTTTGTTGAAACAACCAAAAGAAAGCTATTATTATGAAACTAAAAATAATTACATTGTTTCCGCTGTTCGCCGCAAGTGCTGCATTTGCGCAGACTCCGGCTACAATTACCTGCGACGGTTCAAAGGTTGAAGTAAGGTCGGAATACGACGGTTACGATGTCGTCGCCGTCGGAAAATCTCCCGACGGATCTACGGGTAAGGCGCGTTTCTTCTTCTATAATTCCGCGCTCAAGTCCCTTACGTACTCGTCCGACTCCGCGATAAAGGACAACGTTGCAATCAAGCCCTCTAACTTGACAATCAACGTTGCCTCGACGCTTTCGGGCACAATCAACGCGTTCGACTTCTCTGCCGCCGAAAATCTCCAACTCATCGGCGACCAAAGCGGTAATCAACTTTTGAAAATCACGAACGAACCCTATGCCGGCGATTCCGTCGTCGCAAAGTTTTCCTTCAACAATATCGTGTCGAACAACGTCCTCCTGCAGTTCGATATGAGTGCGGATGTTAGCGGCAACAGTTTTTCGGGCGAATATTGGAGCGGTTATCCCGAACACAGGGGTATTTACATTTCGAAGGGAAAAGTCAACTGGAACGTGGCAACAACAACTTTACAGACAGGAACACTCTTCACTATCGACAGCGGCGCGGAATTTGTCTACAACGGCACTTCCGACTTTACCGTATACAACGCCTCGATTGACGGTGCGCTCACATTCAACGGCGATTCCAAGCTTACAATCGACAAGGCTTCGATAAAGTCCACGATGGGCACAATCAACTATAACGGTACGCAGGCTTGGACGAACGACCTCGGTATCGCGGGCACTGTCAACTACAACAGCGAGACGCAGTTTGTGTGGAAGTCGGGCGACCTTACGGGCAAAATCAACCTCGCCGACACTTCAAAGGGACTGTTTTGGCAGAGCGGTAAAATCGCGGGTCTGATTACCAACAATTCGAAATCGAACATCATCCTGCAGAATGCCACAATCGACGCTGCGGGGCAAATCACAAGCGCGGCGCGCGTTGAAATCAACGGCAATGTAGACGTATACGGAAAAATCCGCTCGAGCAACATCCTCGTCAACGGCGGCGGAAAAATCGCCCTCAATGTCAAGGACGCCATTCTGAGCACTTCGGATGCCGCAACCATGCTTGTCGTAAAACACGGCGCGACGATTTCCGTAGCCGCCGACAACACAGTCGGCCATCTCTATTTCGCGGGCGTAGGCGAATCGACAATCAACCTCGAACTGCTCGGTAATGCGGTGCTCGAGCTTGACAAAATCTCGCTCTACGAAGACACCACTACGGGACAACTCCTTTCCAAGGGTACGCTTTCGGTCAGCGGTTTTGCCGACAACAGGATTTTCGTAACCGAAGATGCAAAGGGCACTTTCGAGAACAACAGCCGTTTCTTCTTCAGCGCAACCGTAGACGGCAAGACAATCACAAAAGAAGAACTTCAATTTGTGCTTGGAGAGTTCGGCGGCAAGAACGGCTATTGGGTAAACCTCGCGGCTGTTCCCGAACCGGCGGAATGGGCGGCAATCTTCGGCGCAATCGCGCTGGGATTTGCGATGTACCGCAGAAGAAACCTCAAAAAGTAGTTTGCCGATTTTCACGGAGGTTGCGGAAACTTCCGCCGACCTCCGAAAAAATTTCTTCTCAATAGATAGCAGATATACCATACGGGGAGGAAGGCGCATTTACTTGTGTCTTCCTCTCTTGTTTTTAACAACTTGCTTTCCGTTTATGAAAAAATTCATCCTTGCTTCATTTTGTGCGTTTTTAGCGTTTTCGTGTTTTGCCGCCGAGGAAGTTCGGCGCGGTGTAAGTGTCTATCCGGTTCCCGATTCCGACAAACTAAACGAATGTTATTACGTTTCGATAGACGGCAAACAAGCCGATTGCTACAAGGCGGCGGCGTCCCAAGCCAGGGGAGCCGAGTACTATTTTGTGTCGTACGATTTTAGGCGCAATGCGGAAATTCGGATTCGCCACGCGGCGTGGAAATCGCTCAATGACGTCAAAGTTTTTCCCGAAGGCACAAAATACCACTTCGAGGGCGCAACGCTTGTAATAAAGGCGAAAAAAGCCCCGTCTACGATAATCGTATCGCCCGATAACCGCGAGTTGCCGATTTTGTTTTTCGGCAACAAATACGAAGAAAAGAAACCGTCCCGCGACGACCCGAACGTAATTTTCATAGAAAAAGGCTCGCACAACATTCCGCAGATAAAACTTACTTCCGGTCAAACGCTCTATCTTGAAGAGGGCGCAATTCTGAAGGCTTCGGTTTTCGCGTCGGGCAAGGACATCACCATTTGCGGACGCGGGATAATTAGCGGCGAGCTAAAGGCGCGCTCAAGCAAATTCTATTTTATCAATTTCGAAGACTGTCAAAACCTGCGTATCCGCGACATCACTATAAAGGACTCCCCAGGGTGGACGATCAAACTTCTGCGCTGCAACGGCGTCTCAATAGACAACGTAAAAATCTGCAACGGCAGGGTCATTAACGACGACGCAATCGACATTTGCAATTCGTCGAATGTGCATATCAAAAACGTGTTCGCGCGGGCGCAGGACGACATCATTGCCATCAAGGGCGTGACATACGGTCAACCCGAAAATGTCTGCGAAAACATCTTTATCAAAAACTGCATATTCTGGACGGATAGGGCGAATATTTTCAGAATCGGATACGATTCCAACGTAAAACGCATCGCAAATCTGCGCGTCAAAGACATATTCGTGCCGTTTTATGCGACCGACTGCGTAGGGCTTGATTCCGACGTGATGAAAGGCATAATCGTTTTACAGGCGGGCAAAAAAATGCTTATCGAAAACGCAACTTTCGAGAACATAAAAATAAACTCCAACGGCACCGACCAGAACGTATTTATCGCCAAGGCGTTGAATAGACTGTACGGCAAGCCGTGCGAGGCGGGCTTTATAAAAAATTGCACCGTGAAAAATTTGAGTGTTGCGGGCGAAAAGGGCGTGTTCCGCGGCTCGATTTTGCTCGATGCAGACGCAGGCGGAAGTGTAGGCGACATAAAGTTCGAAAAAATATCGTATTTCGGGAAGCCGCTCTCAGAGGATTTCGAATTCTTCAATCCGAATACTTCGACGGATATCGAATTCAATAAGGCGGACAGGAAATAGAAAACTTCCGCAATCCTACGGCGATTGCGCGGCTTTGCGCTTTCGCCGCTTTTTTTGCGCCGAAATTTGCGGCGCACGCAATTTTGTGCGCGGAATTTTTTCTGCGCCGCAAAATTTTTGTGGATTTTACCGCGTTTCCGTTGTAATTTATAGCACAATGAAATGGGAAGAAGTTAAATTCGACAAAAAGCTCGCCGAAGATTTGGGCGCGTATCTGGGGGTAAGCCCGATTCTCGGCGCGCTCATCCTCCAACGCGGCTACAACGATTTGCTCCGCGCGAAAATGTTTATGCGTCCGAAACTTGCCGATTTGGACGACCCTTTCAGAGTCAAGAATTTGCGCCGCGCGGTCTTGCGCATTATCGAGGCAATCGAGAAAAAGGAAAGCGTGCTCGTCTTCGGCGACTACGACGTTGACGGCATCACGAGCACGACATTGCTTGTCAGTATCTTGCGCCATTTCGGCATATCGCCCACGTACTTTGTGCCCCGTCGAATGGAGGAGGGCTACGGTTTGAGCGAGGCGGCTCTCGAACGCGCGCTCTCGGGCGGCAAGCCGCAACTGCTGATTGCGCTCGACTGCGGCACGAATGCGGTCGACGCAATCAAGTATATTCGCAGCAAGGACATAGATTTAATCGTCGTAGACCACCACCAAGCAAAGGACGTTTCCGCCGACGACCACATTCTGATAAATCCGCACGTGCACAACATAGGCGCAACGCCGTGGAATCAGCTTTGTACTGTGGGACTTGTGTTCAAGCTCGCGCACGGGCTAATCAAGGAAATGCGTCAGCGCAACGACGCGCGTTCGTGGGAAATCAACCTCAAAGACTATCTCGACTTGGTCGCGCTCGGCACTGTCGCCGACCTCGTGCCGCTCGTGGACGAAAACCGCATAATGTCGCGCTACGGCATAAAGCGTCTGAAATCGACGCGCCGCACGGGCATTCAGGCTCTCATTCAGGCGAGCGGAATTGCGCTCGGCGAGGACATCACGCCAATCGACATTTCCTTCAAGTTGGGCCCCAGAATCAATGCGAGCGGTCGTCTTGCCGACGCGTCGCTGCCGCTCGAAATGCTTTTGGGCGACGACTTTACAACTTGCTACCGCGCAGCCTGCGAGCTTAACGACATCAACAAGGAACGGCAGGAAATCGAACGCGGCGTGCTCGAAGACGCGATGAAGCAGGTTGAGGCAAACCGTCTCGACAAGTATCCGTGCATTGTTGTCTACGACCCGTCATGGCACCCGGGGGTTGTCGGAATCATTGCGGGCAAGCTCAGCCGCGACTTCCACAAGCCCGTAATCGTGTTCGGCGAAATCGACGAAGGCTACACGAAAGGCTCGGGCAGAAGCATCCCCGGAATCGACTTGGTGGAATGTCTGGCGCATTGCGGCGACATTCTCGGCAGTTGGGGCGGGCACCCGATGGCGGTCGGCGTCGCGGTCAGGGAGGGATGTGTTGATTTATTCCGCGAAAGAATATCCGAAACTATCAATAAAAAATACGGCGAGGACATCGACTTTACCCCGAGTGTTACGATAAATTTGACGCTCGATGTCTCGGATGTCGGGCTTGAGCTGCTCGACGAGCTCGAGCTTTTGCACCCGTACGGCGAGGGCAACCGCGAACCGATTTTCGCGCTGAAGGGCATAGAGCTTACGAAGCCTGTTGAGGTGTTCGGCTCGGCGCAGAACTACCGTTTCCAGATTCCGCTCGGCGACAGCGGTTGGATAAGTGCGGTGGCGTGGCGCGGCGGCGACAGGCTTCCGCCAGTCGGAAAGCCGATTGACTTGGCGGTTAAGCTTGGGTGGAATCGGTGGAACAAGCGCAAGACCCCTCAAGCCACCCTAATCGATTGGCGCGAGAGTTAGCGGATTGCCGAGAGCTTCCATTGGGCGCGTGAAATTAGCCGAATAAAGGCGTTTCGCTTGTTCGGCTTCGGTCGAGTACTTAAGTACACTCCCGTCGCCTCT
>URJY01000012.1 GCA_900548275.1 uncultured Opitutales bacterium | reverse complement strand
GGAGCGCGGCGTTGCCGCTGCTTGCGGGCGCGGGTTTCGGAGAAATCGCGCTCGCCGATTTCGACAGGGTTTCGGAGCACAATCTGCACCGCCAGACAATCTACCGCGCCGATTCCTCGGGTCGTCCGAAGGCGGAGCTTGCCGCGCAATACGCCTCGGCACTCAATCCCGACGTGCGCGTAAAATTTTTCGACGGCAAATTGACCGACGAAAATGCGGACGAAATTCTCGGCGGGGCGTTGCTCTGCATCGACGCGACCGACACGTTCGAGTCGCGCGGGGAGGTTTCGCGGATATGCGCGCGGCGCGGGCTCGACCTGATTGCGGCGACTGCGGCGGGGTTTGTTTCGCAGAATTTTCTCTTCGGCGACGGATTTTATTTCGACGCCGTGGCGGACATTTCGGATTCGTCGAACCTGCCGCGCGGATTGCCGATATTCCCGCCCGCCGCACACCTAAGCGGGGTATGGGCGGTGTCGGCGGCAATAAGGCGCGCTGTCTACGGAGAATACGAAACGGGCAGGTTTTCGATGTTCGACGCAAAACACACGAAATTCTTTTCCGCAAATATCAGATGATTTGTAATCATCAGGTCGTCGGCTGACACGAAAAAACGGCACCGAAAAAACTTCGATGCCGTTTTTTGTCAAAAACCGAAAACTTCACGCCCGCGTTTTCGGGCGGTTTGCGGATATTTGCGCTATTTTTCCGCCTGTGCGGGTTCGTACATTTTCTTCGGCGGGGGCGGGGTGTCGCTTTCCGCTGTCCAGCCGCCTCCGAGCGACATTATCAACGCCACGCACTGGCGGTATCTGGCTCCGAGCAGTTTTATCTGTTCGCGCTCGTGCAGAAGTGCCTGTCTTTGTGCGTCGCTTACGGTAAAGTAGTCTTGGTTGCCCAGTTCGTACTCGCGTTGGGTGAAGTTTTGCACCTGTTTTGCGTAGTCCGTCGTCTTTACGCGCTCGGCGTATTCGCCGTCCATATGCGACAGGTTCGAGAGCGACGTTTCAACTTCGCCGATTGCCGAGAGGACTTTCGATTTATACCGTTCGACAGTTTCGCGGTATTTCGCCAAGTCGGTCTGTTTTTGCGCGTAGATTTTTCCCGCCTAAAAAATCGGAATGTACACCTGCGGGCTGACCCCCCACGCGAGCGAGCTTGCCCCGAGCAGGTTTTCGATTTTATTCGCGCCGAAGCCGACGTCGCCCGTTATCGAAACGGTCGGGAAGAATGCCGCGGTATCCGAGCCGATTTTTGCGTTGGCGGCGAACACTTCGCGTTCGGCGGCGGCTATGTCGGGGCGGCGTTCGAGCAGTTCCGACGGTATGACCGACGGGATTTTCGGAAGCGATTCCGACAGCGGACTGCATTTGAAGTCGAACTTTGTGGGCGACTCTCCCACGAGGATTGCGAGCGTGTTGGCGCGTGCGTCCCGCTGCCTTTGCAGCGATTTCAGTTCCAACGCGGCTTCGCTCTCCTGCAGCTTTGCGCGCGACAAGTCGACGCCGCTTGCGAATTTCAGCATTTTGCGTTTCGCCACGAAGTCGCTTTGTCTTTTGCGGACTTCGAGCGTTTTTTGCAGCAGTTCGATTTCCGATTCGCATTGGCGCAGTGCGAAGTATTCCGTGGCGACGCGGGCGTGGAGTGCGAGCATTGCGTTTTTGTAGTCGGCGTAGGTGGCTTCGGACAAGGCTCTGTCGCGGATTACGAGGCTTTGTATTCTTCCGAAATGGTCCAAGTCCCAAGTCGCGCCGAGTCCGACGACCCACGAGGAGTATGTGCCCGTAGCCACGGGGGCTTGGTTTTCGGTGCGTCCGTCGCGCTTGTAGTAGTCGGTCGAGGAAAGGTGCGGGTAGAGTTCGCTTTCGTTCATAAACGCCGCTTCGCGCGCGCGTTCGACGCGTTGGAATGCCGCCGCGATGTCGGGGTTGTTGGCGTCGCACAGTTTTATGAGATGTTCGAGCTTCTCGTCGCCGAAGACCGCCCACCATCTGCCTTTCGGCATATCGTCGGACGGCTTTGCGCTTTTCCCGAATCCCGCGGCGTGTTTGAACTGCGGGGTGTCGAGCTTTTGGCGTCCGTATGTTTCGTCGGGGTTTTCGTAGTCGGGAATCATCGTGCATCCGCAGAGTGCGAGGACGCCCGCCGACGCGGAGCATTTCGAAAAAATTGCGATTTTATTTTTAAGCATTTTTTATTGCCTTATAATTTTTACGGATGGCGTAGAAGAAAACGGGCGTGAATATCAGTCCGAGGAATGTTACGCCTATCATTCCGAAGAGAACCGCCGTTCCCAGAGCTTCGCGCAGTTCCGCGCCCGCGTCCGTTACGTAGGCGAGCGGCACGACGCCGAGGATGAACGCAAACGAAGTCATCAGAATCGGGCGCAGTCTGTTTTGCGACGCGCTTGCGACCGCAGCGGCGTCCTCCTCGCCCTTTTCCTGTCTGATTTTCGTGAACTCCACAATCAGGATTGCGTTTTTACACGCAAGCCCGATGAGCACGATGAAGCCCACCTGCGTCATAAGGTTGTTGTCGAGGTGCCGCGCCAGTACGCCGCAGATTGCGAACAGCAGCACGAGCGGCACGACCAGAATCACCGACATCGGCAGTTTCCAGTTTTCGTAGAGCGCGACGAGCATAAGGTATACGAAGACTACGCACAGCGCGAAAACGTAGATTGAGGTATTGCCGACGCGCCTTTCCTGAAACGCCAAGTCGGTCCATTCAATGCCCATTCCGTCGGGCAGCACTTCCTTGGCGATTCTGTCGATTTCCGCCATCGCCTGCCCCGTGCTGTAGCCCTTGGCGAGGTTGCCGATGATTTCCGCGCTCGGGTAGAGGTTGTAGCGCGACACGCGGTCGGGCCCGATTGTTCGGCGGATTTTCGCGACCGACCCGAGCGGCACGTTCGCCCCGCGCACGTTCTGAACCTTGAGGTTGTAGATGTCGCGCAATTCGCTTCGCTTGTCGGTGTCGGCCTGCGCCTTGACTCGGTAGACGCGGTTGAGGATGTTGAAGTCGTTGACGTAAATCGAACCGAGGTTGAACTGCAGGGTTTCGAAAATCGACGAAATCGGGACGTTGAGTTTTTGCGCGCGTTCGCGGTCGATGTCCAGATAGAGCTGCGGCGACGACACGCGGAAGGTCGTGAATGCGTTCATAATCGGTGCGGTGCGGCGGGCGCGTTCGGCGATTATCTTTGTGTATTTTTCGATGTCGCGCGCGCCGCGCCCCGTTCTGTCCTGAATCTGCGCGCAGAAGTCGCCGCCGACGCCTATGCCGCGCACGGCGGGGGGCGTGAGTATGAACGTCGACGATTCGGGCAGGGCTTCGGCGACCTTTTGCGAAAGCACCTTCATCATTTTGTTTACGTCCAGCCCCTTTTTCATCCGCTCCGTTTTCGGGGTCATTCTGACGAACAGCGCGCCCGAGTTCGACGCCCGAGGGGAAGCTCTTTTTCATTTCGTCGAGCTCCTTGCGGATTCTTTCGGCGGTATCGAGCGCGTTCGTCCCGGGGAGCTGGTAGATGGAAATGCCCACGCACGGGTTGCCGTCGAGATATGAGTCGGTCGTGTAGTCGTACGAGCCGAGCTCGACGCGCGCAACGTCTTTGAGCTTTACGATTTTTCCGTCGGGCGAGTATTTTATTATGATGTCGCCGAATTCGGCTGGTGTGGAGAAGCGTCCCTTTGTGTTGATTGTAAGTTCGAACGCGGAGTCGGGATTGGCAATCGGGGCTTGGTTGAGCTTGCCCGCCGCGACCTGCTTGTTCTGTTCGCGCAGCGACTTCACCACCTGCGATGGCGTCATATTGTAGCGCGAAAGCTTGTCGGGGTTGAGTTAAATGCGCATGCTGTATTCGCGGGGCCCGAGCACCTCCAAGTCGCCCACCCCGGGGATTCGCGCAAGGCGGTCGTTCATCTGGCTGATTGCGTAGTTCGTCAGATAGAGCTTGTCGCGGCTCTTGTCGGGCGAGATGATGTTTATGCTAACGAGCATATCGGGCGAACGCTTTTTTACGACCACGCCGATGTTGCGCACTTCCTCGGGCAGACGCGGGGTCGCCATCGCCACGCGGTTTTGCACCTGCACCTGCGCGATGTCGAGGTTCGTTCCGACTTCGAACGTAACCGTGATTACAATCGAGCCGTCCGCGCTGCACTGGCTTGAAAAATACATCATATTTTCCACGCCGTTGATTTCCTGTTCGAGCGGTGCGGCTACGGTGTCCATCAGAATTTCGGGCGACGCCCCAGGATAGCTTGTCCTGACCACAACCGACGGCGGAACCACCGCGGGGTATTGCGCCACGGGCAGGCGGAAGTATCCGACGATTCCTATGAGCGTGATGACAATGGATATGACCATCGCGAACGCGGGACGGTCTATGAAAAAGTGCGATATGTTGCTTTTCATCTACTTCTGGCTTTCGCTTTTGACTTTAACCTTCGCCCCCTCGACGGCGCGCTGCAGCCCCGCAACGACGACCATATCGGTTTCGGAAAGTCCCTTTTCGATTATCCTGTACTTGCCGAAAAGCCGTCCCACTTCGACGTGTCGGTAGGCGACTTTCGAGTCCCTGTCTACGACCATTACGTAGCGTCCGACCAAGTCCGTGCCTATTGCGCGTTCGGGCACGAGCAGCGCGTCTTTGCGCGTTTCGCCCGCGACCGCAACCGTGCCGAACATCCCGGGGGTAAGCGAACCGTCGGCGTTGTCGAAATCGGCGCGCATGGCAAGGGTTGCCGTTTCGGGGCTTATTTGGTTGTCGAAATAGTTGAGAATGCCCGAGCGAACTTTGTCGGAATTTTCGAAGAGTCTCAGCTCGATTTTCGGCCCCGTCCCAGCGTCGACGTTTATCTGTTTGAAAAGTCCCGCGTCGCGGTAGTTTACCACGTCGCGTTCGCTCAGTTCGAAATACGCCTGAATTGTGTCGTATTTTACGATGGTCGTAAGCACCGTAGAGTTCGCGACGACGAGGTTGCCGATGTCGACGAGTTTTTCGCTGATTCTGCCCGAAATGGGGGCGCGGACGTACGCGAAATCGAGGTTGAGCTACGCGTTGCGCAAAACCGCCTTCGCGCTCAGCAGCGCGGCGTTTGCCGAAAGCATTTCGCAGTTGCGGGTGTCGAGAACTTCCTGCGAAACGACGTCGGCGGCGAAAAGTTCCTTGGCGCGCTTTAGGTTCGTGTCGGCGAGTTTTACGCGCGCCTCGACTTCGGCGACTCTCGCCTTTGCCGACGCAAGCTCTGCTTCGAATGTGCGCGGGTCGATTACGAAAAGCAGGTCTCCCTTTTTGACGAACTGCCCCTCCTTGAAATTCACTTTTTCGAGATAGCCGCCGACGCGCGCCCTGACTTTTACCGACTCCACGGCGGCAAGCCGCGCGGTGTATTCGTCGACAAGCGCGACATCCCTTTTGAGCGGGACGGTCGCGACGACTTCGGGGAACTCTTCGTTTTTCGCGTTTTCGGACGGATCCGAACAGCCGTTGACAAACAGTATGCCCGCTGCGAACGCGGCGGACGTTACGATATTTTTCAGATTTTTGTAATTCATTTTCGTTAAATTCTATCCCAATATTCTGTCCACTATTTTCTCCGCGACGGCTTTGACGCGCTCGGCCTCCTTTTTGCCGATTCTGCGCCACTTCAAATCGTACTTGAAACCCGTGCGGGCGGTGTTGAAAAGGTGCGTCATTCCGAGCATCATTTTTGCCGCTATCAGAGAGGATTCGCCCGCGAACGCGCCGCCCGATGCGATTTCCACAAGCTCGGCAACCGCAAACACGCGGGGGATGAAAATCTCCTTCAGGAACAGTGCGTATGCCTCGGTATTGCAGAGTTCCTCGCGCATCATTATGAGGATGATGTTGCGGATGTGCCTGTTCTTCTCCGATTCGCAGCGGATTCGCGATTCGAGGAAATCGGCGATAAGCCGCCGCGCTTCCCGCCGCGATTTCGACTCCCTTATTTTTTCGAACCTTTCGAAAAAGTCCGCCGACACCTTTTTTTGATAGCCCACAATCGTTCGAGCGATTTCGGCGTAGAGGTTTTCCTTGGAGAGGAAATGGTAGTTGACGAGGGCGAGGTTCACCCCCGCGCGCCCCGCAATGTCGCGCATTCTGACGGCGGGGGGAGTCTCGGTGGCGAACGCCTCGAGCGCAACGCGGACAATCTTGGCGTATGTGTCGTTTTCCCTCCCCGTTATGATGTCTTCCAAATCGCGTTCCATATAGGGCGTTAAACAGATGTTTAAAAGGAAAATCTTGTCAACACAAAAAAATCGGCTTCGGCGCACCGCGCGCGGATTTTTGGGTTGACGTTGTCGGAATCGTATGTTTATTGTTTTTTAATAAAAGTTATGAGAATGGTTTTTTTTATAGTGTCGGTTTTACAGGTGTTTTTCTTTGCCGTTCCGAGTGTTCGCGCGTCGTCTCCGACTTCCGCCGTCGCCGAGAACGGCTACGTCGACGCGGTTTTGTCCGCCGATGAAAGGGCGAAGTATTACGAAAATCCCGTCGCGTATATGGAGAAAGCCGCGATGAAAGACAGCCTCAGGGCGATGGAGCTTTCCCTCTACTATCAGGGATGGAATCCCGAGTTTGTATTTTTCCGTTTCGACAGGAAGATAGCGCAGGATTTACTCTCTTTTCCCACCAAAACAGAAATGCGCAAAATGCCCAATCCTCCTAGAATGCGCGACAAAAAGCTCGCCCTGAAATGGGCGGAAATCTCCGTAAAGGGCAAAATCATATTCGACGAGGTACTTGAATTCTGCAATTTGGCGAATTTGCTCTACTCGGAAAATCCGACGAAGAAGGAGGTCGAGCGTTTCGCAAAGATATATTCGGATTTCTGTCTCGACGTCTTTTGCGACGCAGCTTTTGCAGGCTCGGTCAACTACGGTTGCGGCGGGGTTTATGCGTTGGCATTCAGACGCGGCACAATGGAATTCCCCGTCGATATGGCAATGTGCGACAAAGTTATCAGGTATTCAAACCATCTGCTTTGGCGGAATTTTTATACGGGCTTTTTTGTTCCCCAAGACCGCGAATTCGCCATCTACATACTTTCGCGGTCGGACGATTTCTGGGACAAGCAGGCTCTCGCGGACATCTACAGGGGTGATTACGATCCAAGGGACGCAAACGGCAAACTTGCCGATTATTGGCAGAAGGAGGCCGACAAAGCGAAAGAATCCTATATGGTAGACCACAAGGCATTGCACAAGCGGATGATGGGCTATGGAGGTCTTTGGAGTACCACGATGTTGTTTCTCAAAACCGAACTCAAAAAAGGAAACGGGAATATGTCGAAAATGGACATATTGAATTTGTTCGAAGAAAAGTATAATATAATAAAATACGGGGCGAAAAGGCAAGTTGTAAGGTTGCCGTACTATGCGTTGTCGGACGATATTGTGTTTGCGGAAAATAATCCGAATTATGACCGCAAACACGCCGAAAAGGTACTGGAGAATCTTGCCGACGCCCCGTTTATAGCCAATGCCATCGCCCGAGAGGCAATATACGAGGACATTCTTCAATCGCTCGAAGTGGACGAAGATCTTGCCCGAAAGTTCTATGAAGATCTCTCCGAATCAAATCTCACCCGCTACCGCGTATTGAAAAAGAAAGCCGATTACAGGCGTAGTTCGCTGAAAAAACGCGACATAAAATAACTCAGAGTATCCTTTTTGCGAACCTCCCCGAAAATAGGGGCTTGCCCGCCAATTTCCCAGCAAGTCCCGTGTCGACTTTTCCGCCGTCGTTTAGGGTGGCGTGCCGAATGATGTACTCCACCGAATTTGTATAGCCGTCCAATTTTTCGACTTTCTTGAAGTGCCGGTCAATAGAGCCTTCGACGAGCTTTAGGTCGATGTCTATTTCCACTTTCCCTAAATACCTGCCGTCCTTGTGTTTGAGTGGCATATGTACGACGCCTACACGCTTTAAACGGGCTTCCCCGTCGGCGTTCGACGTTATTTCGTGGGCTACCGCGATTCTTTTCGTTTCGGGCGCGTCGTCGTCCATATATGTGCTCCTAAACTCGTGCTCCTGAACGACGGTGTATTTTGTGTTTTTCCTTAATCCGTTCAGCTTCGCTTCGATTGCTCCCCACGCGTACTTTTTGTCAGGATCTTTTATTTCGTCTTCGGGATCAGGACCGTCTTTGATTTCACTGTTTCCGAACCCGCCGTGTTTGAATACAAGTTTCTCTTCGGATAGGTCTTTGTCGGAAAATGCGGTGGTAATGTTTTCCGCTTCGAAAGCAATGCCGTTTTGAGCCGACAGGCTTTGGGCGTCTTTTATCGGCTTTACGATGTCGTTGCCGTCTTTCGCCATCCGATTTTTATCGGCGGATTTCCCCGCTTCGGAGTCCGCCGATTGACCGCGTTTTCCGCTGTCGGGTCCGAAGTCGAATTGTCCGTTTCCCTTCCGATTCGGATTCGTTCTGTATGTCGGCTCGTCCGAATTCGACGGTTGTTCGGGTTCTCGGATGATTTCGTCGGGCGAAAGAATTCCGACAACGCACAGACAGAAATTCTTTACGGACTCGGCACTTGTAATTTCGTCGGAATCGGAATTGAAATTTTCCTCGTCTTTCAAGCCGACGAGATGCGCAACTTCGTGTATGATAACGCCCGCCCGATTGTCTTTAACCGCTTTTCTGTCGAAGAAACTGTCGAAAATTCTGATTTCGCCGTCGTCCGATACGGACGCCAGTACCGACGAATCGCCGCCGCCGTTTTCGTCCGAATACGACTTGTCGCGCCGACATTTGATTCCGCCGTCTTTAAAATTTTTTGCGATTGAAGACAATATGGCGGCAATGTCGCCGCCGTTTTTGAAAATTGCATTTATTGTGCCGTTTTCGATGTCGCCTTTTTTCAGCCTGTAAATGGACACGTTCAAAATTTCAAACGCCTCCCTGATTGCATTGCTGAGGAACGCGCCCTCCTGCAGGCTGAAGTTCGTGGTCCTGTCGTAGTGTACCGTTCCGTATTGTGTTTTTATTCTGGTTTCCATTCGGCGGAATATATCAAACGTGCCGATTCCTTTCAAAACTACATTGTGTACTTTTGAATTAACGAAAACTTTGGAAACTTTTGCATTCTAACACATCGAAATTGGCAACACCGCAGCGTTGATGTTAAATCGGACGTGCGCATAAGCGGGCCCCAGTAAGGACGGACTCGTTCTTTTTCCCGTTCCAATCTATGCTACACCCCAGACCCCGTTAAAATAGGACGGAAGCAACAAATGGGATTTTTCTTTGCGCACGGGTTTTATCGGCCGAAGACCGCCAGTGCCACTGCGCCAAGAATCATTAGCGAGCCTATTGTCCGCCTTATTGCCGAGCCTTGCGTTAGGGTTTCGAGTCCGCAGACGTGTCTGCCTATTGCGTAGACGAATGCCACCGACATTATTCCGCGCGTATTGTAGAGAATGTTGCAAAGCGGCGCGCTCACGCCGTGGGTTAATGCCATAAACATAAACAGGGCTTCTATTATCATCAGAGTCGAGGCGAAAAAGCCGAGTGTCAGTGTGCGTTTCGACGCCCGTTTGATGTCGCGCGCAAAAGTTCCGAAGTAGGGTGCGCACGAAAATACGAGCACGAAGTTGCTCAGGCAGAGCATTGACGTTGCCGAGAAATTCGGCGAAAATTTTTGTATGAGCACGTCGCACGCCGCGTAGGATGAGCACGCCCACATTGCGAGTGCAAATGTAGTCAGTTCCTTTTTGCCCGACGCCGCGCTTTTCGAATATCCCATAATGAAGACC
Source organism: uncultured Opitutales bacterium (assembly GCA_900548275.1). GTDB lineage: Bacteria > Verrucomicrobiota > Verrucomicrobiia > Opitutales > Intestinicryptomonadaceae > Merdousia. The sequence continues at coordinate 39,352 of URJY01000012.1, read as the reverse complement.
GCAGCGCAGCAGATTATTCCAGCCGACACCATTGTGGCGGGCAGTTCCATTCCGAGCAACACTTTCGAAAGCAGCAAAACGAACAGGATTTTCACGCCCATTATCGGGGTCATAAGGCTGACTTCGCCCTTGTGGGCGCAAAGAAAAGTGGCGAAATTGCCCATCGCAAAAAATATCCCGACTACAATCGGCTGCCAGACGAGCGAAATGTCTTTTATCCCGCCGTCCGTGAAGAGCGACGGAAGAAAAAACAGCCACATCGATACGTTCATAAATACGAGAATCGAATTCGGCGAGAGTCTGTCGCCGTCCGTCGCGAGCTTTACGAGTATCACGCTGAGACTGTAGAGCGCGGCGGCGACAAGCGGGAATGCAAGTAGAATGTCCATTGTTTCGAACCGTCGAATTCAAGCCCCGCGCTTTCGTTTATCAACAAAAAAATTCCCGCCGAAATTCCGAATTGGGTTGCCTGTAGCCGTTTTGTGTTTACGTTGTTTCGTATGAAAAAATTTTTGATGCTGAGTTTTGTCCTCGTCGCTGCGTCCGTATTTGCGGCGGTCGGCAAGCCTTTCAATTTGCGCGTTGCGGAGGGTTTCGAAAATCCGCTCGGATACAATCTCGAAAATATGTCGTTCTCGTGGATGCTTCCGCAGGGCGAAAACGTGCGCCAGAGCGCGTACCGCATACAGGTTGTTTCTGACGCCGAGCACTTCGGGCTGTCGGATGTCGATTTGGGCAGAATAGCGGTTTGGGATTCGGGGAAAGTCGAAAGCGGGCAGTCGGTGAAAATTCCGTACTCGCCCAAATGCAAGCCAGTTTCGGGCGAGCGGCTTTACTGGCGCGTTAAGTATTGGGACAACTCGGGCGCGGAGTCGGAGTGGTCGGACGCGAATTTTTTCGAATACGGAAATTTCGACAAAGATTTCGTTTCGGGCGCGTCGTTTATCTGCGGCGGTTTTCCCGAGACAAAAAACTACGTGCTTAAAATTTCGCGGAAAAACTCGCTTGCCAAGCCCAAGCGCGAGGTGAAGCCGCTGTATTTCCGCAAGCCGTTTGCGCTTTCGAAGAAGGTCAAAAAGGCGCGTCTTTATGTTGCGAGCCTCGGCGTATTTCAGGCGTACATCAACGGCGAAAAGGTCGGCGACGACTTCTGGGGAACAGGGTGGACCGACTACGGCAAGCGCGTGCAGGCGAACTCGTACGACGTAAGCCGAATGCTTTCCGACGGCGAAAACGTCGTCGCCGCGACGCTCGGCAACGGGTGGTATGCGGGTATGATAGGCTGGCGGCACAGGGGCGTTTACGGCGACGTGCCCGCAATCCAAATGTGTCTCGAAGTGGAGTATGTCGACGGTATGCGCGAGAAAATTTCGACCGACACTTCGTGGCGTTGGTCGTACGGCGCGATACAGTATTCCGACATCTATATGGGCGAAATCTACGACGCCCGTCTTGAAGCCGACGGTTGGAACGCCGCGGGCTTCGACGACTCGAAGTGGCTGCCCGCCGTCGCCGTCGAGGGGGTAAAGGCGAAGGTCGAGCCGCGCAGGTGTGCGCCGATTCGCATAATCGAAACGATTACGCCCAAGAGCGCGGTTAAAATCGCCGACAAAACATACATCTTCGATATGGGGCAGAATATGGTCGGTTGGGTTGACGCAAATCTGCGCATTCCCGAGGGGCGCAAAATCACTTTGCGCTATGCCGAAATGCTTCGGAAAGACGGCACGATGTATACCGAAAACTACCGTTCGGCGGCGTCGCGCGACCAAATCGTGGGGCGCGGCGGCAGATTGCGCTGGTCGCCGAGCTTCACGTTCCACGGTTTCAGATACGTCGAAATTTCGGGGCTCGACTACCAGCCGAAACCCGAAGACGTGCGCGGTGTCGTGCTGCATTCCGACATCGCCCGCACGGGCGGCTTCGAGTGTTCCGACGAAATGCTCGACAAGTTGCAGTCGTGCATAATCTGGGGGCAGAAGTCGAATTTCTTCTCGGTGCCGACCGACTGCCCTCAGCGCGACGAGCGGCTCGGATGGACGGGCGACGCCGTCGTTTTCTCTCCTACGGCAACGTTCAATATGGACACCGACGCGTTCTACTCGAAGTGGCTTGTCGACGTAATCGACACGCAGCGCGACAACGGAATTTTCGGCTTCATCGCGCCCGACATTTTGAACGCGGCAAACGGCGCGCCCGTCTGGGGCGACGCGGCAATTCTCATTCCGTGGGACGTTTATATGGCGTACGGCAACCGCAACATTCTCGAAAATTCGTACGCTGCGATGGTCAAGTGGCTCGACTACCAGACGAAATCTTCGCCCGAATTTATCCGCGAAAACAAGGGCTTCGGCGACTGGCTTCAGCCGAACGGCAAATCGATTAAGGGCGACGCGTCAAACTCGCTCATCGGCACGGCGTATTTTGCGCACGGCGCGGAAGTCGTTTCGAAAATCGCCGAAATCCTCGGCAAAAAGGGCGACGCAAAAAAATACGCCGAGCTTTCCGAGAACGTCAAAAAGGCGTTCGTCAAACGCTTTGTCGGCGCGGACGGCACGGTCGAAAGCGACTCGCAAACTGCGTATCTGCTTCCGCTTGCGTTCGACATTCTGCCGCGCGGGCTTGCCGAAAAGGCGCACGCAAAACTTATCGGGCGCATCGCAAAGGACAAGTTCCACCTCAACACGGGCTTTGTGGGCACGCCGCACCTGAACCCCGTTCTCACGAAAACGGGTTCGCACGATTTGGCGGTTCGGCTGCTGCTTAACAGAACGTATCCGTCGTGGCTATACCCAATCACGCAGGGGGCGACGACGATGTGGGAGCGTTGGAACAGCTTTTCGCACGAAAAGGGCTTCGGCGACGTAAATATGAACTCGTTCAACCACTACGCCTACGGGGCGATAGGGCAGTGGATTTACGCCAACGTGGGCGGTTTGTGGTACGATGCCGCGGGCTACTCGCGCGTGCTCTTCGCGCCGAAATTCGACAGGCGCATTACGTCGGCTTCCGTCTGGCACGACACTCCGTACGGGCGTGCGCGCTCGGCGTGGAGGCTCGAAAACGGCGCGGTGAAGTGGAGCATAACCGTTCCGTCGAATTCCGACGGCAGGGTTGTTTTCGACACGAAAAAGACCGATTCAATCCGCGTAAACGGCAAGCCCGCAAAGCTCGAAGCTTCGCCCGACGGACGCCCGCAGACCGTTCTGCCGAGCGGCGACTACACGCTGGAATTTGCGCTTTAAAAAACGCGCCGACAAAAAAGCCGAGCCTGTTGCGGATTGCGTCGGGCTCGGCTTTTTCCGTCTTGCGCGGGCGTTCAGAACCTGTTCTTCGAGAACGCCTCGAGCAGCACTTTCTTCGCGGGCGTGTCCGTGTCCGACCGCCTTTGGTCGGCTTTGTCCGAACCGTGTTCGACGCTCCAACCGTGCCATTCGCGGAAAGCGTGGTACGTCCAGTCCCAACCGAGCGACTCGAAAATGTCGATGCAGTCTTTAATATAGAGTTCGCGCCCCTGCGCCCAACGCACGCACGAAAATTCGCCGACGTAAATCCGCGCCCCCCATTTTTTCTGGAATCGGACGACGTGCTCGAGCGTCTTTTCCAGCTGCTCCCTTCCGAGCGGACGCTTCGGGTCGGGATAGGCGACGGGTTTTGACGTTTCCCCGCCGACCCCCTGATGTGTCAGGTGCCCCGGGTAGTAGAAATGTACTTGGTATATGATGTCGTCGAGCGGCAGCGGCGCGAGAAATTTGAAGCCGTATGGGCTGTCCCACGCGACGGCTTCGACGGAAATCGGCGTGTGCGGGTCCACCGTGCGCACTGCGCGCGCGGCGCGGTATTGCAGCTTGAGGTAGTCTTCGGCTTGCGTGGGGCACGATTGTATCGGCTCGTTGCAGAGGTCGTAGCACCAGATTGTGGGATGTCCGTTGAGCTCGCGCGCGATTTTCCTCCAAGATTCGACGAATTTGTCGGCGTACTTTTTTTCGAAGAAAATGCGCATATCCTTGTTGCGGTATCTGAACCCCGGAGTGCTGTGCATTCCCACCACGACCTTTATTCCGAGCTGCTGCGACTTGTCGAGAAACAGCTTCCACTGCGCGATTTTTCCGTCGAGCCACTTGTCGTATTTTTCGAAATAGTCGGGCGCGTTTATCATTGCCTCCTCTTTGTCTCCGAAGCCGAATCTGTTGTCGGCTGGCGCGTTGCCCATCGAGACGCGGACGAGGTTGCCGTTCCACCTGCGGAATTCCTCGAGATCGGCTGGCTTGAACTTTGTGCCGACCATCGCCCCGCGCATGGGCGGGCACTTCGAGAGTCGGCTTGTATATTTGCACTTGAAGTCGGGCGGAAGATTCGGAACCCAATACGACGAGTTTTTCGAGGCTATGAGCTTTATGTTTTTGAAATAAATCGTGCCCTTTGCGTTGTAAAGCCCAAGCAGCAGATTGCCCGACAGAACGTCGTTCGGCAGCATACTCAAAATCATTCCGCCTTTCGCGTCGAATTTGCCCGACATCGACTGCGACGAAGAGTAGACGGGCTGTCCGTCTTTGACGTATTTGAAGAACGTCCGCGATCCGCCCGAAAGCGTGTTGCCCGACTTGCTTTCAATGCCGTCTTCCGAGACCATTTCGAATGAAATCGAAACGTGTTTGCCCGCCGTTTTCGAGAGGTCGACGGGAATGTTTACGAGCGTGTCGGAGAACCCCGCGAAGTCGTCCGCCGACACCTTTATCGCGTATTCGCCTTTGTATTTTACAAGCGATGCGTTTTTGCATTTCACAAAGCCCGCAAACGACTTCGGCGATATGTCGATGTCGAAAGTTTGCGCAAGCGCGGTCGTACACAAAACAAGCGCGGACATTGCCGCGGCGGCAAATTTTTTCAGCATGGAAAGTCCTCCCTTTTCGGCGGTTCTGACATCCCCGCAACGTGCGGGAATCTGGCGGAAAAGCTACATTGTCTTGGGCGATATGTCGAGCGTCAAATAGTCGTAGTCGGGCAAAAAACGCGCGCTTACGGCTTGGAATTTTCCGTCGATGAAATCGGTTGAGCGCTTGTGCGTGTGCCCCGCAAGGACGCCAAGAAGATTCGGCGCGCTCAGGGCTGCGTCCCTAAATTCGAAAGTCTCGGGCGTTTCGCGCTCGGGGCGTTTGTGGCGTCGTTCGACCCTGTACGACCTGTCGGTTGCGGTGCAGAAATTCGGACTTCCGCACGAGTAGCCGAGATTGCGCCCCTCCACATAAAGCGGAATGTGCATGCACAAAACCGCGGGCTTGCCGTCGGAAAGTTCGCGCTTGAGGAAGTCGAGCTGCCACGGCGAAATCTCGTTTGCGGAGTCGTCCACGAGTATGAATTTTATTCCGTTTACAACGCGCGTGTAGCCGTCGGGATTTTCGCCGCCGTAGAGCGGGGCGAGCTTTTCAATCCACCTCCTGCGCAGTTCGGGCTGGGGAATGTCTACGCCGCTGCCCTCGAAGTGCCAGTCGTGATTGCCCGCAATGTATGCGCACGGAACTTTCAAAGCCGCCATACATTCGGCGAGCTTTTCGACATTGTACTGCGACGGAAAATTGATGATGTCGCCGCCGAGTACCGCAAGCGAACACCCCGCGCGTTCCGCCGATTTGAGCGCGAACGTCAACGCCTCAACTTTCGGCTTCGCGGCAAACGCGCTGTGCATTCGATAGGCGTAGTCGAGGTACGGCTCTTCGAGCCCGTTGGAATACGAAAAGTGCGTGTCGGAAATGAACGCGATTTTCGTCTTTTGCGCGCCGCCGACAAACAGTTTTATCGTCGAGTCGGTCTGCGAAAACGTGAAGTCTACCTTGTTCGAACCCGTCGGCTTTGCGGGTTGCGCGGAAAGTAGTTGCGAGAATGCGCCCGCGGCGGCGGTTGCGATTGCGGTTGCAAATGTTCTTCTTCTTATCGTGTAAAAATGGATTAGTTTATCGTTTCAGTAAATTGCCGCAGCGCGGTTTTGTCAAGATATCAAATAAAACTTGCAAGCGCATTCCGCCGTGTCGATAATCCGAAACCGATGACGAATTTTTACCCTGTTTCCATTGCACTATGGCGGAGATGATTGATTTGACCGCCGAAGCCGCCGAAAAAAGGCGGGCATATCTTGTCGGCATACGCCGAATCGGCGAATCGGAGGGCGGGGCAAACGCGCTTCTCGACGAACTTGCCGAGCTTGTCGCAAACCTCGACATCGAAGTAGTCGGGCGCGAAGTTGTCCTTTTGCGCGAACCGTCGGCGCACTATCTTGTCGGAACGGGCAAGTTCGAGTCGGTCGCCGCCGCCGCGCGCGCGCTCGAAGCCGACTGCATCGTTTTCGACGACGAGCTTTCGCCCGCACAGCAGCGCAATTGGGAGAACGGCTCGAATCTCGAAATCGTCAACCGACAGGAGGTCATCTTGGACATCTTCGCCGCCCGCGCACAGACCCGCGAGGCGCGGCTTCAGGTGGAGCTTGCAAGGCTCGAATACTCGCTTCCGCGCCTGCACCGCGCTTGGTCGCACCTCGACAGACAGCGCGGCGGCGGCGTAACCCAACGCGGCGGCGGCGAGAGCCAGCTCGAGCTTGACAGACGTTTTATCGGCGAACGCATAGCAAAGCTGAAAATCGAACTCGAAAAGGTCGCCACAATGCGCGGCGTGCAGCGCAAGCGGCGAATGCGCGTGCCCGTGCCGACTGCGGCGGTCGTGGGATACACGAATGCGGGGAAGTCGTCGCTGATAAACGCGCTTTCTAACAGCTCGCTTCTGGCGCAGGACAAACTGTTCGCCACGCTCGACCCAACCACGCGCCGACTCGCGCTTCCCGACGGCTCCGAAGTGCTGCTTACCGACACCGTGGGGTTTGTCAGAAAACTGCCGCACAGGTTCGTGGACGCATTCAAATCGACGCTCGAAGAGGCGGTGGTGTCCGACTTTCTCCTGCACGTTGTGGACTGCTCGAACCCCGACGCGTCGGAACACATCAAGACGACGTTTTCGGTCTTGCGCGAGCTTGGTGCGGACGAAAAGAAAATAATAACCGTGATGAACAAGACGGATGCCGCGCCCGACCAAGCGCATATCTACGATCTTCGGGCGGCATTTCCCGACGCGGTGTGGATAAGCGCAAAGACGGGCTGCGGGCTGCCCGAACTGCTTTCGAAAATATCGGCATTTGTGTCGGCACAGTCGCGGACTATGCGTCTTTTGATTCCGCATTTTCAATATGCTGCCGTTGCCGAGCTGCATTCGCTCGGGGCGGTGGTGTCGGAACGCCAGACGGGCGCGGGCTGCGAAATTCTCGCAAAAGTTCCGACGCGCGCCGCCGCAAAATTCGAAAAATGGCAAATATAAAACCGCCGCATTCCGAAAATCGAAATGCGTTTCGTGCGTTGTTCTCCGTTTGTATTTAGAAAGTTGACAAAATTCCGCGGCGGTTCATCTTGGTTCGAATGGAAAAAACCGTATCTTCAGCCGACTGTAGGAGAATCGACCGCGCCGAGGCTCTCGAGCTTTTGACGAAGGCAAATGTCGTCGAACTGGGCGAGCGCGCGGACGCCGCCCGCAGGGCGCGCCACGGAAATTCGGCGTATTACGCGGTAAACGCCGCCATAACCTATTCCAACATCTGCGAGGCGTTGTGTCCGATTTGTTCGTTCTCGCGCAAGGAGGGGCAGGCGGGGGCGTATTTGCTGACGCCCGAAGAGGTTCGTGCCCGCGCCGAGGCTTTCTCCAAAAAGGGCGCGGAGGAAATCCACATCATCGGCGGAATGTATTCAAAGCTTCCGCTCGAATACTATCTGGATGTCGTGCGCGCGGTGAAGTCCGCCGATTCAAAGCTCAATGTGGTGTCGTTCACGGTTTCCGAATGCGTGTTGATGTCGCGCGTTTCGGGCAGAAGTTTGGAGGAGGTTATCGGGCTTTTGACGGAGGCTGGCACGGGTGCACTCCCGGGGGGCGGCGCGGAGATTTTCGACGAGGCGGTCCGCGCGAAGATTTCGCCCAACAAGCTCACGGCAGACCAGTGGCTCGGCGCGATGCGCACGGCGCACAAGTGCGGTCTTAAGACCAACGCAACTATGCTTTACGGGCACATCGAAACGCCCGAGACAATCGTTGACCACCTTTTGCGCCTGCGCGAACTTCAGGACGAAACGGGCGGGTTCAAGGCGTTTGTGCCGCTTCCGTTCAGGCGCGGCGAAAGCGCGATTCCGTCGAAGGCCTCGGGCGTGTACGACCTCAAAATCTGCGCCCTCGCGCGTTTGGTGCTCGACAATTTCCCGCACATACGCGTTCCGATTCCGCATTTCGGCGACAGAATCGCGCAGATTCTCCTGAATTTCGGCGCGGACGACATCGGCGGCACGCATTGGCACGAGGAGGTTGCCGTCGCGGCGGGCGCGGCGAAAGCCGAGCGCAGCGAAAGTTTTATGCGCGGCGTGATTGCGGGCGCGGGGTTCGAGCCCGTAAAGTGCAATTCGAATTATGGGGCGTAGTTTCGGCAGAGTTTCGTACATCAACAGCATTCCGCTGTTTTGTGCACCCGCGCCGTTTTCGGTTGTCGAAGACGTGCCGTCGCGGTTGAATGCGGCGGTCGCGCGCGGCGGTTTGGACATATCGCTGATTTCGCGTTGGGAGTATCCCAAGGTCGAGGGGAACTACGCGCCGCTTCCCGAGTTTTGCATAGGCGGCGACGGCGAAATTATGTCGGTGAAGATATTTTCGCGTCTGCCTGCGGAGTCGCTCGGCGGCGGGAGCATTTACATAACGTCGCAGACGGGAACTTCGTCGCGAGCGTTCCGCTATCTGCTCGAAAAAAAATACGGCTACGACATTTTCAAGCTTCCGCAGACTCGGATGGAGACCGCCGACGCCGTGCTGCTCATCGGCAATGCCGCGCTTTCGTTCGATTCCTCGGCGTATCCGTACGTCTACGATTTGGGCGAAATGTGGCGCGCCGAGACGGGGCTTGAAATGATTTACGCCGTGGCGGTTATCCGCCGCGACATCTACGCCGAGACTGCGGGGGCGGTCGCCGACTACTTCGAAAAATCGCTCGCGCTTTTCGAAAGCCGCCGCGCGGAATTTGTGAAGCTTGCGGGGAAGCGTTTTCTCGCCTCCGAGGGCGCGGGTATCGGCGCGGACGTTCTCGACAGGTATTATTCGCGTCTGGTCTACCGATTCGACGCGGAGAAATTCGACAAAATTTTCAACTATGTGGAGGCTTTGAGACCTTATGGGTATCTTTGAGAAAGTTAAATCGGGCGAACGCATCTCGAAAGCCGAGGCGTCGGAGCTTTTCGAAATGCCGATTTTCGACTTGGCGAAAATGGCGGACATCCGACGCCGCGCCGCCGATTCTTCGGGCGAAGTGGGCTATATCGTCAACCGAATGGTGAACTACTCGAACATCTGCAATGCGCGCTGCAAGTTTTGCGCGTACCACGCGAAGTCGGGGATAGTCGCGCCGTACAGGCTTACCGACGACGAAATTTTCGACCTCTGCGCCGACGCCGTAAAACGCGGCGCGACCGAACTTATGCTGCAGGGCGGCTTGCATCCCGACTTCCACCTCGAGTGGGCGGAGGGTATTTTGCGCCGAATAAAGGCGGCGTTCCCGAATTTCTGGCTTCACGTTTTCTCGCCGTCGGAAATCGTCTGGTTCGCTCGCAGTGCCGACATTTCGGTGCTCGACTGTCTGAAGCGTCTGAAGGCGGCGGGCGCGGATTCCGTTCCGGGGGCTGCCGACATTCTCGTGCCGCGCGTGCGTTCCGAGGTTTGCGGCAACAAGTGCACTGTCGAAGAATGGTGCGAGGTTATGCGCTCACTTTCGAAGCTCGGAATGTGCTCTTCGGCGACGATGACTTTCGGCATAGGCGAAACGCTTGCCGAGCGAATCGAACATCTCGACTGCGTGCGCCGCATTCAGGACGAAACGGGCGTGTTCAAGGCGTTCATTGCGTGGCCTGTCGCGCCCGAGAATACCGAGATTGAGGGCAGGGTTCCGCGCGTGGGCTTTCCCGAATTTCTGAAGATGCTGGCGGTCTCGCGCATATTTTTGGACAACGTAAAGTACGTGCAGTCGGGCTGGCTGACGGAGGGCTTGAGGGCGGCGGAAATCGCGCTGCTCTTCGGCGCGAACGATGTCGGCGGCGTGCTGATGGACGAAATGGTTGTCCGCGCGGCGGGTATCGACAACAGGGCGACGGCGGCGAATATGCGCCGCGTAATATCGAACGCGGGCTTCAAGCCGCGCGAGCGCGACGCGCTCTACAACACCGTAAAAACTTTCGAAAAATGAAATTCGCAATCACTCCCTGTCCGAACGATACGTTCGCATACTACGCGCTGATAAAGGGCATTGTACCGTCCGATTTCGAATTCGTTTTCGACGACATCGAAGACCTCAATCTGTCGGCGGAGCGCGGAGAGTATCCGATAACGAAAATGTCGTTCGCAAACTATTCCGCCTGTGCCGACAAGTACGAGCTTCTCGACGCGGGCGCGGCTCTGGGCGAGGGCACGGGGCCCGTTCTCGTGGGGCTTGACGAAGTCTTCGACGAAACGTGCGACGTCGCCGTCCCGGGGGTGAACACAACCGCCGCGCTTCTGCTCAAATACCGCTACGGCAAAAACGTCAAAATGACGCCTATGCACTTCCGCTCGATACTCGACGCCGTTTCGTCGGGCAGATTCCGCGCGGGCGTGCTCATACACGAGGGCAGGTTTGTCTTTCGGTCGGCGGGCGCAAAGTTGCTGTGCGACTTGGGCGCGTACTGGAGCGAAAAAACCTCGCTGCCCGTTCCGCTCGGCTGCATTTGCGTGCGCCGCGATTTTGCGCACCTGAAAACGCAAATCGAAAACGCAATCCGCGAAAGTCTGAAAACCGCCTTCGACAATCCCGAGGCGACGTATCCGTACGTCAAAAGTATGGCGCAGTATCTGGAGGACGACGTTTTGCAAAAGCACATCTACGCCTTTGTCAACAGGCACACGTTCGACATTTCGCCCATCCGCGGCAAACTTCTGGAGGAGCTTTCAAAATGTTAAGAGCCGTATTTTTTGCGACCCGCCTCGAGGCGGCTCACGTTCTCGCCGACAAGTTGTTCGGCTACGAACAGATTTGCGCCGAGCCTTTCCGCGTGTGGCGCAACGGGAAAAATCTGATAATCGTAACGGGAATCGGGCTTGTGAACGCCTCGCTCGGCTTTGCGTGGGCGGCGGACAACTTCGAATTTTCCGACGCGCTCAACATAGGCGCGGCGGGCGCGACCATTGTCGACGAGAACGCCGAACCCGACCCGTCCATAATGGGCAGGGTCTGCAACATTTCGAAAGCAGTATGTCTCGAGCCGTACAACGGGCTTTCGTTCGACATCGCGGACGATGGCGAGCGGCTCGTAACAAGCAGCCGACCCGTCGAGACGCGCGCCGACCGCATAGCCGCGGGCAGGCTCGCGCCGCTTGTGGATATGGAGGGCTACGCTTTCGCGCGGGCTGCGTCGATTTACGGCAAAAAGCTTTCGATGATAAAAATGGTTACCGATTTTTCGCAGGAATGCGACATATTCGCGAACATCGAGAAAATGGCGGTGCGCTTTGCCGAAATGCGCGACCTGTGGATTTAGGGCGATATGGACGACTGCAACAAAAAACGGCTTTTCAAACTCTGCGCATTCGGCGTGCTGTGCATTGCCCTTGCGGCTCTCTGGACGTTCTTTGTCTGGCGCGACGAAATAACCGTAATGCTCGCCGAGCTCGGCGAATTTTTCCGCGACGGCGTGAAGTTTTTGGACGGCGTGCCGCTGATATGCTATTCGCTCGTGATTTTCGCGCTGCCGATTTTCTTCCTGCCCGTAACGCCCGTGTTCATTCTGGCGGCGGCGCGGGCGGACGAATCGTCGTATGCGGTGGTGCTGTTTTTCTGCCTGTTGGGGATTACGGCAAACATAGTCGTGTCGTATTTCATATCGCGCAAGTTCGGCGTATTGCTGCGCTCGGCACTCTCGAAGCGCGGTGTCCGCGTTCCCGAAGTTCCGTCGTACGAGCAGTACGAGCTTGTCTTTTTGATGCGCATGATACCGGGGAACCCGCTTGCGGTGCAGAACTACGTTTTGGGCGCGGCGGACGTTTCGTTCTTCAAATACGTGGTCGTTTCGCTGCCGATTCAGTACATACAGGTGGCGGTGTATGTGTATTTCGGCGAGGGAATTTTCGACGGCGGAATTTCGAAGATAATTCTGGGGTCGAGTATGCTTATGGTCATCGCGGTCGTGGCGCGCATGCTCGAAAAACGCTACGGGCACAAACTGAAAAAATCCGATGGAATTTCTGAGGCAAAGTGACGAAATTTTGACTGTCGGTGAGTTCTCGCGCCGCTTCAAAATGCTCGTGAAAACGTCCGTTCCCGAGCTGTGGCTCAGCGGCGAAATCTCGAACCTGAAAACGTATTCGAGCGGACACACCTATTTTACGCTCAAGGACGCCGACGCCGCAATTTCGGCGGTGCTTTTCAAGGGCAACGCGCGCGCCGTATCGTTCCCGCTGCGCGAGGGGATGAAGATTTTCGCGTTCGGCGAAATATCGGTCTACGAACAGCGCGGCAGCTATCAGCTTGTCGTCAGAGCCGCGCTGCCCGACGGCGCGGGGACGCTTTCGGAGCGTTTCAACGCGCTCAAGAAAAAACTTTCCGACGAGGGGCTTTTCGACCAGTCCCGCAAAAAACCTATTCCCGTACTGCCCGAAAATATCGGCGTGATAACCTCGCCCACTGGGGCTGCGATACGCGACTTCTGCAGGATTTTGACGCGGCGCGGCTGGCGCGGAAACGTCTGGATTTTGCCGTCGCGCGTGCAGGGCGCGGAGGCTGCGGGCGAGATTGCCGCGCAGGTCGCCGACGCCCAGAACCGCATTCTGCCGAACGGCTCGCGTTTCGATTTGCTCGTTCTTATGCGCGGCGGCGGAAGTTTGGAGGATTTGTGGCCGTTCAACGAAGAGGTCGTAGCCCGCGCCGTCGCCGCTTCGGAAATCCCGACGATTTCGGCGGTCGGGCACGAGATAGACTTTACTCTTTCCGACTTCGCCGCCGACCTGCGAGCCGAAACCCCGAGCGCGGCGGCGGAACACATTTCGAGCGCGTTTGTAGAATTGGCGGCGACGCTGCGCGAGACCGTCGCGGCAGTCGAAAAGCGCGTATTCCACGCAATGGATTTGCTCAGGATGCGGCTCGATTCGGACTCCGACCTGCTCGAGGCAAATACCCCCGAGTCGAAAGTGGCAAACCTCAATTTGCGGCTCGACGAAATGTCCGTCCGCTTGGAGTCGCTTTCGATGGGGCGCGTGCACAAAATGCGCGCGGGGCTTTCGGAACTGCGCGCCGACTTCGCCGCGGTAGCACCGAAAGCGCGGCTTGCAATGCTCGCCGAGCGGCTCGATTCGCTTTCCAAACAGCTCGATATTCTTGGTGTGGAAAGCACGCTCGGACGCGGGTTCGCACTGCCCACCGACGGACGCGGCAAAACGCTTTCGGCGGCGGAGCTCGAAGCGGGAAAGCCGTTCAATCTGCGTTTCCACGACGGCAGGGCGGTCGTCAAGCCCGAGTCCGTGGAGCTGTCGGAAAAGTGAACCGCCCGACTCTCCGCGCAATTTAAATGTTGTAAAAAACAACCCGAATAATAACTTCGATTTTATGAAAAAATTTATCCCGATTTTCGCACTCCCGATTTTTGCGGCAACAGCGGCATTCGCCGCCGACTCAATCGACGCCGTGGCCTGTATGGGCAGGGTAGTGCCCGAGGCGAGAATTTCGAAACTTACCGCCGCTTCGCCGACGGGAGCGCAGCCCGTCGTCAAAAAGCTGTTCGTCAAAAAGGGCGATTTTATCGAAGTCGGCGCGCCCGTTGCGGAAATCGCGGGCATCGACAAGGCGAAGGCTTCGCTCGACCGCGCGGAGGCGGTGCTTGCGGTGGTTCGCACGGCTTCGGCAATACGCATTCAACAGCAGAAAAATCTCGCCGCCGATATGCGCGGCTCGTTCGACCAGAACCGCGAAATTCTCGACGAAAAAGACCCGCCGCGCCGCGAACGCGAGGAGATTGAATACGAACAAAAATCGCTCGCCCGCAAAATCGCGCAGGCGGACGGTATGCTAAAGCTCGTGGAGGCGAACGAGAAAAACGTCGTCGCCGAGGCGGAGGCGGTAGTTGCGGAATCGAAAAAACATTTCGAGGAGTTTACGCTCAAGTCCCCGATTTCGGGCGAAATCATAGAGCTTAACTGCGAAACGGGCGAAGCCGTCGGCGGCGAGGGCGTGTGCGAAATTGCGGACACGAAAAATATGTTCGTCAACGCCGAGGTCTACGTTTCGGACATCGCGAAAATCAAAGTCGGCGCAAGGGCGGAAATCGCTTCCGATGCGCTCGGCAAAAAAACGTTCGCGGGCAGGGTCGTGCAGATTTCGGGCTACGTGAAGTCGAACAGACTCTTCAGCACCGACCCGAGCGACTACTCGAACACGCGCGTTGTAATCGCGAAAATCCGCCTCGACGATTCGGCTCCGTTCCGCAATCTCATCGGCTCGCAGGTCGAAGTAAGAATACTTTCGAAGTAAAGTGGCGCAGTCCCAAAAAAGTCTTTTCGAAAAAATCGTTCCGCTCGGGATTCCGCTTGCGTGGCTTCAGCTCGCATCCGAAAGCAAGCGGTTCGCGGTGGCTCTGGCGGGCATAACTTTCGCGGTGGCGATGATGCTCTTTCAAATGGGGCTTCAAAAGGCACTCTACAAACAGGTGCTCGGGCCTCTGCTGCTGCTCGACGGGCAGGTGATGGTTGTCGGCTCGCACTACGAATATTTCGGGGTGGGCAGGGGCTTTGCCAATGTCAGACTCCATCAGGCGTTGGCGAACCCCGACGTGGTCGAGGCAAACGCCGTAAAGCTCGGCTGCGCATCGTTTAAAAATGTCGAGGACGGCAGGGAGCGCGACATTTTCCTTATCGCATTCGACCCGTCGAGAAAAGTTTTTCTATCGGAGGATATTTTAAAACAGCAAAATCTGCTGAAAACTCACGGCAACGTTCTGTTCGATTCGCTCTCGCGCTCGCAGTACGGCAGCGTCGGAAAGCTTTTCGAAAGGGACGGCAGGGCGAGAACGGAAATTGCGGGTTCGAAGTCGGACATCGTGGGACTGATAAAAATAGGTCCGACATTCGCCGCCGACGGAAACGTGCTGATGAGCCTTGCAACCCTCGAAGAGTTCTGGCCGCACGATTCTTCGGGCGTAAGCAACGTGGGCGTGCTCAAACTCCGCAAGGGCGCGGACGCCGAAAAGGTCGCGCAGTCGCTCCGCAAAATGTACCCCGAAAGCGTCAAGGTTATGACGAAAGAGCAGTTCGTGAAGTCCGAAAAAGCCTACTGGGGCGAGCGCACGCCGATAGGCTTTGTCATCGGCGCGTCGATGGCGGTTGCCATTTTCGTCGGCGCGGTGATTGTCTACCAAATTCTCTACACGGACGTTTCCGACCACATCCCCGAATACGCAACACTTAAGGCGGTGGGCTTTGCCGATTCGTTCTTTGTGTGGATTATTGTGCAGGAGTCTTTCATTCTGTCGTTCTTGGGGTTCATTCCGGGGGCGTTGCTTGCGGAACTTCTGTATTTTATGACGCGCGAGATTGCTGGAATGCCGACGTATATGTCGGTCGAAAGCCTGTTTATCGTGTTCGGTCTTTCGCTTTCGATGTGCGTAGCCGCGGGGCTTCTGGCGACGCGCAAACTCAGAAACGCAAACCCCGCCGACATATTCTGACGAAATTTTTACACAAAAAAAGCCGACGGATTTTTCGATTTCCTTCGGCTTTTTTTACCGCAATTTCGATTTTTTCAGACGGCGTTTTTGCGCCGCGTATATGCGCATAATACGGTCTTCGGTAATTTTCATATTCCTGTCGGCGGCGATTGCAACGCCGCTTCTCATATAGTAGGGTGTGCGCTCGCGCAACAGATTTGCGATTCGCTCTCTGGGATTGTCCACATTCAGAAGCGGACGCTTGTCGTTGCTCGAAACGCGCTCGAAAATTTCGTCGGGAGTGCTGAAAAGCACAACGCTTACACCTTTCGATTTCACAAGCTCGGGCATTCCGTCGCGGCAGCAAAGCCCGCCGCCGCAGGCAACGACACAGTTGTGGTCGGGATGACCGCTTTCGATAAATTCGCGTTCCATTTGACGGAATTTTTCCTCGCCGAATTTCGCGAAAATATCCTTTGTTTCCATACCGCAAAGCTTTTCGATTTCGGCGTCGGAATCGAGAAAGCGGAAACCGAGACGGGCTGCAAGCCTCTTGCCAATCGACGACTTCCCCGTACCCATAAAGCCAAGCAAATACAGGTTGGGACAATCTTCGGTCTTCCGCTCTCCTTTCATTCTCATTTCTTACTACCATCAATACTGACCTTTTCAAGTCTAATTAACGTGTTTCGGCGAAAATGAAACAGTCCCATCAAACAAGCATTATTAACAGGTTTCGAAAATAGAGAAAATGAGTTCTAACAAACAAAGCGATTGCCGCAGGCAATGCGAACTTATACAGAAAAGGCGCGACTATAGTCGCGCCGAGGTATCACAAGTAGGAACGAAGTTCCGTAGCCGTGCAGGCTGCAGCCTGCGCTCAGCCGGGGGGCCAGTGGAAGGGGCGGCCTCCGAGGATGTGGATGTGCAGATGCGGGACAGTTTCGCCCGCCATCAACCCATTGTTGATTACAACCCTGAAACCGTCATCCAAACCGCAAAGCTTTGCGACCTTGGGGACGGTGAGCATAAGATGGGCGAGAATCTGGGCATCGGAATCCTCCGCCTTGGCAAGCCGTTCAATGGGCTTGACGGGGAAGAGCAACACATGCGTGGGAGCCTGAGGATTGATGTCGTTTATCGCGGCACAAACATCGTCGCGATAGACAATCTTCGAGGGAATCTCGCCGTCGAGTATTTTCTCGAAAAGAGTTTTCATAAACCGAAAATGTAGCGCAACGGCGCGACAATGCAACAGGATTTTTGGGGAATTTTGCGGGAGGACGTCAAATGAAAATAATCTCGACATTTTCGAACTCGAAACGCGTCAAATAAGACTCGAGAACATCCATATTTTCGGCATACTCCGACTTGCGCTTGGAAGTCATTCGGGCATTGGGCGAAATCCCCGCCCGCTCAAGCCCCGATACAATCAAGACAGCCCGCCCGTAGCCCGCAAGCCGCTTCGCACAGTCGGAAACGGCGACAAACGCAAAGAGCGGGTCGAAATGCGAATTTTCGAAATCGAGAAACTCGAGATGCGCATCGGGGTCGTAAAGACGCAGGATTTTCTTCGCAAACGGCTCGAGCGCAATGTCGACACACCCGCTTTTGATGGCAAACTCAATGCCCTCGGACGCGTCGGCAAAAACGTCGTTGGCAAAGGGCGAACCCGCGGCGAGCAGGGCATTCAATAACCTCAATTTCGAATTGCTGCGCATAACCGTTAAAAGAGACTTGCCGTTGCGTCGAACCCCGCGGACGAAAACCTTGCAAGCCACGCAACGTCGACATTTTCGAAACCGTCAAGCCCGCAGACAAAAAGCAGAAGCAACGCACAAGCAAGCGCGTCATAGGGCGCACAATGCCATTTTCTGCGACGCGGCGGACAAAACCTTTCGGCGAGAACATCGAGCCTTTCGCGGAGCGAAAACGCCTCTATCGCCGCCGAAAGCTTCGCCGATTCGAGGTCGGGAAAAAGATTTTTCAGCAACGCACAGGTGTCGAGCCACGGCGACCACGCGGCAACCTGCCCGCCGCGCACAAAATCGGGGACAATCGCGGGGGCGGGGGCGGCGTCGCGCAACAGACCGTCTTCGACTGAGGCGTTGTGCGCCGCAAAAATTCCGTCCCTGCGCATTCTGCAAAACTCGCCGATATGCTCGGCAAACGGCTTGTGCGCGAAAGCTTCGGCATTGTCGATACCGAAAAATTCGGCGTCGCGCTGCGGAATTTTCGTCTTCGGGGCGCATACCGACGTGTACATTCCGACGACCTCACCGCACTCGATTCTCGCCGCGGCAAACTCGACCACGCCGATTTTCCTCGAGCCCTCGAAGTCTATTGCGAATATCGGAATATTTATGTTTTTCATCTTGCGAAAACGTCCGTGCTTTGTGAATATTACTGCTATGGATACTGAAAGTTTCAAGATTTTTATTAACGAAATGGCGGACAAAAGCGGCGAATACATAGCCGCAAATTTCGGCAAAAAAATCCACGTAGATTTGAAAAAAGACGCCTCCCCCGTAACGGAAATAGACCGCAATACGGAAATTATGCTGCGCGAGGCAATCGTGAAAAAATTCCCGAACCACGGAATAATCGGCGAGGAATTCGGCAACGTCAACGAAGATTCGGAATTCCAGTGGGTGCTCGACCCCATCGACGGCACGAAATCGTTCATCTCGGGGGTGCCGCTTTTCGGCACGCTCATCGGGCTTCGCTTCCGCGGCGAGCCGATTCTGGGGCTAATCAACCAGCCGATTCTGAAAGAGCGCATCGTGGGCGACTGCAAAACGTGCCTTTTCAACGGCGTGCAAGTCAATCCGTCGAAAAAGACCGACACAAAATCGATAACCCTTCTGACATCCGACAGCCGCTACTGCCGCAACCTGCATTCCGAAAAGGGCTGGGCGGCACTCGAAAAGGAGGCGGCAATAGCCAGAACTTGGGGCGACTGCTACGGCTATATGCTCGTCTGCCGCGGCTTGGCACATGTTATGTGCGACGCAATTCTGGAAGTGTGGGACCTCACCGCAATCCTGCCCGCCCTGCGCGGCTGCGGCGCGGCATTCAGCGACTGGCACGGCGGCGACAACATCGGCAGGGACGGTCTGATAGCCTCGTGCACGCCCGAACTGCACGCCCAAGTGCTGAAAACACTCAATCCCGAAGAGTAGGGAAGGCGGACGCCTAAAGATATTTCGGACGGTGTCGCTATATATAAAGTGTTGACTAAGCGGGCGGATGTGTCATCCTCTCCGCTTAATATTTTTAACGGAAGCGTATAAATAGCGCGCAAACAGGCAAATATATGTCATTGATAGTACAGAAATACGGCGGAACGTCTGTCGGCGATACCGACAGAATTTTGAACGTCGCCAAACGCATTAAGACTTTCGTGGACGGCGGAAATCAGGTTGTTGTCGTCGTCTCGGCACGCAGCGGCGTTACGAACGAACTCATCGCCCGCGCCAAAACATTCTCGTCCGAACCCGACGAGCGCGAAATGGATATGCTCCTTGCCGTTGGCGAACAGGAAACAATCGCCCTCACGGCAATGGCGCTGCACTCGCTTGGCGTAAAGGCAGTCTCGCGCACGGGCGCGCAGGCGGGCATCATCACCGACGACGCCCACACCCGCGCAAGAATCGTGGAAATCACCGGCGGCGACATCCGCGAGTGCCTCGACAGAGGCGAAGTTGTAATCGTTGCGGGCTTTCAGGGCATCGACCGCCACGGCAACGTTTCGACCCTCGGACGCGGCGGCAGCGACCTTTCGGCAATAGCACTTGCGGCGGCACTCAAGGCCGACATCTGCCAAATCTACACCGACGTAAGCGGCGTGTACACTGCCGACCCGCGCGTGGTGAAAAACGCGCGCAAGATTCCCGAAATGTCGTACGAAGAACTCTTGGAAATGGCGTCTCTCGGCTCGAAGGTAATGCAGGCCAGAAGCGTCGAATTTGCGCAGAAACACAACGTGGTTTTCGAAGTGCGCTCAAGCTTTAACAACGAACCCGGAACAATAGTGAAATCGGAAGCACCATCATTGGAAGACGTCGTAATCAGCGGCGTTGCAATAGACAGAAACCAGACGAAAGTCACCGTAAGCGACATCCCCGACAAACCCGGAACGGCGGCGGACATCTTCCGCGAATTGGGCGAAGCGGGCATAGTGGTCGATATGATTGTCCAAAACGTAGGTCGCGGCGGCAGGGCGAACCTGACCTTTACGGTCTCCAAAGACGACGCGGCGAAAGCCGAAAAAGTCCTCCGCGCACACTGCGACGGCATCAAGGGCGCGACGGTCTCGATTACGGGCGACATCGCGAAAGTTTCGGTCATCGGCACGGGCATGCGCTCGCACAGCGGCGTCGCGGCGAAGTTCTTCCAGACGCTCGCCGAAAACAGCATCAACGTGCAGATTATCACGACAAGCGAAATCAAGATTTCGGTCGGCATTTCGCTCGAAGACGCAGACCTCGCGGCGAACGCGCTCCACGCGGCATTCGCGCTCGACAAGTAGTTTTCATCCGCCGAACTTCCGCAGTACTCGGATAGACCTGAGGAGGTTCGGCTTTATCACCGTTTTAATCGAAATGCGGCGGGTTGCGCCGAAGAAATATGAAATACACAAGCACACGCGGACAAAGTAAAAATCTCGGATTCTCTGAAGCCGTCTCTGAGGGGTTGGCACCCGATGGCGGTCTGTACGTTCCCGCGTCGATTCCCGACATCTCGGGCAAACTGACCGAATGGGAGGGGCTTTCGTACGCGGACTTGTGCTTTGAATTTCTCAAAATATTCGCAACCGACATTCCCGAAAACGACCTGCGCAAAATAGTGTCGGCTTCGTACACGAAGTTCGACGACCCGCGCATAGCCCCGCTTACGAAATTCTCCGACGACCTCTATCTGCTCGAGCTTTACCACGGGCCGACTCTGGCGTTCAAAGACTTCGCCCTCCAATTTGTGGGCAATCTGTACGAGTATCTGCTGTCGAAAAGCGGCAGGAAAATCAACGTGCTCGGCGCGACGAGCGGCGACACGGGTAGCGCGGCAATCAACGGTCTGCTCGGCAAACAAAACGTCAACATTTTCATACTGTACCCCGAAGGCAGAATATCGCCCCTGCAGGAACGCCAAATGACTTGCACTGGCGCGGAAAACGTCTTCCCGATTGCAATCCGCGGTACGTTCGACGACGCGCAGGCAATAGTGAAATCGCTTTTCGGCGATTTGGACTTCAAGGCACAGTGGAATCTTTCGGCGGTAAATTCGATAAATCTTGCCCGAATCCTCGCCCAGTGCGTCTATTACGTCTACGCTTGGCTGCAACTGCCCAAGCAAAAGCGCGACAATGTGGAATTTATCGTGCCCACGGGCAACTTCGGCAACGTGTTCGCGGGGTGGCTTGCCCACAAGGCGGGCTTGCCCGTAAAAAAATTCAGGGTTGCGACAAACCAAAACGACATCCTTTACAGACTCTTCAATTCGGGAGTCTACGAAGTCTCCGAAGTCTCGCCCAGCTGCGCTCCGTCGATGGACATCCAAGTGGCTTCGAATTTCGAACGCTTCATATATTACTTCACAAACGGCGATACCGCAAAAGTCCGCGAAATAATGTCGGCGTTCAAGCGCGACGGCAAATGGGTTTTCGAAGACTTCAAGGCGGACGACTTCTGCGCCTCGAGAATGACCGACGCGGAAATCTCGCAGACAATCGCCGACGTCTACAAAAAGTACGGCAAGGTTATCGACCCCCACACGGCTTGCGGTTTCAAGGACATTTCGGGCGATACGACGAAAATCGTGCTCTCGACGGCGCACGCGGCAAAGTTCCCGCAACTGATAGAGTCGGTGCTCGGCATCCACCCGACGGCGGAATCGCTCGAGCGGCTGCTCGACAGGCAAATCGTCAAGGAAATCGCCGCCGCCGACGAATCCGTAATCCGCGCATACATACGGGAGCGCGGCATTAGATAGCCCGTCCGATTGAAGGCGGGCGGGCGTTTCGTAATCCGAGTAAACGGCGGACGCGTATGTTTTTTTGCGCGCGTTTGTCGAAGTGCAATCCGTAAAAATAAAAGCTCGAAAGGATAAAAATGGGCAACAAAAAAATTTTCATATACGACACAACCCTGCGCGACGGCACGCAATGCGAAGGCGTTTCGCTCTCCGTGGCGGCAAAATTAAGACTCGCCGAAAAAATGGACAAGTTCGGCTTCGACTTCATCGAGGGCGGATGGCCGGGGTCGAACCCGCGCGATATGGCGTTTTTCGAACAGGCGAAAAAGCTCAACCTCACCCACGCAAAAATAACCGCGTTCGGTTCGACGCGCAGGGCGAACACGGCCGTAGACAAAGACCACCAAGTGGCTCTGCTTCTCGAAGCCGACACGCCGTACATCACGATATTCGGCAAAACGTGGTTATTGCACGTCGAAGAGGTCATCAAAACGACCGCCGAGGAAAATCTCAAGATGATTGAGGAAACCGTTGCGTATCTGGTGAAACACGGACGCAAGGTGATATACGACGCCGAACACTTCTTCGACGGCTACAAGGACAACCCCGAATACGCCCTCGCAACGCTCGACGCCGCGCGCAGGGGAGGCGCGGAATTCGTCTGCCTTTGCGACACAAACGGCGGCACGATGGTGCGCGAATTCGGCGAAATCGTCTCGAAGGTCGTCGAATTTATGGGCGACATTCCCGTCGGCGTGCACTGCCACAACGACTGCGGGCTCGGGGTGGCGGTGTCGCTCGAAGGCGTCTTGAACGGCGCGTCGATGGTGCAGGGCACTATCAACGGGCTCGGCGAGCGCAACGGCAACGCAAATCTCTGCTCGATAATTCCGAACCTCATTTTGAAGCTCGGCTTTCCGCTCGACTGCCAGCCGAACCTTTCGAAACTTCGCGACCTCTCGCTGTTCCTCGACGAAATGGCGAACCTGCGGAGCGATACGCGTCTGCCGTACGTCGGCGCGTCGTCGTTTGCGCACAAGGGCGGGGTGCACGCCGACGCCGCAAACAAGGTGAAACGCAGCTACGAGCATATCGACCCGTCGCTTGTGGGCAACCGCACGCGCGTTCTGGTCAGCGATATGTCGGGCAGGGCGTCGGTTATGATGAAAGCCCGCGACTTGGGCTTGGACGTAAATTCGAAAGACCCGATAATCGGCGAATTTTTGGACGAGCTGAAAAAGCTCGAATTCAAGGGCTACGAATACGAAGCCGCCGACGCCTCGTTCGAGCTTCTGCTCTCGAAATTCCTCAAGAAGCACAACGACCATTTCAAGGTTCGCGGCTACAGGGTGATTGTCGAACGCGACGAGTTCGCGCGCACGACGAAATCGGAGGCGACCGTAAAGCTCGAAATCGACGGTTCTATAGAGCACACCGTTGCGGAGGCGCACGGGCCCGTCGCCGCGCTCGACTTGGCTTTGCGCAAGGCTCTTGTAGAAAAATTCCCGCAGATAAAGGACATCGAACTTTCCGACTTCAAAGTGCGCATAATCGACAGCGGCGCGGGCGCAAACGCCATCACGCGCGTGCAAATCGAATCGACCGACGCAAAGAACGTTTGGGGCACGGTCGGTGCTTCCGACAACATCATTGTGGCTTCGTGGGAGGCTCTGAAAGACTCGGTTGAATACAAACTTTCGGAAGAGGGTTGATTTTCGCCCGATTTTATGCCAGTGTACAGTCCGCAGATGGATTCGCAGGAACAGATTCAATACAAAGTGGTCGACATTAAGTCGTCCATAAAAAACCGTTTTCTGAACCGCCTTTACGGACTCGTGCAAAAGCCGCTCGAGGGCTTTCTGGGCATAACAAAGCTCAACTCCACCTACGATTTCCTGAAAAAACACACTTCGGGAAATTTCTTCGAACGCGCAATAAAGGCAATCGGCATAAGCTACGAAATCGACGACGAAGACTTTGCGAAAATTCCTAAAACGGGCCCGCTCGTGGTTGTCTCGAACCACCCGCTCGGCGGAATCGACGGGATAATTATGGGCACGGTTCTGCTGAAAGCCCGCCCCGACGCAAAGGTAATTCTCAACGGTCTTCTGGCGAAAATGCCCGAAATCAAGGAATATTCCGTCTGCGTAAATCCGTTCGGGGGCAAGTCGGCGACATCGCAGAACGTCTCGGCGATGAAAGAGACAATCCGCCTGCTGAAATCGGGCGGATGCGTGGGAACGTTCCCGTCGGGTACGGTCTCGTACGTCCACCTGCGCGACTGCTGTATAAGCGACCCCGAGTGGAATACGAACATCGCCCAAATCGCGCGCCGCACAAACGCGAACATCCTGCCCGTCTACTTCCACGGGCGCAACTCGTGGCTATTCTACCTTGCGGGGTTGATTCATCCGCGCCTGCGCACGCTGCTTCTTATCCGCGAAATGTTCTACGTCGCCTGCCGCCGCAAAATCAAAATGCGCGTCGGCGGCGTTATCTCGGCGCGCAAACTGGCAGAGTTCCCGACTGACGAAGAGCTTACCTCGTGGCTTCGCATAAACTCGTACGTCTTGGGCGGACGCAACAACAAGGGCGAAAAACAGACCCCCACCCAGCTGCAGATTATCCAGCGCAGCATAGAAAAAATCTTCCCCATTATGCACAGGGAAATGCAGGAGATGATTCTGCCGATTGCCCCCGAACTGATGGAAAAGGAAATCGCCGCGCTGCCCGAATCGGCGCGGATGATTGGCGGCGAAAAAATCTCGGTCTACTGCGCCGAAGCGTGGCAGATTCCGTGGACGCTTCTGGAAATCGGCAGACTGCGCGAAAAGACTTTCCGCGAAGTCGGCGAAGGCTCGGGCAAGAGCGTCGATACCGACGAGTTCGACCAGTACTACCTGCATATGTTTATGTGGGACGCCGAAAACAGGAAAATCGCGGGCGCATACAGAATCGGGCGGACGGATAAGATAATGAATTCGCTCGGCATTCAGGGGCTTTACGCATCCACGCTTTTCAAAATCCGCCCCGAACTCATCGACCGCATCAGCCCCGCGCTCGAAATGGGGCGTTCGTTCATCACAAGCGAATACCAGAAAAAACGCTCTACCCTTGCGATTCTCTGGCGCGGCATAGGCGAATATCTCTACCGCCACCCGCGCTACCGCACGCTCTACGGGCCCGTCAGCATAAGCACGCACTACAACTCCATTTCGAAAGACCTGATGGTGCAGTTCCTGACCGAGCGCAAAACCTCCGAGGAACTTGCGAAATTCGTAAAGCCCAAAAAGCCGCCGAAAGTAAAACTCAAGAACGTCGACAAAAAAGCCCTGCTCGAGGGGGCGCACAATATCGACCACATTTCCGCGCTCGTTTCGGAAATCGAAATCGACAACAAGGGCATTCCGACGCTTCTCAAACACTATCTGAAACTTGACGGCGAACTGCTCGCATTCAATGTCGACCCCGATTTCGGCTCGTGCATTGACGGGCTTATTATGGTCGATATGCTTAAGGTCGACCCCAAGCTGATGAAGTCGTATATGGGCGAAAAGCAGACCGAGGAGTACTGCAAATACCACGGTTTGAGTTCCGCGCAGACGCAGCCCGAAGCCGCCGACAGCGGGGAACAGCCGAAATAGCCGCCGCCCCAAAGGGCATTTGCCTTGACTTGCCCGAAGCGCGGCTTAGACAATCTTGCGAAAAATCGGCAACGCGCCGAAATCTACGGGAGGGAACAATTCGAATGCGCACATTTGCAAACATAACGACATCGCTTTTGAGGCTTCTGCTCGGGCTTGCAATGTTGGTTGCCGCCGCCGCAATTCCCGCGCATTTCGTTGCGACGGACAAAGCCGCCGTGGTGGCGGCGGGTGCGGGAACGACTTCGCCGATAGACTTGTCGCGCGTGTTCCTTGACGGCGCAAAGCTTTCTTCGGCGGTTCTCGCCGCGGAGGCGGCCGCCGAGCTCGATTCGGTCTCGCCCGCGATTGAGGCGGTCTACACCGAACATCCGTCTTGGCGCGTCTCGGGCGGCGACGAGCCGTTTTTCGGCGCGTACCTTTCCACGCTTTCCCCCGAATATTCCAAGATAAAAAACCGCAAGGTATACGAAATTCTGTCGCTGGG
Source organism: uncultured Opitutales bacterium (assembly GCA_900548275.1). Taxonomy (GTDB): domain Bacteria; phylum Verrucomicrobiota; class Verrucomicrobiia; order Opitutales; family Intestinicryptomonadaceae; genus Merdousia. The sequence goes on along the minus strand of URJY01000012.1, from coordinate 13,463 downwards.
CGAGAACAGGAAAAAACTGCTCGAATTTCTCTCGGAGAGCAGCTCGGGAATTGTCAAAAAATTCATTTCGCTGCGTTCTCTGAACACGACGCTTCTTCCGCCCGTCTTTACTTCGGCGGGCGCGCCGCTCGACTCGGCTCTGCTCTCGTGCGCGTTGCTTGCGCAGTCGGGCGATATGTCGACGGGTTTTCTTACCGACTTCTCGGCGACTTTCGACAAAATCGAAAACGACCCCGCCGAAAAGGAAAAGCTCGAAAAGTTCTGCATAGGCACGCTCGTGCTCGCAAAAAACTTCGACTGGACTTCGATGCGCACTCTCTTTTCGCGCTTTTCGTCGCTCGACGATGCGTACGACTTCGGCAGGCTCTACGCCGCAGCCCCGTCGGACGATATGCGCAACGCCTTTGCCGCGGGCGCGCTGATGATTGGCTGCGTGCCCGACTGCGTGCGCTACCTCGAATCGGCTGACGAATCGAAGTGGCGCGATTTCGCCTTCGCATACATCAACGGCGGGGGCGCGCTGAAATTTCTGCTTCTGCGCGACAAGCCCATTTACCGCGATTCCGCCGCGATGAAAATGCTCGCGCCCGTTTGCGACCCCGTCCGCGAACGCCTCGGCTCGGCTGCGAAAGACTCCCCTGCGGGAATGCTTTTTGCGAAGCTTGCGTTGGCACTTGTGGGCGGCTACCTCGCGGCACGCGGACTCATCCGCCTGTTCCGCCCGCGCCGCGATACGTCCGCTTGGTATTCGCCGCTTGCGCTCGTGCGCGGACTCCTCGAGGGGGCGGTGGTCGCGCTCTTCCTATTTTTGGCGGTCGAGCCCGACGCGTTCAAAGTCAAGATAGAAAACGCGCCCGCGCCCGAATTAAAATTTGCATTTGACAAAGTTCTGAACACTATCGGAGAAGAAACTATGAAATTCGAAACGGATTCCGCAACATTGGCAGCCGTGGGGCTGTTCTTGGTTCTTCAATTCACGGTCTATGTGCTGTGCGTCATTCGCCTTTCGGCAATCAAGCGCACGGTTGCGCCCGCAAAGCTCAAACTGAAACTTTTGGAAAACGAGGAAAACCTCTTCGACCTCGGTCTGTACATCGGGCTTGCGGGCACGGTCGTTTCGCTGATTCTTTTGACGATGGGCGTCGTAACGGCAAGCCTGATGGCGGCATACGCTTCGACGCTCTTCGGCATTCTGTTCACGGCGATTGTGAAAATCGGGCACGTCCGCAGCTACAAGCGCAAACTGCTAATCGAAGCCGACGAAGAGGAGGCGTGATAAGATGAACACAATCCATCCCACGGCAATTTTGGGCGAAGGTGTTTCGCTCGGCGACAACGTTCAAATCGGCGCGTACGCAATAGTGGAGGGCGGCGCGCAAATCGGCGACGGATGCGTAATTGAGCCGCACGCGCGCGTCTGCAAATGGGCGAGGCTTGCCGCAAACGTCCGGATTGGCTCGTTCGCGGTCGTCGGCGGCGAACCGCAAGACCTGCACTTCGACACGTCCACGCCGTCGTACGCGGTAATCGGCGAAGGCTCGGTAATCCGCGAAAGTGCGACCGTCCACAGGGCGACAGCCCCCGAGGGCGCAACGGTAATCGGCGCGCACGCCCTGATGATGGCGTCTTCGCACGTCGGGCACGACTGCGTTGTGGGCGACAATTTCATAGAGGGCTGCTTCGCCGCGCTCGCGGGACACTGCCGCGTGGGCAACGACGTTTTCGTAAGCGGCGGCGTGATGATTCACCAACGCGTGAGAATCGGCGACGGCGTAATTGTCAGCGGCAATTCCGCTTCGTCGATGGACATCCCGCCGTACACAATCGCGCACTCGAGGAACTCGCTCGGCGGATTGAATCTAATCGGAATGAACCGCCGCAAAATGCCGCGCGCCGACATCGCCGAAGTCAAGTCGCTCTACGCAAAAGTCTACGCAAACGCGGCGGCGCGCAAAAACGCACTCGAGTTGATTGCCGAAGGCGCGGCGCAGACCGAAGCGGGCAAAAATTTCCTCTCATTCTTCGAAACCGAAGGCAGGCACTACCTCTCTCCGTTCAGCGGCAGGGCGTAATATGGACGGCAAAATCGCAATTACAATAGGCGACCCCGCGGGAGTCGGCGCGGAAGTCATTTTGAAATGGGCGCGCGAACATCCCGAGCTGCACGACAAGGTGGAGGTAATCGCCCACGCAAAATTTCTCGAAAAACTGTCCGCCGACATCTCGAAACGCGCAGTCGGAAACCCCGACTTCGAAGCCGTCGCAGGCATTCCGTCGGAAGAGGGCTGCAGGGTCGCGTTCGAATCGCTCGAAGCCGCCGCCGCAGGGTGCTCGGACGGACTTTACCGAGCAGTCGCAACCGCGCCGATTTCGAAATTCGAAATGCGCAAAGTGGGCTTTAATTTCGCGGGACAAACCGAATTTTTCGCCGACCGCTGGCACGGCACGCCCGTAATGGCGTTCGCGGGGAAACGGCTGATTGTTTCGCTCGTAACGTGGCACGAACCGCTCCGCGCAGTTCCCGACTCAATCGACGAGGCGAAAATCGCGCGGGCAGTGGAGGCCGCCTGCGAACTTGCGCGGAAGTCGCGGGGAATTGAACACCCGCGCATAGCGGTCTGCGGGTTGAATCCGCACGCGGGCGAAGACGGAATCTTGGGCTTCGAGGAAATCGAGACAATCAATCCCGCGCTCGATAGGCTGCGCGCGAAATATCCGAACCTTTCGAAGGCACTTCCGCCCGACACGGTTTTCGAAAGGGTGCTCAAAGGCGAGTTCGACTGCGCCGTTTCGATGTACCACGATCAGGGGCTTGCGCCGCTGAAGGCACTCGAATTCGACAACGCCGTAAACGTTTCGATGAATCTAAAATACGTGAGAACAAGCCCCGACCACGGCACGGGCTATTCGATAGCGGGCAAGGGAATAGCGTCGGCGAACAGCTTTGCCGCCGCGGTTGAGCTTGCCCTGAAAATGTGTCGAATGTAATTTTTGCGCGGCGGGTTTTCTTTCGTCCGACGCATTTTTTACAAAAAAGGCGCGGTTGTTGCCGCGCCCGAATTTTGATGTATTGTTTGTCTACGCCTTGTGGGAGTGTTGGAATGTTTTTGTCTCTATTCCGAGCTTCTTCTCGACGTCTTTTACCCTGTTGTAGAGGTCGGGCAGGTGTCCCACAAGAATTTCGATTTTATGTGCGTGCAGGTAGGGGCGGGGCGGCGTGCCGCGCATATACGACTTCGGCGGAATGTCGCCGTTGACTCCGCTTTGTCCGCCTATCATTGCGCCTGCGCCAATCTTAAGGTGTCCCGCAACGCCGACCTGTCCGCCGAGCACGGCGAAGTCGCCAATCGATGTGCTGCCCGAAATGCCGACCTGCGAGACCAGCAGTGCGCCCTTGCCGATTTGCACGTTGTGCGCAACCTGTACGAGATTGTCGATTTTCGTGCCCGCGCCCACGCGTGTTGTGTCGAAACGCGCGCGGTCTATGCAGGTATTCGCCCCGATTTCGACGTCGTCTTCGAGCACCACTTTGCCGACTTGCGGAACTTTGCGGTGTACGCCGTCCACGAACACGTAGCCGTAGCCGTCCGAGCCGATTACCGCCCCCGGTTGCAGGCGCACGCGTTTGCCGAGTTCGCAGTAGTCCATCACCACGGAGTTGGGGAAGAGGAACGAGTTTTCGCCGATTTTCGCGAATCTGCCGATGTAGTTGTTGCCCTGCAGGATTGCGCCGTCGCCGACTACCGCGCCTTCGCATATCGACACGTTCGGTCCGATGAAAACGTCTTTGCCGATTTTTGCGTTCGGGTCGATTACCGCCGAGGGGTGGATTTGCGGGGCGGGTTTGGGCCAGAGTGCCTTTTCGACTATTTCGCAGAGCTTGGCGAGTTCGACCGACGGGTTGTCGACGCGCACGACCGTCGAGTTTTCGGGCAATGCGCCTTTGTAGTCGCGGGGGAGCAGGACCGCGCCCGCCTTTGTCGCGGGGACTTCGTGGGCGTATTTTTTGTTGCCGAGGAATGTGAGGTCGGTCGGGGTCGCCTTTTCGAGGCTTGCGATTGCCGACAGTTCCACTTCGTCGTTCCCGACCACTTCGGGATTGTCGAAGAGTTTTACTATTTCTTTTAGCGGATATTTCTGGTTCATTTTTTTTCGGTGTTGTAGGCGATTCTCGTATGGAGCATATTGAGCATTGTCGATACGATGCTGTCCTTGATTTTGGAAAGTTGCTTTACGGTTATGGGGCAGTCGTCGAGCTGTCCGTCGTTCATTTTTTCGCGGATGATTTTACTTACGAGGTCGTCGATGCCGTGTTGGGTGATGTTTTTCTGCGAGCGCGAGGCGGCTTCGCAGCAGTCTGCAATCATTATGATTGCGTTTTCGACGGTGTTCGGCAGGACGCCCTCGTGGCGGTAGGTGCTCTCTTCGATACCCGAGTCGCGCAGGGTCTGGATTGCCACGTTGTAGTCGGCTGTCTTGGCGGTCTGTTTCGCCTTGTTGTAGAAGTAGGAGATTATCGACTTGCCGTGGTGTTGTTCGATTGCGTCGATGACCTGTTGCGGCAGTTTTGCAATTTTTGCTATTTCCACGCCCTCGCGGATGTGGTTTTTGATGATAAGCGCGCTCATCGACGGGTTTGTTTCGTCGTGTGCGTTTTTGCCGCCGCCCTGATTTTCCGTGAAAAATTCGGGCTTCTGGATTTTCCCGATGTCGTGGTAGAGCGCGCCGACTCGGCAGACCATCGGATTTGCGTTCACCGCCAGTGCCGCCGCCTCCGCAAGGTACGATACCATAATACAGTGGTGGTATGTTCCGGGGGCTTCTATTTGCATTTTGCGCAGAAGCGGGTTGTTGAAGTCGGTGTAGTCGAGCAGGGTGACGTTCGAGTAGCGTTTGAATAGCCTTTCGATAATCGGCAGGATTGCGAGGGCGAGCAGACCCGTTCCCGCGCCCGAGAGCACCGCCAGCAGCGACCGCCGCCAGACAATCTCCATCGGCAGGTCTATGCAGATGCCCAGAATCAGCGAAACCGCCGAGATGAAAAGTCCGTAGATTACGCCGCCCAAGACGACCTGCGGGCGGGTCGAGGCGCTCGCGCAAAAGTAGATTGCCACAAGTGCCGATGCGAGGAATATCACGAAATACATTATGCTTTCGTCAATCATCATCGTGGTGAATGCCGCCACCATCAACGCCATAATGAAACCCGTGTACGAGCCGAAGAGCAGCACTTGGATAATCGGTCCGAGCATAAGCGGGGCGACGTACGAGAACAGCTGCAGCATTGTGGTGTTCGAGTCGAAATACGCCGAGTTGCCCATTTCGACAATCGCGCGTTCGATTCCCAAGTTCAGAATCAGCAGCGTGCAGAAGATTGCTATCGTGCGCGGATATTTGTTTCTGCGCGTTTTGCTGATTAGTATGAAGAACGTGCCCGTCATTACAAGCAGCAGGCAGAACATAAATTCCACCGAGCCTTTCGAGAACGGCATTGGCGCGCCGCGCTTCTTGAGTTCCTGCGTGTACGCCTTTATCTTTTCGGCGACAAGCGGCGACTGCGCCGTGTTGGAGTCGGCGAGCGTGTCGCCCTCGCGCACTTTTACGATTACGTCTTTGACTCTTGCGCGGGCTTCGTCGCGGAGCTTCTTGGTCTGCTGTTCGTCGAACTCCACGTTAGGGCGGAGCGTCTGGTTGAGCGTGCGGTAGAGGGCGTAGGCGAGCGCGTCGTTAAGCCCGAGCGTGCGCGTTTTTTCGAGAAGTTCCCTGCGCGCGTTCGATTCGCTCACGGCTCTTATGTTGAACGTGTTCATACTGCCGTAGAGCTTTGCGCTCTGCATTTCGGAGGCGGCGATTTTCTTGTCGGCAAGCCCGATTCCCGCGGTCGAGTCCGACCCGAATTCGCGCGCGAGCGTGCTCGGTTTTGTCTGGTCTATGTTCGAAAATACCGCGTCGCCGTCAGCGTAGATGCCGTCGCGCAGGATGTTTTTCGCGTGGAAGAAGACCTGCCCGAACGTGCGCGCCCTGTCGGAAAGCGACGTGTTTTCGTAGATTGTTTTCAGGTCTTCGGGGCTTATCGCAAAGTCGGTGTTCTTGCGGATTTCGCCCGAGAGGTCTTCGAAGAATTTGCCCGATTTTCTTTCGTCGTCGGAGAGGGCGTCGAACTGGGGCTGGCGGTCGTCGATGAGTTCGCGCAGTCTGTTTACGGCGTTCTGCTGAACCTTTACGATTTCGATGTTGGTCTTGTAGAGCGGCGGGATTCTTTCGGCGTTGCGTTCGCGGTTCGCCTGCGTTTGCAGTTCGCTTTTGTACGAGAAGTCGAGGAGCGATACGAGGTTTATCTGAGCCGACTTCATCTTCGTCATTTGCGGAATTATCGGGGCTTTGTTTGCAAAGCAGATTGCATAAAGCACCGCCGACAGCGCGAAGACTACCGCCACCGTTGCGGCGAAGTTGCGCTTGTTGAAGTTCGACTTCCTCAAATTCTGCGAGAGCACTTTGCGGCGCGCGCGTTCGGCTCTGTGGTTTTTTAGTCTACTGAACATCGTTTTTTGTATATTTTTCGTATGCCGCAACAATTTTTGTTACGAGCGGGTGGCGGACAACGTCGTCCGCGCCGAATTGGAAAAGTTTTATGCCGTCTATTCCGTCGAGAATTTCGAGCGCGCCTTTCAGACCCGATTTTTTGTGGCGGGGCAGGTCAATCTGCGTGATGTCGCCCGTGATTATCATCCGCGAGTTTTCGCCGAGGCGCGTCAGGAACATCATCATTTGCTCCATTGTCGTATTTTGGGCTTCGTCGAGGATTATGAATGCGTTCGAGAGCGTTCTTCCGCGCATATAGGCGAGCGGGGCGATTTCGATAATCTGGCGTTCGGTCAGTTTTATGATTTCCTCCGCGCCGAGCATATCGTTCATTGCGTCGTAGAGCGGGCGCAGGTAGGGCAGGAGTTTTTCCTGCAAGTCCCCCGGTAGGAAGCCGAGGGCTTCGCCCGCCTCAACTGCGGGGCGCGTCAGGATTACCTTTTCGACAACCTTGTCCTGCAAAAGTTTCAGCGCGGCGGCAATCGCCAGATATGTCTTGCCCGTGCCCGCGGGACCGACCCCTACAACGATGTCGTTGTTCTTGATGAAATTGAGGTATTTCTTCTGGCTGATGTTTTTTGGGACTATGCTTTTGCGCTTCAGGTTTACGACAATCGGGTTTGCGAAAACTTCGGCGATTTCGTCGAGTTTACCTTTTGCGGCTCGCGCGAGCATATTGCCGAAGTCGGCGTTGCCTATTCTGATTCCCTGCTTTCGGGCGGAGCGCAGGATTGCGAAAAATTTTTCGGCGGCTTCGGCGTTTTTTGCGCGTCCCGAAATCGACATCCAACCGTCGCGCGCGACTATCTTTACGCCGAGCGTTTCCTCCGCCTCCTCGAGATTTTCGCGGCGGTTGCAGTACGTTTCCGCAAGCTGGGCTGCGTTGTCGAATGTTACGGTCTTTTCCATCTTAATCGACAAATTCGCGCAGTCTTTCCCAGAGTGTGTCCATTGCTTCGGGCAGGACTCGGGTGTCGGCGATGACGGGCATAAAGTTTGTGTCGCCGTCCCAGCGCGGCACAATGTGGCAGTGCAGGTGTTGCGGTATTCCCGCGCCCGCCTTTGCGCCGAGGTTGAAGCCAACGTTGAACGCGTCGGGCTTGAGCGCAAGTCGCAGGATTTTCTTCGCCCTGATTACCGCGTCGAAAAATTCGGTTTTCTCTTCGCCCTCCAACAGTTCAATGTCGCCCACTTCGCGCAGGGGCAGGACGAGCAGGTGTCCGCAGTTGTAGGGGAACTTGTTCATCACTATGAACGAGTATTTCCCCCGCCAGAGGATGTGGTACTTTCTGAAGTCGTCCGACTTCGCCATTTCCGCGAACGGATTGCCGCCCGATTTTCCCGAGTCGTCGCGCGGCTTCGGGGCTTTGATGTAGGGCATCCGCCAATATGCGTGCAGTCTATCCATATTTAAAGGGCATAGTTAATCAGAAGCTTTTGTTTTTGTCAACGAATGAAAAAGGGGCGGGGCGGGGCGCAAAAAAAACGGTATCGATGTGTGTTCGATACCGTTTTGTGGTTGAAGTTTTTTGCGCTACTTGCGGCGGCGGTAGAGAGCCAATCCGAGCGCGAGTGCCCCGAAGATTGCCGCCCATTCTGCGGGTTCGGGAACGAGACCCGAGTTGTAGAGGTAGCCGTTTTCGTCCACGCTCCAGAGACCTTCTATGGCGTTGCCCAACGCGTCGAGAGCCTTGAGCGTTATCGTCTTGGGCTTTTCCGACGTGCTGTTCGAGAGCGAGAACGTGCCCGAGCTGATAAGTTCGGTCGTCCAGCCGTTGACCTTTACCAAGCCCGCTTGGAAGTCTTCGAGGACAAGCTCGAAGTTTACCGCCTGTTCTCCGAAGCTTTCGACGCTGCCGATTGTAATTTGCGCATCGTTGCTAAGGTCGATTGTCAGATTCGAGTTGCGCAGAAGTCTGATTTTTGCGATTTCGTACGAATCCTTCGCAAGTTCGAGTCTGGAAGTCCCGCTTTTGTTATCCTTGATGATAATCTGCGTGCCCACCGCGAGGTTTGCCGCCGAACCGAGCTTGAGTGTGCCGCCGTTGTTCGCTTGGGCGTTCGTATCGATTGCAAAGGCGATTTGCTTTGTGAGAATGCGCGAAGTTGCGTCGAGTTCGAGCGTGCCGCCCGCGAGCGCGAGGATTGCCTGTTTTTGATCGTTCCCCGCATAGGATGCGATTTTGCCGCCGTTGACGAGTTTTATTGTTTGACCGTTTTTGATGTCGAAACCTGCCGAACCTACGTTGCCGTTCATTGCGATTTCCGCAAGCGTACCGCCGTCTACGGTGATATTACCGAGGGAAACGCCCGCCATAATTACGTCCGACGAGCCGAGGACTTGGTGGACGAGCGTGCCCTTTACGAGAACCGAGCCGCCGTTGGCTATTAGGCTCTGCGAGTTCTTTGTACCGTCGCCGATAACCATAACCGCGCCGGTATCGACCGTCATAGCCGTGTTTACTTCGACCGTGATCTGTCTCGAGAGCACCTTACCCTTGATTGTAAGGTCCGCCGCTCCCGCGTCGTTTTTGACTGCGATGTGGTTGAAGTCGAGCTCGCCCGTATCGTTCAGCCCCGTGAGCGAGTTGCCCGTGCCGCGCGCGCGCACTATCGAGCCCGCGTTGCCCGCGTAGTTCTTGAACGTGCCGTCGATGGTTACGTCCGCGCCGTTCTTTATGCCGAGGCAGCCGGTGTTCAGAACGCCGTTGGACGTGAACGTTGCGCCGTCGATTTCGAGCACGTTCGAGGCTTTGATTGTTCCCGTGTTGGAGAAGTTCGAACCTTCCCTAACGTAGATGTTCCCGAGCCCCGTAGCCAGTTTTGCGTCGATTGTGCCCGAGTTTACGAAAGCGGTGTTGGCTATGGTAACATCGCTTGTCGCATTGAGCGTGCCCGCCACGTTTGCATTAGTGCCGCTTACATTCAACGCCGCAGTGTTGAGCGTGCCGTTTACGATGAACGCCGAGTCGGCAATTGGGTCTGCGGTGTAGCCGTCGTATTTCATAAACTTGCCGCTGACGTTCAGGTTCTTCGTGTTCATCACGACGTTTTCGCCAATCGAGACGACTCTGCCGTACTTTTGCTGAATGCTCGACTGCGATTCGAAGTCGTAGGTTGCGAGGTTGAACTTTGTGCTTGTCGCGTTAAAGTTGACCGTTGCAACCTGTCCGGAGTTGTTTTCAAGATAGTAGCCCGCCGCGTATGAACGGGGAGTCGGGATTGTTACCAAGTCGTCGTTGAACGCGAGGGGTTCGCCGCTTGTCGAGGTGAGCGTGTTGCCGGCGAGGTCGAGGTGCATATTTGTGTGGTTGCCGCCTGTGCCCGAGGTAGTGAAGAACCCGATTGTGTAGTCGCCGTCGGCTTTGACGTAGAGGTCGGTCATCGTGGTGAGGTCGGCAACGCCTTTGCCTTCGCCGCGCCAGACAATTTGCCCCGTAAGGTTGTCCGTCCAGCTCGAGATGAGGGTGGGATTGTCCTTATCGCGCGAGCCGCCTGCCGCAAACGCAACGCCAGCCGCCGCCATCGACACAAGTATGAGATATTTTTTCATTTTCCTATATAGTTTGTTTTGGTTGTTTTAGATGTGGGGGTGTACATTAATTCCCATCGTACCCATTTTACTCCCGCGTTCGTGAATCTTCAAATTATATTTTTGGGTATCTTTTGCAAAATGGGTATGTTTTTTTGTGTGCCGAAAAAATCGATTTTCGGGCGCAGAAAAAATCCGCAACCCGTTTCGGTTGCGGATGTTGTCTTAAGAAAACGTTGCGCTCTTACGCTTCGGGTTCTGCCTTGACTTTCGCAAGTCTTACGAATGCGGGCATACCGTTTTCGTAGGGAACCTGCACTTCGCCCTGAATGAGGGGCAGGATGTATTTGTTGAACTGGTAGTTGATGGAGATTTTGTCTTCGCCAATCCAGTTTTCGGGGAAGTGCTTTACGCCGTTGGCAACCTTGTCGAGTTCTGTGAGAACCGTTTCGCAGGTGTATTTTTCGGTGTCGCCGCGCACGAGCGTTACCATTACGCCCGATTCGCCGTTTGCCGCCGCCTTTACCGCCGCCTGTCCGCACATAAACGCTTCGTTCGAGTCGGTCAGCGATGCGCACGTTTCCGCCGCGCGTTGTACGTGTCCGATTTTGGACGAACGCGCCTTGACGTTGGGCAGGTGCTTCGAAACCAAGTCTTCGAGGTATGTGCCCACGCCGCCGAGCTTTGCGTGTCCGAAAGAGTCTTTCGCAGAATCGCCCTCCGCCACGTAGTTGCCGTTTGCATCGGCTATGCCTTCGCTCGCCACGACAAGGCAGTATTTGTTGTTCTTCAGGCATTCCTGAACTTGGGCGACGAAGTATTCGGGGTTGAATGCAACTTCGGGCAGAAGAATGATATGCGGCGGATCCTGCAGTTCGCCGCGGCGTTTTGCGATGCTTGTGCCCGCGGCAATCCAGCCTGCGTCGCGACCCATCACTTCGACAATCGAAACGAGGTCGTGGTTGCCCATCGATTCGTGGTCTTGGGCGAGTTCGCGGATGACTGCGCAGAGGTATTTTACGACGCTGCCGTATCCGGGGCAGTGGTCGGTCATCGGAAGGTCGTTGTCGACCGTTTTCGGAACACCGATTGCGCGGAGGTCGTAGCCGTTGTCGTCGGCGTATTTCGAGATTCTGTTCGTCGTGTCCTGCGAGTCGTTGCCGCCGATGTAGAAGAAGAAGCGGATGTTGTATTTCTTGAAGACTTCGAGCAGTTTTGCGAAGTCCTGCTCCGACTTGAGCTTGTAGCGGCATGTGCCCAGTGCCGAACCGGGGGTATAGCGCAGACCGCGCACAGTCTGTTGCGATTCCTGTGCCAAGTCTATGATTTGTTCGTTCAAAATACCTTCGATACCGTTGAGACCGCCGTAGATTTCTTCAATACATTCGTGGTTGAGGGCTTCCGTAATTACGCCCGCCAAGCTTGCGTTTATGACTGCCGTAGGTCCGCCCGATTGGGCTACCAAAACATTTCCTCTGAGTTCTTCCATAGTATTCTTTCGTGTATATTTTGAAATTATTTTGCCCGATAGTTTGCCGAATTTTTCGCTTTTGGCAATTCTTTTCTACTCGGGCTTCGAGCTTTTTTGCGGAAGTGTGCGATTTCTTTAACAAAAAGGTGGATTTTTGAAAAAATTACGTTTTATTGGCTTGGAATTGGATTTTTTAAGATGGACTCGGACTACACATTCGAACACCGCAACGTGGAACTGCTCGGCGAACCCGACGACCCGAACGATCCGCGTATGCGCTTCAAGTGTGTCTACCCGCGCAGGGTAGACCCCGAGCTGCTCAATCTTCTGCCGATTGTATCGTACAAGGGCGAAATTACGCTCGTCGAGAACGACGACCAGCTTGACGCCGAGCTTCCGAACATTTTGCGCGAGCGCGTGCTCGGGTTCGACACCGAGACCCGTCCGAATTTCTCGAAGAACAAGCACTATTTGGTGTCGCTTTTGCAGTTGTGCGGCGAGAAAAAGGTGTGGATTATAAGGCTTGAGCCGCTTAGGCACAGGCTTTCCGACATTTACGAAATCTTCGAAAATCCGTCGATAAAGAAGGTCGGGCTTGCCGTCCACGGCGACATTCTTTCGCTCAAGGAGCGTTGGCTGTTTTCGCCGTCGGGTTTTGTGGATATTTCCAAGTCCACGCGCAACATCGGTGTAATCAACACGGGTATGCGCAATCTTGCCGCCCTGATTTTGGGCGAGCGCATTTCGAAATCGGCGCAGCTTACGAATTGGGCGTGTCCCAAGCTCACGCCGAAGCAGCTTGAGTATGCTGCGACCGACGCGTGGATTAGCCGCAGGCTTTTCCTCGAGCTGAAAAACGCCCTCGAGACAACCTGCATTGCCATTGAGCCAGAGGAAAAGGAAGAGCAAAAGTTCGAGCTTGGCAAGTTTGTCTCGGGAATGATGGGCAAGATTGCAAAGGGGGCGAAGAAGGTTTTTCCGATGAAGAAGCTTGCGATGAAAATTGCGTGGCGGAAGTCGGCGGACGTCGGCAAGTCTGAGAAAAACGGCTCGGACGTTTCGGGTCGCAGGGACGGCGGCAGGCGCAACGGGCAGCAGGGGAGCGGCGGCAATTCCAAGCGCGGCGGCGGAAATTCCGACTCCCGAAACGGTCGGCGAAAGTCCCGCAGGTCGTCGTCGAACGGCGGCCAATAGTGCGGTTATTTTGTTTTTGCGGCGGCTTGCGACATCAGGTATAGGAGGTCGGCGAGTCTGTTTATGTATTGCAGCGGGAAATTGCGCGCAAGCCCTTCCGATTCCGCGAGTTTTACGATTTCGCGTTCGGCGGTGCGGCAGCGTGCCCGCGCCATATCGAGGGCGGCTTGCAGCGTGTTTTCGCCCGAGTGTGTCCAGCCGTCGAATATGTTGCCGATTTTTTCGTACTGTTCTATTTGCGTTTCGATTTCCGCGAGGTCGGGTTCGTCGAGTGTTTTGATTTTTCTTTCGGCGAGTTTTGGGAAGTCGTCTTTTGCCGTTGCAAGTTCGGTCATCAGGAAGACAAGCCGTTCCTGTATGTGCAGGATTTTCGCGTTCAGTTCGCCCGTTGCGAATGCCCGCGCGAAGCCCAGTGTTGCCGAAAATTCGTCGACTGCCCCGTATGCGCAAACCCGCGCCGAAGCTTTCGACACTTCCCGCAAAAATACCAGTTTTGTCTTCCCGAAATCTCCGCCTTTAGTAGAAATTCTCATTTTTTATATCTGTGATGCTTCGCGGCGACTATAGTCGCCGCTTTTTGTTTGTAAGTTCGCATTGCTTCGGTGTCTCGAACTTATATCGAGAGATTTCGAAACGTTTGAAACACCGTTGCTGCTCTTGTTTTTGTATGTTTTTGTTTGTGAT
>URJY01000011.1 GCA_900548275.1 uncultured Opitutales bacterium | reverse complement strand
CTATTAAAACAAAAAAATCCGCCTGCGAGAGTCGAGGGCGCGAACGCGCCCCAATAGTGTTGTTCTTTCGGCGTCTATCGTAAACGCCGAAATTCATTCTTGTGCCGTTATAAAATGTACGGCACAATTCATTTTTCATTAAAAAACTCTCGGACGTTTTGCTCGGTTTGTTCCGCGAGTTGTTCGAGCGGCACGCCGAAGAGTTCCGCCGCCGCTTTTGCCGTTTCAGACACCATCCACGGTTCGCACGTTTTGCCCCTGTTGGGTACTGGCGCAAGGTACGGACAGTCGGTCTCCAACATCAATTTTTCAAGCCCCTGCGCGAGCATTGCATCGCGCATTTCCACCGCGCTTTTGTACGTTATAATTCCCGTGAAAGAGCCGCGCGCCCCGCGCTCGTTTAGCTCGCGCAACTGTTGCGAAGTCCCCGCGAAGCAGTGGAAGACAACGTTCGAAAAATCGAGCCGCGCCCGTTCGATTTCGGCTATGCAATCGGCGACGGAATCGCGCGCGTGCACGCAGACTTTTTTGTCGAGGTCGGCGGCTATGCGCAGCTGCCGCGCGAAAATTTCGCGTTGACGGAACTTGATTTTTTCGGCTTCGGCGGGGTCGTCGGGCAGAAAGTGGAAGTCGAGCCCGATTTCGCCGATTGCAATCGGGGCGGAGTCGTCGTCCAGAAACAGAGAGGGCAGGGCGTCGAGGGCGGTGTCGTCGCCGTCGGCGATTTCGGTCGGGTGGATGCCCGCCTGCCAAAAAACGCCCGCATTCGCCGCCGCAATTTCGCGGTACAGTTTCCATTCGTGCGGTGTCGTGGAGCAGGTTATTATGCGCTCGACTCCCGCGGCGCGGGCGCGTTCGAGCACATCGCCGAGCGAGCCGTCGTTTGCGAATTTGTCGAGGTGGGCGTGGGTGTCGGTAAGTTTCATCGTTTTTCGATTTTTCCGATGAAGTAAACATCGGCGCGCGGAGTTTTCAAAAGTTTTTTTCGAACCGCCGCGCGGGAAAATGAACGCGCTATTTCCTTGCGCGAAACGGCAAATCGGATTTAATGAGGGCGAAAATATGGAAGAAATAATAATAGTCGGCAGCGGATGCGCGGGAATGGGCGCGGCAATTTACGCCGCGCGCGCGGGCGCAAACCCCCTCGTGCTCGAAGGTTCGCGTCCGGGGGGCGCGTTGACGACAACTTCCGACGTCGAAAATTTTCCCGCCTTTCCCGACGGAATCGGCGGCTTCGACCTCGTCTGGCGAATGCGCCAGCAGGCGGAAAAATTCGGCGCGAGAATCGAAAATTCCGACATCGAACGCGTCGATTTTTCGGGCGGAACAAAAAGGCTCTTCGCCGCGGGCGGCAAAGTCTACGAGGCGAAAAAGGTCATAATCGCAACGGGTTCTTCGCCGCGTCTTACGGGCGCAAAAGGCGAAGCCGAGCTGTACGGCGGGCGCGGCGTTTCCACCTGCGCAACCTGCGACGGCGCGTTTTACAGGGGCGCGGACGTCGCCGTTGTCGGCGGCGGCGACACCGCCTGCGAAGAGGCGTTGTTTCTTTCCAAATTCTGCGCGTCGGTGAAGATAATCCACAGGCGCGATTCGTTCCGCGCTTCGAGGATAATGGCGGACAGGGTTGCCGCCAATCCCAAGATTTCCGTGCTTTGGGATTCCGTCGTCGTCGAGGTTAAGGCTGGCGCGGACGGCAAATGTTCGGCGGTCGTCGTCGAAAACGCGAAGACGGGCGGACGCGCGGAAGTTCCGTGCAGGTGTATGTTCGCGGCAATCGGGCATACCCCGAATACGGCGGCGTTCGCGGGGGCGGTCGAAACCGACTCGGAGGGCTACATAGTCGCCCGCGGGACTTCGGGCGTGGAGACGGATGTCGAAAACGTCTACGTTGCGGGAGACTGCGCCGACAAGATTTTCAGACAGGCAATAACCGCCGTTTCGTCGGGCTGCAAGGCGGCGATTATGGCGACATCATAATTTCAAAAACAAAATCCGCGCGGGAAAACGGCGGAGAAAATTCGAAAAACAAAATGGTAAAACTATCGCTAACTATTACCGACGCGCTCGTGCAGCCGCTCGAGGACGCATTTTGCGAACTCGTGCGTTCCAACTGGGGCATCGAAAAAATAAATGACAAAACCCCGCCCGAACTCTTCGGCTATTTCGATTCCGAAAAAGAGGCGGGCGAAGCCTATGCGGAGGTTCGCGGGAGGTTTCCGCAGCTTCCCGAAAGCTTTAAGCTCGAGCCCGTGGACGACCGCGACTGGCAAAACGAGTACAAAAAATTTCTCAAGCCGTGGAAGTACCGTGACCTCCACTGGGTGCCCGAATGGATGCGCGGGCAGTACGACGTTCCGAGCGGCGACAAAGTTCTGTATTTCGACGCGGGGCTTGCTTTCGGCACGGGCGACCACCCCACGACGCGCCTTTGCGCAATGGCGATGCTCGACTACGCCGACGCAAACGGCGTCGCCGACAAGTTCGCAATCGACGCGGGCTGCGGCTCGGGCATTCTCGCGCTGACGGCAAAGCTCTACGGCTTCGGCAAAATCTACGGTTTCGACCGCGACGAAGAGGCCGTGCGCGTAAGTTTCGACAACGCCCGCCGCAACGGCATTGCGCTCGACAACGTTTCGTTCGAGCACGCGGGCATAGAAAAGGCTCTTGCGGGCAAAAAGGCCGACGTGCTCTTGGCGAACATTATTTCCGACGTTCTGTGCATTTACGCCGACGTTCTCGTCGGCGCGGTTGCGGACGGCGGCGTGCTGATTCTGAGCGGCATTCTGGCGGTCGAAAACGACAAGGTTCGCGACTACTTCGTGTCGCGCTGCGGCGACAGATTCGAATCGGTCGAGTCAATGGCGATGGGCGAGTGGTCGCGGCTCGTGATAAAAATGAAGGCGTAGGCTATGTACGAAAACATTTCGTCGCTCAAAAACGTCCGCGAGGACGAAGGCAAGCGCACGTTCCGCACCGTCGCGCTGCTGCGTTCGTCGCAGGTGAAAATAGCAAAGAACGGAAGCGAGTTCCTGACCGTCGAGTTCGGCGACAACGGCGCGTCGTTTACTGCGATGTGCTTCGAGGGGGCGCCCGCGTACGCCGAGCTGCGCGACGCGCCCGTAGGCTCGGCGTTCGAAGTCTGCGGAATTACCGACTTTTATCAGGGGCGGTTCAGCCCGAAAATCGACTCCGTCCGCAGGCTCGAGGGCGAAGAACTCGACGCAATGGTGGACAACCTTGCGCAGGTCTCGCCGCTCGACCCCGACGAAATGCGCACCGAACTTGAATCGTTCATCGAGCGAATCGAAAACGAGCCGCTTCGCAACACCGTTTTGTACGCGATTTCGAGCGTCTCCGAGGCGTTCTACAAAAGTTCCGCCGCGGTGAAAATGCACCACGCCTACGTTTACGGACTTCTCGAGCACACGCTGAAAACCGCGCGAATGGCGTCGGCTCTCCTGCCGCTCTACCCGTTTATCGACCGCGACCTCAGCCTTGCGGGCTGCATTCTGCACGACATCGGCAAGGTGCGCGAGTACACGCAGGGGCTTGTCGCCGAGCGCACGCGGGCTGGCATTTTGCAGGGGCACGTCGTTCTGGGCTACAGAATAGTGCGCAGCGCGGGGCTGAAAAACGGACTTTCGAAAGACCTGCTCGAGCGTCTCGAGCACATAATTTTGAGCCATCAGGGCGAGCCCGAATGGGGCGCGGCGGCGCGCGCGGCGACGCCCGAAGCCGTGTTCGTTTCCACAATCGACAACTTCGACGCGAAAATGGGCGCGGTGGAGGCGGCTCTGTCGTCGGCGGGGGATTCCGAATTCGTCGAAGTTCCCGCGCTCCACTCCAAGATTCTCGCCCCGAAACCGCAATATTAAATTTTATGGAAATTTATCTTGCAACATCAAACAAACACAAGGTGTTCGAGTTCTCCGAGATGTTCGCCAAGGCTGGGATAGACTGCAACGTGCATCCCGCCTCCGACGCTTTCGGCTTCGAACCGCCCGAAGAGGACGGCGAAACTTTCGAGCAAAACGCGTTCATCAAGGCAGACGCGCTCCGCGCAAAAGTGCCGTCCGACGCCTATGTAATGGCGGACGACAGCGGAATAGTCGTCGACGCGCTCGGCGGCGCGCCGGGGATACGTTCGGCGCGCTATGCGGGCGTTTCGGGCGACGGCGCGGACGCCGCCAACAACAAAAAGCTGCTCGAAAACCTCGAGGGCGTGCCCGACTCGGAGCGCACCGCGCGGTTCGTCTGCGTCATCGCGCTTGTCTGTCCGAACGGCGAACGAATCGCCTTCCACGGAAAAATCGAGGGGCAAATCAACCACGGCGAATGCGGCGCAAACGGCTTCGGCTACGACCCGCTTTTTCTCCTGCCCGAACGCGGCATAACAACGGCGCAGCTTTCGCCCGAAGACAAAAACGCAATCAGCCACAGGGGCAGGGCGTTCGCGAAGCTGGCGGAATTTCTTAAAAATCAAAACAAATAAAAACTATGGGAAAATATCTATTGTCATTATTGGCTGTCGCGGCTCTCTGCGCAGGTTGCTCGCAAAACGTCGAAGTTTCGGAATTCGGCAAAACGGCGGACGGAAGAACCGTGAAGGAATACGTCCTTAAAAATTCGCGCGGTACGACCGTCAAGATTCTCGACTACGGCGCGATTATCCGCAGCCTAAGCGTCGCCGACCGCAACGGAAAATTCGACGACGTAGTTCTCGGCTTCGACAACGTCGCCGACTACGAAACGAAAAGCCCCTACTTCGGCGCGCTCGTAGGCAGATACGGCAACAGAATCGCAAACGGAAAATTTTCGCTCGACGGAAAGGAATACAATGTCGTCAAAAACGAAAAGGGCATAACCTGCCTGCACGGCGGCAAAGTCGGCTTCGACAAAAAAGTCTGGAAAGCCGAAACGGGCGTCAAGGACGGCGCGAAATTCCTGAAGCTCTCGTGCGTATCGCCCGACGGCGATCAGGGCTTCCCCGGAGAGCTTAAGGCGTCGGTCGTCTACACTCTCGGCGAAGACAACTCGCTTAAAATCGAATACTCGGCTACTACCGACAAGCCCACGGTCTGCAACCTTACGAACCACTCGTACTTCAACCTCGCGGGCGCGGGCAACGCCACTATAGAAAACCACGAGCTTACGCTCGCCGCCGACAGGTTCACGGTCGTCGACGAAAAGCTCATCCCCACGGGCGAGCAGCGCAGCGTTGCGGGCACGCCGTTCGACTTCCGCAAGCCCAAGAAAATCGGCGCGGAAATAGCGTCGAACTATCCGCAGATGAAAATCGGCGGCGGCTACGACCACAACCTCGTCTTCACGAAAGGCATCACCGCCAAGCCCGAATTGGGCGCGACTCTCTACGACCCCGCAAGCGGGCGCGTGATGGAAATTCTGACGACCGAACCCGCCGTGCAGTTCTACAGCAGCAATATGCTTGCGTCGATGACGGGCAAGGACGGCAGACAATACGGCAAGTTCGGCGGCGTTGCGCTCGAAACGCAGCACTACCCCGACTCGCCCAACCACAAGGACTTTCCGAGCACGACGCTTCGCCCGAACGAACAGTACAGAAGCGAAACCGTGCTGAAATTCTCCGTAAAATAGAATCTGAAAAACGGAAAGCAAAACAGCCCCCGAAAAAATCGGGAGCTGTTTTTTTTTGCGTCCGCGCGCCGTCTATTTTGCGGGCGTTATGAGGAGCGTCGTTATTTTGTTCGGCGCAACGGTAAACGAAACCTCCGCCGAGTTTTTCGCAAGGCTTGCAATGGGCGTTTCGTCGATTCGGCATTTCGAAATTTCGGCGGCGGGCGCGGCGAGCTCGAGCGAACATTTCGCGGCGTTTTCGGGATTCGGGTTGAACGCGCGTACGACGATTTTCGAGCCGTCTTGCGACGGCTTTACCGCCGAGACGACGCAGTCGCCCTCCGCCTTCAAAAACGCTTTCGCGAGGTCTGCTTCCCCGAGCCCGTCCGCAACGGGAGCGGAGGCATACTTCACGTCCGCGCCGAGCTTTTGGGCGCGGCGGTAGATTTCGGCGAAATCGTCCGTTCCGAAAGAGTAGGCGTATTCGAATTCCGACTTGCCCGACATCATTGCGTCGCGCTCGCCGTTCGTTGTATACGTCCTGCGGAACGAGCGTAGAAGCGTTATGAGAATGTCGTTTTCGGCGAATTTTTCGCAGGCTACTTCGTGGAGTCCGCCCTTCGAGATGAAGAACACGCCGCCGCGCCCCGCGATGCCGTTGAAGTTGTTTGTCGCCGCCTTTGCCTCCGTCCTTTTGAACGTCGATTCGTCCGTTCCTACGGCGCGTTTAAGCATCGTGAACGACTGTCCCGCGAAGTATTCGCCGCCGCCGTTTGCGGGCATTGCGAGCCTCATTCGGAAGTCGGAAGCGGTGTTGTCTACCTCCGTTTTCGCGCGGATTACCTGCGAATTCTTTTCGAGCGAAACGACCGTCTTTACCGCGATTTTCGCAAGCTCTTCGGACTCCGCCGTGCCCGAATATTTCGCGTTCGGAGTAGCGACGTACTCGAGGCGTTTGGGCATTTTGAATGTCTGCGAAATTTCGTACTCGAGCAGGAACGGCGTATCGGTTAGGACGCGCACGCGCGCGGTGTCGGGCGTGAGGAGCGCGGCGTTTCCCTGCGGCGGCACGTAGTACCAGCCGTCGCCCGCGTCGCGGTCGAACACGAATCTGTTGAAGCCGCGCACGGTTTTGCCCGTCGATTTTTCGGAAACGTCGAAAGTTCCGTCCCTGTTGACGGCGATTGCAAGCCTGCCGTTGTCGGCGGAGAGTATTGAGTTGCGCATTGTCGTTTGCGTGCGCGGCGGGAAGTCGGCGGCGCGCAACTCGAGCGTTGTAATTGCCGACGGCGCAAGTTCGGGCTTTACCGCGATTGTGTAGAAATCGACAATGCCGTCGTACCTGACAAGCTGGTTCTTTTCGACCTTCAAAACCGCGTGCGGAATTTTCGTTCCGTCTTCGGCGAAAATTTCGAATGTCGCAAAACTCTCCTGCGCTCGCGGCTCGCGGAACTGCTTGGGGAAGCCGAGCGAGAGCGGAATGCGCAGCTTCAGCGTTTCGCTGCGCGGGTAGGGGAGCGGATTGTAGACGTCGATTTTGTATCTGCCGAATTTGCCCTCGGGGGCGCGGCGGAGCTTTACGCCGCTCCTCGGGCGCGAGAGCAGGTCGTCGGCGATTCCGTCGGCAATCTGGCGTATTTCGATGTAGCGCGGTTTCATCACATAGTGGATTTCGTCGACGGAACAGCCGCAAATGGAATCGTGCGCCTGATTTTTCATCAGCGTCTTCCACGACATATCGAGCAGCGATTTTTTCGTTTTGTCGGCGTGCCCGAAGAACACGCGCGATGCGAGCATCGGCTCAATCCGCCACTCGAGCAGGTTCTGGGTGTCGTCGTTGAAGCGTTTTATGTCGTAGCGCGACGAAATGGAATTCTGCACAAGCTTCATCGCGCCGTGTCCCCTGTCGTCCGCCGTTTCGGCAAGCTCGCCCCTTTTGACGCGCAGGTTCGGCGCGTCGAATTCGGGCAGGTCCACGTAGTCGGTCTGGACGAATTCGCTCTTGGGGCAAAGCTCCCTTATCCACGCGATTTCCTCGTCGCAGTTGTCGGCTATCCGCGAGTGGTCGTCGGCGTCGGGCAGTAGCAGGGTGTCGGGGGTAATCGCCGAATATTTTTTTAGATATTTTGCGAAGCGTTTTGCGTACTGCGCCTTCGTAAGCTTGGGCGTTTTGCCCGCGTAGGCGAAGCCGTGCATATCCCTGCCGAAGCCGCCGTATCCCTTTTCTCCGTACGCCACGAGATTTACGCGCGTGCCGTCGGGAGCTTCCCACTTGAGAAACTGCGTTCCCGAAATTCCGCGCCCTACGACCGCCATTTTCATTCCGAAGCCGTCGACAATCTGCGGGAATTGGGCGATGTGCCCGATGATGGCGGGCGGACAAAACGAAGACAAGGCTTTTCGACAAGGCGCGCGTTCGGCGGCGGAATGCGAAATGTCAAAATCGGATAATATCGATGTCCTGCGGATAAAATATGTTGTTCTACAAATATCTTCCCGTGATGCTTGCGGGGTTGCCTGCGATGTCTTCGGGCGTTCCCTCCGCCACGATTTTCCCGCCCGCGTTTCCGCCGCGCGGCCCCATGTCAATTATGTAGTCGGCGTTTTTTATCATATCAATATCGTGCTCGATGACGACGACGGTCGCGCCGTTTTTTATGAGTTCGTCGAAGACTTTCAGCAATACGCATACGTCCTGCGGGTGAAGCCCGATTGTCGGTTCGTCGAAAACAAATACCGAATCGCCCTGCGTTTTTCCGAGCTCAGAGGCGAGCTTGAGCCTTTGCGCCTCGCCGCCCGAGAGCGACGGCGTGCTTTCGCCCAACGTCATATACGGCAGCCCCAAACTTACGAGCGTTTCGAGCTTTTCGCCTATCTTTTTGTGCTTGCCGAACAGGGCGGCGGCTTCGCCGACCGTCGTTTCCATCAAATCGGCAATCGAATACATATTGCCGCACAATTCCACTTTTACTTCGTCCGCCTTGGGGGAATAGCGTTTGCCCTTGCAGTCGGGGCATTCTATTTCGACGTCGGGCAGGAATTGGATGTCCATCGAAATTTGTCCCGTGCCGTCGCAAGTGGGGCAGCGCAGGCTGCCCGTATTGTAGGAAAAGTCGTTTACCTTAAGCCCGAGTTCGCGCGCCTTGGCCGTTGCCGCAAAGAGCTTTCGCAAGTCGTCCAAGACGCCCGAGTACGTCGCGACAGTCGAGCGCACGTTGACGCCTATCGGTGTTGCGTCGATAAGGTTTACGCGGCTGATTCCGTCCGCCTTCACAGCTTTGACGTGCTTCGGGAGCTTTTCGCCGCCTGTTTTCGCCCGCAGTGCGGGGACGAGGCTTTCGAGAATCGCCGTCGTTTTTCCGCTGCCCGATACGCCCGTTATGACGGTCAGCCTGCCCTTGGGTATTTTCACGTCGAGCGCGCCGACGGTGTGGAGCGGCAGGGTCGAGAGCTCGAGTGTGCCGTTGTCGAACATTTCGGCTTTGCGCGCGCGTCTGCGGACGTTTACGGTTTTTTCGCCCGAAAGATAGCCGCCGATAATCGAATTTCCGTTTTTTTCAATCTCCCCCACACTTCCGCAGGCTACGACGCTGCCGCCGTTTCCGCCCGCGCCCGCGCCCATTTCGATTACGTAGTCGGCGGCGGATATTACGCGCGTGTCGTGGTCTACGGCGACGACGGAGTTTCCGCGCTTTACGAGGTCGCGCACTACGGCCAAAAGCCCGTCGACGTTCGACGGGTGCAGCCCTATCGACGGCTCGTCGAGAACGTACAGCACTCCCGTGGTTTTGTTCCGCACTGCCCTTGCCAGTTGGATGCGCTGCAGCTCTCCCGTGGAAAGCGTGTTCGCCGCCCTGTCGGGCGTCAGGTAGTCAAGCCCCAAATCTATGAGCCTTTCCGAGACCGAGAGAAATTCGCCCGCTATGCTTTCCGCCATCTGGCGCATATCGGCGGGCATTTTTTTCGGAACGGACTTTACCCATTCTATCAAATCTTTCAGCGGCATCGCCAAAACTTCGGGCAGGGTTTTTCCGCAAACCGCGGAGGTTCTCGCAACTTTGTTGAGCCGCGTTCCGCCGCAGTCGGGGCAGGGCGTTTCGACGAGGAACTTGGCGACGCGCTTCATTCCCGCTTCGTCCTTTACTTTTGCGAGCGCGTTCTCGACCGTGTAGACGGCGTTGTAGTAGGTGAAGTCGAGCTCGCCCGCCTGATTCGAATTTTTCGCCTTGTACAGAATATGCCTTTTTTCGGCTGGCCCGTGGTAGACGATTTCCTTTTCCCTTTCCGTCAAATCGCGGAACGGAACGTTCGTGCGCACGCCCATCGCCCTGCAGACGTCGGTCATCAGCGACCACATCAGCGAGTTCCACGGGGCGACCGCGCCGTCGTCAATCGAAAGCGAGTCGTCGGGAACGAGGGAGTCGATATTTACCTTTCGGACAATTCCCGTGCCCGAACACGTCGGACACGCGCCCGTCGAATTGAACGAGAAATCCTCGGCGCACGGCGGGTCGAATTCCGCGCCGCATTCGGGGCATTTCAGCGGTCTGCCCGCGGCGGCGTTCACCGACGGCGGAACGAAATGTCCGTTGGGGCAGACGTGGCTTCCGAGACGCGAAAACATAAGGCGCAGACTGTTTGAAAGCTCCGTGAGCGTGCCGAATGTGCTTCTCACGTTGGGGACTGTCGGGCGTTGACGGAGGGCAAGGGCGGCGGGCACGTTTTCTATTTGTTCGACGTTCGCGTTTTCCGCCTGCGACAGCCGCCTTCTCGTGTACGCCGACAGGGCTTCGAGATAGCGGCGCGAGCCTTCCGCATAAAGAACGCCGAGCGCAAGCGACGACTTTCCGCTGCCCGATACGCCCGCAATAGCGACGAATTTTCCGAGCGGGACATTTACGTCTATGTTCTTCAGATTGTGTACGCGCGCGCCGCGTATCAGGATTTCTTCGGGCATTGTGTTTTTCTCCTGTCTTGAGAGTGCAAACGTTGTCGGGCTTTTTTTGAAGTCCGCCGTCGTCGAACGGGCGGTTTCATTATACGAAGAACGTCAAGCCTTGCGTGTTGTTTTGCGTTGGGCGGGGCGCGAAACAAAGCGCGCTATTCGAAGAAGATTTCCATTCCGCAACGGGCGCAGTCGAACTTCAGCCGCAGCGTTGCGGATTCGTTTTTCAGGTGGATCGGCTCTTCGGTTTTTTTGCACAGCCCGAGCTCGCGCAAAACGCAGTGCTTTGTGGTCATAACGCGTGCGCCGCGCATGTCGGCGCGGGTCGCCTCGCAGGCGTAGCGTTCGGTTTTTGCGCCGAATTTTTCGTAAAATTTTTCCGCGTATGCGTTCGCCACGTTATCCTCCGCCGATAGCGGTTCGGCGGGAGTTTCCCCGAAATCGGGCTGCGGAATTTTCCGCGCTTTCAAGCCCGCGTTGTAGGCTTCGAGAATCGACTTTTCGAGAGCGGCGCAAAGGCTGCGGCGTACCGCGTTTATTTCCGAGACGCGCAAAAACGGCGTGCAGCGCACGTCGATTTCCGCCGCGCAAAACGGCGTATCGCCAAGCTTCGAGAGATTTCTTTCGAGCGCGGCTTTTGCGGCTTCGGGGTTTGTCGCGCTTTCGGCGTTTTGAATTTCGACCTGTGCCGCCGCGCGGCGGTCGTCGAGCGTTTCCGCCGAGAAAACTACGTTTCCGCCGCGTTCGGATACCGAGATTTTCACCGCCATTCTCCGC
This sequence comes from uncultured Opitutales bacterium, assembly GCA_900548275.1. GTDB lineage: Bacteria > Verrucomicrobiota > Verrucomicrobiia > Opitutales > Intestinicryptomonadaceae > Merdousia. The sequence continues at coordinate 40,854 of URJY01000011.1, read as the reverse complement.
TCCGCCCTTCTTTCGAGCGCGGCTTCGAATGCCGTGTCTTTATTTCTGAAAACCTTTGCGCCGATTTTCGGAACTGCGGGCGATTCGGGGCGACCCGCAAAAATCCTCTCCCCGTCGGTTTTGTAGACCGCCGCGCCGAACGTTTCGTCGTCCGATTCGAACAGAAGTCCGTCGCCGTTCGAAAGGGTTTTGTCCGCGTCGTCGAGCGCGAATGCCGCGCCCGACACCCTCCGAACGCGTCCGAGAAATTCGCCCCGCGCCTTGGGCGTTGCGAACGACGCGCAGCCGCCCTGCGTGCCGTCTATGTGGTACGCGCAGAAGCCGCGGTTGAACGACTTTTCCGCCGACGGCTCGAACCCGATTTTGATTTCGCCGTACGACGACTTTTCCAGACCCCGCTCGGCGAGCAGCGCGTCGAGCTTTCGGCGGTAGAGCGCGGTAATGTTTTTTACATATCCCGCGTCTTTGAGCCTGCCCTCGATTTTGAAAATGTCCGCGCCCGCGTCGATCATCGCGCCGAGGTTTTCGAGCCTGTTCATATCGCGAAGGGAAAGGTAGTATGCGGGCGGGCGGATTTCCCTGCCCGCGCCGTCGATTAGCGCGTATTTCATTCTGCACGGCTGGGCGCATTCGCCGCGGTTGCCGCTTCTTCCGCCGATTGCGTAGCTCAGCCGACACCGTCCGCTGTACGAGACGCACAGTGCGCCGTGCACGAAGCATTCTATGCGCGTTTCGGGCTTGAGCGCGCGGCGGATTGCCGCAATTTCGCCGACCGAAAGTTCGCGCGCGGCGACGACCGCCGAGAATCCGCAACGCTCGAGAAACCGCGCCTTTTCGGGCGTCGCGGTGTGGCACTGCGTGCTTGCGTGGATTGCAATCGGCGGCAGTCCGCATTCAATCAGCCCCAAATCCTGCAGGATTAGCGCGTCTACATTTGCGCGATAGAGTCTTTGCGCAAGCTCGGCTGCCTGCGGAATCTCGGAGTCGAAAAGAATCGTGTTGAGTGCGACGTAGACCCTGCAGCCGTACAGGTGCGCGAAATCGCAAAGTTCGGCGATTTCTTCGACCGAGTTTGCCGCCTCTCGCCGCGCCCCGAATTTGTCCGCGCCTATGTACACAGCGTCCGCGCCGCACAGAATCGCCTGCCGCGCGGTTTCCGCGTTTTTCGCGGGGCTTAGAAGCTCGATTTTCCGCCGCCGCATTTTAGCGCGCCGCCGAGTCTTTCGGTTTCCACAGACACAGCGCGGCGAAAATCAGGCAGAGCAGACCGAGCGCGAGCCAGCCGTTCGTCATACCCGCGTTGCCGAAATAGACGAGGTTCGGACTGTCGCCGATGTCGAAAATCTTGCGGTATGTCTGGATTGAAAACACTATTCCCGCGTGCAGCGCAATCGGTGCCCAGAGAAGTTTTGTGCGGATGTAAATCATCGCCAGAACCGCGCCGAACATCGCAAGCGCGGCAAAGTGCATAAAATTGAACGTGTGGGCGATTCCCACGGTGTCGTACCACGCGACGAAAAAGCCGATGTCCCACGACGAGTTGTGAACGCCCCCGGGGAGGTTGTCCCATATCGAGTTGGGAACTTTGAAGTGTTTGTAGGCGAAGAACAGCGAGCTTAGCACTACCGCCGAAAGCGCGTCGAACGCCGTGTAGACCGAACGCATAATCAGACAGCGCATAACGAGCTCTTCGAGAAAGCCGAGAATCAGTCCCGCAGTCAGAGCCGCGAACGCCGCGTTCAGAAGATTGTCGAAACAGAATCCGTCGGCGAGTTTTACGTTGCAGAAGAAATATTGGAACGTGAAAATGAACACCGAAAGCGCGATTCCCGCGACAAAGAATTTGGCGAACACCGAAAGCGACTTCAACGAGAGCGGCAGCCCCAGATTGCGAATCGAAAACAGTCTGCACCGCTTCATCATCCACGGAAGCCCGAGGATAATCGGTGCCCATCTGAGGCGGTCGTAGAATATGTCGATTTGCTTGCCGAGCAGCCAGCGCGTCGTTTCGGTCGATTCCACCGAATCGACGAACTGCACAAGCCAGTATGTCGGCGCGGTCAGAACCGCCGCAAAAAGCGACGCGCCTACATAGATGAACAGAAACAATCCCAGCCCCTCGAAAGAGTGCTGATTGGGGTTTAGCCCAAACAACATCAATTCTTTTTCACGTTTAAACATGGCGTACATTACAAACAATTTTCGGATTTTTGCAACACTCTTTGCATCTCGGCAAACAACGGCGCGGTTGCGACGCCGTCCGCATTTCGAAAGCGCACGAAAAAAGCGGCAACCGCAGTCGCCGCTCGCGGATGGCGGAAAGCGGAGCTACGATATGCCCCACTTGCGCCGCAGCTTCGCCTCGATGGGCGAGAAAATCACCTTGTCGACAATCAGACCGATTGCGATTACGACGCACATCACGCCGATTACCTGATCCATTTCCATCAGCTCGCGCCCGTAGTGGAGCAGCTGCCCCAAGCCGAAGCCCGTAAGAATCGTAACGTAGATTTCGGCAGCCATCAGCGAACGCCACGCGAACGCCCAGCCCTGTTTCATCCCGCCCAAAATGCTCGGGAACGCCGCGGGCAGGATTACGTTAATCCAAGTGTGCATGCCTTTCGAGCCCATCGTGCGCGCGGCGCGCAGGTAAATCGGGGGGATGTTTTTCACGCCGTGTTCCGTCGCCAGAATCATCGACCACACAGTGCCCATCACCACGACGAACAGCATTGCCGATTCCTTCTGCCCGAACCACATAATCGCAAGCGGCACCCAGCAGACGCTCGGCAACGCCTGCAAGCCGAGCGCGAGAAGCCCGACCGTGTCTTGGAAGACGTTGAAGCGCGAGCACAGCATGCCCGCGGGAATGCCTATCGCCAAGCCGATTGCGTAGCCCATCAACAGACGCTTGAGCGTAACGAGAATCGCCGAGGGCAGCGTGCCGTCGACCGTCGCCGACCAAATGTAGTACGCAACGTCGGACGGCGGCGGCAGAACGTATTCGAACAAGCCGAAGTGCTTTACCGCAACTTCCCACAGTGCAATCAGAACGGCGAACGCGGTCAGCGAAACCGCCCATCTTTTGTAATTCGAGATTTTCATTATTCGGCTACAGCCCTTCCAAACTGGTTTTTGAGATAGGCGGTTATCTCGGATGCGTACGAGGTAAGCGCGGGGTCGTTGATGTCGCGCGGGCGCGGCAGATTTATTTCGAATGTCTTGACTATTCTGCCGGGGTGGGGCGAGAACAGAATCACCCTGTCGCCGAGGCAGACGGCTTCGCGGATGTTGTGGGTTACGAAAAGAATCGTCTTCTTGCGCTTCTCCCAGATTTGCTGGATTTCGCCGTAGAGCTGCTCGCGGGTGAGCGCGTCGAGCGCGCCGAAAGTTTCGTCCATCAGAAGGATTCGCGGATTCGGCGCAAGCGAGCGGGCGAGAGCCACGCGCTGCCGCATTCCGCCCGAAAGCTCGTGAACCGACGCGTGTTCGAACTGGTCAAGCCCCACCAAGTGCAGGTAGAACTTCGCTACCTCCCTGCGTTCGGGGTCGGTGAGGTTGGGCTTGAGCTTCAGCCCGAAGAGCACGTTGCCCATTACGTCGAGCCACGGGAAGAGCGCGTGTTCCTGAAACATCACCATTCTGTCGCGCCCGGGCCCCGTAACGGGCGTGTCTTCGACGAGTATTTCGCCGCTGTCGGGCTTGTCCAACCCCGCCACCAAATTCAGCAGCGTCGATTTTCCGCAGCCGCTCGGGCCTACCAGACACACGAATTCGCCTTCGTTGATTGTCAGCGAAACGTCCTTGAGCGCGTCCACTTTGCCCTGCGCCGATTCGAAGGTTTTGCTTACGTTTTTAACGACGAGCTTTGCCGTTACGTTTTGCAGTTCGGAATGTACGCTCATCTTATTGTTGTTCCGCGTAGATGGGTTTCATATTGATTTTGCGCCTGAGGAAGCCGCATTTGTATGCGTAGTCGCAGAATTTCTGCAGTTCCTCTTTGTTGACTTTTGCCGTAAACGTCAGGCGCGGCCACGCCGACTTCACAAGCTCCTCCGAAATTTTGCCGCCCGTGAGGGCTTCGAGTTCCGCGCGGACGAGCTTCTGCGCCTCCTGCGGATTTTTGTTAATCCAGTCGGTGAGCTCTCCGTGCGCCTTGACGAATTTTTTGACGAGTTCGGGGTGCTTTTCCAGCGTTCTGTTGCACGTTACCAAAATAGTCGTAACAGCCTCTTTCTGCTCGAGAAACACTTTCGCTCCGCCCTCCTTTTCGAGGCGGGTAATCCACGGTTCAACCGTCCACACCGCGTCGAGACTTCCCTGTTTGAAAAGCGGCAACTGTTCGGGGTTCGCCGTCGCCAGCACCTGCGCTTCGCCCGAAGTGAGCTTTACCTTGATTCCGTTTTCGATAAGCCACGCGCGGCAGGCGACGTCCTGCGTGTTGCCGAGTTGGGGCGTGCCAATTTTTTTGCCTTTGAAGTCGGCTGGTTTTTCGATTCCCGCCTTGGGGTTTACGACAAGAGCCGCTCCGCCGTCCGCCGAGCCGGCAAGGATTCTGATGTCGCGCCCGCGCGTCTTCGCGAACGCGTTGATTGCGGGGTTCGGTCCGACGTACGTTATGTCCACCGCGCCCGCGAACATCGATTCCATCGCGCTCGGGCCCGCGTTGAACAAACGCCATTCGATTTCGACGTCCTTGCCGAGGCGTTCCTCAAACCATCCCTTGCCCTGTCTGCTGAGTTGGTGCGCGACCAGTGCCTGCGCGTGCGAGATGTTCGGAAAGTGTCCGATTTGCAACACGGTCTTTCCCGCCGCCGCGAGCGTACCCGCCTGAAGGGCGAGCGCAACCGCAAAAAACATTCCAAATGCCTTCGTCATTTTCATGCCTTTTAGTTTCGCTGTTCTCGTCCGAAAAGCAAACTTTTTATATTTGCGGACGGGTGCGCCCCAAGTTTTCCGCAGCGGCGTTTTTTGCGGGCTGAAAAAAAAGCTGGAAATTTGGGAATTTTGTATGTTGAATACCTACTTCAAGTAATTGCGGACGTTTCGTATCCCGGGGCGGACGCTTGCACAGTTTTCATACTTTAACCAAATTCTCAATGGCAATTTATTCAAAAACTCTAAGGGGCGTATTCGCCGCGGTTCTGGCTGCGGTGGCGGCTTCGCAGGCTCTGCACGCACAGCAGGTCACCCAAATGGGTACTACGGACTTGAAGAACGAGGCAACCGCCCTCGTCGGCGAACAGAAGTATCTGGAGGCGCGTCCGTACATCGTCGAGCTTATAAAGCGCATTACCGATTCCGAAGACCAGAATCTCAAGAAGGAGCTCGAGCAGATGTATTACTTCGAGGCGTACGGCTATCTGCAGGAATACAATTCCGCGCCCTCGAACAAGTTGATGAACAAGGCCATCGCCGGCTTCGACAAGGTTATAAAGGAATACCCGAGGGGCGACTACGCGGAATCGGCAATCCGCACAAAGGCGTCGTGCTACGAGCTTTTGAACCAACCCGAAAAGGCGATTGCCGCGCGCGAAACGCTTCTGACGCGTCCGTACGTCGAAAAGCTCAACAACCGCGAGCAGTTCGCGCTCGTCAAAAAGATTGCCGAGACAATCTACAACCGCCGCATGTGGAAAATCGGACAGAAGTGGTTCGAGAGAATGCTCGGCGGCGCGATTCTGCCCGAAGACAAGGTTTTTGCGGCCTCGGGTCTCATCCAGACGGCGATAACGAACAAAGACTACGACACCGCAAAGAAATATTTCCCCTACTTGGTCTTCGACGCCCCCGCGCGAAGCGACATCGCCCTCAACTACGCGCTTTTGCTCGCGGGCGACGATATGGTCAAAAAGGAAAAATTCAGCGACGCCTCCGTATTCTATAATATGGTGCTCAGCCGCGACACCATTATGGCGAACCTCAACCGCTTCCTCGAAAAGGCGAAAGTGCAGCTCGCCCGCGCGGAAAGGGTCTCCGCCGACAGCCAAGCCGCGGTCGATTTGAGAAACAAGGTCGCCGTTCTCGAAGCCTATGTTCAGGCGATGGGTTCTGTCGAAGACTACTCCGCCGACTTGATGGCGCGCGCCGCCCGCAACTATATGCTCACCGAGCGCGACTTCGAAAGCTTCTGGTCGTACTGGCAGCTGCTCAAGACCTTCACGACGCACCCGAGCATCGAAGACTTCTATATGGCGGCAATCGTTGCGGCGTATAAAATCGGCAAGACCGACGAGATGTTCAACCTCAGTCAGGAATACCTCAAGAACTTCAAGGACGGCAACTATGTAAAAGACGTGCAGTTGCAGGTTGCCCAGTACTATTTGAAGAAAAAGGACTACCAGTCGTTCTTCGCGCTTGCCAAGCAGTTTGTCGCGGAAAATCCCGACGAACCGCCGTACTCGAACGATATGATTTTCCTGATGGGCAAGACGTGGCTCGATATGGAAAAATATTCCGAGCTTACAAAGACTTTCGAAAAATACGTCAAGGACAACCCCGACACCGCAATCACCGAAGGCTGCCTCTATTGGGCGGGTATCGCGTACCTTGCAACGGGCGACTTCAAAAACGCAATGCGTATGTTCGTCAAGATGATTGACGACTATCCGAACGGACCCTACGCTGAAGACGGCATGTACCGCAGAGGCGTTGCGGCATTCGGTGCGGGCAACTTCTCGGACGCGCGCGACACGCTCGAAGACTTCATCAGCCGCTACGCAAACAGCAAACTTCGCGGCGAAGTCGAATTCTTCCTCGGCGACATCTACGCAAACAACGCGAAAGTCGAACTTGCGATGAAGCACTACAAGAACGTGGAAAAATACACGAAGAACCAGAGCTTTATCGACAATTCCTACAATCAGGCGGCAAAGCTCCTTCACAATCTGGAAAAATACAACGACGAAATCGCCCTGATGGACGACTACGTTGCGAAATTCCCCAAGGGCATTTGCTCCGATGCAATCTACAACAAGGCAAAGGCTCTCGAAATCATAGGCAAGCCCGCCGAAGCGCTCTCGTTCTACGGTCAGGCAATCGAAAAGTACGGCGCGAATAAGCTCGACGACGGCGTCGACAAAATGATTCTCGACTACGACAGAATGTACAGGGAAAACGCCGTAAAGCTCAAGGCAACGGTTGAATTTCTCGAAAAGTTGATGAAAGACCAAGCACTGTTGCAGGATATGGTGGCCGTCCCCGCAAAGCGTTATCGCTACTTCAGGGACAATCCGAACATCGACAAAATGCTTTACGAAAAATTCAAGCGCGACAAGGCCTTCGACGAACGCCTTTATAAGGACAAGACCATTCTCAAAAACCTGCTCGCCCAGTATAACAAGGAGGTTGCAACCTACCCGCAGGGCGGCACGGAAGTCGTTTTCAAGCAGATGATTGACCGCGCGAAAGCGGCAAAGAACAACACGCTTGCATACCGCCTTATGATGGGGCTCGATGCAATCGGAAAACCCCTCAAAGAGGAAAAAATGTTCAATGCCGACGACATCAAGCTTTCGTCCGTGCGCACTCTCGTGTGGATGGGCAAAGTCAACGAAAAGTACGGCGCGGAACTCGCCCGCAAGGCTTTTGCGGAAGCTCTCGACCGCGAGGAATTCGAATACCTCATCGACGCGATGTTCGCTTCGGCGGCTCTCGAAGAACGTCTTGCGACAAAGGGGCAGGGCAAGTGGGAAACCGCTCTGAAACTCTACCGCGACATCGAATCGCAATTCCCGTCCGACCCCCGCGCGGCGACGGCAGTATTGCGCAAGGCCGAAGTTCTTACGAAGCTCGGCAAGCGCGCCGAAGCAATCAAGTGCTACGAGCAGATTCTCAAGTCGCCCTCGTGGCGCGGCGAAGCATACGCCGAAGCACTCTACCGTCTCGGGCTGATTGCACTGCACAACAAGCAGAAAGACAAGGCGTTGATGTATTTCGACCGCTGCTACCTCGGCTACGCAAACTGCTACAACTGGACGGGCAAAGCCCTGCTTTCGGCGGCAAAACTGCTCGCCACGGGCGGCGAAATCGACAAAGCCAAAGAGGTTTGCGACGAATTTTTGGGCAACAAGCTCAACGAGCAGTCGCCCGACTTCGCCGAAATCAAACAGTACCGTAAAACACTCTAAGGATTTACCAAGATGAAGATTTTCAAATCAACAGTATTCTCGGCGGTATGCGCTTTTGCGGCGTGCTCGGCGTTCGCCCAACAGGCACCGACGGCTGTCGCAAAGGCGGCGGAAAAACCCGCAGCCGAAAAGCCCGCGCAGGACGAAGACCGTTCGTATCTTGCCGACTACGCCGACAAGCCCGCTTCGGTCGCGCTCTTCGACGAAAAGACAAAGAGCGAAAACGTCGTGGCGTTCAAGGAAGTCAAGGACGACTCCGTTGTGTTCGTCGGCGGCGGCGGCGAAATTCCGATTTCGAAAAAGAAGCCGTCTTCGCAGAAAATCGTCGTAAAGGTCGATAACAACTGGCTCAGAATCCGCACGGCTCTCGGGCGCGAAAACTGGGAGGAGGCTATTGTATATATGCGTCCGTTCGTCTATCCGCTCATCCCGCTGATGTGCATAAACGAAGACACTTTCAAGGGCAACGCCTATCTCGAAATGTACCTCAACGCGCTTGTAAACGCAAAGCGTATGAAAGAAGCGGTTTCTATTGTCGATTCGCTGAAACTCGGCGATTGCGCTCCGTCTTTGGTTTCGTCGGCGTTGGGTGTAGCCGAGGCCTTGGCGAAATCGGGCGACGTAAAGGGCGCACTTGCAATCGTAGACCACGTTCCCTATACGGGAATCTACACGCAGGTTATCCCCGACTTCCTCTCGGTTCTGGCGGAACTCCGCAAGGCGGGGGCTGTCAAGGAATGCGCGGTGTATTACACAAAGCTCACGGCGGTCGAAAGCGCGCAGAAGAACGAAGCGGTGCTCTGGATGGTCTATTGCGACCTCTCGATGGGCAAGAAGATGTCTGCCGAAATCTACCTCAACCAGATAAAGCTCGACAAAAAAGCCCCCGAATTTTCGCTTTTGAAAATGAACGAAGGCATGCTCGCCGAACAGGCGGCAAAGCCCGACCTCAACACGGTTCTCGACCACTACGCCGAAGGCATCGTGTTCGGCTCGCTGACAAGTTCTTGGATGCCCGAACTTCTCTACAAGACGGGTATGGCATACAAAAAGCTCGGCAGACAATACGCCGCCAACGAAATTTTCGCCCAAATGGCATCGCTCTTCCCGAATGACACCCTAACGGCGAAAGGTCAAAAGGAAATCGTCAAGGTTGAGCGCAAGCCCAAGAAGGTCGAAACGAGCGACGACGATGATGACGACGACGACGAATAATTTTTAAAAAATCCCCAATATGATTAAACTCCACCACTTTAACCCGAAAAAGGAAAAACGCGGTCTTCTGTACCAAGTTTTCATTTTCGTTGCGATAATCCAAATATCGGCGTTGATTGCGTTCAGCGGATATATCGTTTCGCAGTCGATTATCGAAGAGCAGAAGCTCGACGCTCCGCCGCCTGTCGAAAAGGTGCAGCCCGCCGCGCAGGAACACAAAGTGCGCGTCGAACGCCAGCAAAAGAAGTCGCGCAAAATGACAAAGCGCATTCAGGTTGCCAACCCGCAAAACGTCAACGCGCCCGAAGTCAAGGTTACAATCCCCGCCTCCATCAGTACGGGCGCGGGCATTTCGACCGTTTCGGACAAGGCGATGTCGGTTGGTATGAAAATCGCGGTTACGACCGTCGAAATCGGCGGCATCAAAAGTAAGACCGAAAAAGTCCTCATCTGCGTCGACGCGGGTCCCTACCTGATGACCGACGAACGAGGCGGTTTGGACACTTACAAAGTCATCCGCGAAGACATCAAAAGGCTCGTAAACAACCTGCCGTCCACGGTGCTCTTCAACCTGATGGCGTTCGACATCAGCAACGGCGCACAGATGAAGTTCTTCCAAGGCAACCTCGTTGCGGCAACCGCTTTCAACAAGCGCATCGCCTGCGACTGGATTAACCCCATCAATACCGCGCTCGGCAAGACGGGCGTCGGCTCCGTTCGAGGCCCCAACTACAACCTCAAGTACGAGTTCCTCAAACAGCCGCCGGCTTCGCAATATTACAACCCGTGGATTTCCAACATCTACCGCGTCTACCAAGCCGCGCTCGAACAGGGTGCCGACACAATCTACATCCTGACGACAAGCTGGGTAGACCCCGACAAAATCAAGCTTCCGTGGTCGGACGCCGAGACGGAACGTTTCCGCCGCGCGATGGAAAACTACGAAGAACAGGTTGCCCGCTCCCGCAAACAGCAGGGATGGACCGACGAAAAACAGCAGGAATTTGAAACCGCCGACGCAATCGCAAGGCAGAACGGTATCAAAAAAGCCCGCGAGTGGATTAAAAAGGAAAACGAAACGCGCGCAAAGAAGGGCGTTCCGCTCTACACGGGTACTCCGTCGCAGGCGATGTACGAAAACAAATTCTACGTCCGCCCGACCCCGTGCCCGCCGCCGGTAAAGATAAAGCGTCCGCCCGCAAAGTTCAAGTCGTACGGAAGAGTCGGCATTATCCGCTACTACAATAAGTTGTTCAAGGAAGTCTACTTCGACAAAAAGATGAAAGCCCCCACACTCCATATGATTGTGTTCCGAGGCAAAAACGAAGAGTGGACTCCCGCAGAAAACAAGATTGTGCGCCAGTTTACAAACGCCAACAACGGCGGCAGAAGCCGCGTGTTGAAAGGTTTGAAATCGGTCAAGGAGTACGAATAAAAACGTCAATTTTTGCGAAAACGCCCAAGCCACAACGGCTCGGGCGTTTTTTTGCGCCGATTTCAATTTTTGACGGCGCAAAAAAAGCGGTCTCCATTCGGAAACCGCTTCTTGAAATTTAGGGAGGCAGGCTAAATCTGCACGTCCTTGGTGTAGTCGATGTCGGGTCTGCCGAAGCCGAAGAGCTTCATAAATTCGCTCTTGTAGCCCGCAAAGTCGGTCAGTTCGTAGAGGTTTTCGGTGTTGACTTTCGGCCAAATGTCGAAAACGGCTTTTTGAACGTCGTCGCGCAACTCGAAGTTGTCGATTCTCACGCGCCCTTCGTCGTCGAAATCGAGGAAGTTGTCGTTGTAGAGGTTTTCCGAGAAAAGGCGTTCGATTTGCTCGATGCAGCCTTCGTGCACGCCCTTTTCTTTCATAACCTTGTAGAGAATCGAAACATAGAGCGGCACAACGGGTATCGCGCTGCTCGCCTGCGTAACAAGAGCCTTGTTCATCGAAACAAACGCCTTGCCGCAGTGGAGCTTCAAAAGCCCGTCGACGCGTTCGGCAGTCTTTTCGAGGTCGGCTTTCGCCTCGCCGATTGTTCCGCTGCGGTAAATTGGGTACGTCAACTTCGGGCCGATGTACGAATACGCAACGCTCGTGCAGCCTTCCGCTATAACGCCCGCTTCGTCGAGAGCCTTAATCCACAACTCCCAGTCTTCGCCGCCCATAGTCTTTACCGTTTCGAAAACTTCGCGTTCGGTTGCGGCGGGAACTTTCACGTTCACAACCGCGCCGCGGTCGGTATCAAGGCTTTTGTCTTCGCGCGGTTCGCCGACCGTCTTGAGGACGCTCTTGTAGACTTCGCCCGTCTTCGGGTCGGTGCGGCGGGGCGATGCGAGCGAATATACTATCAAATCGACCTTGCCTTCGGGCGATTTTTTTATCGCCTCGATTGCCTGACTTTTGATGTCGTCGGAAAATGCGTCGCCGTTTATGTTTGCCGCGTAGAGAGTTGCGGCTTTCGCCTGCTTCGTGAACTCGGCAGTGTTGTACCATCCCGCGCTCGCGGGGCGTTCGCGTTCGACGTCGGCGGGACGTTCGAAGAACACGCCAACTGTCGAAGCTCCACAGCCGAACGCCGATACGATGCGGCTCGCCAATCCGTAGCCCGTCGAAGAGCCTATGATTAGCGCGCATTTGCAGCCGTGCTTGATTGCGCCCTTGCTTTTGACGTAGGCGATTTGGTCGCGCACGTTCGCCGCGCAGCCTTCGGGGTGCGCACTGACGCAAAGAAATCCTTTAACTTTCGGAACTACAACCATTTTTTTGCCTTTCTGTTTCGCGGGGCGACCGACTCGACCGCCCCGTTTCCGTTGAACCAATCAAACGCAGTCCGCGCCGATTAGTTGATTCTGTTTTGCATATACGAAATGAGAGCCTTCAGGAACTCGCAGTTGGGGCTGAGCTTGTCGCAGAGCGCGATTGCCTTGTTCGTAAGTTCTGCCGCAATTTCGCGCGAACGGTCGATTCCGTAGAGCGAAACGTAGGTCATTTTTTCGTTGGCTGCGTCGAGGTGCGTTGTCTTGCCCATCGTCGCGTCGTCGCTTACAACGTCGAGGATGTCGTCGATAACTTGGAACGCAAGCCCGATGTTTTTGCCGATTTCGCGCGCAACTTCGATGTTCTCCTCCGAGTAGTTGTCGGCAAGGCGCACGCCCATCGTAACCGCCGCCGTGATGAGCGCGGCAGTCTTGTTGTGGTGGATGAAATTGAGCTTGTCGGGTGTCATTTTGCCGTCGCGTTCGCCGAGAACGTCTTCAACCTGACCGCCGATCATCTTTGTGCTTCCGCCCGCGTCCGCGAGGTCGAAAACCAAGCCCGCCGCCGCCTGCGGACGGTTCTTGTAGGCTTCGGCGAGAAGCTTGAACGAGTACGTCAGGAGCGCGTCGCCCGCAAGGAGAGCCATCGTTTCGTCGAACTGCTTGTGGCAGGTAGGTTTGCCGCGCCGCAGGTCGGAATTGTCCATGCAGGGGAGGTCGTCGTGGATGAGCGAGTACGTGTGCAGGCATTCAATCGCAACGCACGCGGGCAGCGGGTCGGCGTCCGACGGGAACATATCGTGCGCCGCCAGAAGCAGCATCGGGCGGATGCGTTTGCCGCCCGCTTCCATGCTGTAGCGCATCGCCTGATGAATGATGGACGGGCGCGTGTCCGCCGCAGGCAGATACTTGTCTATTGCACTTTCCACTTTTTTGCGGCGTGCTTCAAATTCCGATTTGAATTCCTGAGTTGTCATAATGTAAACAGCATCGTTTGCGCGGCGGATTTTGCAAGCTTTTTGAAACGTTTGCGGAACGGTTTCGCGCGGCGTTTTTTGCAAAAAAAACTTCGGGAAAAATTCCGCCGAAGCCCTTTGCCGATACCGTTTGGCGGATGTCAGAGCACGTCGCCCAGAAATGCCGCGTACGCTGCGGCGAGCGCGGCAAACAGAACCGCGCAGATTGCGTTGCGTCCGAAACGCCGCGTTCTGCGGAATTTCTCGAAATCCTCGTCCGAGCTTTTGTCGCCGCCCAAATTTATGAACGCCTCCATATCCTCGCCGTAGTCGACTGTGTTGATTCTGAAGACGGCGTAGCACAAAATCATTGCGCAAAAGAGCAGCGCAAACGAAAGTACGATGTCGAAATCGAAGAGGATTGCGACATCGGCAAGTTCCGAATTTTTAAGTTGTTCCATAAAAAGGGAAAAGAGCTTCGGAGAGGGAGAACTCCGAAGCCCTTGTTGTTAAACCGTAATTACTTGCGTCTGCGCCTTGCCGCCAACCCGAGGGCGATTGCGCCGAAAATCGCCGCATACGTCGAGGGTTCGGGAACGGGCGCGGACGGCACTACGATTGTTCCGCTTTCTTGGTCGAACGAAGCGGTAAATTCGCCGTTTGTTCCCACAACGGTAAATTCATCGAGAGCCGACGCCGTTATTGTTTCGCTTCCGAAGATGTCTTCGAGATTGAAGCCGTTCATTTTGTCCTGTGTAATTTCTTCGTCGAAAGCAATTACCAGATTTTCGAAATTGCACTGGGTTGCATCGACGCGCGCAGTGGAGGCTACGGTAAGGGTTTGTTTTGTCGTGAGTGTTCCCGAAACGGTAAGCGTGGAGTTTTCGCCGACAAAGATGTTGGTGTTTGTGTTGATTTTGTCGTTGAGCGTCAGCGACGAACCGTTTTCGAGGCGGATGTTTGAGCAGAGGTTGCCCATATTGTACATCGTCTTCTCGAGCGTGAGGCGGCTGCCGTTTGTCAGAATCAGGCTAACGTCGGAGGTATCGGACGAGGAAACCGCGCCCGTTTTGCCGATATAGCCCACATTCAGGTTCACGCCGTCGAAAATCGCTTCGGCGTTGTCGTCGAGCGAGATATAGTCGGCGGTCAGCGAGCCGCCCGTCATCGATATTCTGCCGTCTTTTGTGATGCGGAGCTGTTTGAGGCTGAGCGTTGCGTCGGTTGCGTAAATCGAACCGCCGTAGCGCGTGCCGAGCGACGATGCCTTTACTATGTTGTTGCCGAGGAACTTCAGCGATCCGTTTTTGCCGTCGACCATTATCGAGCCCGACTCGAAATTTACGCCGTTGGCAACGACAACTTCGATGGGAGTTTCGCCGTCGCGCATGTCGTAGTTGATTTTTACATAGTCGGGCTTCGGGAAAGCGGCTACCGTGCCGTCGACCGATTCCGTAACGGTTTCGCTCTCACTATAGAAATAGTGCGTACCGATGTAGTTTCCGCCACTTTTGATGTCCACGCCGTAAGAAACGGCGCAGGCAGATAATATTGCGATGAATGTTGCCTTGTTAATTTTCATAACCTTATCCTTATTTTCCGAGAATAAAGCCGTCTGTTATAGTATTCGAAATACTGTAGCATTTTCAGGTTTGCAACTTGTCTTAATTTAGCTTGTTGCGAAAACGGCTTTTCAAAAACGCGATTTTTTGCGTTAAAAAAATCCGCCGAAAAAATGCGGATGTATTTGATACAAACATAAATTCAAAAAAACTGCTTGACTACAGTATTTCGAATACTGTAGCAGAAGGCTGTTCGGGCACAAAAAAATCGCGCACCGATTTTTGGTACGCGATTGACAAAAGGGCGTTTTTTTTTATTCGCGCCGCCGTTCTATTTCAGCGGCTGAACCCACACGTTGCGGAACGAGACGGGCGAGCCGTGATCTTGTAGCCCGAGCGGAACGGGCGCGTCTTTGTGGGGGATGAATTTCTGGGTGATGTTCGTCGGATGGTAGACGGGTTCTTTGTTCTGCACGCGCACTCCGTTGTGGTATACCGTCATTTCGGGGTGCGCTATCAGCTTGCCGTCCTTGAACTTGGCGGGATAGAATTCGATGTCGTACGTCTGCCAAGCCCCCGGTTCGAGCGTCGCATTCGTCTTGGGCGCGTGTATTCTATATATAGAGCCGCACTGCCACCAGTTGCCCTCGCTGCCGAAGGAGTCGATGATTTGCACTTCGTACGGGCCGAAATGTACACCCGAATTGCCGCGCGTTTCCGAATTTTTGTAATCGGTCGGCAACATAAATTCGAGGTGCACTTTCATTGCACCGAACTTGCGCTTCGTGAAAATAGTGCCGTCTTTGCGCTTGCCGTTTTTGACGAGCTTTTGCGAAACCATCGCGCCGTCAACGATTTGCCAACAGCACTTTTCGCCGCTCTCGTGCTGCCAAGCCGACGTGCTCGTGCCGTCGAAAAGCACGACAGCCCCTTCGGGGGCTTCCATCCCGAGCGTCGGCGATTGGATTGTAGTTTTTTGAAGCGTCGCAACGGTTTCTTCGCCCTTGCGGTTTTTGCCTTTGAGAATTGCCTTGCCGTTGGGCAGAATTTCGCCCGAAAGCTTCAGTTCCGAGAAATCCTTGACGGCGATTTTCCCGTTTTCGGCTTTCAGCCCTTTTACAAAGCCGTACGTATCGGTACGCAACAGGGGTTGTTCGCCGAGTTTGAGTTGGTAAGTGTCTCCGTATCTGGCAACTTCAAGACAGAGGTCGGGGCTTCCCCATCCGAACGGGTACGATTTTGCGTTTGTGATTTTACCCAAGTAAAACCCGACGAGCGGGTCTTTTTGCGCAACCGCCGCCGCGCAGGCGAGAATTGAAAATGCGATACAAGTAAGAATTTTTTTCATAGCTTAAATTAAATAAGTTGCATTGTATAAGTCAAATAAATATTCGGCAAAACGGGGGAGTGCCATCGTGGAGACTCGCTTCCTGTTTGTTCCCAAAATGGTATTTGCGCTTTGCCGAAAAAAATTGTTGAAAACGCAACCCGTATTGATTTTTTTATAATATACATATTAAACGGAAATGGAATGGATTGTAATTGTATGAAAAACAAAATATTAAGCTTTGTATGCGTGCTCTGCGTCTGCGCTACTTTGATAATGTGCTCGCTCATCGTGGTCAAACCGAATGTGCTTTTCCGCAAGCCGAGCGGAATTACCGTCAAAGGGGTCGCCGTGCAGCGCGTCGTTTCCGATGTCGCAACTTGGTCTATATCCGTTAGTTCGTCGATGCAGTTTGAGAATTCCGCAAAGCGGAACGTCTTCGCGGAAGTTTCCGAAAACGCGAAGAAAATAGAGGCGTATCTTCTCGGTTGCGGCTTCGACAAAAAGGAAGTGTTTATTTCGAATGTGGTTGTTTCGAACCTATTTAGGAAAAACAAAGACGGCTATGATACAAGCGAAGTATGCGGCAAGCGCGCCGACACTTCCGTAGTGGTGGAGACGAAAAGATTCGATTTGCTCGACAAGGCGATTTCAAATGCCGACAAAATTTTCGACGACAATATCGATGTAAATATCTCGTACCCCGTATATTTGTATTCGGGGCTTGAGGGGCTGAAGCTCGACCTGCTCGCCAAGGCGACCGAAAATGCAAAAATGCGCGCCAAGACGCTCGCCGAAGCGGGCGGCGCAAAACTCGGCAATATTATGTCGGCATCGCAGGGCGTTTTCCAGATTACCCAGCCGCTTTCGACCGAAGTTGCATCTTACGGAATGTACGATACTTCGACTGTCGAAAAAGACGTGCGTTGCGTGGTGAACGTGCAGTTTGCCGTGGGCGAATAGCGAAGCGTCGCGCGGGCGGCGGTTCTTAATTGTCGCTGCCCGACTCCGATTTTAATTTTGCGTGTTTGCTTGACGTTTGCGCGGGGAGTTTTAGAGAGTATTGTTAAATGGAAAAGTCCGTTGCAAAGGATAGAATAGATTTTTTGCGGAGGGAAATCGCCTTCCACGAAAATCTGTACCGCGTTAAAAATTCGCCGCAAATCAGCGACGACCAGTTTGACGCGCTTATGCACGAACTTCGCGCACTTGAAGCCGAATTTCCCGAATTTTACGACCCGAATTCGCCGTCGGTGCGGGTCGGCAACGACCTTTCAAGCTCCTTTGTTTCCGTTGCGCACCTTTCGCCGATGCTCAGCCTTGACAATGTCTTTGATTCTTCGGAACTTGAAGATTTCGACGCGCGGCTTAAAAAGGTCTTGGGGGTAGACGGACAGTTGCGCTATTGCGTAGAACCGAAAATCGACGGCGCGGGTATTTCGGCGGTTTATGAAGACGGAAAACTTGTGCGTCTGCTGACTCGCGGAAACGGCGAAAAGGGCGACGACATTACGCGCAACGCCTTTGTAATCAAAAATCTGCCGATTACCTTATTGGGAACAAATGTGCCGTCCCTGCTCGAAATACGCGGCGAAGCGTATATGGAAAACGCCGAATTCGACCGAATTTACCATCTTCAACGCGAGGAGGTTTTGAAAAAAGCCCTCGCGAAAAAAATCAAAGACGCCCAGAAAGCCGACGAATATTGCGATGTCTCGAAAATTTCGCTAACGCCCGAGGAAATCGACGCGTTAAAGAAAAAACTTCCCGCAAATTCCCGCAATCTGACGGCGGGCACTATGAAACTTTTGGACGTTGAAACACTGCGTTCGCGCGAATTGAAGGCGGTTTTTTATTCGGTCGGCAAAATCGAGGGCGTCGAAATCGAAAGGCAGCTCGATTTGCCCAAGATGTTGGCGGCGTGGGGGTTGCCGTCGGTTAATTGGTATGCCGAGGCGGAGGGCGCAAAAGGCGCTTTCGAAAAAATTTGCGAGCTTGAGGAGATTCGCTCCGAATTTCCATATAACACTGACGGCGCGGTAGTTAAACTTGACGATTGCTCGCTTCACGAAAAGGCGGGGATGACGAGCCACGCCCCGCGTTGGGCGATTGCGTGGAAGTACCGCGCCGAACGTGCGCAAACGCGGCTAAATTCAATTACAATTCAGGTCGGGCGCACGGGGGCGGTAACGCCCGTTGCGGAACTCGAGCCTATAGAACGCCTTTCGGGTACGGAGGTAAAACGCGCAACTCTCCACAACGAAAGCTACATAGCGTCGAAAGACATACGCGTTGGCGATACCGTGGTGGTGGAAAAAGCGGGCGAAATCATTCCCGCCGTGCTCGGGGTGGTGCTCGAAAAACGTCCCGCGGATTCCGTGCCGTATCGATTCCCGACGGTTTGCCCCGAGTGCGGGGCGGCTCTCAAGAAGTTCGGCGAGAAGATGTTGTCGCGCTGTCCGAATATGGCTTGTCCGCCGCAGGTTCGCGGACGGCTCGAGCACTTCGCTTCGCGCAACTGTATGGATATTCGCGGGTTGGGCGAAAAGGTCGTGGCGTTGCTTGTGGACAAGCTCGGGGTGAAAGACCCGTCTGATATTTACAAGCTTACGCGCGATAAGTTGCTTGAACTCGATAAATTTAAGGAAAAAAGCGCGGACAATTTGATAAAGGCAATAGAGAAGTCGAAATCGCGCGAGCTTTGGCGGTTGATTTTCGGCTTGGGGATTTTGGAAATCGGCGAGCAGTTTGCAAAACTTCTTGCGGCCAAATTCGTTACACTCGACGCGTTGATGAATGCCGACATCGAACAGATAAAGACAGTCGAGGGGATGGGCGGGCTTTCGGCGAAGAAGAAAAAGGACGATTCCGACGAAATCGGGCAACCCGTCCGCGCGCTTTCCGTGCGTGCGTTTTTTGACGAGGCGCATAACAGGGCGATGATTGAGCGTCTCCGCGCCGAAGGTCTGAATTTTTCCGCCGAGCAGTCTGCGGTTGTGGAAACGCCGATTTTCGGCAAGTTGTTCGTTATCACGGGTACGCTTTCGTCGATGGGGCGCGACGAGGCGAAAAAACGCATTGAAAGGTTGGGCGGCAAAACTGGCTCGTCGGTTTCGTCGAAAACCGACTATCTTGTTTCGACGGAAGAACATAGCACAAAAATGGACGCCGCAAGGAAGTTGGGAACGCCGATAATCGGCGAATCCGAATTTCTCGAAATGCTTTTGCAAGCTGAAAAAAGTGCGGAAGAGGCTGCTTCGCACCCAAGTGATGACAATGCCGATGTCTCTGATTCCGATGTCGTTGGGGATGTCGGCGGGGCTGCGGAATCCGTCGAAAACGCGGTCGGCTCGGTTGAAAATCGGAAAGATGTCGGCGATTCGCAGATGTCGCTCGGGCTTGATATTTAGTCTGTGTTCCCTAATTGGGAATTGGCTTGCCTGTGTTCTACTTTTGCTCGACGTTCTCGAATGCCTTTATGATGAAATCCACTGTCGGGGCGGGATTGGCGAGTCCGTGTGGATGGTGGTCACACCCCTTTTTTATTGTGATTGTTATGTTACCGCCAGCCCTTTGGAAACGTTGGGCGTAGATTTTTCCGTTCTCGTTAAAAGGTACGGTCTTGTCGGAATCGCCTGCAATCAAAAGAAGCGGTACGCCGCTTTTTGCGAGGTTTTCGTAATTGTCCACAGGATTGCCCTTAAAGCTGTCGGCGGATTTCATATTCCATTCGGATAGAAATTGTTGGAAAAGTTTTTCGCGTCTCGGCGACGGCCAAGAATTGAAATCGCAAACAGGAGCGTCTGCATAGACTGCGGCGAATTTCGATGGGTCGCGATTCGCCCAGCAAAGGGCAAATGCACCGCCACGGCTCAACCCCTCGACGACCAATTTTGGCGACAATCCGCACTTTTCGACTGCGAACTTGTAGAATTTGTCGGCTTCGTCCATTGCGGGTGGAGAGGCGTATCTATGGGTTAAGTCAAGATACGCCAAGAAGAAACCGTTTTTCAGCAATTCGATGTCGGCGTTCGGAAATGCCCCGAAAAATGCGGGACGGAAAATCCATGCACGGTCTTTTCGGGGCGATTGCGGCGTGACGAAAAGAGCTTTTTTGCCTTCAAACATAAAGTCGTATTTTATCCCGCCGTGCCATTGCGACTTTTGGGCGGAAGGCAACACAGCCTGTATATTGCGGTCTTCGGCAGGCGAATTTATCGCGGCAAGGCAGAGTCCGAGGGTAAGTAGTATTATTTTAAGTGCTTTCATATTCAATCCGATAGAAAGCAAATATTCTTCTCTGTGCTATGGGCAAGTTTTTTCTTTAAATTTAAAAATCGGCGGGCAATATGTCGCGCTATGAAAAAGGGCTTTATTTTCGATTTTGACGGAACTTTGGGCGAAACGGTCGACCTCGTTCTTGCGGCTTTTAACTCGGCTTATGTAGATTTGGGGCTTGTTATGCCTACGCGGGAGGAGATTATCGCAAACTTCGGTCCGACGGAATCGGGGCTTTTGAGGCGGCTTTCGCCCGCTCACGGCGACGAACTCTTTGCGCGCTATCTCGTCCACTACGCAGAATTGCACACGAAGTATTCGCCTGCTCCCTTTTTGGGAATTTCGGATGTGTTGAAAATGCTTTTCGAGCGCGGGCTTATGCTCGGAATCGTAACGGGAAAGGCTCGCGAGACCGCCGAAATGTCGCTTAAAAAGTACGGGATTTTCGAATACTTTTCGGTCATAGAATGCGGCGACGAAAAGGGGGCGGTCAAGCCCGTGAAAATTCGCAAGGTGTTGGATGCGTGGAATGTAAATCCGCAGGACGCCGAAATTTACTACCTCGGCGACATCGTGCGCGATGCCTGCGATGCGGTGGAATCGGGAATAACCCCGCTTGCGGCGGCGTGGTCTGATTTTGCCGATGTTGCCGCGCTCGAAAAATCTCCCGCAAAGGCGGTCTTCCGTACGGTTGCAGAATTCAAATCGTGGGTTGAGAAGAACGTTCTCTAACGGGCTTGTTCCCAAAATGGGCGCGGTTGTTCCCCGCGCCCGTTTTTTGTCGGCTTATTTGATTTCTATTCCCGAAGTAAATTCCTTTTCGTCTACAAAGGCTTTGCTATCGCGCCCGATTTTTTCTCCGAAGTATTCGATGTTCTCAAGAGTTATGTTTTTCACGTCCGAGTTTGCGTCAACCCCTTTGAAATAGAGCAGTCCGTTGAATTTGCCCTTTTTGCCGTGCACTTTTATGTCCTTAAACGAGCAATCATAGACGCGCCCCGCGATGTCGGGCGTTTTGTGGATGCTTGGGCACCCGATTTTGCGCGGATTTGCAAGCAACATACACATATCGTTGCCGTTTGAGCGTATCTTTATGTTTTCGAAAGAGATATTGTGGATGGGCATATTGTTTGCCGCCTGCAGCCAGACTATTGCCTTTGCCCAAAATTCTTCCGGCCCGCGATAGTTTACGGCGTAGAACGGGATGTCGATGTTGCGCACGCGGATGTTCGACATTTCGGCAGCGGAACATTCGAATCCGATTCTGAAAACGTTGGCGATGTCCGTCCAGAATGTGCAGTTTTCTATAACTATATTGTTGCAGGGTGGTTGAGTATTGCCCGACTTTGCCGTCATACCCTTTATTGCCACAATATCGTCTTGGGCGCGGGCGAAAACGTTTCTTATTTCGACATTCGAAGTGTTGCAAATGTCTATGGCATCGTCGTTTAGCATTCTCGAGGCGCAGATTTTTACGTTGTCGATTTTCACGCCGTCGCAACGTGTCATAACGAGAGTCCAGCCCGACGGGTCTTTTGCGATGAAGTCGCGAAGTGTCAGGTTGTTGCAATCGTCGAACTTGAGAATCGGCGGAATGCTGAAACGTTCGAACAGCTCGCCGTCCAAAATTCCGCGTCCGCGCACGGTTATATTTTTACCTTTCGCGACAATCCGCGACTTTACGACCGCGCCGCCCGCAATGTAAAGTGTTTGATTGTCGGAAAGTTGTATCGTCGGCGGAGTATGCACGCCCGCGCCGAAGAAGACGACGTTTTCGCCCTTGGGGTCGGGGATGTCGGTTTCAATGGGGTTGCCGAAAATCACGAGCGGCAGATTGCGTTCGTCGCGCAGGACGGTTGCGTTGAACGGCGGCTTGGATACGGCAAATTCGAGCGACTTTTTATCCCGCGAAAGGGGTTTGAATTTTGCGGGAAATAGCTCGGCTTTGTCGAGCGGCTTCGCGGATGTTACCTTTATGGTAACATCTTTGTCGAAATCAAAGTAGGCGAAGAAGTATTCGCCGCCCTCGAATTGCGGCGACTTCGCCCTGTAAATATCGACGTTCTTGCCGTTTGCGGTGATTGTGTACGAACAACGAGCCTTTTCGGTCGCGGGGGCGGGGTAGGTTATGACGCGCCCGCCCGCGAAAAGTTCGGCGGCGGCGGTGAGCGTTGCGGCGAGAAGTGCGGCTTTTGTGAAGATTCGCATTTTCTCCATATTTTGTTTCCTCCTGATTGAAAAAAAGTTGTGTGTTTATTTTGAAGCGTCGATTTTTCTGTAGAACACGAACTGGAAGTCTCGCGGGGGCAGGTCTATGCGCATATCTTTGAAGTCCCTGCCCGAAATTTTCGTCTTCGAGCCGTCCTTAAATTCAAGCTCGTACGTCGCGTTTTCGTCGATTGCCTGCGGGGAAATCCGTAAAAATTCGGCGGGGCTTTGCCTACGGCGGAATGCGGCTACGAACCCTTCTCCCGAGTCGGGGTCGTGTCCCTGATATGCGCACCAATTTTCGAAGTTTTCGGGGGCTTGGGTGAGTCGGAAGAAATCGCGCACTATGTACTTGCGCACGCGCTGCGCCCAGCCGAAATATCTGCGAAGAAGCGGCAGCCGCGATTCGTCCTGCAGACACCACGCCGACACGAAAAAGCCGCTGCCCATCGCGCTTGCCATCGCGTATTGGTCGTCGAGCTTCGCGCCGTTGCCGCCCGTGTGCGACGGAAGCCAAGACGACAGGTAGAAGTTCTGGATTTGGCTCGACTCCGCAACGCCGTCAATCTGCCAACATTGCGTGTCGGAACGCCAGACGGTGAACGTGCGCGACATCGATTCGTAGTCGAGCCGCCTGCCGCCGCTTGCGCAGTTGTCGAACTGCATTTGCGGATATTTTTGTTTGAGCGCGTCCCAGAGTTTCAGAACGCCCTCGGCGTGCTTGAGCATACCGATTCCCCTGCGGTCGGGCAATTTCGAATCGAGTTGAGCAAAGGCGGCGTTCATAATGTCGGCGTGCAGGTTTGAATCCATCCGCCAGACGTTTGCGCCGTTTTCTTCGAGCGTGCTACAGAGCGTTTCGAATGCGTAATTCCACGCGTTTTCATCTCCCAAATTGAGGACTGCCGTGTTCGATTTTCCGCACTGCGCGAGAAATTCGGGGTGTTCGCGCCAAAGCGGCGTGTCCTGCATAACGCGCTCTATTTCAATCCAGAGCGAGAATTTCATTCCCGCGGCGTTTGCCGCCCTTGAGAGCGGGGAGAGTTTTTCCGGGTGGACGGTTGTGTTCACGCGCCAGTCGCCCGCGTTTTTCGACCAGTCGCCGAACCCGCCTTTTTTTTGCGGGACGTGCGCGCCGCCGTACCAGCCCGCGTCTACGCCGTACATCGAAAGCGGCAATTTGTGCGCTCCCGCAAAGTCGGCGAATTTTACCAGCTTTTCGGTGGGTATGTTGCCGCCTATGCTCGTGTAAATCGGGGCGAGGAACGGCTTGCCGTCCGCGCCTTTCGGGGTTTTGAATCCGAGGATGAACCTGCGCCAGAGGTTCTGTGCGTCGGCAATCCGCATATTTTTTCGGCGCATTACGAGCACCGACGGCAGCGACACGGATTCTTCGGGTTTTAGAGAAAAGCCGCAGTCGGGCACGCCGATTTTCAGCGAGAAATTCCGCCTGTCTATTTCGAAGAGCGCGCTCCAGTTTCCGCACCCGCCGACGGCGAACAGCGCGCCGTTTAGCTCGTCGAAATCCGCGCCGAAATAGGGCATCCAGACCGACGCGGGGTAGCCCGTTTTGTTTTCGAGCAGGATTGAGTCTGCCTGCGGGCGGCGTTCGAGAACGGCGGTTTCTTCGGCGAAATCGAACATTGTAGTTGCCGCGCCTTTCAATCTGCGAATTTTCACCTTGTCGCTTTTAATATTGTCGGGGTTGTTTTTGAGGCTCAGCGCGTAGACGCAAATGTCGGAAATGTTTTTCGAGGCGGATTTTTTCGAGACGTTGCGCAGCCGCGTCTTAAATTCGGTTGCGGGAAATTTTTTGTATTCGAAGACGGTCTGTTCCGCTTGCAGCACGCCGTCGGGCGAAGTGTAGACGCGCAGTTTGGACGAATATTCGGGCGTATCTTCAAGCGGTGTTTCCGCGGGGGCTTTCAGTTCGAACGGTTCGCCGCCGTAATTTAGTTGCGGTTTTGCAAGCTCGGGATTTTCGAAAAGGCGCGCAAATTCCGCCGCTTCGGAAAGCGGCGCGAATGCGGCAAAACAGATCGAGACAGTAAGTGCGTCAAATGTGTGTTTCATTGGGCGAACATAACTTGTGCGGAATTTCGACTCAAGTAAAATTTCGGGGCGGGAGGCTCGTCGAAAAAAAATGTTTGACAGTGGCGGGCGATTTTTAGATATTTTCTCAATCGTTTGAGGTAAAATTTTTATAACATCAAAAAAAGGCGAAATTATGGTAAGATTTGCGGTTATAGGTATGGGACCAATCGGCTCGATGCACGTGGACAATTTGATGGCGGGGAAAATTCCGGATGCGGAAATCGTCTGCGCGTGCGAACAGCGTCCCGTAAACGACCCGAAGTACGCTTCGCTCAAAATCTATCCCGATGTCGACCAAATGCTGGCGGCGGGCGGCTTCGACGCGGTGATTGTTTCCACGCCCTCGTTCACGCACTTCCCGCTCGCGAAAAAGTGTCTCGAGGCGGGCTTCCACACGCTCGTCGAAAAGCCCATCGCGCTTTGCACTTCCGACGCAATCGAACTCTGCGACTTCGCGAAAAAATGCGGCAAAACCTGCGCCATTATGCTCAATCAGCGCACGACGCCCCTCTACGCGCGAATCAAGGAGCTTGTCGAAAAGGGCGAAATCGGCGAAATCAACCGCGTCTCTTGGACGATGTCGAACTGGTACCGCCCCGACATCTACTTTGCGTCGAGTCCGTGGCGCGGCACTTGGAAGGGCGAAGCGGGCGGCGCGCTCATCAACCAGTCGATACACAACATCGATATTTGGGCGTGGGTTTTCGGTATGCCCAAGTCGCTGCGGGCGTGGTGCAAATTCGGCAAGTACCACAACATCGAAGTCGAAGACGAAGTAGTCTGCCGAATGGAGCTTGCCAACGGCTCGAACGCCACTTTCATAACCTCGACGGGCGAATACCCCGGCGCGAACAGGCTCGAGATTGCCGGCGACAAGGCGTTTGTCGTGGCGGAAAACGACTCGCTTACCATTACGCGCTTTGTGGATTCGTCGCTTTCCGATTACACGAAGAACACCGTCTATATGTTCGGCTCGCCCGACACCGAAACGCAGGTCGAAAAATTCGACTCGAAGGGCGAACAGCACGTGGGCGTTCTCAAGAATTTTGTGGAGGCTCTCGAGGGGCGCGGAACGCTCGGCTTCGACGGAATGCAGGGCGAGCTTTCGCTCGAGCTTGCGAATGCAATGCTGCTTTCGGCTTGGACGGATTCCGCGGTATCGCTGCCGCTCGACCACGCGCAGTATAAGAAGATGCTCGACGAAAAAATCGCAGCATCGAAGCTCCGCGAAAATCCGCGCCGCGACGCCGTTGTCGACTTCAAGAAATCCTTCAAATAAAGAGCGATGGCAAAACACGCAACTGGATACGACTACGTTCCCGACGGCGGCGCAACCGAACGCGCAGTTGCCGAGGACGAGCTGAAATTCGCCGCGGCGGGGCTCGACCACGGGCACATCTACGCGATGACGCAGGGCTTGCTCAACGTGGGCGCGGAATGCAAATACGTTTGGGATACCGACAAAAAGCGCATCGACGATTTCCTCAAACGCTTCCCGAATGCGGAGGTTGCGGACAGTCTCGACAAAATTCTGCAGGACGACTCCGTGAAGCTTGTCGCCAACGCGGGCATACCCGCGCACAGGTTCGACATCGGCGAAAAGGCTCTTTCGGCGGGCAAGCACTTCTTTGTGGACAAGCCCCCGTTCACGACGCTCGAACAGCTCGAAAAGGCGCGCAAGCTCGCCGCCGAAACGGGGCTGAAGTATATGCCCTACTACGCCGAGCGTGTCCACAACGAGGCGGCGGAGCGCGCGAACGAAATAATCAAAAGCGGCAGAATCGGGCGCGTGCTTCAGGTGCTGATTATGGCTCCGCACAGGCTTTCGAAAGCGGCGCGTCCGCAGTGGTTTTTCGAGCGCAAAGAGTACGGCGGAATTTTGTGCGACATCGGCTCGCACCAGTTCGAGCAGTTTCTCGAGTTCTCGGGCTGCGACGATGCGAAAATAAACTTCGCGCGCGTCGACAACCTCAACAACCCCGACAAGCCCGAACTTCAGGACTTCGGCGAGGCTTCGGTGGAAATGTCCAACGGCGCGTCGGGCTACTGCCGCGTCGACTGGTTCACGCCCGACGGTCTCCCCGTCTGGGGCGACGGCAGAACTTTCGTTCTCGGTACGGAGGGCTATGTGGAAATCCGCAAGTATGTCGATTTCTCGCGGCAGGGCAATCCGCCGCAGACGCTTTACGTTGCGGACAAAAAGGGCGTCGAAATGCTCGACTGCCTCGGCACGGGTTTCCCGTTCTTCGGCAAATTCGCCCGCGACGTTCTCGACGGAACGGAAAATGCGATGACCCAAAAGCACGCGTTCGCCGCGGCGGAACTTTCGCTGAAGGCGCAGGCGTATGCCGAGGGCGCAAGGTAATATCTTCAACAAAAACGGAAAATCAAAACAGGAAAATTTATGTCGGAACAAATGAAAAATCCGCAGATTGAGGCGCAGAGGGCGCAGATTCTCGATGCCCGCAAAAAAGGCAAACTGGCGACGCTCGGCGTGTTCGCCAAATTCTCGGGCCCCGGCTGGCTTCAGAGCGCGACGACTCTCGGCGGCGGCTCGCTTGCCTCCGCGCTCTATCTGGGCGTGCTCGGCGGCTTCGGCTTTATGTGGCTTCAGCCCGTGGCGATGATTCTGGGCATTGTGATGTTGGCGGCGATTTCGTATGTCACGCTTTCAATCAAAAACAAGCCCATGCAGAGCGTGAACTCGCAGATAAGCCCGATTCTCGGCTACGGGTGGGCGTTGGGTTCGCTGTTGGCGTGCTTGGTGTTTGCAATGCCGCAGTTTGCGCTCGGCGTTGCGGCAATCACGCAGAACTTTTCGGCTTCGACCGATGCGCCGTCAATCGGCGTGGAAGTTGCGATAACTGCGGTTCTGTTCGCGCTGGCTGCGGCGATGGTTGCGATGTACGCGGTAGGCGGCAGGGGCGTTAAGTTCTTCGAAAAAATCATCAAGCTTTCGGTTGCGGCAATCGTAATCTGCTTTTTCGGCGTTATCATCAGCCTTTGGTGGAACGGAAAAATCGACTGGTCGGCGGTGTTCGCGGGCTTTGTCCCGAATTTGTCGGTGCTCTCGGAGCCGAGCGGCGACTTTATGAAATATATTTCGCAGCTCGGCGCGGACGGTCAGAAATTCTGGAGCGATATGATTGTGTCGCAACAGCGCGACGTGGTGATTTCGGCGGCGGCGATGGCTGTGGGCATCAATATGACGTTCCTGTTCCCGTATTCCATGCTCAAGAAAGGTTGGGACAAGGATTTCCGCGGCTTGGCGATTTTCGACCTCGCGACGGGGCTTTTCATACCGTTTTTGATTGCAACTTCGTGTATCGTAATCGCCTCGGCTTCGCAGTTCCACGCAAAGCCCGCAGAGGGTCTTGCGATTTCGCGGATTGTAGACGGCAAGCTCGTTCCCGCGACGGTAGACGGCAAGGCAATCGTGCCCGCGCCGAACCTCGTGCAGCCCTACATTTCGCTGCTCGATTCGCGCATTTCAGCATCGATGGGCGCGGACAAATTTGCGGCTCTGTCTTCGGCGCAGAAAGACCTCGCCCGCAACACGTTCCCGATTAAGGAACGCGAAATGGCGGCCATGCTCGTAAAGCGCGACGCCTCCAACCTCTCCGAAACGCTCGCCCCGCTTCTGGGCGACGACGTCGCCCGCTACGTTTTCGGGCTCGGCGTGCTCGGCATGGCAATCAATGCGGTGTTGATGAATATGCTCATTTGCGGGCTTTCTTTCGCGGAAATTCTGGGCAGGGGCAATTCGGCAAAATGGCACTTGTGCGGCTCGATGCTCATCGCCCTCAGCGCGATTGCGTCGGTGTTCTTCAAGGGCGCGAAGATGTGGCTTGTCATCCACGCGGGCGTGATTGCGATGGTGCTTCTGCCGATTGCATACGGCGCGTTCCTCGTGATTATGAACAGCAAAAAGGTGCTCGGCAGCGAAACCCCCTCGGGCGGCAAGCGCGTTCTCTGGAACGTCCTTATGTGCTGCTCGGTTGCGGCGAGCTCGGTCGCCAGCCTCTACGTTCTCTGGAACAAGCTCGGCTATGCGGGCCCCGCGATTTTCGCGGCGTTCCTTTTGCTCGTGTTCGTTTCGAACAGACTTCTTAAAGCTTCAAAGAAAATATAATGAAAGATTTATTCGACATTAAAAACAGGGTCGTCGTGGTGACGGGCGCAACGGGCGTCCTCGCGGGGGCGACGGCGCGCTATCTGGCAAAGTGCGGCGCGCGCGTGGCGTTCATCGGGCGCGACGCGGCGAAGCTTGCCGACATCGAAAAATTCATCGCCGACAACGGTTGCGACGCGCTCGCAATCCGCGCGGACGTTCTCAGCAGGGACGATTTGCTTGCGGCGCGCAAGGCGGTGCTCGACAAATGGGGCACGGTAGATTGCCTCGTAAACGGCGCGGGCGGAAACAGGGCGGGGTCGGTAATTCCCCCCGAAAAAAGTTTCTTCGACCTCGACCTCGGCGCGTGGGAGGATGTCTTCAAGCTCAATATGGAGGGCACGCTTCTGCCGATTATCGTCTTCGGCGAAATCTTCCAGAAAAACAAAAAGGGCGTGATTGTAAACTTCTCGTCGATGACGGCGCAGCAGGCGGTAACGCGCGTGTTGGGCTACTCGAACGCAAAGGCGGCGGTCGACAACCTCACGAAGTGGTTGGCGGTGGAGTTCGCAAAGAAAATCGGCGACGGCGTGCGCGTAAATGCGGTCGCCCCGGGGTTCTTCCTGAGCGAACAGAACAGGACTCTGCTCACGAACCCCGACGGCTCGCTGACCGAGCGCGGGCACGACATCGTAAAGGCGACTCCCTTTGCGAGGTTCGGCGAAGCCGACGAAGTTTTCGGCGCAATCCACTATCTTTGCTCCGACGCGTCGAAGTTCGTAACGGGCACGGTGCTGGCAATCGACGGCGGGTTCTCGTGTTTTTCGGGCGTCTAACGGAGGGCTTGAAATGCAGAAGTTAAAAGAGGGTTTCAGATGGTACGGCGACAACGACCCCGTACCCCTTTCGTACATAGCCCAGAGCGGCGCGACGAGCGTCTACAGCTCGCTCCACCACATTCCCTACGGGGAACTTTGGACTGTCGACGAAATCAAAAAGCACGCCGCCAAGACCGCGGCGTACGGCTTGGAATGGGATGTCGTGGAATCGCTGCCCGTAACCGAAGATATGAAGCTGCGCACGGGCGACTTCCGCAGACATCTCGAAAACTACAAGCAGAGCATACGCAACCTTGCCGAATGCGGGATTCGGAAGATAATCTACAACTTTATGCCCGTGCTCGACTGGATTCGCACAGACCTGCACTACCGCCTGCCCGACGGTTCGCAATGTCTGCGCTTTGACCCCGTTCAATTCGCCGTGTTCGACATCTTTGTGCTCAAGCGCGACGGCGCGGCGGACGAGCGTTCGCCCGAGCAGGTTGAAAAGGCGAAGGCGTTTTTCGATTCGCTCGACTCCGCGCAGAAAAAGGCGTTCGAACGCTCGATTATCGACGTTTTCCCGGGGTGCAAAATGGGTCTCGAAATAGAGGACGTGCGCAAAATGCTCGCCCGCTACGACGGAATTACGCCGCAAAAACTGCGCGACAATCTGGTCGAATTTTTGAAAGAGGTAACGCCCGTCGCCGTAGAGGTCGGCGCGATTCTGGCAATCCACCCCGACGACCCGCCGTTCCCAGTGCTCGGACTGCCGCGAATCGCCTCGCGCGTGGAGGACTTCAAGGAAATCTTCGCAAAATGTCCGTCGAGGGCGAATACAATCTGTTTCTGTACAGGCTCGCTCAGCGCGGGAATCCACAACGACCTTTCTTCGATGGCGGACGAACTCGCCGACAGAATCTACATTGCGCACCTGCGCAGCACTCAAGTCAACGCCGACGGAAGCTTCTTCGAGGCGGGGCACTTGGAGGGGCGTGTGCCGATGGTCGAGGTTGTCGAAAAGCTTATGCGCTTGCAGGACAAGCGGTTGGCGCAGGGCGGCGAGAAAATCGTATTCCGCCCCGACCACGGGCGCGATATGGCGGACGACCTTTCAAAACCGCCGACGGCAAACCCAGGGTATTCGTTCATAGGCAGAATGAAGGGGCTTTGCGAGCTTCGCGGCGTGATGACAGCCCTTGCGGCAAAAGAATAACAAGGCTTTGTTCCCAAAACGGGAAATTTCGGCGGGCGCAAGTTTTTTGACCGTCGCGATTTCCCGTTTTTGTTTTTTGTTGACGCGCGTCGGTTTTTTTGAAACTGTACTAAATTACGCGGCGAAATTGTTTTGCGTCGCGGGTAAATCATATTTGCGTTTATATGAATATCAGAAACTCGACAACGGTTGACAGCGGGTACGACGATTTTAATTCGCTGGAACTTCTTGATTTAAATCTTGCATACGCGGCAACTTGCGGTTTGGCGCGCGATACGAAAAAAGAGTATATCTACGACTTTTCCCTCAATCGACGCCTCGACAGGGGCACGACTCTTGCGGTTGCGTTGGCACTCAAGGGCTACATTGAAAAGCACTTCGGCAATCAAAAGCGCATAGGCATTGCGCTTCCCGCGTGTTTTCCCGGGGTCGTGGTGAATCTGGCGGTGCAGATGGCGGGCAAGTCGAGCGTAAATATCAATTTTACAACGGGTTCGGACGCGGCAAAGGCGTGTCTGGCTAAGGCGGGCATCGAGTGCATCATAGGGTCGCGCAAAGTCCGCGAAAAGGTTTCGGCGCACGCGCCCGACTTCCCGTGGACTGACAACTTTGTAGACATAGGCGACATACTCAAGTCTATCGGCAAGAAAGGGATACTGCCGCATTTGATAGCCGCGCGCACGCTTTCGGGCAGGCTCATTTGCTCGCTCTACGGCATTCCGAAAGAGGGCGGCGACAAAGAGGCTTCGATTATCTTCACCTCGGGCTCGGAGGCGGCTCCCAAGGCGGCGGTTCTGACGCACAGAAACTTGTCGGCAAACGCAAAGCAGATGATTGAAATCGGCATTGTTCACGAGGGCGACGTTCTGCATTCGAATCTGCCGCTTTTCCACAGCTTCGGGCAGTCGATTCAGGTTTGGTTTACAATGATTTACGGTATCGGGCAGGTGATGGTTCAAAGCCCGCTCGAAGTTCAGGCGAATTTGGAGGCGGCGCGTCGCGGCAAGTCTACCATTATGATTTCAACGCCCACGTTCCTGCGTTCGTACTACAAAAAGGGCAGCCCCGCCGACTTTCCAAACCTCAAATGCGTCATCGGCGGTGCGGAAAAAACGCCCGACGGCTTTATCGACGCGTGGAATGCAAAATTTCCCAAAGTTGCCTATCTCGAGGGATACGGGCTTACGGAGGCTTCCCCCGTTGTCAGCGTAAACCTGCCTGCGGGCTTGAAGCGCGGCAAGTTTTGCCCGCAGCCGAGCGCGACGAAAGAGGCGTCCGTCGGCGAAATTTTCCCCGGGATGATGGCGAGGGTTTCTGACCCCGATTCGGGCGAGATTCTGCCCGTCGGCGAGGTCGGACTTTTGCAGCTTAAGGGGGCGAGCATTTTCGGGGGCTATTTGAATCAGCCCGAGGAAAACGCGAAAAAACTTTCCGACGGATGGCTTAACACGGGCGACTTGGCTATGCTCGATTCCGACGGCTTCATTTTCATAAAAGGCAGACTCTCGCGCTTTTCGAAAATCGGCGGCGAGATGGTTCCGCACTCGGGTGTCGAAGAGGCTATCGTGCGCGTCTTGGGCTTGCAGGATTCCGAATTGCCCCTTGTTGCGATTGGCTCGAAGGTCGACCCCGCAAAGGGCGAGGCTCTGGTTCTGCTTTCCGCAGTCGATATCGACGTTCCGCAACTCCGCCGTCTGCTCGGCGAAGCGGGGCTTCCCAACCTCTGGATTCCCAAGCACGTTATGCGCGTGGACGCAATTCCCCTTTTGGGAACAGGCAAGCTCGACTTGGGCAAAATCCACAAGATAAGCAAGACTGCAGGGTAGACTTTTTTAGGTTCGTCTTCGACTAATCATAAAATAGCAGCTCCTGTCGTCGCGTAGGTTGTTTTTTACCATCTATGATAGCGGTAAAAAAATTGTCGCTTCGGCTGCTCAACTGTCCAGTAAAGTTTTTTTCGTTTTTTGCTTTATCGGCGGGGGGCTTGTGTGTAGTTGTCTTTTTATATGACACTGAAGCATACTATTAAAAACGGGGTTGGAATTGCAATTTTCGCTTTTGCGTCGTCGTCTTTGTTCGCGCTCGACGTAAAAATCGACGCGGCAAAAACGCACCAGACTATCGACAACTTTGCCGCCGCCGACGCGTGGAGCGGCTATTTCGTGGGGCAGTATTTCGACGAAGCGCAAAAAGGGCAGCTCGCAAAGTGGCTCTTTTCGCAGAAAATCGGCGCGGACGGCAACCCCGAGGGTATCGGGCTTTCTATGTGGCGGTTCAATCTTGGCGGCGGCACGCTCGAGCAGGACGGCGCAAACATCGTTCCCTTTCAGCGTAGGGCGGAATCGTTCCTGACGAAAGACGGCAAAAGCTACGACTGGGGCAAATGTGCGGGGCAGATGTATTTCGTGAAAAAGGCGAAAGAGTACGGGGTTGAAAAACTTCTGCTTTTTTCGAACACTCCGCCCGTACAGTGGACGCGCAACGGTCAGGGCTACGGCGAAAAGCGCGACAACAAGGCAAACATCAAGCCCGACTGCTACGGAAAGTTCGCCGACTATATGGCGGATGTCGCAAAAAAATTCGGCGAAATGGGCTACAAGGTGGACTACATCAGCCCGATAAACGAGCCGCAGGTAAATTGGGACTCGAACCGTCAGGAGGGCAGCCCGTGGTACATTTCGGAAATGAAGCGCGTGTTTGTGGAGCTCGACCGCGCGTTGACCGAGCGCAATCTCGATACGCAAATCTACATCGGCGAAACCGCGCACCCAAAGTACAACTACGCGGGCGCGGCGTGGAGTGCCGAACCCGCCCGCTGGGCTAAAGATCCAGTCGCGGAACGTCCGACATTCATCGTCAAAAATTTCTTCGACAAGAACAGCCCCGCGTATGTCGGCGACCTCAAGCATATGCCGAAATTCCTGTCGGGGCACAGCTACCACTCGCACCTGCGCAACGCCGATATGGAAAGCGTCCACAAGACGATTGCCGCCGAGACCGTAAAGTACGGCGTGCAGTATCAGCAGTCGGAATGGTGTCTGCTGCCGCACTACAAGGCGGCGGAAATGGACGGCTTCACAAAGGACTGGTACAGCGACAACAAAGCCGACATCCAGACGGCTCTTCTGATGGCGCGCATTATGTATTCCGATTTCGTCAACTCGCAGGCGACCGCGTGGGGCTATTGGAAGGGTATGGAAATCAAGGGCGACCACGCGCTTACGGGCGTGTATCCCGCGAACGGGCGCATAGAGGACGGCGGCGTTGCGCGCGCAAACAAGCTGCTCTGGGCGATGGGCAACTTCAGTCTTTTCGTGCGTCCCGAGTTCAAGCGCGTCGAGATGTCGGGCGCGGACAACCTCGACAGAACTGCGGGCGTTGCGTTCGTTTCACCCGACGGCAAACGGCTCGTCGCGGTGTTCGTGAATTCGTCGTTCGAAAGGGACGTTGCGAAAATCTCGCTTCCCGAAAGCTTCGCGAACGCAAAGGCGCGCGCGTTCCGCACCGACGCCAACACCGACTTGGGCAACGCTTGGATTGACGAAGCTTCGCGCGAAATCGTGCTCGCCCCGCGTTCAATCACGACCGTCGTATTCGATTTGTAATCAAAAACACTGCTATATATGAAAGGCATAAGAGGAACGATCATAGGAACTGCCGTTTTGTCGTTTGCCGCGCTGTCGGCGTCCGCGTTCGACGCGAAAATCGACACGGCAAAAACGCACCAGACAATCGACAACTTCACCGCCGCCGACGCGTGGTGCGGGAACCTTGTGGGGCGTTATTTTGACGACGCTCAAAAAGGGCAAATCGCAAAGTGGCTCTTCTCGCAGAAAATCGGCGCGGACGGCAATCCCGAGGGTATCGGGCTTTCGATGTGGCGGTTCAATCTTGGCGGCGGAACTGCCGAGCAGGACGGCGCGGACATCTCGCGCCTCCACTACCGCGAAGAGGCGTTCCTTACAAAGGACGGCAGGGGCTACGACTGGGGCAAATGTTCGGGGCAGCAGTATTTTATGAAAAAGGCGAAGGAATACGGCTGCGACAAATTCCTTCTGTTCTCGAACACGCCGCCCGTGCAGTGGACGCGCAACGGCAAGGGCTACGGGCAGCCCAACGACCCCAAGGCGAATATCAAACCCGACTGCTACGGGAAATTCGCCGACTATATGGCGGATGTCGCAAAGCACTTCCAAGACGGCGGCTACAACATCGCCTATATCAGTCCCATCAACGAACCGCAGGTGAATTGGGACTCGAACCGTCAGGAGGGCTCAACTTGGGAGTGTTCGCAGATGAAAAAGGTCTTCGTCGAGCTCGACCGCGCCATCACGCAAAAGGGCGTGAATGCCAAGATTCTCATCGGCGAAACCGCCGCTCCCGCCTACAATTACGCCGAAAGCAGGGTGAAAATGCCCGCCCACTTCAAGAAGTCCGAGCCTGAGGAACGCCCGAATTTCATAATCAAAAAATTCTTCGATCCGCAGAGCAGGTTCTACGTCGGCGACCTCAAAAATATGCCGAAATTCCTTGCTGGGCACAGCTACCACTCGCACAACAAGAACGCCGAAATGCGCAAAATAAACAAACGCCTCCGCGCGGAAGCCGAGAAATACGGAATCGGATTCCATCAGTCGGAATGGTGTATGCTCGGCTACTTCACGCCCGAAATCCACGAAGGTCTTACGCCCGATTGGTACAGCGACAACAAGGCGGATATGCAGGTAGCCCTCGTGATGGGCAGGATAATGTATTCTGATTTCGTCGACGCGAACGCGCTCGCGTGGGGCTATTGGAAGGGGATGGAGATTAAGGGCGACAACGCGCTTGTGTCGGTCTATCCGTCCGACGGAATTTTCGAAAAGGGCGGCGTTGCGCGCGCTACCAAGCTGCTCTGGGCGATGGGCAACTTCAGTCTTTTCGTGCGTCCCGAGTTCAAGCGCGTCGAGATGTCGGGTGCGGACAACCTCGACAAAACGGCGGGGGTGGCGTTTGTTTCGCCCGACGGCAGGCGGCTTGTGGCGGTGTTCGTAAATTCGTCGTTCGAAAGGGACGTTGCGAAAATCTCGCTTCCCGAAAACTTCGCGAACGCAAAGGCGCGCGCGTTCCGTACCGATGCAAACTGCGACTTGGGCAATCTTTGGATTGACGAAACTTCGCGCAGTCTTACGATTGCTCCCCGTTCGATAACGACCGTCGTATTCGACAGATAGGTTGTCTCGGACGCGGGCGGGGCGGATGCTTTGCGTTCGCCCCTTTTTTTGTAAACTGTGTGGAGTATGCTATGGGAATAACGAAAAAATTTTCCGCAATTTCGGTTGCGGCGGCGGGGTTTGGGCTCGCGTGTTCGGCGACGAATCTTACGGAAATCGCCAATTCCGACTTCGAAAGCGGCGAAAGGGACGCGATTCTTGCGGCGGGGTTCGCGGAATCGCCCAATGCGGTCATCGTAAAGGGCGCGGACGCAATCGACGGCAGGTATTCGGTGCGTTTCGACGCTCCCGACGACGGGCGGCACTTTCTGGTGATGAAATTTCCCGTCAAGAACGGCGCGGTCTATATGTACGATATCGACTACAAGGTGAAGAAAATCGGCAAATTCGCTCCGTTTTCGGTGAGGCTCGGCGATGCGCGCGGGGCGAATCCCGCGTTTGTGAACGTGGGGCTTGCGGTTCGCATTCCGAACGTGAAGCTCAAAATGAAGGAGGGCTTCAGGGTTCCGTCCGACGGCAAACAGTACTACTTCAGAATCAACGTGCCGTACGGAAGTTCGGTGGTGATGGACAATGTCAAAATCTACGAGCTTATACCCGATTCAACCAATTCGTATTTGTTCTCGGAAAACCGCGACAAGTTCGACTTGTCCGCCGACAAGACCTTCCCGGGGATGTACTACACGCCGACCGCGCTTTCGTTTCTCGACCCGCACAGCCCGATTCTCGATATGCCGCGCGAAAAATTTTTCCCGTTTATCGACAAGTGGGGGCAGTACAAATATTCCGACTGGCCGAACAAGATAAAGTCGGACGAAGACCTGAAGAACGCGCATGCCGACGAGGTTGCGCGCTACGAAAAGTTCGGGAAAATTCCGAACCGCGACGAGTACGGCGCGCTCGAAAACTCCCGCGGCGACTTCGTTCCCACGGGGCGTTTCTGTATCGACAAGGTCGACGGCAAATGGTACTTCCGCGCGCCCAACGGCAATCTGTTCTGGGCGTTCGGCTTGAACTCTGTGGGCAATTTCGGCGCGACGATTATCGACGGCAGGGAGCACTTCTTCGACGACATCGACCCCGAAAACAATCCGATGAAGGGCTACAGGCTAATCCGCAAGGTCTCGCGCCCCATTCTGCATTATCCGCCCGACGCCCGCCCGCGCGTGTTCTCGTTTGCGGCGCGCACGTACGCGTGGAAATACGGGCTGACTTCGTGGGCGGAGGCCGCCGCGAAAATCAAGGAGATTTCCGACTGGCGGATGAAAAATTGGGGGGTGTCGGTCTACGGCTGCTGGACTTTCCCCGAAATTCTGAAAAACCCCGTCCACCCGTTCATTCTGAACACCGACGCGCCGAAGCTCACCTGTGCCTCGCGCAAAATCTGCCTGCAACCCGATCCCGAACAACGCAAACTTTTCAGAATGGTGCCCGATGTGTGCGACCCGCGCTTCCGCAAAATTCTGTCCGACACACTGCCGAAGCTTGCCGACAGGCTCAACAGCAAGTGGTGCGTGGGCATTTTCATCGACAACGAAATAACTTGGGAGACGAAGGAGGGCTACACAACCGAGGCGATACTGACCTGCCCGCCCGAGCAGGCCGCGAAAAAATCGTTCCGCGATTTTCTGAAGAAACGCTATCCCGACATCGCCGCGCTCGACGAAGCTTGGGGCGCGAAATACGCCGACTGGGACGCGTTCCTTGCCGAGCGCAATTTCATTCCGACGACGCCGAAAGCCAAGCGGGACATCGACGACTTCGACGCGCAATTCCACGCCCTCTACTACAAAATCTGCCGCGAGGAATTGAAAAAGGTTTCGCCCGACGTTCTCTATATGGGTTCGCGATTTGCTTGGCGCAACAAGCACGCGCTCCGCGCCGCCGAAAAGTACTGCGATGTCGTCAGCTTCAACCTGTACCGCGACACAGTGGAGGGCTTCGACGAAGTCAAAGACAAGCCGATAATCGTGGGCGAGTTCAGCTTTTCGCGTTCCGACTACGGGCACTTCTGGAAGGGTATTCGGCAGGCGGCGAACGGCAAAGACCAGTCGGCGATGTTCACTCACTATATGAAGAGCGCGTTGCGGCATCCGAATTTTGTCGGCGCGTGTTGGTTTACGTACGGCGACCAGCCCACGACGGCGCGACCCGACGGCGAAAATGCGGCGTTCGGGGTTGTGGACATCTGCGACACGCCCCACTACGACCTGATAAAAACGTTCCGCAAAATATCGAAAAAAATGTTCGATATACGCGCCGAAAAGTAGCCGCGCACTGCGGATGTTTCATAGCCTGCGGGAATTGTCCCGCGGGCTTTTTTGTTCGGTAAAATTTATAGTTGACCGATTAACTAAAATTTGTTTTCCTCTCTCCCACAACATTCAACGGACTATCTATATATGGCTATTTGCAAAAAAATTCTCAGTGCCGCAGCGGTCGTTGCGGGTTCGTTTGCGCTGCTCTTTACGGCGGCGTGTTCCTCTTCCGAACAGTCGCAACCCGAAAAACGCGTTGCCGACAGCAGGAATATCGGCGAGGAAGCCGTGCTGCTCGACGGCGCGTGGAAGCTTTCGTTTGCTCCGCAACCGCGCGAGGCGGCGCGCACGCCGTCTGCTTTCAAAAAGCTCGAAAATCTCCGCACGATAGACGCAGAAGTCCCCGGGGTTGCGCAGCTCGATTTGCAGCGTGCGGGCATCGAGCCGGACGCGATGATTGGCGACAACGTTTACAGATACCGCAAGTACGAACACTA
Organism: uncultured Opitutales bacterium; assembly: GCA_900548275.1. GTDB lineage: Bacteria > Verrucomicrobiota > Verrucomicrobiia > Opitutales > Intestinicryptomonadaceae > Merdousia. Next base: position 2,230 of record URJY01000011.1, on the reverse strand, counting down.
CCAGTGGATGTATTCGCGCACGTTCGCAACTCCGAAGCTCGAAGTTGGACAGCGTGCGGTGCTGAATCTTCGCGGGGTTGACACGCTCGCGGACGTTTTCGTCAACGGCGTGCTTGTCGGCAGTCCCGAAAATATGTTCATCGAGCACGAGTACGACATCACGCCGCTTCTGAAAAAGTTCGGCGCAAACACGCTCGAAATAATAATCCGTTCGCCCGTGATAGAGTCCAAGAAATACGCAAACATCATCGGTTCGGGAACGGCGGAGCGCACGGAATATCTCAACATCAGAAAAGCTCCGTCGAGCTACGGCTGGGACATCCATCCGCGTATCATCACCGCGGGGCTTTGGCGCAGCGCAACGCTCGACATCCGCAACGAGGTGCACATCGAGGACGTGAACGTCTACACCGTTTCCGCCGACGCGAAAAGCTCGACCGTACGCTTCGGGCTCGAAACGAAAATCGACGCGCCGTACTCGAGTTTCGACTCGCTCTTTATGCGCGTTGAGATTTCCAAGGACGGCAAAAAGGTCTTCGAGTCGAAAACGCCTTTCTTGACATACGTCAACAAAATCGACTGCACGCTAAAGAACGCCGAACTCTGGTGGCCGCGCGGCTACGGAGCCCAGCCGCTCTACGATATAATCGTGAATGTTTGCGACGAAAACGGCAACGTCTTCGCCGCCCGCAAAATGCGCACGGGCTTCAGGACTGTGCGCCTCGAATTTGCCGAAGTCGAGTTGCCTGCGGGCGAAACTTTCAAGTACGGCGGCGCGGGAACGGCGTACGGCAAAACCGACCTCAAAAAGCTTAAGGGCGAATTCAAATTCTACGTCAACGACGTTCCGATTTTTATGAAGGGAACAAACTGGGTGCCGCTCGACGCGTACCACAGCCGCGACAAGCAGCATGTCAAGAGAGCCGTAGATATGCTCGCCGACTTGAACTGCAATATGGTTCGCTGCTGGGGCGGCAATGTGTACGAAGACCACGAATTTTTCGACCTTTGCGATAAATACGGCATTCTCGTTTGGCAGGACTTCTCTCTGGCGTGCTGCATATCGCCGCAGGATTCGGGCTTCGCAAAAAAGATGGAGGCGGAGGTTTCGAGCGTCGTCCGCAAGTTGCGCTCGCATCCCTCGATTGCGCTTTGGGCGGGCAACAACGAAATCGACCAAGCCTATTTCTGGCGCAAGGTTTCTCCCAAGCCGATAAACCCCGCGCACGACAGAATCAGCCGCCAGACGATTCCGAACACGATTTTGGAATACGATTGGTCGCGCCCGTATCTGCCGAGTTCGCCGTATCTCTCCGAAAAGGCGTTTGCCAACCCCGAAAAATATTCCGCGCCCGAAGTCCATTTGTGGGGTGCGCGCGGCTACTACAAGACGCCGTTCTACAACAGTTCGGTCGCGCCGTTTGTCAGCGAAATCGGGTATCACGGCTGTCCGAACCGCGAGAGTCTCGAAAAAATGATGACCGCCGATTTCGTCTATCCGTGGAACAAGGACGGTTCGTTCAACAAGCAGTGGCAGGCAAAGGCGACGATGCCGTTCGCAAATTCGTCCCACTGCATAAACCGCAACAAGCTTATGCCCAAGCAGGCGCAGCTGCTTTTCGGCGAGTGTCCGAAGAATCTCGACGATTTCATTTTGGCTTCGCAGGTTGTCCAAGCCGAGGCTAAAAAGTATTTCATCGAGGTTTGGCGCACGCAGAAATTCGAGAACAAGACGGGCATTTTGTGGTGGAATCTGATTGACGGATGGCCGATTCTTTCCGACGCGATCGTCGACTACTACGGCTCGAAGAAGCTTGCGTATTCGTACATCAAGCGCGTTCAGACCGACGTTTGTGCGATGGTCGACGACGCGTTCAGGGTTGTCGTCGCCAACGACACGCAAAAGGACGTTGCGGGCAGTGTGAAAGTTTCGGATGTCGATAGCGGCAGGGTCGTGTTCGAGTCGGGTTTCAAGGTGTCGGCGAACGGTAAGGCTGATGTCGGCAAAATCGCGCCGATGGACGGGCAAGGAATGTTGCTGATTGAGTACGAAGTGGGGGGCAAAAAGTTCTACAACCACTATATGTATGGCAAGCCGCCGTTCAATCTAACCGCCTACAAACACTGGATGGGAAGGTTGAGGTTTTAGGGTAGCCGAGAGTTCTTTTTGGCTCTTGAAATCGGGCTTGATGCGGCGTTTCACATTTCGGCGGCAGTGGTCACATATGTG
>URJY01000010.1 GCA_900548275.1 uncultured Opitutales bacterium | reverse complement strand
TGACCACTGCCGCCGAAATGTGAAACGCCGCATCAAGCCCGATTTCACGCGCCCCAAAAAAAACTCTCGACAATCCGCGAACTCACCCAACAAAAAAGCTTCGGGGGATTCCCGAAGCTTTCTTGTTAGCGATTTTCGTAACGCTGACGGAGCATATTGTTGAAGGCGGCAACCTTGTTCTTACGACGCTTGATTTCACAAGGCTTTTCGTAATAACGTTTCTGACGAACGTCGCGGATAATGCCTTCGCGGTCGAGCTTCTTCTTCAGACGGCGGAGTGCCTTTTCCATAGCTTCACCCTTGCGCAATTTAACTTCTACTGACATTACCATTCACCTCCTTCTAAATAAAACGGACTTCGTACCTGGCCAGGGACTCGAACCCTGAACCAATTGATTAAGAGTCAACTGCTCTACCGATTGAGCTAGCCAGGCAAAAATCAATATTCTGTGCATAGTGTACATTCGGGCTCGCTATGCAAGAAAAAAATTAAAATTTTTTCACTTTTCGGAAAATCGACCTTTCAAAAACGTAATTCGCCCGCCGAATTATTAGATGTTGACGTAGCGAAAACCTCTAAAATAAAATGGCGCAATGAAAAATCTATATTTGAAGTCGATTCTCGCGGGAGTCGTTGCGGCACTTGCCTGCGCTTCCGCCAACGCCGAAACGCTCAACATCTGGGGCGAAGGACAAATGCAGGGACGCGCCGCACAAGCCGACACGCTCAACAAGCGCAATATGTTCAATGCGGTCAAGACGCCGACGCTCGAACTTTTCCTCGCAAAAACAGACAAGCCCACGGGAATGGTCATCATCGCCCCCGGGGGCGGATACCAAATTCTGGCGTATCCGCACGAGGGCGTGCAAATCGCCAAGTGGCTCAACGAATGCGGAGTCTCGGCGGCGGTGCTCAAATACCGCGTGCCCGACTTCCCGCAGGAGGCTCTGGCAGACATCCAACGCGCTGTAAGGCTCGTGCGGGCAAACGCGCAAAAATGGAACGTCAAGCCCGATAAAATCGCGGTTCTGGGCTTCTCGGCGGGTGCAAACCTCTGCGCGAGGGCTTCGACAAACTACGCGAAAAACGCATACACGCCCGTCGACGACATCGACAAACTTTCCGCGCGCCCCGACGCAACGTTCCTCATCTACCCCGCCTACTGCGACCAAATGGGCAACGAGAGACGCTGGAACAAAGGCAAATTCACGCCGCAAGCCGACGACGCAACGCTTTACAAACTCGCCGAAAATCTCGACGTGAACAAAGACACGCCGCCCGTTTTCATCACGCAGTCGCTCGACGACAAAAACTACATCAACGCGGGCATCGCCTACTTCCTCGCGGCGAAACGCGCGGGTATCGGCGCAAACCTGCACGTCTTCGAAAAGGGCGGGCACGGCTACGGTCTGGCGAACGGCAAGGACTGGGGCAAGTGGACAATCCTCGCGGAGGACTGGCTGAAGGCAAAGGGCTTCAAGGGAGAATAAAATTTATGAGAAAGCATCTGAAAACATTATTTTTAACCGCGTGCGTCGCCGCGGTTTCCGCAGCGTTCGCCGCACCGCAGAAAACCGTCGAAATCTGGAGCGGCGTGAAAATGGCGGGCAAAACCACCGAATACCGCGGCAAAAACAAGACGACCGACGCAATCATCTACTCCGTCAAAAACCCCGTGCTCGACCTCTACCTGCTGAACTCGGACAAGCCCAAGGGCTTTGTAATCGTATGCCCCGGGGGCGCGTACGGATGCCTCTGCGTTGGCTACGAGGGCGAAAGAATCGCAAAAAAGCTCAACGAAAATGGTTTCTCGGCGGCGGTCTTGAAATACCGCGTACCGAACAATTTCGACGGCGCATTGATGGACGCGCAGCGCGCAATCAGACTCGCCCGCGCGAACGCAAAACAGTGGAACATCAAGCCTGACAAAATCGCGATAATGGGGTTCTCGGCGGGCGCAAGCCTCTCGGCGAGGGCTTCGACCAACTTCGACAAAAAGCTCTACGAGCCGCTCGACGACATCGACAAACTTTCGGCGCGACCCGATTTGACGTGCCTGATATACCCCGCCTACTGCTCGCAGCCCGAAAAGGACAGACGCTTCAACAAGGGCGGAGCGAAAGACGGCGATTCGTACGACGTCCGCTATAAAATCGCCGAATGGAACGTTGTCGGCAAAGACACACCGCCCGCGTTCATCACGCAAACGCAGTTCGACCCCTACGTCGACGCGTCAATCGCGTACTACCTCGCGCTGAAAGAGGCGAAAGTTCCCGCGCAACTGCATATGATGCCCAAAGGTCAACACGGCTATCAGGACAAAAAAGTCTTCGAAATGTACGTCGATTGGCTGAGAAACAACGGCTTCTAACACCCGACACAATCGAGCCGAGTTTCGGACGGAACGGAACTCGGCAATCCGCAAACCTCGATATGAAAATCAATACCTACGAACTCGGGCAGCTCGGCACAAACTGTTACCTGCTCTACCCCGACAACACAAATCAGGCAATCGTCGTCGACGCCCCGCTTGAAGCCGCAGAGGAAATCCCCGCGCGCCTCAAAGCCGACGGCAAAACGCTCGCCGCAATCCTCCTGACCCACGGACACTGGGACCACCTTTGGGACGCGGGCGAACTGCGCAAAATAACGGGCGCAAAACTCTACGCGGGCGCAAGGGGAAAAGAGCTTGTCGAATGCCCCGAATTCCAGCGTAAAAACCTCTACGCGGAATCGGACTTCGAAGCGGCGAAAATCGACGTGCCCGTAAAGAACGGCGACGTGCTCGACATCGCGGGGCTTAAAATAAAGTGCTTCGAAGCCGAAGGGCACTGCCCCGGGAGTATCGTGTATTTCGTCGACGACGGCAACCTGAAATACCTGTTCGCGGGAGACGTAATTTTTGCGGGAAGCGTCGGACGCTCCGACCTCTGGGGCGGTAGCTACGCCGAACTCGAACGTTCCATCCGCGAAAAAATCTACACCCTGCCCGAAGAAACCGCGATTTTCTGCGGGCACGGCGAACCGACGACGGTCGAAATCGAAAAGCGTTCAAACCCGTACGTACGCGCCTAAACTATGCCTGAAAACGTCGACGAATTTTATATGCGGCGCGCGCTCGCGCTCGCCGAACGCGCGTGGGGCGACACTTCGCCGAATCCGATGGTCGGCGCGGTGCTCGTAAAGAACGGCGAAATCGTCGGCGAGGGATGGCACAGGCACGACGGCTTTCCGCACGCCGAAATAGAGTGCCTGCGCTCGGCGAAAACTTCGCCAAAAGGCGCGACGATTTACGTAACGCTCGAGCCGTGTTCCACGCACGGCAGAACGGGCGCGTGCACCGAAGCCCTGCTGAAGGCGGGCGTTGCGTGCGTAAAAATCGGCGCGCTCGACCCGAACCCAGTACACGCGGGACGCGCCGTCGAAATTTTCCGCGCGGCAAACGTCGCCTGCGAATACGGAATTTTGGAGCGCGAATGCACCGAACTTAATTTCATTTTCAACTTTGCTATCGTAAACAAAAAGCCGCTCGTCGCGCTAAAATGCGCCGTCTCCGCCGACGGGAAAATTACGGCAAAACGCGGCATTCACACGGACATTACCGAAGACGCCGCGCGTGCCGATATGATGAAATGGCGCAGGCTCTTTTCGTCGATAGCCGTGGGGCGCGGCACGCTCGAAGCCGACAATCCGTCGCTTACCGCGCGGGGTCTGCCCGACGGCGACCACTGCGCCGAACGCCTGATTTTCGACGCATCCCTGAACATCGCGCGGCTCGAAAACCCGCAAAAATTCAGCGTATTCTCCGACGCGTTCGCGGAAAAAACGCGCGTCGTCTGCGACGCCGCCGCGCCGAAAGACGCCGAAGACAAATTAAATTCGCTCGGAATTTCGACGATGAGAATCGGTGAGCGCGCCGAAAACGCCGCCGCGTTTTGGGACGAATTGAAGGAACGCCTGTACGCCGAACGCATAACGTCGCTCTACGTAGAGGGCGGCTCGCTTTTGTGGGACAGCCTCTGCAGGGCGCGCGCCGCCGACTTCGCGTTCGAGTACGACTCGCCGAAAGTGCTCGGTGCGGACGCGCTCGACGCATTCCCGCGCGGACGCCCATTCGACATCGACGGACGCGAGACCGCGCTTGCGCCCGACAAACTCAAATTCGGAAAAATCGTATGGAAGCCGACAAAGTAAAATCGTATTTCGAGACGGCGGAAGTCGTCGCCGACTACGCGCGCGCGGTCGACGAAGTCGGCTTGTGGGAGTCGGAAAAAGCGGTGATTCTGCCGCTTCTCGAAAAGTCGGCGCGGATTCTCGAGCTCGGCTGCGGCGCGGGCAGAATAGGAATAAACCTTGCGCGCCTCGGCTACGAAAACGTGCTTTCCACCGACTTCTCCGAAAACATGGTGAAAGTGGCAAACGCAATCATCGAACGCGACGGGCTGAATATGTCGGCGCAAGTCTGCGACGCAACCGACATCGCCCTGCCCGATGCATCGTTCGACGCCGTAATTTTCGGCTTCAACGGGCTTATGCAAATTCCGAAAGCCGAAAACAGACTCCGCGCGATGGAGGAAATTTTCCGCGTTCTCAGGCGCGGCGGCAAATTCGTTTTCACCACCCACGACCGAAAGACTCCGCGCAACCGCAACTACTGGCTGAACGAGGAAAAGCAGTGGCTGCACGGCGTTCAGGACCCGCGCCTCGACGACTTCGGCGACATCTACTACAAGGGCGACCACGGGAACATTTTCATACATTCGCCGTCAAAAGAGGAGGTGCTCGAAAGCCTGCGCGAGGCGGGTTTCGAGCCGACGCTCTGCAGACTCCGTTCGGAAATCGCAGCCGAGCCGCCCGCCGTTCTCGACTTCTCGGACGACTGCATTTTCTGGACGGCGGAAAAACCTCCCGCAAAATAATCAGCAATAAAAATTATGAAATTCAAACTGTTTGCAATTTTTACAATGACACTATCGACACTCCTCTTTGCAAAGCCCGTTCTCGAGCGGGACAAAAACCTCGAAGTCGAAACGCTCGCAAACGGCATGACCGTTGCGGTCTTCAAAAACTCCGAACCGCCGAACAGGGTTTCGATGCGCCTGCTCGTAAAGCGCGGCTCGATTTTCGAAAACGAAAGCGAACGCGGGCTTGCGCACTTCATCGAACATATGGCGTTCAACGGGACGAAACACTTCCCGTCGGGCGATATGGTGGAATACTTCCAGCGGCTCGGGATGGCGTTCGGGGCGGACTCCAACGCGCACACGGGCTTCTCGGAAACAGTCTACAAAATAGACATGCCCGAAGTTTCGCAGAAGCTCGTAGACGACGGAATGATGCTCCTGCGCGACTACTGCGACTCGATAATTTTCGACCCCGAGGCAATCGAAAAGGAGCGCGGCGTAATCCTCGCCGAAAAGGACTCGCGCGACAATCAGGACTACCGCAAGGCGGTGCGCGAAATAGCCCACACGTTCAAGGGTTCGCGCTTTGCCGACAGAATGCCGATTGGGCTTGAAGACGTGGTAAAAAAAGCCAAGCGCGAAGACTTCAAAACTTTCTACGACGCAAACTACCGCCCCGAAAACATCGTGCTCGTGGTCGTCGGCGACATCGACCCCGAGCGGATTCTCGCCGACGCCAAGAAATATTTCGGCGACTTTTCCGCGTCCGACAAAGTACCCGCCCGCAAAGCCGAATACGGCAAACTCGAAACATCGTCGTCGGCGTTCGACTTCGGCAAAACACAGTCGGACTTCGACGCGCTCTACGATTCCACACCCAACTCGCCGCGCTCGTACGCGTCGGTGGCAGTCGCCAAAGAACCCGAATCGATGGCGGATTCGCTGGAACGCCGAATCGCCGAGCTCAGAAAGCGCACGCTCGCGCAGGCGGTAAACGCGCGTTTTCTGAAGATTGCCGACAAGCCCGAATCGAAGATTTCGCAGGGGTCGGCGGGCTACTTCAATTTCGACAAATTCTGCGACACGTTCATAGTCAGCGCGGAAGCCCCCGTAGGCGGCGGATTCGACGCGCTCGAAGAGGTGTTCCGCCAGATTTTCGGCGCGAAAAGCCTGCAGGATTCGGAAATCGAAAACGCAAAACGCAAGATTTTCGAGCTGCTCGAAAGCGAAATCAAGTCCGCGCCGACCCGCAAAAACAGGGAGCTTTCAAACGACATCGTATCGGCGTTCTCCGACGAAATCGTCTTCACTTCGCCCGAAAAGGATTTGGAAATAGCAAAATACGCGCTCGACAAATTCGACGCGAAAAAGGCGGTCGAACTGTTTGCGGAAATTTTCGACGGGGCGAAGATGCGCATTTTCGTTTCGGACTCGAAGCCCGAAATCCCGCAGGCGCAGCTCGACAAAGCCGTGCGCTCGGCGGAGGCTTCTGCGCTGAAAACGCAGCATCCCGCGGACGAATTCGCGGCGGTCTCGCTCGTGTTCTCGAAGTTCGGCGCGGCGGGGAAAATCGCCGAACGCAGGGAGATTGCCGAGCTCGGCATAACCCAGATTAAATTCGAAAACGGCGTCGCTCTCAACCTCAAGAAAACCGACTTCGCAAAGGATGAAGTGCTGATGAAAATAGCCTTCGGCAACGGCGTTCTCGACATTCCCGCCGACAAGCCCGAGTACTTCGCCGCGATATACGCGCTCGTCGCGGGCGGAACAAAATTCCAGACGGTCGGCGAAATCAACGCCGCCAAATTCCCGCTAAAAATGGGAATGGGAATTTCGATAGACGGCAACGCTTTCTCGCTTTCGGCGAAGTCCTCGTCGAAGGACTTTGCGCAGGCGGTAAAACTTGCGGCGACCGTCTTCGCCGACGCGGGCTTCAGGGAGGACGGCAGGGAGTCGCTGCTCAAGTACGCCGAAGCGTTCTACCTCGACTACAACACCGACCCGATGTCGAAGCTGCGCTTCCTCTCCACCGCAATGCTAAACTCGCCCGTCTCGAAAATTCCGGGGGAACTCGGCAACTTCAAAAAAATCGCGATGCGCGAAATCGGCGAATGGCTCAAGCCGATTCTGGCGAAGTCGTACGCGGAAATTTCGGTCGTCGGCGACATCGACATAGAAAAGACGGTCGCGCTCGTCGCAGAAACGTTCGGGACAATGCCGCAGCGGGAATCCGCAAAGAAAAATCCCTACGCGAAAATCGCCCCCGTTTCGCCCGACAAGCCGATTGAAATGACATACGAAACCACCGACGAACCGCGATCGATTGCCGTCAAAATGTGGCGCAGCACGGGCAGGCGCGAAATCGAAAAGATGCGCATCGACAACGTGCTCGGCGCGGTGCTCGACGACGTGCTCAGAAAGGACGTGCGCGAGGCGCAGGGCAAAGTCTACAGCCCATACGCCTACAACAACTCGAGTATGTGGCTCGACGGCACAGGCTTTATGACCGCAATTACGTACGTAGTGCCGAAATACAATTCGGAACTGCTCGAGACCCTCGAACAGTGCGGAAAAAAGACCGCCGAAAACATCACGCAGGACGAATTCGAGCGCGCCAAAATTCCGTTAATAAAGGGCGTTGAGGCGAACAAGCGGCGCAATTCCTACTGGCTCGAAGCCGTGCTCAACCTCTCGCAGTGCAAACCCGTGAACATCGAACTGGCGAAGACGATAGACTCGGGCTACGCAAACGTAAGCCTCGAACAGGTGCGCCAAAGGGCGCGCGAAATTTTCGCGCAAAAGCCCTACACGGCAAGCGTTATGCCCGTCGAAATCAAAAAAGAGTTGAAAAAATAGCCGATTGTAAGCATATTCACGGTTTCAGAATGAATCCCAAATACAAAAGAATCGTACTCAAACTCAGCGGAGAAGCCCTCAAAGATACGGCAAAGGGCGACGCGCTCGACCCCGTAATACTCAAAAACCTCGCCCTCGAACTCAAGGAAGTCTACAATATGGGCGTGCAAATCTGCCTCGTCGTGGGCGGCGGAAACATCTTCCGCGGGCTCAGCGGCTCGAAGTCGGGCGTGGACAGAACTACGGGCGACTACATGGGTATGCTCGCAACCGTCATCAACGGTCTGGCACTTATGAACGCGCTCGAGCGCGAGGGCGTGCCCGTGCGAGTACAGACGGCGATCCCGATGGAAAAGGTCGCGGAGCCGTTCATTCTAAGGCGCGCCGTGCGGCACCTCGAAAAGAACAGAATCGTGATTTTCGTGGCGGGAACGGGCAACCCCTACTTCTCGACCGACACCACCGCCGCGCTCCGCGCAAGCGAAATCAACGCCGACTGCATTCTGAAAGCCACAAAGGTCGACGGCATCTACGACAAAGACCCCAACAAATTCCCCGACGCGGTAAAGTACGACAACATCCAGTACCTCGAGTCGATAGAGAAACGCCTCGCCGTTATGGACTCCACCGCGTTCTCGCTTTGCATGGACAACAAAATTCCGATTATCGTCTTCAATATGAACGAGGGCGGAAACATCAAAAAGGCGGTCGAGGGTCAGCAAATCGGCACTCTCGTAATGTAATAATTTCAATCAACAAACAATAGAATACAACCAATATGGATATATCGGCAGAACTTAAAAAAACGTCGGACGCAATGACAAAGGCGGTCGAACACGTCTCCCACGAATTCGAAACGGTCCACACGGGCAAGGCAAACCCCGGAATGGTCGAAAACGTAATGGTCGAGGCATACGGCACAAGCTCGCGCCTGCGCGACATCGCGGCGATTACCACGCCCGACAGCTCCACAATCCGCGTGCAGCCGTGGGACAAGAGCATTCTCAAGGACGTGGAAAAGGCGATTCTGGCGGCGAATATCGGCTTCACGCCCGCGGTTATGGGCGACGCCGTGCGCTGCCCCATCCCCGCGCTCTCGGGCGAACGCCGCGCGGAACTGGCGAAAATCTGCCACGAAATGGCGGAACTCGGCAGGGTGAGAATCCGCACAATCCGCCGCGAAACGCTCGACGCCGCAAAGAAAATGAAATCGGCTGGCACCGCCACGGAGGACGACCTCAAGAAGTTCGAAAAGGAAGTCCAGAACCTGACCGACAAATTCATCGCCCAGATAAACAAAAATCTCGAGGCGAAGGAAGCCGACCTCAAGCAAATCTAACCCCGATACACTTCGGAAAAATATGTCCGCCGACAACGCAAAGCGCGTGGTCGTAAAGCTCGGCACGGGGGTGCTAACCTCGGGCGTCGGGCAGCTCGACACGCAGAAAATGAAGGCAATCTGCGCCCAGATTGCAGACGCGAAAAAACGCGGGCTCGAAATCGTCCTCGTAAGTTCGGGGGCGGTCGGGCTCGGGATGGGCAAGCTCGGGCTGAAGTCGCGCCCGAAGCAGATTGTCGCCGTTCAGGAATGCGCCGCCGTCGGACAGGGCATACTCATCCAGACGTGGGCGGAACTCTTCGCCCCATTCGGAATAACAATCGCACAAATACTCATCACGCGCGACGACGTGGACGTTCTCGAACGCCACAAGTCTATGCGCGGATTGATAGACAAACTCCTCGCCGACGGAATCGTGCCGATTATCAACGAGAACGACTGCGTAACCGCGGCGGGGCTGTTCATCAAATTCGGCGACAACGACGTTCTCAGCGCGCTTACCGCAACGCTCGCAAAGGCGGGCAAACTCATGATTCTCTCGACCGCACCGGGGCTTATCGATATGAACGGCTCGGGCGAAATCGTTCCCGTTGTCGAAAAAATCACCCCGAAAATCCGCGCAATGGCAAGCGGAACGACGAGCACGACGGCGGTCGGCGGAATGATTACGAAAATCAGGGCGGCGGAAATAGCCACAAGCGCGGGCTGCGACGTGTACATCGCAAGCGGGAGCGAGGAAAACATAATCGCGAAAATCCTCGACGGCGAACGCGTGGGCACGCTCTTCAGGGGCTGCGAACAGGCGGTAAGCTCGCGCAAAAGATGGCTCGCGCACTTCGGTCGGACGACCGCAAAAATCTTCGTCGACGCGGGCGCGGCAAAGGCTCTCAAAAACAGGGGAAGCTCGCTGCTGCCCGCGGGCGTAAAAAGCGTCTCGGGAAAATTCAAGCGCGGAGACCTCGTGGAAATCGTCGACGTTTCCGACAACGAAATAGTCGCGCGCGGACTCGCCGAAGTCGACGCCGACAAAATCGGCGAAATGCTCTCGAAATCGGGCGGCAAATGCGGACACAAAGACGTGGTTGTGCACCGCGACAATATGACATTGGTCTAATGGAAAAGAATATAAAACTTTCGCGCGACTGCTACGCAATGCTAATCCCCTCGGGGGTGAAGGTGCTTCTGCTGCAGGGTTGCGTTGTGAACATCACACACAAACTCGCGGGGTGTTTCACGGTTCGCGGCGTATTCGGAATGGCGCGCATCGAAGGCGCGGACGCCGACGCGCTCGGGCTTGATTCCGCCGCCGACAAACAGAGCCAGTGCCAGACCGCGGCGCAGCTCGGCGGGGAAAATCGGCAGCCGCAAACGCCCGAAAACTCGGTCGAAGAAGCCGACGTTTGGGCGGTGGCAAAGACCGTATTCGACCCCGAAATTCCCGTAAACATCGTCGACTTGGGGCTTGTGTACAGACTGGAACTCTTCAACGACGGCAACGGCAAAAAACGCGTCGAAGCCGATATGACGCTCACAGCCCCCGGGTGCTCGATGGGCCCGACAATCGCCGAAGACCTGCGGATGCGCATAGAAGCCCTGCCGTCGGTCTCCGAGGCGAAGGTAAACATCGTCTGGGACCCGCCGTGGAACAAGGATATGATGAGCGAAGAGGCTCGAATGATTTTAGGCTTGGCATAACCGCCAAGCCCGCATAGTTTTTACACCATCGTTATAAATTAAAATCCGATTCGAAAATATGAAAACAGGCAGGATATTTTTGGGCGTACTCGCAATCGCGGCGGCAACGGCGGCTTTCGGCGGCGAAAAAATCACGTTCACGGGCAGCGACCTCATCAGAAACGTAATCGAAAAAGAAATCGAGACGGCGGCGAAAAAGAACAATCTGGACATCGCAATCAAGATGGACGGCACGTACTCGGCGTTGGAGTCGCTCGCAAACGGAAGCTCGGAAATCGCGATTGTGGCAATGCCTCGCGGTCGCAAACTCCCCGACGGGCTCGTTGCGTTGCCGTTCGCATATCAGGCGGCAATCGTAGTGGTAAACTCGGTAAACCCCATCGAGGAAATCACGACAAAACAGCTCTTCGACATCTACTCCATCGCCGCAAAAAACCGCGCGGAAACGTGGCAGCAACTCGGAGTAAAAAACATCGGGCTGCGGAATATCGCGCCGATTACGACAAACCTTTCCGACAACGTGGTCGTCGAACTGTTCAAATACACATCGCTGAACGCAACGAACATCGGGCAGTGGGTTCACATCGCCGAAAACAAGGCGGCAATCTACAATATGATTAAGAGCAACAACTCGGCGATTGCAATCATTGGCAAGCTCGACGGCGACAACGGCAGCCTCATCAAGGTGGTATCGGTCGCAAAACCCGAAGACGACACATCGAAGGCATACGCATTCAAACCCGACAGGGAGAACATTTTCAACGGCGACTACCCGATGACTTTGCCGTTTTATATCGTTTTCAAGAAGGAAAACGCAAAAAAAATCAAGGCTCTTGCAAGATTTTTGTTGGAAGATGATATTGCAAATAAGATAGATAAGACGGATTTCTTCAGCGCGCCCTCGAGTTCGCGAAAAAAATCCATTTTTAACCTTGACATTCCCCAATAGAACGGCATTATCGGACAACATAATCAATTTCACGCGGGCTTAGCTCAATTGGCAGAGCGCGACCTTGCCAAGGTCGAGGTTGTGAGTTCGAACCTCATAGCCCGCTCCATTTCAAAACCGCAGACTTCGGTCTGCGGTTTCTTTTTTTCTCCGTTTTCCGCGCGCGACACAAAGCCGCAAGCCGCCGAATGCGCGGTCAAGATATGCTTTGCGGCGGAAATTGCCGCCGCCGTTTTCTTTGCGGCAAAAACCGAAACGGCGCGCGAAGCCGCAAAAGATTAAGCCCAAACTCCGCTTCCGCATTGCGGGCTAATCGGGCTAATATACCGTTATCGTTTTCCCGTCCGCAGTATTTTCGGGCACGAAAATATCGGGCAGCGCGGCGGGGCTGCCGAGCTTTTTCAATTTCGCCCGAAAGCGCAGACGCCAACTTATTTCGTCGGACTCGTGGCAATAGCGGATACATTCGGGCTCGAACACGGGCTGAAGCCCCGCCCAATCGGCGGCGGACAATTTGCGCCACGCGTCGGGGACATCCCAAGATTTTCTCATCTTCGGATATTTTTCGACAAGCTCCACTACGTCCCCGCCCGTCAGCCCCGCGACGTTGCGCGTCTTCAGAAACGCGCCGATTCTCGCCCTTGCGGCGCGCCGCCGAACGCGGTCTATTTTTTTGCCGATAACGTCGTACACGTTGCCTTCGTCGGGAAAGGCATTGCAGGACTTTGCCACCGCAAGCTCGGCGGAAAAATCCAAGTCCTCGGGCGAAAGCTTTGCATATTTGAGAATGATTTTCGCAGCCGCGACATCGCCGATTTCCGTCGCCAACTGCAGGGGAGTTGCCTTGTCGGTATACGGATAGCCCCGGTCTTCGGGCGCACCGCGCCGAATCGGCATACATCCGAAGCCCATATCCGCGCCCGCGCAAACGAGCAGCTTCAGTAGCATATGAAAACCGTTTAAGACGGCAAGAACCGCGTACGAACCGTATTTGGGAATGCGCTCGTTCACGTCGCCGCAAAATTCGAACTTCGCCCCGCGCTTTCGGAACTTATCGACGAGGTATCCGAACTCCGCGCCGAGCGAATCGCGCAGCTTCTGCGGTGTGATTTTTTCGACAAACGCAATCGACTTGTCGTTCTTGCGAAAAAAGGTTTTGTAAACGGTTTCGTCGTCGTCGCCGGAGAAGTAAATGTCTTCGTCAATCTCGGGATATTTTTTGGCAAAATAAGAACGATAGCAACATTTTTTATCCTTTTTGAATTGCGGCAAATATTGCGGCAGAAGCTTTTCGATGCGCTCCCTGCCCAAGCCGTTCCAGTCGATTTTGGAGGGCGGAAATTCGAAAAGTTTCCCCGAAAGAATGCGGAAGACTTCCTCGGCGGAATATTCCAGTTTCTTTCTTTTCCCATGCGGAAGCGAAACCTTTTCGGCGAGCCGCCTGTCGATTTCCGCGTCGAGAAGCCTTTCTATTTCGGGATAGACCGTCTTCCTGTACCTCCCGAAAACGCCGATTTCCGAAAGCACTGACTGCATCCGTTCGTACGCCTCGAAAAGCGATTTGTCGGACGGGATTTTTTTCGACAGCAGATATTTCACAGCGGCGATGTTTCCGTCGCGGCAAACCAAGTCGAGCGGGTTTATGCGCCTCGAGCCGTACTTCAGCATAATGTCGGGCTCGGGAACTGCGCCCAGTTCGACGAGCGAATCGGCAAGGGCGAACTCGGAAATGCGAACCGCAGCCGCGAACGGCGTATCCATATATTCGGACGCGATGTTGACGTTGTTTTCGTCGAAGAGCGAAAGGGCTTCTGCGGGGTTTGCAAAAATTTTGTCTATGCGTTCGCCCGCAGACTTTTCGCACGGGAAAACTTTTCCGACGGATTTGCCGCCCGATTTTTCGCCGCAAGTTTCGTCGGGAAACGGAACGGGAAGCGGACGTTGCGGCGGTTTGCCCTTCGTCTCGGATGATGTCGAGCGGCGGATTTTGTCGACGACAAAAGTTCCGCGCCTTTTCAGTTTTTTCCACAGAACGTCGACTACATCTTCGAGCACGCCTTTCGCCGCGCCGCCGACATAGGCTTTGTTTTTCAGACAGCAAGCCGCGTCGTAGGCAGCCCATAAATTTTCGGTCGAAATTCGGCGGGCTTTCATCACGGCGGAAAATATGTCGAAATCGCCGCACACCGCGGCAAAGGCTACGGCCGAAGACGCGCCGAAATCGCAGCCCGCCCAAAGGTACGACGCCTTGGCATTGACATCCGCGCCCGCCGAAAGCAGTTTTTCAACGACCGACAAACTTCCCGTTTTTACGGCGGCAATCAGCGGCGTTCCCCAATGCTCTCCCGCGCGGTCGATGTTCTTTTCGGCGGCGATTAGCGCGGATATTCTGTCGGGCGCGCACATCTCTTTCACGGCGCGCACGAGCGGCGGAATAAAACAGTCGACGGCGTCGCGGCAGGGCTTTCCCTTTATCGGTTTTTTCGACTGCAGCGGGATGTCTTCGAACGCGGCATCTTCGCGCAAAATGCAAACGTCGAACCGCAGTTCGCCCGTTGAGTGTTCGAGATTGGCGATGAAAATGCGCCGCCGCGCCCCGTACGAGTAATACGCAAGAGCCGCCGTTATGCGCTTCGGAACATAGCATATCAACTTGCCGCGGAACTTGATTGCAACGGCGTACTTGTCGTGTTCGTTGTCCGGCTCGTACTTGAATTTAACTTTATCCAAATCGGGCTTCTTGGCGAATTTGCCGAACGCCTTCCGCCGCCAGTACATCCCGACCGATGCGACGTTCCTGTACAAATACGCAAAATTTTCCGTCCGTTCTTCCATAAAAAGCATGCGCAAGTCCGCCCGAAGCGAACCGAACTTCGGGATCGAGTCTCGAAATTTATCGAACGCTTGTAAAGATAAAAATTGCGGCTAAAGTTTTGCCCGATTGCGCCGAAAATATATTCTTGACCGCGCCCGCCCGCGCCCCAAAACTCTCACGCAATGATTACCCGCAACAAAAACATTTTATACCTCCTGTATCCCGTAACATTCGCGCCGCTCGCGGCGGCGGGATCGATATACGCACGCGCCGATTTTTCGAATCCGCTCTACATTCTCTACGCGTTGCTGCCGCTGGTTGTTTCGTCCGCGCTTTCGCTTGTCGCGGCGGTCGCCCCGCGCGGAACGCGTATCGGCGGATTCGCGGGCAAGTGTTCGCTCGCGCGGTTTTCGGTGCTTTCGTTTGCGACGTACGTTGCGTGCCTTTTTGCGGCGAGCGCGGCGACGCTTGCAATCCGCGGGCGGGTCGATCTGCCGTTTGTGATGGGCGCGTGGATGGTGCTGCTCACGATTTTCAGCGTGTATCTTTTCTGTTATCTCTACGCGGTATATCTGGTTTTCTACAAGGACAATCCCGATTTCCTTTAAACGAAAAAACGCGCGAAGCCCCGAAAAGCTCCGCGCGTTTTTTGTGCCCGCGTTCCGCGTTTTATTCAATGCCCAACGCCGCCTTGAGCGTCGGCAGGCTGTTCCTGAACATCAGATAGAAGCCCAAGTCGTTCGGATGGCATTTGTCCACGGTAAGGTACGAAACGTCCGCGCCCTCGAAGAGTTTTTTGCCGTCGACAAACCACACTTTTTTGTCGCCCGCCTTGACCGCGTTTTCGTAGGTCGCGCGGACGATGGCGTCGCGCTCGGCAGTGCTACCGGTAATCTTTCCCAAGATGATTATCGGCAGGTCGGGATGCGCCTTTCTTATTTGTTTGAAAAACGCCTCGTGGGTTTTCTGCAGGTGTTCGGCGTTGGGGGCGTTGTAGTCGTAGTCGTAGACGAATGCGGCAAGGTCGAGCGAGGCGATAAGCTCCGCCATTTTCGGCTCGCCCTTTGCATTGCCCGAAAAGCCCAAGTTTATCATCGGCGCGTCGAGCTCGCGGCAGAGCATAGCCGAATACGAATTCGATGTTCTGCTTGCGCACGCGCCCTGCGTTATCGACGAACCGTAGAAGAGAATCGGTTTTTTTATTTTATGCGGCGTCGGCTCTTCGATTTTCGCGTCGGGCGAAAGCCCTATTTCGAGCGAATAGAGACCGTTGTATAGCGGCAGGTAGATTGCGTAGTCGCACATTTTCCCCGTCCCCGATTTTGCCGCTACAGCCACGAGCGGGCGGGGAATTTCGTCCTTGTAGTGCGCGGGATTTATCGTTTTGACGTGCTCGTTGCGGTTGCGGAAAATGTCGAAACCCGAAGAGCCCGTGTCGGGCATATGCCCCATTTTCGGTTTCTGGTTGAGTATGCTCGCGCGGATTGTAATGCAGCGCGAATCGGTGCGGAAGCGCACGACTCCGCCCGAAGTGTGGTTTGCCAGCTGCCAGACCCCGCCGCTGATGTCTTTCGGGGTAATCGTGCGCGGCAGGCGGTAGAGATTTTTGCCCATCGTCTCTTTCGAGTACCACGGAAAGCCCTCGAGCACGAACGGTTTCTCGAACGCATTGCGGTAGACGACTTCAACGCCGTCGACTTTTTCGGGCGCAAAATTCCTGTCGAGCTTTGCGATGTCCTGCGCGAAAACGGGCGCAGCGGCAACGGAGAGCAAAATCGATGCGAATATAAACTTGAACATGGCGGAAAATCTAAAAGTTCCGCGCCGTCCGTTCAAGAAAAAACGCCCGCAAAGCAAAGCCTGCGGACGTTCGGAAGCGCGGGGGAAAAACGCGCCGCTATTTTTTGAAAAGCATGTAGCCGAGCGGTCTCACGGTCTGCGACTTGTAGGCGAACGGCTTGTCCGAATAGTTCGAGACAATCTCGCTGCCGTCGGAATAGCGCGATACGAAAACGTTCGGGGCAATCTCCCCGTGCTTGTCCATAAAGCACAGCTGCAGGTAGGCGAGTTTTTTGTACTCGTCGTACGCCTGTTTGATTTTGCCTACGTCGTGCGCGAGCTTTTCGTCGGTCTGGCAGGTGATGTCGTCTTCGCCCATCCAATTCGCCTTGCTGTCGAGGAACTTGGAGTGGAAGTAGAAACTCGGACGCCCGCCGAATTCGACAAGCTTAAGCTGCACCTTCGCATCCTTGATGGTGTGGTTGATTGTGTAGGGACCGGGGTTGTAGAGCGTAATGCCGTGGTAGACCAGCGGGAAAAGCGGCACCTGCGCGTCGACAAACTTGCGGTTCTCCTTCCCCAACAGGAACGAGACGTAGAGAACGGAATCGACAACCGAGAAGCAGTGGTCGTAGCCGCCCTCCGACATCGAGCCGCCGAACGCGCCGTTGCAGTATTCGAAAATCTTGTTCATATACGCCGCCGCCTCGTCGGGATTCGTCGGATGTCGCGGGTCGAAACAGTCGCGCGCGGCTACGCACGAAACGACGTCGATATAGTGCATGCCCTTGAATCCGAGATCGGCAACGCGCCTCAAATCGTGTTCGCCGAACCGCTCGTAGGCGCGTTTCCAACAGACTTGGTACATATCGCCGCCGCTCCACGGGGTGTCGTTTTTGACCATTTTTCCGCTCGGATCTTTGATGATGTATTCTTCGTCCCAATTTTCGGCGATTTCGTACGCGTCGGTGCTGTTTGTGTGGCAGGTGATTTGATAACCGTCGGCGAGAGTGTTTTTAATGAGCTTACGCAGCTTCGCTTCGCCGCCCAACGACGGTTCGACGGGGAACATCTGCGGATAGCGTCCGTCGTGCCCGCGTATGTTCCAACCCACAAGACAAAGCTCCGCCTTGTCCACGCCCTGCTTTTTGAGCTCGCGCACGATGTCGCCGACTCTGTCGAACGTCACCACCACTTTCATCGGCGGTTCGTTTTCGGGAGTCTGACGGCGGATTTTCGGCGGCGCGGGCTTCCAGCCTTGGCGGATTCTGATTTCGGGCGCGTCGATGCAATACTTGAGCGCAGGTTTTTCCTTTATCTTTTCGGAAAGCGGGCGCACCGCCCCCGTGTCGAGTTTGTACTTGCGGTATTCGCGCGCCATTCCCGAATAGTCGGCGGAATCGCCCGAAAGCTTTTTGAAATCGACGAGCACGTCGGCATAGGGCTTGCGGTCCTTGAACTTATAGTAAATGACCTGCCTGTACTCGCCGCCCTTTTTGACGTTTTTTGCCGAAAACGAATATGGCATCCCCTTGACAATGGCAACGTACGTTCCGCTCGGGGTTTTCGAGCCGACAAACGCCATCTGCGCCCTGTTGATGCCCACATTGCCGTCCTTGCGGTCTTTGAAGCGCGTCAGAACGCCGTTGGGAAGAACCAGATAGCCGTCGTCGCCGACCTTCGCACGGGCGAACTCGGGGGCGATTTCCAGATACGCAACGTCGCCGGCAATCGACGCCTTCGGAATGCGCAAGCGGAAAGTATCGGGCGAAACCTCCTCGAGCTTCACGGTTTCGGTACGCGGTTTTTTGCCGACGAGCGTATAGGTTAAATCTACACTTTCAGCGTAGAGCGACGAACAAAACGCAAACAGCGAAAGTGCAAAAGTTGTCTTTGCGGAAAAGTTATTCATATTGAAAAGACGGGTATCCTGCTCTAACGTTAGAGTCAAGTTAAAAAATTTTGACCATTGCCACGGATTGCAATGCAATTTTCCTTGCAAATGGATTGAAAATTCTTTCTACTCCCGCAATTACAAGATGAAACATACGGAAGACATTATCGTAAAACTTTTGCAGATTCGGCAGGCGCGCAAGCTTATCGACTCCAACGTAATGTCCGACGATGACATCCAGAAACTCCGCGACCTTATCGCCAACAACCGCCGCCAGATTCCCTCGTTTGCGCTGTCGCATTTCGACAGGCTCGAGTCGGACGGCAAGAGCGGCTTGGCCGAAGTGGCGGGCGGCAAGTGTTCCGCCTGCGGCGCGGAAATAGACGCGGACGAAATAGAATACCTCAGAAAAAACAGAAACATAGGGGTTTGCGACAACTGCTTCGCATTCACATATATCCCCGACTCGCAATTCGACGTTTCCGCGTTCTTTAAAGATTTCCTCTCCAAATGAGCAATTCCAAATTCTCGTTCCACCCCAAGTTGCTTGACTGCCTTAGGGGTTATGACCGTTCCGTTTTCGCAGCCGATTTGTGCGCGGGCTTCAGCGTGGGCATTCTCGCGCTTCCGTTGGCGATGGCTTTCGGCATAGCAAGCGGCGTAACTCCCGAACAGGGCATATACACGGCGATTATCGCGGGCTTCATAATCTCGGTTTTCGGCGGCTCGAAAGTGCAGATAGGCGGCCCGACGGGCGCGTTCATCGTAATCGTGGCGGGCATAATCGGGCAATACGGCTACGCGTCGCTCGCGGTTGCAACGCTGATGGCGGGCGTGTTCCTAATCATAATGGGAATCACGAAAATGGGCAACGCAATCCGCTACATTCCGCGCCCCGTGGTTGTCGGCTTTACGAACGGCATCGCCATTCTGATTATGTCGACGCAAGTCAAGGATTTCTTCGGTCTGCAGATAGAGAAAATGCCCGAGGACTTCATTCCCAAATGCGCCGCAATTTTCAACGCGATAACGACAACCCATCTGCCCACGCTTTTCATCGGAATACTTTCGATGCTCGTAATAGTCTACTGGCCGCTGTCGTGGCGCAGGCGCGTTCCGGGGCAAATCGGCGCGATTTTCGTGGGCACGTTCGCCGCGCTTGCAATGGCGAAATTCGGCTGGCAGACCGAGACAATCTACACGCGCTTCGGCGACATTCCGAACTCGCTGCCCCAATTCAAGTGGATTGAAATAGATTTCGCCAACATCAAAAACCTGACTATGCCCGCCTTTACAATCGCGCTTCTTGCGGCTATTGAATCGCTGCTGTCGGCGGTCGTAGCGGACGGAATGATAGACGACAAGCACGATTCGAATCAGGAGCTTATCGCGCAGGGTATGGCGAACATCGCCGCCCCCTTCTTCCTCGGAATCCCCGCGACGGGCGCAATCGCTCGCACAGCAACCAACATCAAAAACGGCGGACACACGCCGATTGCGGGCGTGGTACACTGCGTTGTGCTGCTCTGTATACTCGTATTCGCCGCGCCCTACGCGCAGTACATCCCGCTTGCGACGCTCTCGGCGGTTCTTTTCGTGGTGGCGTTCAATATGGGCGACTGGTCGGCGTTCCCCGAAATGCGCCGCCTGCCCCGCTCCGACGACACCGTGTTTATGGCGACTTTCCTGCTGACGGTCGTCTTCGGTCTTACCCTTGCGATAGAAGTGGGTATGATTCTGGCGGCGATGCTCTTCATCAGAAGGGTATCGCAGACGACAAAGGTAATGCTTGTAGACAAGAATCTTGAAACGAACCTCGCAAAGTACTCGCTCGAAGGCAAGGACATCCCCGAAGGCGTGATGATTTTCCGCATCTTCGGCGCGCTGATGTTCGGCGCGGCGGACAAGCTCGAAAGCATTCTGACATCGATGGGCGAACGTCCGCGCATCGCCATTTTGCGCATGCGCACGGTTCTGGCGATGGACGCGACGGCTCTCGACGTGCTCGACCACCTCTACGACAAGCTCAAGGCAAAGGGCGTGGATATGATTATCACGGGCGCGCACTCGCAGCCGCTCCATATGATGCAGAAGTCGGGCTTCCTCGAAAAAATCGGCGAAGACAGGGTTCTGGAAAACATCGACGCCGCGCTCGAGAAATCGCGCGAAATCCTGAAAGCCGACGAAGAGGCAAAAGCCCGACAACAATAGCCCGACGGCAAAACGAAATACCGAACCCGCAACGCCCGAAACGCGAAGCGGGTTTTTTGTTCCGCGCTTTTCGACATCCGCAACTCAGTTTTTCGTTGAAAAACAAACCGACTTCGCCCATATTTACACGATTATGATAGACGTAAAAATATTGAGGGAACGCCCCGACTACGTAAAAGAAAAAATCGCGCTCAAGAAGTTCGACTGCGACATCGACGCGATTATGGCTTTCGATGTCGAAAGACGCAAGACACTTCAGGCTTTCGAAGACGCCCGCAACGCGCAAAACGTTGCGAGCAAGGCAATGGCGGAGCTTCCGAAAGGCTCGCCCGAATTCAGGGAAAAGGTAGCCGAAATGAAGGCGGTTTCGGCTAAGGTAAAGGAACTCGAAGCGGCGGCAAACGAAGCCGAGAAGAAGTGGAAGTCGATGCTCCTTACAATTCCGAACATCCCCGACGACTCCGTGCCCGTGGGCAAGAGCGACAAAGACAACGTCACCGTCTACACTTGGGGCGACGTAAGCCAAATCAGGAACGCCGTCCCCCACTGGGATTTGCCCTTCTTCAACGAGCTGCTCGACTTCAAACGCGGCGTAAAGGTTACGGGCGCGGGCTTCCCGTTCTACGTGGGCGATATGGCGCGCCTCGTGCGCTCGCTGCTCGCGCTGTTCCTCGACGAAGCGCGCAACAACGGCTACCGCGAACTTATGTGCCCCATTATGGTCAACGCCGCAAGCGCGACCGCAACGGGTCAGCTGCCCGACAAGGAGGGGCAAATGTACCACGACGCGCAGGACGACTACTATATGATTCCCACCGCCGAAGTGCCCGTAACGAATTTCTTCCGCGACGAAGTTTTCGACGAATCGCAGCTGCCCATCTACGCCTGCGGCTACACCCCGTGCTTCCGCCGCGAAGCGGGCAGCTGGGGCAAGGACGTGCGCGGTCTCAACCGCCTGCACCAGTTCGACAAAGTCGAGCTTGTAAAATGGGTGCACCCCGACCACGGAATGGAAGAGCTTGAAAAGCTCCGCAAGGACGCGGAAAAAATCCTGCAAAAGCTCAACCTGCCCTACCGCGTGCTTGCAATCTGCACGGGCGACATCGGCTTCCCCCACGCAAAACAGTTCGACCTCGAAGTGTGGGCGGCGGGTCAGCAAAAGTGGCTCGAAGTTTCAAGCTGCTCCTGCTTTACCGACTTTCAGGCGCGCCGCGCCAATATCCGCTTCCGCCCCGCCGACGGCGGCAAGCCGCGCAACGTGTACACGCTCAACGGCTCGGGCTTGGCGATTCCCCGCGTGCTTGCCGCGCTGCTCGAAAACAACGTGCGCGACGACGGCAAAGTCCAAATCCCCGAAGTGCTCAGGCACTGGTACGGCGGCGAAACAATCGGCTAACGCAAACTCCCCCGATTTATGTTTGAAGGTCTTACGGAAAATCTGTCGAAAGCCCTGCGCAATCTTCGCGGTCTGGGAAAACTGACCGACGAAAATATGGCGGAGGCTCTCGGCGAAGTCCGCAAAGCCCTTCTGTCGGCGGACGTGCATTTCAAGGTCGCCCGCGAGTTCACCGAAAGGGTGCGCGAAAAGTGCGTAGGGCAGGAGGTGATAAAATCAATCACCCCCGGTCAGCAGGTGATAAAAATCATCAGCGACGAGCTCGAGCGTCTGCTCGGCGAAGGCTCTACGGAACTCTCGCCGATACGCCCGCTGAAGATAATGATGGTCGGTCTCCACGGCTCGGGCAAAACCACGACATCCGCGAAAATCGCGGGCATGCTCAAAAAGCGCGGAATGAAGCCCGCGCTGATAGCGTGCGACATCTACCGCCCCGCGGCAATCGACCAACTGGAGACACTCGGCAAACAAATCGGCGTTGCGGTATACTCCGACAGAAACTCAAAAGACGTGCCCGCGCTCGCCGAACGGCTCGAAAAGCTCGCAGTCGCCGACGGCGCGGACGCAGTGATTTTCGACACGGCGGGCAGACTGCAGATAGACCAAGAGCTAATCGCCGAAATCGTAAAACTCAGGGAGGTCGAAAAGCCGCAGGAAGTGCTGCTCGTCGCCGACGCAGCCCTCGGGCAGGAGGCGGTGAACGTGGCAAAGGCCTTCAACGAAGCCGTGCAAATTACGGGCGTCGTTCTCACGAAGCTCGACGGCGACGCACGCGGCGGCGCGGCTCTCTCGATAAAGACTGTCTCGGGCGCGCCGATTAAATTCGTCGGCACGGGCGAAAAGCTCGAGAACATCGAAATCTTCCACCCCGACCGAATGACCCAGCGCATCCTCGGAATGGGCGACGTTGTCAGCCTTGTCGAACGCGCGCAGGAGACAATCGACGCGGAGGAAGCCCAGAAAATGGCGGAAAAACTCCGCAGGGCGGAATTCGACCTCGAAGACTTTCTTTCGCAAATGCGGCAGATAAAAAAGCTCGGCTCGATGGGCAGCATAATCAAGATGATTCCGGGGCTGAGCGGCATAAACGTGGGCGAGCGCGAGGAAAAGAAAATGCGCCAAACCGAGGCGATTATCCTTTCGATGACCCCCGACGAACGCCGCAACCCAAACATCATAAACGCGCGCCGCAGGCTGAGAATAGCGGCGGGCTCGGGCACGCAGGTGCGCGACGTAAACGCACTGCTCAAGCAGTTCGAGGGAATGCGCAAAATGATGAAGATGATGCGCGGCGAAAAGGGCAAACGCCGAATGGCGGGAATGATGAACGCAATGCGCAAGCGCGGAATGTAGTGCCGTCCGCAAGCAATCGGCAAACCGCCTCGGAGCTTTTCCGACGCGGTTTTTTTGTGCGCGGATTTCCGCCCGTTGCCCTCTTTCCAACGCCCTCCGCCGTCCGAATAATCTTGTTGACCCGCTTTCATCCCGCTGTTATCGGTTGTATTTTAATCTACAACACACTATGAAGAAACTGAAACTGCTCATTTGCGCGGGCGCAATGCTCCCGCTGTTGCTGGCAACATCCTGCAAAAACGTTTGCACACCGTCGGACGAAAAAAACTTCGTGGAAATCTCGAAGACCGACAACCGCTATCTCGCGCTCAAAGACGGCTCGACATACATTCCAATCGGGCTGAACTTCTGCTGGCCGCCGAACGCGTGGGACAGCAACGACGAACAAAAGACGCTCGACGAGATTGAACGCCAGCTCGACAACCTCGCGAAAAACGGCGGCAACTTCGTCAGAATCTGGATTAGCGCGGACTTCACCGAACCCGAAATCGCCGAAGGAGTCTACGACGAAAACAAGGCGAAACGGCTCGACAAAATCGTCGACATGTGCGCCAAGCGCGGAATCAAGGCGAAGATGTGCCTGCACCACTTCACGCGGCTTAGCGGCGGAACGCCGTCGCACGGAGTTGCGAACAAGCACTACACCCGCAAATTCTACGACAAAAAATTCGGAGGAAGCTTCGTCGACAACGCCGACTTTTTCACAAATCCCAAGGGCAAGGCACTGTATCTAAAACGGCTCGACTTCTTCGCGAAACGCTACGCCGACAACCCGACAATCTTCGCGTGGGAATTGTGGAACGAATTCGACTGCGTAAAAATGCCGAAGGAAATCCATATGCCGTGGACGGTCGAAATGCTCGGCGAGTTGCGCAAACGCTTCCCGAACAATTTGGCGACGCAAAGCTACGGCAGCTTCGAGGGCAAATCCGAAAGGATGGAAAGATTCACAAAGGAATTCTACGTTCTTCCGCAGGACGACCTCGTGCAAATCCACCGCTACAACCTGCCCAACGACAACCTCCCCGAGATTGAGGGAGCGCAGGATGTCTGCCTTGCATCGGCAATCGAACGCGTATTCGCGACGAACCCGCAAAAGCCCGTGCTTCTCGCCGAAACGGGGGTCGCCAAGCGCAACTACGCGTCGCGCTCGCCCGAGCACGACGCCGACAAAGAAGGCATAATTCTGCACGACACAATTTTCGCGCCGTTCTTTGCGGGAGCGGCGGGCACGGGACACATCTGGTATTGGGATGTGTACGTCCAAAAGCACAACCTCTGGCATCACTTCGACCGCTTCTCAAAGGCAATCGAGGGGTTCGACCCCGCCGCGCAACACGCAAGACCGTTCCGCGCCGACACGAAGGAACTGCGCATCTACGGGCTGAAAGGTCAGTCGCAGACAATGTTCTGGTGCAGGGACAAATCGTCCGACATCCACACCGAGCTGCGCGACAACATCCCCGCAAGGGAGCTTGTCGGCTTGAAGATAAAAATCGACGGCAAATTTTCCAAAGCCCGCGCGTACCTCGATTGGGAGGATGAATGGGCGGAATTGAAAATCGACGGCGGCGAAATAGTCCTGCCCAAATTCAGACGCTCAATCACCGTGCGCCTCGAAAAATAGGCGCAGGGTAAAATGCAAATTTCCAAACCGCCTCGGAGTTTTTCCGATGCGGTTTTTTCTTGTCGGCGTTTTCCGCTTGGGTAATATTCCGCCGTATGTCCGTCAAAACAATCGCAATACTTTTCGCCTCCGTGCTGTGCTCGCTTGCGGCGGCACAACCGCAAGACTCTTCGGCGTTGCAAAAAAGGCTCTCCGCATACGTCGAAAAATTCAACGCAGACGACGACGAACTTTACGTCAATTCAATCCCGAATTCCGAAGCCGAAAAATTCATGCTCGAGAATGTCCCGCTCTTCGAGTGCCCCGACGAAGACATCACGGCGACCTACTACTTCAGATGGTGGACGTTCCGCAAACACGTCGAAAAAACGCCCGACGGCTTCGTCATCACCGAGTTCATGCCGAAAGTGGAATGGGCGGGAAAATACAACACGATAGCCTGCCCCGCCGCGCACCAAATACGAGAGGCGCGCTGGCTAAGAAACGGCGCAATCGCCGCCGACTACGCGCGTTTTTGGAAAACCGCAAAGCACGTCCGCAGCTTCTCGTTCTGGTATGCCGACACCGTGTGGCAGCTGCACCTCGCCCGCCCCGACAAAAAACTTCTGCGCGACCTCTACCCCGCACTCAAGGCGAACGTCGCCGCGTGGGAGAAAAGCAATTTCGACCCCGAAAACGGACTATTCTGGCAGCGCGACCTCGCCGACGGAATGGAGCTTTCCATCTCGGGCGCGCTCAACGCCCGTTGGTGCGGATACCGCCCCACGATAAACTCGTATATGTACGCCGACTACGCCGCGCTTTCGAAAATAGCCGAAGTTCTCGGCGACCAAGCCGACGCGAAGCTGTACGCCGAAAAAGCCGAAAAGCTCGGGAGGCTAATCAACGAAAAGCTCTGGGACAGCACCGCAAAATTCTACAAGGTTATGCCGAAAAACGGCTACGACGGCAGGCTTGCCGACGTGCGCGAACTACACGGCTATACGCCGTGGTATTTCGGAATCGCGCCGAAGGAATACGCAGAGGCGTGGAAGCAGATAACGCTGACCGACGGCTTCAAGTCGAAGTTCGGGCTGACAACGGCGGAGCGGCGCGACGGGCGTTTCAGGATTTCCTACATAGGGCACGAATGCCAGTGGAACGGGCCCGTCTGGCCGTTCTCGACGTCGATAACGCTGACCGCGCTCGCCAACTTCCTCAACGATTTCGACAGCCGCCCCGTCGACAAAGCCGACTACTTCGACGCGCTCAAAACCTACGCCGCCTCGCACACTCTGACAAAGCCCGACGGCAAAAAGGTCTTCTGGATTGACGAATGCCAGCACCCCGACACGGGCGACTGGATTACCCGCACCCGCCTGCTCTCTTGGGACAAACGCAGTATGGCATACAAAAAGGAGCGCGGCAAAGACTACAACCACTCGACTTTCGCCGACCTCGTAATAACGGGTCTTGTGGGCTTGCGCCCCTCGGAGGGCGATTGCCTCGAGCTCAACCCGCTCGCGCCCGAAAGCTGGAAATATTTCCGCCTCGAAAATCTCGAATACAAAAACGCCGCAATCTCGATTTACTGGGATGCCGACGGCTCGCGCTACGGCAGGGGCGCGGGGCTTTCGGTCTTCGCAAACGGCAAGTGCATAGCCCGCGCCGACAGGCTCGGAAAACTCTCCGTAAAACTCGCGCAATAACCGCGAAAAAATCGGCTTGCATTTTCGCGCAATTCATTCAGTTCTTTTCCCGTCGCCCCGTTGTATTTTGCGCGGGGCTACTGCAACTATTATATATTGTTAGAAAAAACTATGATGGAAAATACGAAAAAAATTATGCTCTCCGCGCTTACCGCACTGACGGCGTTCGCGGCGGCACAGGCGGAGGCGGCTTTGCCCGCGCCGACAACTCCCAATCCGGGGCTTAAATATTACTATCCCGTGCCGAAGGCGGAAAAGCCCGTCGAGGGCAACTACGATGTCGTGGTCTACGGCGGCACGCCCGGAGGCGTGGGCGCGGCGGTTCAAGCCCGCAGAATGGGCAAAACTGCGGCTCTGTACGTTTTCAGAAGACACGTCGGCGGCATGACCTCGGGCGGTCTGACGGCAACCGACATCGGCAAGCGCAGCACAATCGGCGGCATCGCAAAGGAATTTTTCGACAGGCTCGGTAAGTGGACTGGCTTCCGCCCGAGCGAAGCCGAAACGATGTTCCTTACCATGCTTCAGGAATCGGGCGTTGAAGTTTTCTTCGAACACCGTCTGGAAAAGGTCGAAACAAAGGACGGCAAAATCGTAAGGATTTTCTTCGAAAACGGCAATTCCGCAAAGGGCAAAATGTTCGTCGACGCAACGTACGAGGGCGACATGCTCGCGGCGGCGGGCGTCTCGTATATGCTCGGACGCGAAGACAACGCGCGCTTCAACGAAACATACAACGGAACGTACTTCTCGAAGCACAGCCACCTGCCACGCTTCGCGGTCGACCCCTACAAGGTCAAGGGCGACCCCTCGAGCGGTCTGCTCGAAGGCGTGACCGACACAAAGGTCGACACTCTCGGCAAGGGCGACAAAAAGCTTCAGGCGTACTGCTTCAGAATGTGGGCGATGAAAGACGGCAAGCACGTTGCGTGGCCCAAGCCCGAAGGATACCGTCCCGAACGCTACGAACTTCTCAAACGCTACGTCAACGGCGCGCCCTCCGAATTCTGGGATCTGCGCTACAGACACGGCCCCGTAAAGCTCAACGAGGGCGACTGCAACAACGCGGGCCCGATTTCCATCGACCACGTTGGCGCAAACTTCAACTGGGTTGACGCATCCTACGAAGAACGCGAAAAAATCTTCCAAGACCACGTGAACTATCAGCAGGGCTTTATGTACTTCCTCGCGAACGACCCGTCCGTTCCGCAGGGTCTGCAAAAGCGCGTAGCCGAATACGGTCTGGACGCGTTCGAATTCCCCGAAACAGGGCACTGGCCGCACGAGCTCTACGTGCGCGAAGGCCGCCGCATGCTCTCCGACTACGTTATGACGCAGGCGCACTGCCAAGGCAGGGAAACCGCGCCGAAGTCGGTGGGTCTGGGCAGCTACCAGATGGACTCGCACCACATCGAACGCGTCGTCGTGGACGGCAAGATGGCGATGGAGGGCGGCTTCGAAAAGCCCGTCAGAATCACCTACCCCGTCAGCTACGACAGTATCGTTCCCAAAAAGTCGGAATGCAAAAATCTGTTCGTGCCGTTCGCGCTGTCGGCTTCGCACGTGGCGTTCGGCTCGATTAGAATGGAACCGAACCTCATCATCCTCGGTCAAAGCTCGGCGACGGCGGCGGCAATCGCCATCGACGAGAACATTGCCGTTCAGGATGTCGACTACGCAAAGCTCCGCGCCCGCCTGCTCAAGGACGGTCAGATAATCGACCCCGTCCCCGCGAAGAAAAAGGCAAAGAAGTAGGAAATTTTCGGGACGACCCGAACAACAAAAACGCGGCGGATTTTTCCATTCCGTCGCGTTTTTTATTTCCCCTTGAAGCAGTGATTGCCCCGCGATTGCGTTTTATTTTTCCCGAATTTTTTCGGCAACTATCTTCGCCATAATCGACGCGCCCTCGGCGTTCGGGTGGATTTTGTCGGGGAACAACTCGCCCTTGCCCGAAAGCGGAGTGAAAAGGTCGACAAGCTCGACCTCTCCGTCGTCGGCGGCGACTTTCTTGAGTTGCGGGATGATTTCGGAAATGATTCTGTCGCCGTTAATGCCCATCGGATTTGTGTCGTTTATGTACGCGGGCACGGGCAGGCAGATGTAGATTTTCGGCTTGGACGTCAGCTTCTTGAACGAGTTTATGAGCGTCTTTACGTCGGCGGCAAAGTCGGCGACTTTTGCGATGTTGACGGCTTTCGAATCGTTCGTGCCGAGCTTGATTACGACGATGTCGGGCTGATAGTTCAACGCCTGCTCGTACTTCTGCGTCGACGCGTACGGGAAGTTGCCCGCGCGGATTGCCGTCGTGCCGCTTACGCCGAAGTTGACGACTTCGTACTTGTCGCCGAGAATGCGCCCCAACTGCGCAGGGTACGAATTGTTCGGGCGGTCTTCTATTCCGTAGCCGTATGTTATGCTGTCGCCCACGCAGGCGACCTTCGTTTTCGCGCCGAACGCGGCGGCGGCGGAGAACGCCAGCAGTGCCGCGAAAAATGTTTTGAGCAGTTTCTTCATATTGTCCTTTCGGGGCAAACTTTCGTACACTTGCGCCCGATATGCAATTCTTAAATTCCGGCAAAAAAACCTTGCGATAAAAATTAGACAAGCCTAACTTTGCCCGTAATTTTCAAATCTTTATTGCCGATATGGACGAAATGAAAAAACACGACTGTTGCAATCGCGGACACGCCTGCCACTGCGGCGGCGACAAACCGCAGGGTTTCGAAATGCACTCGTGCTGCTCGACATCGCACACGCACTCCTGTTGTTCGACGGGCGCACACGGGTTTGCCGTGCCCGTCTGGATTAAGCTCGGCGTTTCGGCAGCGGCACTGGCGCTCGGATTTTTCCTGTCGAAGACAAACCCGCACTTCAACGCGCTCGCCGACCCGTCGTGGGTTGCGGTCGTGCTCTGCGGGCTGCCGATTTTCCTTTCGGCGCGGAGTCTGCTTGAAGACGGCAAAATCGGCGCGCCCACGCTCGTGTCGTTGGCGATGCTTGCGATGGTTCTTCTGCAGTTTGCGATACATTTCGGCGCGGACAACCCCGCAGGACACGCGCACGGCTTCATTTTTGCGGCGGGCGAAGTTGCGTTTCTGATGGCGTGCGGCGAAGCCCTCGAAGAGCGCACGGTGCGCCGCGCCACCGACGGCGTAAAGCGTCTCGCGCAGCTCGCGCCG
This sequence comes from uncultured Opitutales bacterium, assembly GCA_900548275.1. Taxonomy (GTDB): domain Bacteria; phylum Verrucomicrobiota; class Verrucomicrobiia; order Opitutales; family Intestinicryptomonadaceae; genus Merdousia. Next base: position 27,121 of record URJY01000010.1, on the reverse strand, counting down.
AAGACCGTTTTCGTAAGGCGCGGCGGCGGAGAGCCGTCGGAAATTCCCGCCGCAGAACTAAAGGTCGGCGACGTAGTCGTGCTCAAGCCCCACTCGCTCGCACCCTGCGACGGCGTGATAATTTCGGGAGAGTCGGCGTTCGACCAGTCGAATTTTACGGGCGAATCCATGCCAGTCGAAAAGTCTCTGGGCGATACCGTTCTCGCCGCAACCACCAATCTCTCGGGCGCGGTGGAAATCAGGGCGACGAAAGTCGGCGGCGACTCCGCGGCGGGCAGGCTCGCAAAGCTCGTCGAGGAGGCGGCGGGCACGCGCGCGCCGATTTCGCGCATCGCCAACATCTGGGCGGGACGGCTCGTTGTCGCCGCACTCGCAATTTCGGTCGGCGTTTTCTTCGCGGTAAAATTCGCGTTCGGCGCGGACACGATGACCGCGCTGATACGCTCGGCGACCGCGCTTGTAGTGTTCTGCCCGTGCGCGTTCGTGCTCGCAACCCCCGCGGCAATCGCGGCGGCAATCGGGAATATGTCGAAGAGCGGAATCGTCGTCAAAAGCGGCGCGGCGGTCGAGGAGCTTTCGAAAGTCGACACCGTGCTTTTCGACAAAACGGGAACGCTCACGCGCGGCGAAATCGCCATCGCGGGGTGCGCGGCCTTCGGAATGGACGAGCGCGAACTTTTACGCCTTGCCGCAACCGCCGAACGAATGTCGGAACACCCGATTGCGAAAGCCGTTTTGAGCCGCGCCGAAGAACTCGGAATCGAGGCGGAGGAAAGCCTTTCCACGCAGTCGTCGGTTGGGGTCGGCGTGCGCTGCAAGTCGGCTTCGGGCGAAATAGAAGTCGCAAAGATTTCGGTTTTCGAAAAGCCGATTGCGGAAAATGCGCAGGCGGAAAAATTCGTCCGCCGCGACGCCGACAAGACGCTTGCCGCCGTCGCCCTGAACGGGAAGCTTGCGGGGCTGTTGGCGTTTTCCGACAAGCCGCGCGAGAACGCCGCGCAGGTTGTGTCCGACTTGAAAGCTCTCGGTTGCGCCGTCGAAATGCTCACGGGCGACAATCGGACTGCCGCGCTTGCCGCCGCCGAAAAAATCGGCATAGAGCGCACTACCTACGAAGCTTCGCCCGAAACGAAGCTCGAAAAAATCGGCGAGCTGAAGAACGCGCGCCGAACCGTTTGTATGTGCGGCGACGGCGTGAACGACGCGCCCGCACTCGCCGCGGCGAATGTTTCCGTCGCGCTCGGGAAAGTCGGCAACGACATCGCCGTTGAAAACGCCGACATCACCCTGCTTGCAAACGACATTTCCGCCGTGCCCGCAATCGTCGAATTTTCGAGAAGCGTAATGGCGACGATAAAAACCAATATGGCAATTTCGCTCGTCGTAAGCGTCTCGGCGATAACCGCCGCCGCATTCGGGCTGCTCGGCCCCGTGGCGGGCGCGCTGCTCCACAACCTCTCATCGATAACGGTAGTGGCAAACTCCGCGCGCCTGCTGCAAAAGAAAATCGGGAAATAGCAGGCGCAAAGGCGAAGCCCTTGACGGACGGAACTTCGTTCCTACTTGTGATGCTGCGACGCGGCTATAGCCGCGCCTTTTCTGTATAAGTTCGCATTGAACGGCGGATTCTCCGCCGTTCAATCGCTTCGGATTTTCGAACTTATCTTGTTTTTTTTCCGAAACCGTTTTTTTATTTTGTGAAAAGCCGCCTATTTTCTGTCCGCGAAATATTCGGCGAAGTAGGTTAGAATCATATCCGCTCCCGCGCGCTTGATGGATGTCAGCGATTCCATAATTGTTCTGTCGGCGTCGAGCCAGCCGTTCTGCGCCGCCGCCATAATCATGGAGTATTCGCCCGAAACTTGGTAGGCGGCAATCGGCAGCGTCGTGCGCTCCTTTATCTTCGCCACGATGTCGAGGTAGTGTCCTGCGGGCTTTACCATTATCACGTCCGCGCCCTCCTCTTCGTCGAGAGCCGCCTCCTTCAACGCCTCGCGCGCGTTCGCGGGATTTAACTGGTAGCCCTTTTTGTCGAGATACTTTTTTGTCTTGCCCTGCGCTTTCGGCGAAGAACCGATTGCGTCGCGGAAAGGCCCGTAGAATGCCGATGCGTATTTTGCGCTGTACGCCATAATGGCGGTATCCTGAAAGTCGCAGTCGTCGAGAACGCTTCTGATTGCGCCGATTCTGCCGTCCATCATATCGCTCGGGGCGACGAAATCCGCGCCCGACTGCGCCGCCACAAGCGACATCCCCGCGAGAATCTCGACGGTTTCGTCGTTGACAATCCAAGTGCCCGACTCGTCGAGAATGCCGTCGTGTCCGTGCGAAGTGTAGGGGTCGAGCGCGATGTCGGCAACGATCGTCATCTCGGGAAAGCGTTTCTTGACGGCGGCAATCGCGCGGTTTGCAAGCGACTTCGGATTGACCGCCTCGTCGGCGCGCAGAGACTTCTTCGACCTGTCCACAAGCGGGAAAGGCGCGATTGCCGAAACGCCCCTGCCGAGCATTTTGTCGCAAAGTTTCAGCAGCGAGTCTATCGTGTGGCGGTAGACGTTGGGCATCGACGGAATTTTGTCCGCGCCGTTTTTGCCCTCTTTCAGAAAGACGGGCAGAATCAAATCGGACGGAAGTACGCGGGTCTCCTCGCAGAGCGCGAGAATCGAGCCGCTTTTGCGCAGGCGGCGCGGACGCTTTTTTATATCGAGCTTGAAATTTTCGTTCATTATGGTTTGATATGAACCCGTCGGAAAAAAATCGCAACAAAAATGAATGTATCAATCCACAACACCCTCACGAGACAAAAAGACGTTCTGACGCCCCAAACCGACACTTTCGGAATGTACTGTTGCGGTCCGACGGTCTACGGACCCGCGCACATCGGCAACTTCAGAACTTTCGTAGCGCAGGACGTACTGCGCCGCACGCTCGAGTGCTCCGGATTGAAGGTAAAACACGTGCGCAACATCACCGACGTGGACGACAAAACAATCCGCGAAAGCCGCAAGCTCGGCATGACGCTCGGGGATTTCACAAAAAAGTGGGAGGACAAATTCCACCTCGACTGCGACAGGCTCAATATGCTGCGCCCCACTGTCGAACCCCGCGCGACCGAACACATCGCCGAACAGCTCGACATGGTTTCCAAGCTCGTCGCAAACGGGCACGCGTACCCCGCAAAGGACGGCAGCGTATACTTTAAAATTTCCACATTCGCCGACTACGGAAAGCTCGCCGGTCTCGACCGCGAACATATGGCAACGCAGTCCACAAACTCGGCGGGCGAAGTAAACAACGCCGACGAATACGAACGCGAAAGCGTCTCCGACTTCGCCCTCTGGAAAGGCCGCAAGCCCGAAGACGGCGAAAATTTCTGGAAATCGCCGTGGGGCGAAGGCAGACCGGGGTGGCATATCGAATGCTCGGCAATGTCCACAAAATACCTCGGCGACACGTTCGACCTGCACGGCGGCGGCATCGACCTCTGCTTCCCGCACCACGAAAACGAAATCGCGCAAAGCGAGTGCGCAACTGGCAAATCGCCCTACGTGCGCTACTGGTTCCACAGCGCGCACCTGATGGTAGAGGGGCAGAAAATGTCGAAGAGTCTCGGCAACCTCTATACGCTCGACGACCTCGTGGCGAAAGGCTACACGCCCGCGCAAATCAGATACGCGCTGATGTCGGGGCACTACCGCCAGCAGCTCAACTTCACGTTCAAGGGGCTTGACGACGCAAAGAGCGCGTTGTCAAAACTGGCGAAATCGGTCAAAGCCGCGCTCGAACGCGCCAAGATGTCGGAAGCCGACTTCAAAAAGCTAATCGCCCCCAAAAACAATTTCGCGGGAACGATTTTCGAGCCCGCGTGGAACGCGCTTTGCGACGACCTCAACGTGCCCCGCGCCCTCGGAGAAATCTTCGGCGCGCTGCCCAAGCTCGACGGAAAGAGCGAAGACATCGCGGCTCTCGGCTCGCTCCTGTACGCGCTCGGAATCGACCTTTCGTCCGAAGCGCAAGCCGAACAGCCCGCAGCCGACGTTCCCGAAGAAATAAGGCAGATGGCTCAGGCGCGTTGGGACGCGAAAAAGGCGAAGGACTTCGCAAAAGCCGACGAGCTCCGAAAAAAACTGACCGAGCTCGGCTGGAGCGTACTCGACAAAAAGGACGGTTTCGACATCAAAAAAATCTAAATTTATGAAAGTAATAAGAGCAAAAAGCGCGGGTTTCTGTTTCGGCGTCGAACGCGCAATCGAAATAGCGACTACCTGCACCGACGGCGGCAAATGCAAGGTCTTTACCGACGGCCCGCTCATCCACAACCGCCAAATGATGGAGCGGCTGACGAACTGCGGCGTGCTCGAAATCGGCGACTACAAAAGCGAATCGTCAATCAACGACCAAATTTCGAAGGCGTCGCCCGAAAACAGCGTGCTTGTTTTCCGCGCCCACGGCGTGTCGCCCGACCGCAGAAAATATCTGCAAAGCCTCGGTCTGCGCTGTAAGGACGCAACCTGTCCCGACGTGGGCAAAATCGCGGGCATAATCAAAATGCACGCAAATAAAAACTACACGACCGTCATCGTCGGCGACCCCGACCACCCCGAAGTCATCGGACTTCTCGGCTACGCGGGCGGCAAGGGCTACGTCGTCAAAGACACCAAGGCAATCGACGAACTGCCCGACATTCGGGGCGACATCTGCATGGTCTCGCAGTCGACTATGTTCACCGACGACTACAACCAGATTTCCGAATACTTCAAAAAACGCTTCCCCAACACGAAGGTTATCGACACAATCTGCGGCGCGACAAAGGAACGCCAGAAAGACGTAAACGTGCTCGCCGAAAAGGGCGCGCAGGCGATAGTGGTCATCGGCGGCAAGCACTCGGCGAACACCGTAAAGCTCGCGATTATGGCGCAGCGCACGGGGCTGCCATGCTTCCACATCGAAACGCTCGGGGAACTCGACATCGACGCAATCAGTAAGTTCGACGTCGTCGGCGTCACCGCGGGCGCGTCAACTCCCGATTTTCTCATCGACGAAGTTTGCAAAAAACTGGAGCAGCTCTGATTTTTTTCGAAACAAATCGGGACAGGCCGCGTTTGACGGTTAAACAGAAAATATTATGCGACACAATTCCGACCACGAAAAAATTTCCGCAAAACGCGCTTTCACACTGATGGAAGTGCTGCTTGCCATCGCCCTTATTTCGATGCTCGCATTCCTCGTAGTGGGCAATCTGGGCAAGTTTATGACCGACAGCCAAACGAACATCGCAAAGTCGATGGTCAGCGACGCGTTCGCCGTGCCTATGATGTCGTTCAAGCTCTCGGTCGGCAGATTCCCCACAACCGAAGAGGGAATAAAGGCTCTCGAAACCGCGCCCGACTCGCTCGGCGAACGCTGGAAGGGCCCGTACGTGCGCAACCTGCCGCTCGACCCGTGGGGCAATCCGTTCCAATACCGCTTCCCCGCGCAGAAGAGCAGGGACGGCTACGACCTCTGGTCGAACGGCCCCGACGGACAGCCCGATACCGAAGACGACATCGGCAACTGGTAGAATTTTCCGCGAAGGGAAAAATCCGTATGCCGACGCGGCGGGCTTTCACACTCACCGAAGTGCTGTTGGCAATAGCCCTGATTGCCGCAATGGCGGGCTTTGCCGCAACATCGGTCGGCTTGTTTTCCGAAGGCGCGCTTAAAAGCAAACCCGCCGACAGGGTGTTCTTGGCTGCGCTGAAAAACGCCCGAAATCTCGCGGCGGAACGCGGCGAAAAACTCTCGCTCTCGTACGCCGACGGAATCTTCACAATATCGAGATTCGAAGACAAGGCGGCTTTGGCGCGCTTCGCCCTTTCGTCGAAAAACGCGGAGGAAAAGATTCGCGCGGAAGTCGCGTTCGTACCCAAATACCCGCAAATAATCGGGACGGAATCGGTCGAGTTCGCAGCGCAGAGACTATCGACAATCGAAATATCGCCCGACGGCACTTGTACGCCCGTCGAAGTCAAATTCACGATTGGAGACGACGAGCCGTTTTCGCTCTCAGTAGACCCGCTGTGCTGCGCCGAGGAGGAAACTCCGAAATGAACGCGACCCGAAACGTGGCGGAGAAAAAAGAACGGGCGTTCACCCTGCTCGAAGCCGTGCTCGCGCTCGCGCTGTTCGCGGCGGCGGCGGTTGCGGTCTCGCAAATCTGCGTCAACTGCCTGCTGGCTGTGGACGCGCCCGACAAACGCCCGCTCGACGACGCAGTAAGGGAGCAGCTCGTTTCCGCCGCACTCGGAATTTCGGACTACGACAAGCTCGAGGACGGCATCGACGTGGACGCTTTCGACGGCAACAAATACAAAGTCCGCGCCGACGCAGCCCCTACCGCAATACTCGACCTTTTCGAACTCGAAATAGTCTGCTCGCGCGACGACGGCGAATACAGAACGAAACTTTTCGTCAAGCGCAATTCGTCGTGGTACGAAAACGCCGACGACCGCGAGGACATCATAAAGGACCGCACCGACCTGCTCGAAGACAGGCGGCGGCAATGGGAGGCTCCGCAATGAGACGCGCGTTCACCCTGCTCGAAGCCGTGCTCGCACTGGCGGTTTCCGCACTCGTCATGTTCGGCTGCGCGACGATGCTCTTTCAGCTTCTCGATACGGCGGAAAAAATCGAACGCGGATGGAGTCTGCGCGAGCACGCCGACGGCGCGGAACGCTTTCTGCGGGCGGCATTCGAACGCTCGCTGATTCTGCACCCGTCGCGAATCGAAAATGTCTCGGCGCAAAACGCCTCGAAAACGCTGGCGATTGCCGAACTGCCGGAATCGGTTTCCGCGCAGAAAACGCTCGTATTCGAAGTCGACGAAAACCACCCGCTTCTCCGCTCGAACACGGGATTCTCGCCCGAAAAAATCTGTTGGCTGAAAGTCGGCGGCGACGGAATGTCGATTGTCTGGCGGCAGGCAAACGCCGAGGAGAAAAATTCCGACGCGGTTTTGTACGAAACGAAAATTTCCCCCTACGCAAAACGCATCGGCTACGTCTACCAAGACAACGACACTTGGCGCGAAGAGGACGAACCCGACGATTCCGCACAAACCGCCGCGGCGGGCAACTCGGCTATGCCGTACCTGATAAAAATTTATTTCGAGCGCAACGGCGAAACGCTCGAACGGATAATCCCGCTCTACGGAAACCTCGACCCGAACCTGCAATGAAAACGAAACGCGCCAACGCCCTAATTTTCGTGCTCGGACTGATTTTCGCGGCGTCGATAATCTCGGTGGGAATAGTCGAACACACAACGCGCTCGCTCGGATTTTCGGCGTCGGTAATACATTCGCAAAGTCTGCGGCGGGACGCCTACTCCGCGCTCTACGCAACGCTCGCCGTGCTCGACGAATACGCGCAAATCGACGGCGGGCTGTATTCCGCCGAACAGGGTTGGGCGAAACCGCTCGAAGAAAAACGCGTCGAATTTCCAGACGGCACGGCGGCGGAAGTTGTCGTATCCGACGAGAGCGGAAAAATTCCGTTCAACAACCTCGACTCGTCGGCTCTCCAAAAAATCTTCGAGGAAAACGGAATAAACTCGAACACAGCCAAGGAAGCCGCAGACTGCATAGTAGACTGGCGCGACAACGACGACTCGAAATCGCCCGACGGCGCGGAGTTCGACGACTACGACGCCGATTCGCCCAAGCCCCCGAACCGCGCAATACTCTCGCTCGACGAACTGCGGTTTGTCGAGAAAGCCCGCGAACTTTTCTTCGACGAAAACGGCTCGCCCACCCCGCTCTACACACTCTTCGCGGCGGCGACATCGACCGAGCTTTTCGAAAAGACAAACCTCAACAGCGCGTCGCCCGAAACGCTGAAAATGATGCTCGACGCCGAAGACAAGGACTACGACGACTCGCTCTACCGCGCCCTGCGCGGGGAAATCGGGCAAGTCTCGGACGGCATCGTCTGGGTGAAAAATTCGACCGAACTTTCGGCGCGCGGCGCGGCGGAAATCCCGAGCAAAAACGCCGACTATAAATGCGGACTGCTGAAAATAGACATCACAATAAGGCGCGGATTCGCCCGCCATAAACTCACAGCTTACTACGCCGCAAAGGACACAGCCCGCTACTACGAAACGAACGTAAAAAAAGTGTACGAACAAAACGAGAGCGCAAAAACGGGCAAACGCACGGATTCGTCGGTGGGCGTGGTAATGCCGTCGGTCTACACGTCAAAACAGAGCACAATCTCCGACGGCAAAAACTATACCCTGATAAAAATCCACGAAAACGGGCAATAAACGCCATTGCAAACTGCAAAAAAAAGGTTCGCAAAGCGCGCAACTTTGCGAACCCGTTTTTATGGGATTATTATGAGAAGAAAATGGGTAACTCCGATTCCTCGGAGTTAAATGAGAACGCAACGGTAATCGCAGCAGTGTCGCGCCCTCATTTTTATGCGCTAATAATCAAATAAAATCCAACAAATGTCAAGAAGTTTTTTTGGAAAAAATAACAAATTTCTGTCTTTTTCTTTCTTTGACGCATTACCCCCCAAAATTCGCGGCAACCCCGAGCATAAAGCTGCGGCGATTCATTCCGCGCCTTTTCCGAAAAACGAAATAGGAGACTGTCCGACCGACAATCTCCTATTTGTCCGATTTCAACGCGCCTTAAACCAGCGCGGATTTTTCCGATATTCCCGTTGTTTTATTTTGTTTCCTCAAGCAGGATTACCGCGCTTTCGAATTTCTTTTGTGCGGGAATCGAAAGCCCGTTCTCCGTCAGCGACTGTCCGCGAAGCGTTTTGCCGTGTTCGGGGAATGCCGATTTTGCGCCGTCTTCGTACAGTCCGACTTCCGCGATTTTATACGACTTGTCGGGCGAAAGTCCTTTCAGTTTGAGCGTCGCCGCGGGCGAGTCGCCCGTGCTGTAGACGAACACTACCGCCTTCCCGCCGTCGACCGTCATCAGTGCCGAACGCGTTCCGTCGAACGGCGACATCAGTCTGTAATACCTGCCGTTCGAAGTTATCGGGCGGATTTTGCTTTTGTATAGCCCGATTGTGCGCTTCATATACGCCTTGTTGGCGTCGGAAACTTTCGATATGTCGATGTCGTACCCGAGCACACCCGACATTGCAACGTCGGTTGCGAACTTGAACGGGCGTCCGCCCATTTTCGTGACGTGCGCCGAAACCGTATTCTGCGGATAGAAGTACATATACATCCACTGGATTTTCAGTCTGGAGTACGGGTCGGTGTTGTCGCTCGGCCAGAACGAATAGAAGTTTGCAAGCGACGCGTAGTCTACGCGCCCGCCGCCGCCCGAGCAGAGCATTGCGCCGACCTCGGGGTATTCCGTCGAGAAATGGCGCATAAGTGCGAGCAGATTTTTGTTGTAGTCGAAGATTGCGTTGCCCTTCTTTTCGGCGGGCAGATACGCCGAGAACGGCTGGTAGATGCAGCAGTTTGCGTCCCACTTGACGTATTTGACGGGATACGGGCGCACGATGTCGGCGAAAATTTTCTTCGTGAAGTCGAGCACTTCGGGGTTTGTGAGGTCGAGCACAAGCTGTTGGCGACCCAAAACGTATGCGCGGTTTTTCGAGCACATCGCCCAGTCGGAATGTTTTTCGAAAAGCTCGCTTTTGGGGCTAATCATTTCGGGTTCGAGCCAGATGCCGAAGTCCATTCCGCGCTTTTGCGCCTCGGCGCACAGATAGCCTATGCCGTGCGGAAGCTTGTCCTTTGCGACAACCCAGTCGCCGAGGCTGCTCGTGTCTCTGTTACGCACGTATTTGTCGCCGAACCAGCCGTCGTCGAGAAGGAACACGTCTATGCCCAAGCCCTTTGCGTGCTCGAAGAGCGAAACGAGTTTTTGCTCATCGAATTTCATATACGTCGCCTCCCAGTTGTTCAGCAGAACGGGGCGCGGAGTCTGCGGACTGCGCATTCCGTACGCGTGCGCCCATGCGTGGAAATTGTGCGTCAGAGCCGCCGAACCTGAATCCGTACACGACCACAGCGTTTTCGGCGTCTCCATAATTTCGCCTTTCGCGAGATAGTATTCGCCCCCGATATTGTCGGCGGCAAGGGTCATCCGCAGAACGTCGGTAGTGTCGATGTCGAAGCGCATATTGAAGCTGCCCGACCACATAAACGCGCCGCCCATCACGCGCCCAGAATCCTCCGAAGCGGGTTTGTCGGAGACCATAAACATCGGCGCGAGCATTCTGTGTGCGCGCGCGCCGAGATTGCTTTCGAGAACCTTGCGCCCGCGCGTGAGTTTTTCCTCCGCGAGATTGAATTCGCGCGCATAGCTACCCGAGAACTGAGTAAGGTAGTAGCCCTTTCTCTTTGCGAACAGCGAAGCCGAGGCGAATTTGCCGAGTCTGATTCCGCCGTTTTCGCGGTTTTCAATCTTCGACCATATTTGTATTATGTCCTGTTTTTTATAGGCACGGAAAAACAGTTTTACATAAAATTCGTGGGCGGGGTCTTTCAGCGAAATTTCGGTATCGACAATGTTTGAGTCGTTTGAATCGGTCGCCGATTTTACGCCGACAACCTCCAAGCGCGTGGCGATGTCGCCGTCGGCGTGCACGACGCGCAGGGAAGAGTCGCCCAGAAATCCGTCGCCCGAAGTCGGATAGAAAAGGAACTGTTGGACAAGCTCGTCGGTACGCTTAATCGGCGCGAATTCGTCGCCCGCCATTCCGTAGCCGCGCGAGGTAAGAAGCCCGTCGGCCTTGCGTTCGAGCACAAGCTTTGTGTTTTCGGTCGATATGCTTATATCTTCCGCATAGAGAAACTGAACGGCGGAAAACGCCGCAAGTATTGACAATAGTTTTCGCATAACAGTAAGTGTGTGAGCGGAAAAGCCTACAAACGCGGCAAAGTTTGACAAATAAAAAATCCGCTCCGAAAACACATCCGAAGCGGATTCAAAATTCGGCGCAAATGCAAACTCAACGCCTGTTGTTCGCCGCCGACAGGAAATACAATAGCCATCCGAGCGACGAGACGAACGCCGCAACGTACGTAAGAGCCGCCGCGTCCAAAACCTCCGCGACCCCGCGGGACTCCGCGCCGTCGACAAACCCGAGCCTCGAAAGCTGCGCCTTTGCCCTGTTCGACGCGTTGAATTCCACAGGCAGCGTTACGAGTTGGAAAATTGTAAGCACAATGTACACGCCTATGCCCACGTAAATTGTCATCAGACTGTTGAAGAGGAAGAAGCCGCCGAGCATGACAATGGGCAGAAGCGAGCACGCAAAATTCGTAATCGGCACGAGAGCCATACGCAGGTTGAGCGGCGCGTATCTTTGCCTGTGCTGGATTGCGTGCCCCGCCTCGTGCGCGGCGACGCCGAGCGCGGCTATCGAAGTGCCCGAATAGTTTTCGCGGCTGAGGGCGAGCACTTTTCTCGACGGGTCGTAGTGGTCGGTAAGATGCCCGTCAATCGGCACGATTTCGACATCGTCGATGCCCGCCGAGCGCATCACGGCGGCGGCGGCATCGCGCCCAGTCATACCCGAACGCGAGCGGACGCGCGAATACTTTTCGTAGGCGGAAGATACTTTCGCCTGCGCATACATGCCGATGAAAATCGGTATCAAAATCAGTGCTATGAATTCCATTTTCGACTATTTCCTGACATATCTGACAACGTCAAACTCGGGACGGCTCAAAATAATTTCCGACTGCACGAATTTGTCGTCGAATTTCGGGAAGAAAACGTCGCCTTTCGGACTTGCCTTCACCCTGCTTATGATTAGCTCTTCGCAGCGGTCGAGCGCGGTTTCGTAGAGGTGCGCCCCGCCGATAATCCAGATGTCGCGCGGGTCGTCGGCGTACGCGGCAAGAAGTTCGTCGAGCGTGGAGAACGCCCGCACCCCCTCCCCGACCGTTTCGGGATGCGAAGTAAGCACGACGTTTTCGCGGTTCGGCAAAGGTCTGCCGCCAAGGCTCTCCCACGTCCTGCGCCCCATCGCGATTATTCCGCCCGAAGTCGTGCGCTTGAAATGTTTAAAGTCTTCGGAGATGTGCCACGGTATAGAAAGCCCGTCCCCGATTACCCCGTTGTCGGCAACCGCCGCTATCGCCCGAACCCTGCTCATACGGCAATCGGGGCTTTAATCGCGGGATGCGGATTGTAGTTTTCGAGCGAGAAATCTTCGTAGACGAATTCGTCAAGCTCCCTGCGCTCGGGATTGAGTTTCATCGTCGGAAGTTCACGCGGCTCGCGCGAAAGCTGCTCGCGAACCTGCTCGAGGTGGTTTTTGTAGATGTGCAAGTCGCCGAACGTGTGCACGAACTCGCGTGGCTTTAACCCGCAAACCTGCGCAACCATCATCGTGAGCATTGCATAGGAGGCGATGTTGAACGGCACGCCGAGGAAGAGGTCGGCGCTGCGCTGATAGAGCTGGCAGCTCAAGCCGCCGTCGGGCGAAACGTAGAACTGGAACATCGCGTGGCAGGGCGGCAACGCCATTTTGTCAAGCTCGCCGGGGTTCCACGCGCAGACGATATGCCGACGCCCGAACGGGTCTTTGCGGATTCCGTCGACGAGGTTCTTAATCTGGTCGATGTGCCTGCCGTCGGGAGCAATCCAGTCGCGCCACTGCGCGCCGTATACGCGCCCGAGGTCGCCGTTTTTATCGGCCCACTCGTCCCAAATGGTAACGCGGTTGTCGTTGAGATATTTTATGTTCGTATCGCCGCGCAGAAACCACAAAAGCTCGTAGATAATCGAGCGAGTGTGGAGTTTTTTCGTGGTCAAAAGCGGAAACGACGAGCGCAAGTCGAAGCGCGCCTGCGCCCCGAAAACGCCGATAGTGCCGACGCCCGTCCTGTCGGAACGCTCCGTTCCGTTTTCCATAACGAGCTTCAAAAGGTTCAAATATTCTTTCATTTCGACGCCGACTTAATCAAACCCGCACCGCCCTTGCAAACATATTCGGCAAAAGCCGAATATTTCCGTAAACGGAGCGGCGTAGTCGAAGTTTGCCGTGGGCTGTTTGCCGTCCAAGCACGCCAATACCCATTCCTGAAACGGATTTCCGGGAGTTACCGAACGGGGGATTGTCTTTTCGGGGAGCTTGCCGCCCTTCATCAATTCCTTCATTCTTGTGGCGGGCCAAATGCGCGTGTTCTGACCGTATTCGTTTGTGTAGACCGTTTCCTTTGTGCCCACGATGAACGTTGCGTTGTTGTTGCGCGGGTCTGCGAGGAACGCGGGGTCTACGCGCTTGATTTCCTTCGGCTTTCTGCCGCCGTCGTACCAGTGCAGGCGGATTCTGTTGTCCACGCCGCGCTTGTTCATAAACGTCATAACCGACGAAGCTTCCTTCGGCCAGCTGTAGTCGTTGAACGGAGTGGAATTGCCCACTACTTTCATCGGGAAGCCGAGGTCGAACGCCGAGTACGGAACGTCGAGGAAGTGGCAAGCCATATCGCCCGCCGCGCCAGTGCCGTAGTTGCGCAGACCGCGCCACTTGAAGGGAACAACCGCGTTGTTGTAGGGCTGATAGGGTGCTACACCGAGCCACAGGTCGTAGTCGAGCGTGGAGGGAACGGGCTGACCCGCGGGCATCTTGAGGTCGCCCTGCGGCCACACGGGGCGGTTCGTCCAAACGTAAATGTCTTCAATCTGACCGAGAATGCCCGCGTCGTACCATTCCTTGATGAGTCTCCAGCCCTCGTTCGTGTGCCCTTGGTTGCCCATCTGGGTGATTACGCCGGCTTTCTTCGCCAGACGCTTGAGTTCTTCGGCTTCCCAAATCGTGCGGGTTAGGGGTTTCTGACAGAAAACGTGCTTGCCCTTTGCAATCGCCCACGCTGCGATGGGATAGTGCATATGGTCGGGCGTGGAGATGATTACCGCGTCAATCTGCTTGTCCATCTGGTCGAGCATAACGCGGTAGTCGCGGAACTTGGGAAGCCAAGCGGGGAAGCGGCTGTACTGCTTTGCCGCGCGCGCGTCGTCTACGTCGCAGAGGGCGACGATGTTCGCGTACTTGTAGTTGATGAGCGAACCCACCGCGAACGCGCCGATGCCGCCCACGCCCACGAGAGCCACGTTGAGCTTGCTGCAGGGGCCGACCTTGCGCGCCGCCGCCCACGACGGGAGAACCATAAGACCGCCTGCCGCGGCAGCCGATTTAATAAAATTTCTACGATTTAACATTGTTTTTCCTTTTTTAATTTAAATTTACAGAATTGCAAAACGCGCCTTTCCGCGCCCCGCGCCGAATGTCCGACATCGGGGCGACGCGGAAAAGCCCGCGCCTTAGAACAACGCCTTTGCCGTCGGCAGGAATTCCTTCCTGTACGAGTAGAGCGAGCGGATGTACTTATCCGCTTTCGGATAGTTTACGAACGACATCGTCTTGGGATCGTACGAAAGCGGAACGTTCGGGCAGCAGAGAGCGACCATGCCCAAGAGTGCCATTTCCGTAAACGGGGCGGCGTAGTCGAAGTTGCCGACCGACTGTTTGCCCTCTATGCAGCACAACGCCCATTCCTTGTGGGGATTTCCGGGGGCAATCGAACGGGGAATCGACTTTTTCGGGAACGCGTTCGCCTTGAGCATATCCTTCATTCTGGAGGCGGGCCAAATGCGCGTGTTCTGACCGTATTCGTTCGTGAAAACCGTTTCCTTTGTGCCCACGATGAACGTCGCGTTGTTGTTGCGCGGGTCGTCGAGGAACGACTGTTCAACGCGCTTGATTGCCTTCGGCTTTCTGCCGCCGTCGTACCAGTGCAGACGAATTTTGCCGCCTACGCCGCAGTCGTTTGCGAACGTCATAATCGACGAAGCCTGACTCGGCCAGCTGTAGTCGTTAAACGGAGTGGAGTTGCCGATAACTTCGACGGGGAAACCGAGGTCGAACGCCGAGTACGGAACGTCGAGGAAGTGGCACGCCATATCGCCCGCCGCGCCAGTGCCGTAGTTGCGCATACCGCGCCATTTGAACGGCAGAACCGCCGAGTTGTAGGGCTGATAGGGTGCTACGCCCTGCCACAAATCATAGTCCAAAGTTGCGGGTACGGGCTGCGCGGGGGGCATTTTGAGGTCGCCCTGCGGCCACACGGGGCGGTTTGTCCAAATGTGGATGTCTTCGATGTCGCCGAGGAGGTCGGCTTCGTACCATTCGCGGATGAGCCTCCAGCCCTCGTTCGTGTGCCCTTGGTTGCCCATCTGGGTAATTACGCCGGCTTCCTTCGCCAGACGCTTGAGCTCTTCGGCTTCCCAAATCGTGCGGGTAAGGGGCTTTTCGCAATATACGTGTTTGCCGTTGGCAATCGCCCAAGCGGCAATCGGGTAGTGCATATGGTCGGGCGTGGCGACGGTTACAGCGTCGATATCCTTGCCCATTTTGTCGAACATCACACGGTAGTCGCGGAAGCGCGGAACTGCGGGATATTCTTTGTAGGCTTTCGCCGCGCGCACATCGTCGACATCGCAGAACGCCACGAAGCGCACTTCGGGAACGTGCTTGAGCGAGGAAATCACCGAATAGCCGCGACCGCCGCAACCGATGACCGCAACGCGCAGCTGACCGTTCGCGCACTTCTTGGAAGCCGCAAAAGCCTGCGAATTGCCGCCGAGGAACATTGCCGCACTGCCGAGCAGCGCGGAGTTTTTGAGGAACTCTCTTCTATTGAACATAATATTGTATTTGTAGTTTGTAAAAGCGGGAGAAACATTCGGCACACGCGCCCGACACAAAAACGGAATCGGCGCAACACAAATTCCTCCTTTTCGGTTAAAATTCAAAAACAGTGCCCGAAATAGTCAAATGTTTTTTGAGGCGCAATTTCCGTTTTTTTGCGCAATTTTAGGCAATCCCGAAAAATATTTGCGAATTTGTTTAAAAATACGCTTGCATTTTACGAATATACAATAACCTAATGGAGACGAGTTCGACGCGTTATGCCAGTGCGCATTCGCGGATTCGGACATCACCCCCAAACCTCAAAATAGAGGATGTTCTATGAAATACCGAAAAGAGAACTCCGCAGTTTTCGATTGCGAAATATGCGGAAGTTCGCGGTTCGGCGCAATGAAAGAGGTATGCAGACCGTCGCTTTCGCTCGGCGAATACATCGAAAGGGAGCTTAGGCTCGAGACTTTCGGCGCATCGCACACGGCGCAAAACGGAAGACGGAACGAAGGCATATCGCGGGCATTGACGCTGAATTAGTCGCTGGCGCGACGCTGGGTGCGTCGAAAGCGACGCTTTGGACGCACGGGGCGCACCCATAAAAAAGGGGCGACGGCTATCAAGCCGTCGCCCTTTTTTTGCGCCCGCAACATCGGCAATGTCAAAATTTTGTTGCCACGCAACACGCGCCGAACGAAAATCCGCGACAATGCAAACAACACACAAGGGGATAAAATTCGCAATGTTCGCATTTCTGCTTTTTGCGGCGGTGTCGGCATTCGCGAAAAATTTCGGCGCGCTCGAAGTCGAGCCGAAAGGCACGGCGGTCTCCAACGGCACGAAGATGTCGATAGTCTGGCGTTTCTTCAGGCAGGAGGAAGTCGTAAAAGCCGACTCCGAAACCTCCGACGACAAAACCTACACGCTAAGCGGCGTGCTTTCGCACAAAAAAATCGGCGAAATGAAAATCGTCCAGCGCGTCGAAAAGCTCGCTCCCGCGCGGACGCGCTTTTGCGCCGAAACCGAAATTCTGGGCAAGCCCCCGCGCGGCGCGCCGCTTGTGCCGTCGTTCCAGTTCCACCTCGCGAGGGACATCTTCGAGGGTCGGATTTTCGCCGACGGCAAGGTTGTCGCAACCGACGCAAAAAATATTTCCGCCCGCGAGCTGCGCGTGCAGTCGGAAAACGGCGAGCTTAAAATTTCGGGCAACCTTAAAATCGACTTCCGCGATACCGTCCGCCAGAAAGTGCTGAACTACCGCACGGTATCGATGATGTTCGAAGAGCTCGGCGGCGGAAAGTACGCGATTGACCTCACCCTCGAATTCGACAAAAACAAAAAGCCCGTTCCCCTACCCCGCGAATACGTCGTGCGCGAATCCGACGACTACGCCGCATTCGAATCGGTGCGCATTCCCGAAAGCGGCGGCGCGCTCGACTTCTCGTTTCTTCTCGACGCGCCCGCGGGCAAGTACGGCTTCGTAAAAGTGCGCGGCGCGGACTACTATTTCGAAAAATCGCCCGACAAAAAAGTGCGCTTCTTCGGCGAGAACGTCTGCCAGAACGCGACGGTTCCCGAGAAGCCGCAGTCCGTCGCACTCGCCGACGAGCTTGCCGCCGCGGGCTTCAACGCCGCAAGACTCCACCAAACTTCGATGTTGCTTCGCGGCTCGCCGACCGACTCCGCCGCGCTCAACAAAAGGCAGCTCGACAAGTTCGACTTCCTATTTGCCGAACTCAAAAAGCGCGGCATCTACACGACAATCGACTTCTACGCCACGGGCAAGCTCTATCCGCACGAATACGACGACGTTCAATACCGCGGCGACAATATGAAGGCGCTTTTCCTCCTCTCAGACAAGGCGCGCGCAACGCTCAAGCGGTTCATATCGAATTTTCTCGAACACGTAAATCCGTACACGGGCGTAGCGTACAAAAACGAACCCGCGATAGTTTTCGCGAGCGTCGTGAACGAAGACGCAATCGGCAACGTGCGCAATTTCGTCGTCCGCACGCACCTCGACTACGACATCGCAAAACCAGTCTACGAAAAGTGGCTCGCCGAACGCGGCGGGCTGCCCGAAGCGAAAACCGACAACGACCGCTTCCAGCTTTTCCTCATCGACCGCTACGGAAAATTCTACGACGAAATGTCCGCCCACATAAAGTCGATTGCGCCCAATATGCTGCTGACCGACCAGACAAACGGCGGCTCGCTGATGGTCTCGGCGATGGCGCGCAAATACGACGTCGCCGATCTGCACACATACACTTGGCACCCGCTGTTTTTCGAGAACAGATTCTCGCTGCCGATGTACGTCGATTCGTCCGACCCGATAGCGAAGAGGGGCGGAATGTTCGCGAAAATCTGCCCCCTGCTTCCGATGACAAAACCCGCCAACATCACCGAATGGGACTTCGTGCGCCCGAACCCCAGAGCCGCCCTCGGCGGCGTGTTCGTGGGCGCGTACTCCGCCCTCAACGGAATCGACGGGCTGTGGCACTTCTGCTACACGCACGAAAAAAACCGCATAGAAAAAAACGAACGCCTCGGACTTTTCGAGACGGCGGGCGACGCCGTGCGCATGCTCTCGAACAAAATCGGCGCGTTGATATATTTGCGCGGCGACTTCGCGGAAAGCCGCGCCCTTGCGCCGCTTGTCGTAAGCCCGACGATTTTCGAAGACGGCAACGTGAACGCGCGCAAGAACGCGGAAATCGCAGCCGAAATTTCGCTTGTCGCAAAGAGCGCGGTGGTTGTCGCAAAAAGCGCGCGCAGTGCCGCCGCAAAACTTCCGCGCAAGCCGATTCTAATGCTGCTTTCCGACAAAAACGCCGACGCGGCGGACACTCCGCCCGACGTTAAAACGGTCTACGCGTTCGACGGCAAAGCCGCAAAAAACGTGGCGGAAAGCTGCGACTTCGGCGGCGGGAAAATCGGCGGCGGAGTCTACGAAAGCTCGACGCGGCAGCTGTTTCTCGATTCGAAAAAATCGCAGTGGAAGGCGGTATCGCCGCGTTCGGAAATCTTCGCGCAAAACGGCGGCGCGAAGTTGAGCGGAAGTTTCGCGGAAGTCGAAAACACGCGCGGGTGGTCGGTCGTGGCGGTGTGCTCGCTCGAGAAGTCGCCGCTCGGGAAATCGCGGCGCATACTCGTCGCGCATTTGACCGACCTCTGCAACACATCGCAACGCTTCGCAAACGAAAACTTCGACATCCTACTCGACTACGGAAAGCCGCCCTACCTGCTCAAACGCGCCGACTCCGAAATCGTCTTCGATTCCGCGCTCGACGGCTTCGAATGCCTCGCGCTCGACGGCGAGGGAAAACCCGTCGCGCAGGTGCCGATTGAACGTAACGGCGGAAAGTCGAAAATCAAAATCTCCACGCACAACAAATTCGGCACTGCAATCGCCTACCTGCTGCGGCGGAAATAATCGGCGTTTTAAAACTTGTAATACCCGCACTCCTTTTACGATAATAAACGCATGGACAAATCTGACGGCAAATTTTTTCTCGAAACGGTTTCGTCGGTCGCAAAACTCGCGGGCGACAGACTCAAGACAATCGCCGAACGCCGCGTAAATTCGGACGCAGGCAACGACGTCAAACTTCAGGAGGATGTCGAAAGCGAAATCTTCATCCGCGAAAAGCTCGAAAAAACGGGCATTCCCGTTGTCGGCGAAGAGCGCGGCGGCGACGCGTCGCTGCTGAAGTCCGACTCGCTCTACTGGGTTGTCGACCCCATCGACGGCACGTACAATTTCCTGCGCGACATCCCCGGGGTCTGCGTAAGCATCGGGCTTATGCGCGGCACGCAGCCCGTGGTCGGCACAATCTACGACTTCACGCGCAACGAAATTTTCGTAGGCGGCAAGGGATTTCCCCTTACGCTCAACGGCGAAGAAATCAAGCCGAACTGGGCGAAGACAACCTCGCAGGGCGCGCTTATGACGGGCTTCCCGAGCGCAACCGACTATTCCGACGCAAACCTCAAACGCTTCGTGATGGCGGCGCAGAAATTCAAGAAGGTGCGCATGTGCGGCAGCGCGGCGTGCGCAATGGCGTGGGTCGCATCGGGGCGCGCCGACTCGTACAACGAGGAACGCCTCTATCTGTGGGACGTTGCGGGCGGGCTTTCGCTTATGGAATCGGCGGGCGGCGCGTACGAACTGACCGTGCTCGGCATTCCCGAAAAGCCGTTCTGCATCTCGATTAAGGCTGCGGCTTCGCGCGAGTTCTTCGTATAAAATTTGACAAAAACGGATATGAAAAGCGATAAATTCATAAACCACCTCGTGCGCCGCCTCAAGTGGGACGACCTCGACGAAAACTATATTTTCGACCTCGTGCGCACCGCGCGCGCCGAAGACATCGAGGGCGCGGGGCTGAGGGAAAAACCGCAGAAGGCAATCGACATCACCACCGCCACAATCACGCCGCATTCGGAAATCAAGTCGTTCCTCGTTGCGCGGCGCGATATGGTTATGTGCGGAATCAAACTCATCCCGATGATTCTGAAAGTCTACGAACCGACGGTAAGCGGCGAATCGTGCGTTTTCACGCCGTTCGTAAACGACGGCGACCGCGTTGCAAAGGGCGGGCAAATCGGCGAAATCTCGGGCTCGGCGCGGATAATTCTGCAGGCGGAGCGCATAATGCTGAACTTCATCCAGAGGCTCTCGGGCGTGGCGACGGTCACCGCCGAATACGTCAAGGCTCTCGGCGACTCGCAGACGAAACTGCTCGACACCCGCAAGACAACCCCGTGCCTGCGCGTTCTCGAAAAATACGCGTTCGCGTGCGGCGGCGGCTACAACCACAGAATCGGACTTTTCGACAGGGTTATGCTCAAGGACAACCACCTTGTGGCGGCTCACGCGGTAACGGGCGATATGCTCGCAAACGCCGTTCGGCTTGCGAAAGAAAAGAACCCCGACGTTGCCGTAGAGGTTGAAGTGGATTCGATTATGCAAATCAAGCCCGTGCTCGAAGCCGAAGCCGACGTGATAATGCTCGACAACTTCAACTACGCCGACCTGCGCTCTGCAATCGACATCATAGGCGACAAAGCGTGGACGGAGGCATCGGGCGGAGTAAAGCTCGACAACATAGGAGCGATAGCAAAAATCGGCCCCGACTTCGTCTCGACCGCCGCCCCAGTCCACTCGGGACGTTGGATAGACATAGGCTTGGACTCGTAGTTTTTTTATATTTGTGATTATGCGGCGCGGCTATAGCCGCGCCTTTCCTGTTTCACCCGCATTGGGCGTTTTTCAAACGCCCAATCGCTTGCTCTGGGACTGTGCAAAAAAAAGACACCGCAGGTTCGCGATGTCTTCGAGAGTTCGTTTTTTATATCTGTGTGTATTCGGCGCGGCTATAGCCGCGCCTTTCCTGTCTCTTCCGCATTGGGCGTTTTTAAAAACGCCCAATCGCTACTTATTTTCCCCTCCTCGCCGTCAAGACTGCAGCCTTGCGCTTCAATGCAAAAGCAATCGCAATCGCCCCCAAAATCGCGGCGTAAGTCGCAGGTTCGGGGACGGCGGTCAATGCGCCTTTTGCGCCGATTTTTGCTATGCCGAGAAATTCGCCCGCCTTGTCGTAGAGCGAAATCTTTGCGCCTATGCCCATTATCGCCGTGCTGTTGTTGGCGAGGAAAATGGAATCTTCGCGGAAGTTGTAGATTTTCATTTCGCCCTTGCCCGCATCGTCGAACGTTATGTAGCCGCCGTTGCCCTCGTTTGTGATTGTCAAAATCGCGGAATCGTCCATATAAACATTCACGAGCGCGCCGTTTACGAAAATCTTGTCGAGCGATGTGCTAACGTTGATGTACAAGTTGTTCTCGAAGCGCGGCGAGGAAGTGCCCGAATTTATCGTAACGAGCGCGGCATTGCGGAGCACCTTGTTGTTGGTGCCCCATTCGCATTTGAGCGCGTTGCCGTCGTTTATGACAAGCGTCGCATTCGCAAGCAGAATGCGCGAACCCTTGCTGTTGTACCTTGTTATGACCGAACCGCCGTCGACCGTGAAAGTCGAGCCGCTGCACAGATACAGCTTGCCGTCGGCTTCGAGCGTTGCGCCCGCCGAAATCTTCGAGTTACCGTAAATGTTCGTGCCCGTATCGGCTCTTGTCGTCTGGATGTATTTGCCCGTCAGTGTGAGGTTGTTGAGAGTTGCCGTACCCGCCGCCTGAGTATACGTTCCCGAAACTTTCATCGCGGAATTGCCCGACATATTGATGGCGGAATTTGCCGTCAGATTTCCCTCTACATCAAGGACGGAGTTGTTCGTGAAATTTATTTTGCCCGTCATCGAAACATTTGCAGTTCTTGAGACGTTCAAAGTGGACATCCCGCCTGTTACGGAACTGAAGTTGTAGGCGGCGGCAGAAACGTCGGCGGTTATTGCGAGGAAATTCAGCGACTGGCTCTGCGCGTTGGTCGCGGTTATGTCGAAATTGCCCGCATTTTTTATCGTGATGTTTGCAGTTGACGACGCCGTGTTTTTGAATGTGAGCGTGGAGTAATTGGTCTGGTACGTGCCCGCCAAGTCCCACGCGGTGAAGTCGGAATCGGAATTTGCGTCGACCGTAAAGTTGCCGAACGCCACGGTGTATGTACCCGCATCGGTGCCGCTTACACTGCGGACAAGCGTGCTGTCCTCCGCCTTGAAGTAGTACGACGAAGACGTACCCGTGCCCTTTTTCAGAACGATGTCGGCGGTATTGTCGTTTACGTCGATGGACGTTCTCGAGTTGTAGTCTTCGCCGCCGATAAATTCGGTTGCCGCCGCAGCCGACAGCGCGGCGAGCGCGGACAGTATCGATGTGATTATCGTTTTTTTCATAGCTTGTTCTCCGATACTTCGTTGAAATCTGTTCGTATTTTCCGCTTTCAAGAGCTTATCGGCAAGGAAAATCGGAAAGAGGGCTTGCATTTTCCGCAGATTTTTTTGCACAAGTTTGACTTTTCGGCGGATTGGCGTTTCGGCGGAAAGCGCAGTCCGTTTATGCTTGATAAGCCGCATAGTTTTGATTTTCATCGAGGGTATGAACGCATTTCGATTTACCCTGTTTGCGGCGTTGTCGGTTGCCGCCCTGCCCCTTTTGCACGCGCGCATCGGCGAGACGAAACAAGACATACAAAGCCGTATGCTCACAAAGAACGGCGGCGCGTACGTCTACCAGTCGAGGGAGGAGCGTTTGCGCGAAACGCTCGAGCTGCCCTACAAGTATATGTTTTTGATGATGCCCAAAGGCTCGCAAAACCACTTTTTCTTCAAGCGACCCGATGCCGCGACAACCACAAACGCCGACGCGCAACAGCAGCACGACCTCTACGGATGGGAACTGCACATCTGCTTTTTCGGCGACAACTCCGCGCTCGAATTCTACCGACGCCACGGCGACCCGATGACGGTCGAGGAAGTCGCCGAGCTTTTCAACCTACAAGCCGCCGCAAAGGGAAATGCGAAATGGCGCAGGGCGGAATTTTCCGACATTCTGAAAACGTGGAAAACATCGACGGCAAAAACGCCCGCCGCGCCGACCGCCGACGCGGAAAAATACAACGATGTGTCCGAAATCCTGCCGAAAAGCGCGACGCGTTTTGTCTATGCGAAAGTGCCCGACGACGTCCGCGAGTCGATAAACTTTGCGCAGTCGATTCCCGCGCAGATTCTCGAATACGAGCAGCGCATAACCTACGAAAAATACCGCCAGTACGTCAACAAGCAGTCGGCGATAAGCGCGTCGAAGACCGCGCCGACCGCCGCGAAAAACAAAAAGACGAAAGCCCCAGTTGCGAACGCGGGCGTGCGCAAGGTGTATCCGTTCGACGCGTCGGCGAAAAAGTACGTCGAGAGCGAAATTTTCTCGGGCGGCGAAATCACCCGCTACGCGCAGCTTCTGCCCGACGTTTTCTACGGCGGCAAGCCCGAAACTTCGCCGACAAAAGACGTGCGCATAGCCGTGAACATCCCCGACCGCCCCGACACCGCTTTCGACTACGACTACGAAACGGAGGACGGTTCGATTCGCGCGAAAATCTACAAAAGCGGCGTGCTGTTTGTGGACAAAAATTTCGACTCGAACCTGCGCAAATATCTGGAGGAACTCTACCGCGAGCAGAAACAGACGAGAACCGAAAACGCCAAGCAGTCTACGGGGAAGTTTTAGAGCGTAATTATAATGAATAATGAATAATGAAAAATGAATAACTGGGCGGCTTTGCCGCCTATGCCTCCACAGGTGTTGTTCTTGTCTTTATGACTACCCGTAAAATGTACGGATTCGCCTACTGGCATAATGCAAACAGAATAAGAACCATACTTGATTCCAAATGTAGAACTCGAATTATTCGCAACTATCAGGCAAACTATTAAAACAAGGACATTCGCCTGCGAGTCTCGAGGCGGCTTTGCCGCCTAATTATTCATTATTCATTTTTCATTATTCATTACAACACGTCGTACGTCGACGGCGAAATGTCCTCCAGAAAACGGCTCGCCTTTCTCGTTTCGAAATTGCCTCCCGAAACGAACACGCGCGGATAGGTGATTACAAGCAAGTCCATCGCGCGGGTCGAAGCAACGTAGAAAAGCCTGCGCTCTTCGTCGACGTCGCCGTCGTCGATACTGCGCTGAGTCGGAAAAAGCCCCTCAGCCGCGCCGATTACGAAAACCACGGGGAACTCCAAACCCTTCGCCTGATGGACGGTCATCAGTCGCACCCTGCCCGACGCCTCGTTGTCGCGCCCCTCGGCGTCGTTGATTTCCAATGTTACGCTCGCGAGGAAGTCGTCGAAATCGTCGAATTTCGACGCGTATTCGTAGAGCGCGTCGAAGTCCTCCGCGCGTTCCGACCAGTCTTCGTAAAGCGTCTTCATCGCGTCCTTGTACCAACCGCCGCACGCATATTTTATCACCGACTTCGGCGACGAATCCATTTCCACCGAAGAACCTGCTGGCGCGGACGGCTCGGTTTTTTCCGACGGTTTGCCGAGCATATCGGCAAAGAAGTCGGTCTGCTCTGGGACTTTTTCCGAATCGGCGGCAGCGGTTTTCCTTTTTTGCGAGGCGTTGACGAGTTCGCCCAATTTTGCGATGTCGGCTGCCGCCGCTTCGAACAGCTGCTTGGCTGCCGACGGAACTTTTGCGAGCACCTTTTTGTCGCCGAGCACGCGAAACGCGGGAACGTTCTTGAGTGCCGAAACTTCGCAGATTTTGTCGAAAATCTTGAATGCGGTTTTGTCGCCGATTTTCGGCATAAAGCGGCAAAAGCGCAGGAACGAAACGCGGTCTTTCGGGTTCGACACGAACTTTATCTGCGCTATGACATCCTTGACGTGTGCCTGTTCGAAAAACTTCACGCCGCTTGTCATCACGAACGGAATCTTCGCGTACTGAAGCTGCAGCTGCAAGTCCATCGCCTGAAAGTGCGAGCGGTACAAAACGGCGATGTCGTCGTAGCCGTAGCGACCCGCCGAGTCTATTTCGGCAATCATCTGCGCAACCTTGCGCCCCTGCGACGCGCCGTCCATTGCGCACACGACCTTAGGCTTGCACACGCCCTCCCTTGCGGGCACGAGCGTTTTCTTGTATTCGTCGTCGTCGAGCGGCATTTTTTCGAGTATGCCGTTTGCGAATTTCAGTATCTGCGGCGAGCTTCTGTAGTTGCGCTCGATTTTGTAGATGTACGCCGCGGGATAGCGTTCGCGGAAACACAGAATGTTGTCGATTTCCGCGCCGCGCCAAGAGTAGATGCACTGGGCGTCGTCGCCGACCGCGCTGAGGTTGCCGCGCGATGCGAGCAGGTCGAGAATCTCCGACTGAAGCTTGTTCGTGTCCTGATATTCGTCGACGAGGATGTTTTTGAACCTGTCCGAATACCGCCGCAGGATGTCGGGATTTTCCGAAAGCAGCCTGAGCCAAAGCTCGAGCAGGTCGTCGAAGTCGCAGTTGTTGGTGGCGCGCTTTTCCGCGTCGTATGCGCGGGCTATCTCGTCTATCATTTCCGACGGCGTTTCAATCCAGCTGAAGCGGTACGCCATTGCGCTTTTTATCGAAACGCGCGTGTTGCGGGCGTAGCTGATTATTTCGCGCAAAAGTTTCGAGCGCGGATTGTCCTTGTCGGCGAAAAAGCGCGGATATGTCTCCTCGACCGCCTTTTTTAGGAGCTTGTCGGAGTCCTCCGAATCTATGATTCCGAAGTTCGGCTCAAGCCCAATCGCCCCGCCCTCGATTCGCAAAAACCTGTTGCCTATCGAGTGGAAAGTGCCGCCCCAAAACATCCGCGGTTCGCAGCCCGTCAGCGATTCGATGCGGTTCAACATCTGGTTTGCCGCCTTGTTTGTAAATGTCAGCAGAAGAATTTCACGCGGGCTTATGCCGCATTCGGAAATCAGCCACGCCACCCTGTATGTCAGCGTGCGGGTCTTGCCCGACCCCGCGCCCGCGAGCACAAGCGCGGGTCTGTCGGGCGGCGAGACCACCGCCGCGTACTGGTCTGAATTTAGTTCCTTTTGAAAGTCTATTTTGTCCACTTGACGATGAATCCGCAAAAGGCGCGTTCGCGAAACATTCGAATGCGCCCGATTAAAGTATGCCGCGGGTCTACAGCGACGCCAAATATCTGAGAGCCGCGAAGTAACCCTCGCGCCCCATTCCGCAAATCTGCGCCTCGCAAACGGGTGCTGTGAGCGAAACCCTGCGGAACTCCTCGCGCTTGTGGACGTTCGAAATGTGCACTTCAACGAACTTGATTCCCGACCCCGCTATGCAGTCGCGCAGAGCCACGCTCGTGTGTGTGAATGCCCCCGGGTTGATGATGCCGAGCTTTACGCCCGAGTCCGCCAGTCGCGCGATTTCGTCGACGATTGCGCCCTCGTGGTTCGACTGGAATGCGGCGATTTCAACGCCCAGTTTTGCGGCTTCCTCCCTTAACGACCCAATCAGCATATCGAGCGTTTCGCTCCCGTAAATTTGGGGCTCGCGCTTGCCGAGTCTGTCCATATTAACGCCGTTGATTACCGCAATAGTCTTCATACCAAAACCCTACCCAATTCCACAAACCCCCGTCAAGTTTTTTTGTTTTTTTATATCTGTGTTTAAGCGCGGCATTTTTTATATCTGTGTTTAAGCGGCGCGGCTATAACCGCGCCTTTTCCCGTTCTTCCGCATTGGGCGTTTTCCAAACGCCCAATCGCTTACTATGGGACTATACAAAAAAAGACATCACGAGTTCGTGATGTCTTGAGAGTTCGAACAGTGGGGGGAAGGCGGAGATTTTTTCGGAGAAAAAACCGCCTTTTTGGGGTTTTTTATATCTGTGATTATGCGGCACGGCTATAGCCGCGCCTTTCCTGTTTCTTCCGCATTGGGCGTTTTTTAACGCCCAATCGCTTACTATGGGACTATACAAAAAAAGACATCACGAGTTCGTGA
>URJY01000009.1 GCA_900548275.1 uncultured Opitutales bacterium | reverse complement strand
TTTTGCCGCGTATCGCAGGAGAAAATAGCAAGTTTTTCTAACCAACCTGAACCCAGAAAAAGTCGTCGCGAACTTCGCGGCGGCTTTTTGTTTTTTGTGATAGGTTATTTGAAGAAATTAACGCCATTGGCAAAGCCGATAAAAAAAGGGAATCGGGTCTTCCCCGTCCCCCTTTTCCTATTTGCGGGGAAGCTTCGCGCTATCCAAGCATCATTACGAAAACTTTTGAGTGCCTGCCCGATTTCTCGTATTTTTCCTGCCGCGTTTTCGGCAGTTCCGTCGGCGGCACTTCCGTAAAATTGCACACGTCGGAGAAGAACGGCGCGCTCTTTGTGCTCAGCGCAAACAGCCGTTTATAGCCGCGTTTTTTCGCCTCGCGCACTATGAAATCCACCATTCGCGTGCCTACGTCGTGCCCCTGATAGAACGGCTGAACGTGCAGGCTCGCAAGTTCAGCCGCGCCCTCCGAAATGTCGAGCAGGCTCACGAACGAAATTATGCTGCCGTCCATTTCGTAGACAAAGTAGGTGTCGATTTTCGATTCAATCTCCTCGCGGCTGCGGTAGACCAAGTTCTGCGAGCGTGTGGAGCTTTTCGAAAGGTTGTAGATGGTCGAAACGTCGTCGCGCGTGGCTTTGCGGATTTTCTGGTATTCGTCGGAATATATCATTGTGCCGCAGCCGACCTTTTCGAAAAGTTCGGTAAGCAGGCAGGCGAATTCGCTTCCGTCGAGGATGTGTGCGCGCTGTGTTTTTGTCGATTCCAATGCGCGGATTGCGCACTGCACTTTCGAGACGACGCGCGGGTCAATCGTTTCGATTCTGCTTTCCATCAGCGATTTCACGTCGCCGAGCGGCACTGCGACCGCCTTTTCGTCGCCCACTAAAAGCCCGCGGGTCACCGTAAGGAAAATGAGTTTTGTTGCCCCGAGCCCCGTTGCCACGTCCGCCGCCAAGAGGTCGGAATTTATTCTGAAAATGCGCCCCTCGCGGTTTACCGCCATCGGCGCGAGCACGGGAATCATCCCGAGCGAAAGCAGGTTCTCGAGCGTTTTGAAGTCTATCTTTTCGATACGCCCCGCGTTGCGGTAGTCCACGCCCGAGATAATCCCCACTTCGGTCGCGCGGACGGCGTTTGTGGAAACGCAGCGGATGTTCTTTGTCGCGAAGGTGTCGATAATCGTCTGAAGCACGGTTGCCGAAACTTCGCGGGCAAGCGAAAGCGTTTTGTCGTCGACGGGATTGTTTCCGTAGACGTCGCTCAGTTCCACCGAACGCTCCGCGCCGATTTCCTTCAGTTGCCGCCCTATTCCGTGGACGACAACAACGTTTATGCCGAGGCTCCGCAAAACGGCGATGTCGGTGATGACGTTTGCGAAGTTGTCGCACGCCACCACGCTTCCGTCGATTGCGATGACGAAAGTCTGACCGCGATACAGGGGGACGTATTCCAAGATGCCGCGCAAATCGGACGCCTTGATTGTCACCTTGTCGCTATGCGGAACCGAGTTTTCCATAAAATGCGAGGCTTTAAGCCCTGCTGATGTATGTGTTGTCTTCCGTGCGAACCTTGATTCTGTCGCCCTGTTTGATGAAGAGGGGCACTTGCAGAACAACGCCGTTTGCCAATGTGACCGCCTTTGTGGGCGCCGACGAAGTGTCGCCGCGCAGACCTTCCGCCGCTTCCGCAACTTCGATTTCGATATTGTTGGGCAGTTCCAGCGAAACGGGCGCGCCGTCTACGAACATAATCATATAGAGCGAGCCTTCGGTGAGCCACTTTGTGTCTTCGCCGATTGTCGATTCCATCAGTACGGTATCGTCGAAAGTTTCGGGATCGATGAAGTGATATTGGTCGCCGTCGACATAGGAAAATTCGAGCTGTTTGTTCGTGGTGTGGCAGAATTCCACCGAGTCGGTGGAGCGGAATTTGACCGCGGTGGAGGCGTTTGTAGCCAGATTTCTGAGGACGGTCTGGACGAAGCCCGCCTGTCTGCCCTGCGTGCGGTGAAGCATACTCATAACGGCGTGCGGTGTGCCGTTGTACATTATAACTCTGCCTTTTCTGATGTCTGTGGGACTTGCCATAAGATATTACATTCTATTTATTTTTATGATTCGATTTGCGGCGGCGGATTCCCGCGCCGACTCCAAAATTAAGGCGTCAACTTTGCCAAAATACCCCCGCCGCGTCAACTTTTTTGTTTTTATATCCGTGCAACTATAGTTGCCACTTTTTGGCAGGCTGCAAGCAAAGGCAAAGCCATTGGCGGCAGGCTGCAGCCCGCTCAATGGCTTTGTCGATTCGAACTTATTTTGCGGGGTTGCCGAAACCAAATAACGCTACTTGTTCGGCACTTCGTCGTAGACTCTTACGAAGTCCACTTCGAAGTAGTCGGGCAGAACCGCCTTGAACAGTTCGGGAACGGGTTTACCCCACTCGCGTTTTCCCGCGGAAAGTCCGCCGTCGTTGCCTTGGGCGTTTCTGTAGCCCCCCGGTTCGGTCGACACCAGAATAAACTGCTCCACGTGCGAGACGGGGCTGTTCTGTTCGCCGACCTTTTTGCCGTTCGCGTAGAATGTATAGCCGTTCGGCGACCAGTCCACGCCGTAGTAGCACCAACCGTCGGAGTCGGCTTCGTATTCCCACGAGAAGTGTCCGAACCATTTGCTGTCTTTGCCGTATCCGTTCCAACCGTTGCCGCCGACTATGCGCCCTTTCTTGATTTGGTTGTAGTTTTCCATGATGTCGGTTTCGATACCCGCAACTTCGGGGTTCGGCGACGAACCTATCCCAGGGGACTGCAACCAGAAAGCCGAGTGCCAACCCGCGTTTTTCGGCTGTCTGCAGCGGATTTCGTAATAGCCGTATTTATGCATAAAAAGCGGTTTGCGGTATTTGCCGAACGGCCAGAAGCCCTTTGAATCTTTGGGAATGTCGTATGTCAACGAACCCGTCTGGAGGTGCGGCGAGCAGAAGTCGTCGCCCTTGCGGAGCAGGTGCAGGCGCACGGTTTTGCCCGTCATTTCCACGCCCTCGTAGTTGTGTGCGAACGCGGGGAAATCCTGCCCCCAGAACGATTCGCGGCACATCCATTTTGTTTTGTCGATTTCCCTTCCGTTGAACTCGTCGTTCCAGACGAGTTTCCATTTTTTATTCGGCGGCAGAAGGCTCGGGGCTTCGTCCGCGAACGGTTTGAACGGAACCTGCACGACGGGCTTGTCTTTTACGCTTACTTCCGTAAACGCCGCAAATCCGCACAAAGGGAACGCCGCCGCGGCGATAATTACAGCCAAGTATTTCAGTTTGTTTTTCATAGTAGTTTATGTGTTTTATTATTTTATGGTAAAATTTCCGACAAGTACAAAATGCCCCGCGACCTACTTTGCGCCGAATTTGCGCTTCGGTTTTTTGTGGTCGCCGCGCAGCATATCGCGCTGCGTGCGGCGTTCGGCAAGCCCCTTGTTGACTTTTATCGGCGTGCCGTCGGGCGCGATTTCCGCGCAGTACATAGCACATCCCATCGTCATCGGCAGCGGAATGAAATCCTGCACCTGCTGAACGCGCCAGTTCGACCTGCCCAAATACGAATCCACAACCGCCATCTCCCTTTCCGTGCAC
This sequence comes from uncultured Opitutales bacterium, assembly GCA_900548275.1. Lineage (GTDB taxonomy): Bacteria > Verrucomicrobiota > Verrucomicrobiia > Opitutales > Intestinicryptomonadaceae > Merdousia. The sequence goes on along the minus strand of URJY01000009.1, from coordinate 54,797 downwards.
CCCGGAAAATTCGAGATGAAATACGGCACTATGTACTGCTTCTTGCCAGTCTTGCCGTTTACGCTGTCGAAGATTTTTCTGAACGCGTCGAACTCGCCCGCCCTGCCCTTGCGCATAAGGCGGAGAACTTTGTCGTCGAGGTGCTCGGGGGCGACGCTGATTTGCCCCGATACGTGGTCGCGTATGATTTTCTCGGTCTGGCGCGGCTGAAGCAACGCCAAGTCGAGCCGCACGCCCGAGTTCACGAAAACGTGCGAGACGTTCGGAATTTTTTTGAGCGCGTCGAGCAAATCCATAAGCGGCTTTTCGTTCACGCCGTAGTTTTTGCAGAGATTCGGAAAAATGCACGAGTAGCGGCGGCACTTTTTGCAAATGTTCGGGTCTTTCGGCGTATGTCCGTAAATGTTGCCCGCCGCCCCGCCGACATCGCTAATCGTTCCGCGAAAGTACGGCTGCTTCGCAAGACGCTCCACACTGCGAACGACGCTTTCGCGGCTGCGGAACACAAGATTGCGCCCCTGATGCGATACAAGCCCGCAAAACGCACACCCCCCGGGGCAGCCGCGCACAACCGTGACGGAGTCTTTTATCATCTCCCACGCGGGAATTTTCTCTTTGTACGACCAGTGCGGAAGATTCGTGTAGGGCAATTCGGAAAACTTGTCGAACTGCTCCGACGACATCGGCGGACGCGGCGGCTCGACAAGCAGAATGCGCCCGTTCGTGCGCTGTACGAGCCGACGCCCGTTCCACGGATTCATCTCCGACTCCACCGCCTTCGTCTCGCGCATAATCGCGGTTTTGTCGGAACACATCTCCTCGAACGACGGCAGCTCCACAACGCTTTCGTCGACGGCAAACGCAGCCGACTCCTTCCCGCCCAAATATCTGCATGTGCCGCGAATGCCCGCCAAACTGCGGTTGTTTTTTATGCGGTCGAAAATTTCGAGCATGGTAAGCTCGCCCATTCCGTAGCAAAGGATGTCGGCTTTGGAATCGACGAGCACCGACTGGCGGATTTTGTCCTGCCAATAATCGTAGTGGGCAACGCGCCGCAGACTCGCCTCGACACCGCCGAGCACCACAGGCAGGGAGGGAAACGCGCGGCGCACAAGCTGGCAATACACAACCGACGCGTGCGGCGGACACAAGCCCGTCTTGCCCGCAGGCGCATACATATCCTCGCGGCGCATACGCCTGCCCGCAGTGTAGATTTTCAACATCGAATCGATGTTGCCCGCCGAAACGCCGCACCCCAAGAGCGGCCGCCCGAAAACGTTGAGCGAATCGGGAGTGCGCCAGTCGGGCTGAGAAACAATCCCCACGCGATACCCCGCATCGAGAAGAATGCGGGCAATGAGCGATGAGCCGAAACTCGGATGGTCGACATACGCGTCGCCCGAAACAATCAGAATGTCGATTGCATTCCAACCGCGAGCCTGCATTTCGGCGCGGGTGGTCGGAACGAATTTCGTCAAATCGCGTTTGTCCATACAAGCCGACATAATCGCAACCGCCCCCCGAAAAATCAAGAACTAAAGCGGAAAATCGGTACGCGCAACGCCGCGAAAAAGCCGCAGGATTCAAATCGAAACCGCAACCCCCTCTTTCGAACACCGCATACAAAAAACTGAGCGGCGGATTTGGGAAGACGAAAATTGCCCGTTTGAATATGCTTGATTTTTTCTTTCGGCGTACAAGATGGCGTGTTTTGTGAAAATTAAAATTCTTTCCTGTGAGGATTTTTCCGACGCGCGAAAGGCTTTCGGTCGCGCGACGCCCGAGTATTGGCGGTTGTTCGCAAATCTGTTTGTCGGCGCGGGCGCGGCAATGGCGGACATCGAGGTTTTCGACGCGCGAAACGGCGAATTGCCCGCCGTCCGCTTCGGCGAAAAGTACGTGATTACGGGCAGCCTTTCGAGCGCGTACGATTCCGACGTTTGGATTTCCGCACTAAAAGATTTTGTCCGTGCAGCCTGCGGTTGCGGGGCGAAAGTTGTCGGCATATGCTTCGGACACCAACTCGTCGCCGACGCGCTCGGCGGACGGGTAGCCCGAGCGGAAGCGGGATGGGGAGAGGGAATCAGATTCTCGCCGCTGAAATCCGATTTTCTGAAACCGTATTTCCCCGACGGCGGCTTCCGGCTCGACTACAACCACCACGATCAGGTCATAGAGCTGCCGCCGAATGCGGAACGCCTCTCGGGAAGCGAATTTTGCCCGAACGAATCGTATCGCATAGGCGAAAGCGCATTGTGCTTTCAGGGACACCCCGAATTTACGCGAGAATATTCCGATATGCTTTTTTCGTACTTCAAAAACGAATTTCCGCAACCCGTGCAAATCGCAAGGGAAAACGCAAAAGACAAGCCGACCGACAGCGCAAAAATTGCAAAAGCAATAATGCAGTTTTGAATCTTTTCCAATCGGACAAGTATATCAACAGGTTTCGACAACACACAAAATAAGTTCGAACAATCAAAGCCATTGCGAAGCAATGCGAACTTACAGGCTGGAGCCTGTACGCCATTGCGGGGGCTTCGGCTTTGTCGATTTTGTTTCGGAACTCTACAAAATAAGTTCGAACAATCAAAGCGATTGCCGTAGGCAATGCGTGATTATACACAAAAGGCGCGACTATAGTCGCGCCGCAGTATCACAACTCCCGAACGAAGTTCGGGCGTCAAGGGCTTCGCCTTTGCTGCAGCCTGCTTGCAACCGCAGTAGGTTTGGTTGTAGAAGTTGTATTGACGCAGGAGTTGGGCGCGACGTTCGGTTAAACCGCCCTTGCGCCAGTTTCTCGCCCAGAATTTCACGCCGCCGACGGCGGATTCGGCGAACTTTCCCGCCTCGTTTAGCTGCTCGACACTCTTCCAACGCGATGCGGCAAGAGTCGTCGTAAAAACGGCATAACCGTTGGACTTGGCAAACTTGGCAGACTGCAACAATCGCATCTTGAAACATTCAAGACAACGCGCCCCACGCTCGGGCAAATCCATCATCGAACCGCAAACCGAAAGCCAATTTTCATTGTCCCAATCGCCGTCGATAAATTCAACCCCGAAACGCTCGGCAAACTTTTTGTTCTCCGACTTGCGCAGCTCATACTCCTCCCGCGGAACAATGTTCGGATTGTAGTAGTAAACCGAAAAATCGATTCCGTTTTGAAGCAAATTTTCTATCACCGCCGCAGAACACGGCGCACAACACGAATGCAATAAAACCCGCCCCTTGCAGGGCGGTAGGGTGTCGGTGAAGTCGTTTTTCGACATGGTAAAAAGCTACATCCTGCTCAGCAATTCCTGCAGCTTGCGCTGGAACGGATACATATCGCTTTGCGGCGGAGTTTTTCCCGCTTCGGGAATCAAGCCAAGCTGCCCCATTCTGTCGATTCGCCATTCAGCCTTCGTGCCGTCGGAAAAAATTACATCGCCCGAAACAATGCAGTCGGGACGCTGAATCGGACTTACCGAAACACTGATGTTGTCGGACTGCGGAGCTTCGGACGCCTTCTGTTCGGGGTATTCCTCGCTACTGGGTTGCCCGTAAGCGTCGGGATAACCGCCGTCGGATTCGCCCACATCGGGATACGATTCGCCCTGATATTCCGAAGCCGCACCGCCGTAAGGCGCACTTTCGGGATACGCGGAAGACTGTTGCGTCGAAAGGTCTTGCGAAACCTCCTGCCCGACGGGTTCGGGCTTGGATACGAGCTCCGCGCCGATGTCGTCGATTAGGAAACGCACGTCCATATAGGTCATCGAGATGCCGAACTGGCTCTTGATTCGCGTCTGCACTTCGCCGATGTCCGCACCTTCGGCGACCCACTGTTTTACCGATTCTATCTGTTCGTTGTTCAGGCTCATAGCAACGGTTCAGCCATAAATTGCACGCGTTTTGTTACGGTGTTTCCGTACTGTGTAATAAGGCGTTTGTACTCTTCAAGCGTCAAGTTGCCAGTCTTTATTAAGTTGCGCATTTCCTTTGCGCCCGTATCGGAAATGAAAGTAATCGAGAAGTCGGCGAACGCCAGAAATCCGTTTTCGACAAGCGACGATTCGACGGGATACTTGCCGCCGCCCGAACCTATGCCGTACGCATTCGAAGCCAAAATCCTCGGACCGATTGTTACGGGCGTTCCCGGGGGGATGAACGCAACTTTGTACTCGGGTTCGTTAATGCCGCCGCTCGGATTTTTGTAGAAAACGCCCAAAGTTACGCGGAAATCCACCACATTCATAACGAGCAGATTTTCGGGCGCGAGAGCCCACCCGCGCAAGTCCTGCCCAGGCTGTTCTATGCCCTGTTCGTCGATAACCGCACACGATTTCTGCCAGAGGTTGCTCGAAAGCGCGTACTTGAAAGCCTCCGAATTTGGGTCGCTCGAGTAGCCCTGAACAGTGTCGCCCATCGCTTCGAGAACGGTCGAACGAGGGTCGATTACCGTGCGGTAGAGACCGAAGAACGCGTTGTACTGGGTTTCGTTGCCGCTCGAGTCGGACGAAGCCGCCATAAACGGGCTTTTGACAGCAAGCTGATATTTGATTGCGCAGACGCTACCGGGGATTGGAATTGCCTGCTTTGCGCGCTCGGTGTCGTCCTGATTTGCCGCCGAAATTTGCTCGCGCGTGTAGCGCGGGCGGAGCGTCGTGGACGAGTAGAACATAATTTCCGGCGGTTTGAGCGGCGTTGTATCGAGGTAGTTCGTACCCGTCAACACGCTGACCGATTCGGGATAGTCAATCTGAAACCACGCCCTGCCGTCTTTTTTTATCATTATGCTTTCGAAGTCGTCCTGCAGGATTTTCCCGACGACCGTGCCGTCGAAGTTGTTTTTCAACTCGCCGCTTGCTCTGTTCCAAGTGTTTAGGATGTTCGTAGTTACGCTCAGAACGGCAAGAACTATTATCGTCATTATGGCACTTGCCGCCATAATTTCGACGAGGGTAAAAGCTTTTTTGATGTTTTTCATTTTATCGCAATTTAGTGATTACGCCTTGGAATATTCTGCGTTCCTCGTTTACCTTTGCGTCGCCCATCCCTCTTGTGATGTCCTGCCGCGGTTCGGCGAAGACTTCGATTGTAAGGGGCAGATAGGAAAGCGCGTACGAAGACGGGTCGCCGCCGACCGAACCGCCGCCGTATTCGGTTTCGTCGCCCAGTCTCACTTTTTCGCCCTTGAGACCGTTCTGGTAGAGCGACAAGTTCACCCTGTAAATGTCGCCGTCGATATTCTGAAGCGTGTCGGTCGAGGGCGGCATATTCGGCACCGCACCCTCGTCTTCGGAACAGCGGGGCACAAGGCTTGTGTTGTCGGGGTCGTCGGGGTTTTGATATTCGTCCCAGAAATAGACAACGTACGGCTGCGAGGGGTTCGAGACCCATCTGAAAACGTCGTCGAAACGCTTCGTGCGCAGAACCGTTTCCATTTGCGTTACGCAGCTTGCCGCCTTTTGTTGGTGTCTGATTTGCGTGATGTTTGCGGTAATCGCGCCCAAAAGACCTATCATCGAGGTGATTGAAACCGCAATGACGCCCACCGCAAGCATAACTTCGACGAGCGTAAACGCCTTCTTTTTTGCGTTGAGAAATGATTTTTTCATAACCGAAAATTATTTCGAAATTGTCTCCTCCATTTCGTCGTAGCCCGAGAACGGAATTGTGTGCCCGAGCAGACGGATTACGAAGCCCACCTGCGAGTACGGATTGTCTATAATATACGTGCCGTCGGCGTCCATTCTGCCCATCGCAAGCATTACGTGCGCCCCGGGGTTGAGCGAAAGCCCGTCGCCCGAGAACTTGTACGAATACCAGTCGCCGCTGCCTTCCGTGAGCGATTCGGGCTGGCGGCTCGGGAACGTGCCGATGTTGACGACTTCGTACGCGCCAGTGTAGCCGTTATTGAACGTGCTTTTGAAGATTTCGCCAGCCTCTACGTCTTTGCCCGCTTTCACGAACTTGTCGAAGTCGGCTTCGGGCGGAACGAAGAAAACGTTCTGCGGCATAATGAAGCCGTCGTTGAGAGCGACCCACCCAAGCTCCATATCCTCGCGGCCTTTCGAGCGGTAGATTACGCCCACCTGCCTGAGCCTGCGCGGACGGTCGGGGCCTCTGTAAATAATCACGCGGACATCGGTCTGCTTTTGCAAAGCCGCTACGCGCGCTTCGTAGAAGGCGGTTATGAGAGACTGCTGAGCGGAGTATGCCGCCTGCGACGAGTCTTTCATATTCAGCATAGATATGCCCATCGAAAGCACCGAAATAATCGCGATGACCACGAGCATTTCGATGAGCGTAAATCCTGTTCTGTGGGAACGCATAGTCTGAAAGGGTTGGGAAAAATTACCAAGTGAAGATGTCTTCGGAGCTGAAGTCGGCGGTCGCGCTCTTGGAGTCTTTCTTGAGGGTGAAAATAATCACCTTAGCGCGGATGCCAGCCGCGGGATTGGGAACGATTTCCTTGATTGCGGTAGTCGTGAAGCCGTCGGCGATTGTCGGGAAGCCGCTCTTGATGAAGCCGTCGTTGTCTGCGTCGACACAGACGTAGATGTTGGGGTTGCCGAAGCTGTCTACGAGCATCCACTTGCCGTCTTTCTTTACGATGTCGGACGATTTGATGTCGATGAAATTGCGCGCGCGGCGGTTGTATTCCCTGCGGTCGCTTTGCGAAAGCTTGCCGCCTTCCGCCGTCTTGCCCGTGAGGGCCTTAATCATACCCTCCGAGAAGTTGTCGTTTGCGAGGTTTGTTCTGTCGCGCGAAGTCAGGAACGCGGGGTAGTAGCCGTATTCGCCCTGATAGCGTTCGAGCGCGCTCGCCATATTCGAGAACAGGGTTTTCGAGGTGGTCGCCAACGCCCTTTTCTGTGCGCCCGAAATCATCGGGGTGAGCATACCGACCAATACGCCGATAATGGCGATTACAATCATCAGTTCGACAAGTGTGAAGGCTTTTTTACCGTTTTTCATTTTCTATCCTTTTTTTTAAATTTTTACCGAGTTTTGCCCAAGCGGGCGGCTGAATGTGCGAAAATGCAGGACGCGCGGATTAGTCGTCGCGTCCGAATATGATGTTGTCGATGTTCTCTTCGGGAAGTCTGTACTCCTCGTCGTCAGGAATGATGCCCGTGGTATACATCGAGCGGACTTCCTTTGCCTTTGCGTCCGCACCCTTCGAGAGCAGAATGAAGCTCGGCGAACGCCACGTAGTGTTTTCCTCGTTCGTCACATACGAAGTCGTATCGAAGAAATAAAGATAGGGTTCGTTCCACGGGTCGCCGAAATACACGCCGTTCTTTTCGGGGTCTACGTCGGGCAACACGGGATCGACGGGGTCGCAAATGTGGAGCTTGGAGGCGTCGAGAAGCGGCTTGCGGTTCGTGCCGACATCCGCCATAACAACCTGCCCGTCGTCGAGACGCAAAATCATTTTACCGACAAGGCACTTGTAGAGGTTGCCCGCGGCGTTCTTTTCGTCGCCCGCGCAGCTAAGGCGCGGATAGCCGCCGTATTTGCCCGCGAACGCCTCGAGCCCCGAGGCGATAATAGCAAGCTCCGACTTCGCGCGGGCGCGCCCCTGCGACGCGCTGACCGTGCCGAGCATTTGGGTGGTAAGCCCCATAAGCAACGCGATAATCCCGATGACAATCAGGATTTCGACAAGCGTGAACGCCTTCTTTGCGGCGTAGGTTTTTCGGGGGATGGGTTGGGGTGTAAAGCCGTAAATATTCATCTATGCGAATACGGTAGTAGTCCGCTCTGCGATTGTCAAATTTATACTTGAGCCGAATACGATTTTTTGCATTGGTCGTAGATTTCCTCTTTCAGGCGCGGAATGCCCTCTTCCGACAGGCAGGAAATCGGGATTACGTCGAGCTGCGGATATTTTTTGACAAAGGCTTTCAGATTCTTGACCGCCGCGGGTTCGTCCATCTTGTTCGCCGCAACGATTATCGGCTTTTTCGTAAGCTCCTCCGAATACAGCGAAAGTTCGGCGACCAGATTTTTGTAGTCGTCCGCAGGCTTGCGTCCGTCCGTACCCGCCATATCGATAAGCAGAACAAGAACCTTGCAACGCTCGATGTGGCGCAGAAACTTGTGTCCAAGCCCCTTGTTTTCGCTCGCGCCGACCACGAGACCGGGAATGTCGGCAAGCTTCAAAACCTCGTACCTGTCGGGATATTTCAGCGTGCCGATGTTGACGTGCAAAGTGGTGAACGGATACGCGCCGATTTTCGGACGCGCGGGCGTAAGCAGCGAGACAAGCGACGACTTCCCCGCATTCGGAAAGCCCACCATTCCCGCGTCTGCGATAGTCTTGAGCACGAGCTTGAACTCGCCCGATTCGCCCTCGCCGCCGTACGTAAACTGGCGCGGAGCGCGGTTTACCGAGCTTTTGAAGTGGACGTTGCCCAAGCCGCCCCTGCCGCCGCGAAGCAGCAATATGCGCTCGCCGTGGCGCAGAACTTCGGCGACAAACGCGCCAGTCTCGGTGCTGTAAATTATAGTGCCGGGGGGAACGCGCAGTTCGGCGTCTTTGCCCGACGCGCCCGTTTTGAGCCTGCCCGCGCCCTTGCCGCCGTTTTCGGCTGAAAGACTGGGCGTAAATTGATAGCGTTCCAAATCGCCGACATTTTCGTCGCCGACAGCCCACACGTCGCCGCCCTTGCCGCCGTCGCCGCCGTCGGGCCCGCCGAGCGGTATGAACTTCTCGCGGCGGAAACCCGCACAGCCCTTGCCGCCGTCGCCCGCCCTCAAATAAACTATCGCTTCGTCAACAAACATACTACTTAGACTTTTTGAATGTACCGCGCCACGCGGCAATCTGCGCCTCTATCTGCTTCGCCCCCGGCATGCCGATTTTCTCGCGCATCGCAAACGCCCTGTCGAGATTGAAAACCGAACGCCACGATTCGTCGGCCTTGTCGCAAATCGCGAAAATGTCGGCGTCGTCGAGCTTGTCTATCGGCGTTTTTTTGCGCTCGGAAAGCGCGACGATTTCGCCCACATAATGGTGCGCCTTGCGGAACGGCACGCCGCGCATTACAAAGTAGTCCGCCAAATCGGTCGCGAGCAGAAGGGGGTCGGAAACCGCGGCGTCGCACTTGTCCTTGCGGAACTTGATTTTCTTGGCGCACTCGGCGAGCACGTCGAGACACACGCACACTTGGGCGAAGGAGTCGAAAATCGGCGGTTTGTCCTCCTGCAAGTCGCGGTTGTAGGTCAGCGGAAGTCCTTTCACGAGCGTGAAAAGCGTCTGCAAATTGCCGATTAAACGCGCCGACTTTCCGCGCATAAGCTCGAACGAATCGGGGTTTTTCTTCTGCGGCATAAGCGAAGAACCCGTCGTGAACGTGTCGGGCAGCGACACAAATGCGAATTCCGACGTATTCCAAATGATGATGTCCTCAGACACGCGCGAAAGGTGCACGCCGATTGTCGCACACGCAAAGGCGAACTCAAGGAACAGGTCGCGGTCGGCAACCGCGTCCATACTGTTGCCCGTTACCACGGGGTCGCCGCTTTCGGAATCGACAAAACCGAGCAGCCGCGCCGTCTCGAGACGGTCGATGGGAAGCGTAGTGCCCGCAATCGCACCGCTGCCGAGCGGCGAAACATTGGCGGCTTCGGCGGCAAAACGGATTCGCTCGACATCGCGCGCAAACATCTCGACCCAAGCCAAAATGTGGTGCGCCGCACTGACGGGCTGCGCCCGCTGCAAGTGCGTGTAGCCGGCAATGTAGATTTTCCTGTTCGCGGCGGCAAAATCGACAAGCACACGCAACAACTTCTCGAGCTTTTTTTCGACCTCTCCGCAGGCATACTTGAAAAACAGACGCATATCGGTTGCCACTTGGTCGTTTCGACTGCGGGCAGTGTGGAGCTTGGCAGCCTCGGGAACTTCCTTGGTGAGAGCCTGCTCGATGTTCATATGTACATCCTCGAGGGACGTGTCCCACTGAAATTCGCCCGCTTCGATTCTCTTTAAAATTTTCGCAAGCCCCGCAACGATGCGCGAACACTCCGTTTTGGAAATGATACCCGTTTTTGCGAGCATTTTGGCGTGGGCAGTAGAGCCCTGAATGTCGAAACGCGCAAGGAGCTTGTCGAAAGAGACGGACTCGCTAAAGCGCAACATCAAATCGCTGGGGGCTTCGGAAAACCGACCGCCCCAACTTGCCTGAGATTGCTTCACATCATTTTTCATATAATAAAACTACAACACAACCCGCGCCCCATTACAATAAAAAAGCTCGCCGCCAAAGGATGTTTACCCCCTCCCGCAACGCTCCCACACCAAGCGTAGCCCAACACCAAGCGAATAAACATAAGGGCTTTTCGCCGCAAGTCTTGATGCGAAACTCGCGTAATAACGTTGTACCCCTCTGCAATAAATTGTAAACGGAATACCCCGTTGCGGAGTTATTTACAGGGTATAATTGGATAGATAAGTTTGTGTTGTCTTTTGCGGGAAGCTAACGCGAATAAAGCGGGGTATTGCAACTGTTTTAAGTACCGCTACGACAAAACCTAAAGAGGTCGTTTTGCATACGGGAGAACAGAAAAATATTTTCGGGCGTGAAGCGGGAAATCGGAATAAAGCAGACAGCGGGGATAGCCCTGTGGTGGGCACTAAAAAAGATGGCACCGAAAGAATATCGATGCCATCTTTTAGTTAAATCAAGAATCGCCTAAAATGCGTTTCTTTTATTGTCCTGTTTTAGGGTGGGGCAGTTCAGTTGTTGCCGCCTCTTATTAGAACAATTTCGAGATTTCCGCCTGTTCTTCCAAGAGTTCCTTGTTGGAAGCGGCAATCTTTTCCTTTGCGAATTCGTTCAGTTCGATGCCCTGCACCACTTCCCAGTCCTTGCCGTTCGAGCGGATGGGCAGAGATGTAACCGTGCCTGCAGGTGTGCCGTAGCTGCCGTCGGAGCATACGCCGACGCTGAACCAGTCGCCCGCCTTTGTGGGGGTTACGAGTGTGCGGACTGTTTCGATTGCCGCATTCGCCGCGCTTGCCGCGCTCGAAAGACCGCGTGCCGCGATGACTGCCGCGCCGCGTTTCTGCACTGTCGGGATGAATGTATCCTTAACCCACGCTTCGTCCTTGATGACTTCGGGAGCGGGTTTGCCGCCGATTTTCGCGTTGTAGAAGTCGGGATACTGAGTCGAGGAGTGGTTGCCCCAGATTGTCATATTCGAAACTTCGTTGACGTGTACGCCCGCCTTTTCGGCAAGCTGTGCCTTTGCGCGGTTTTCGTCGAGGCGCGTCATTGCGAACCATCTGTTCGACGGAATCTTGGAGGCGTTTTTCATTGCCGTCCAGCAGTTTGTATTGCAGGGGTTGCCCACTACGAGCACGCGGATGTCGTCGGCGGCGTTGGCGGCAATCGACTTGCCCTGACCGATGAAAATCTTGCCGTTGATGCCGAGCAGATCGCCGCGTTCCATACCCGCCTTGCGGGGTACGCTACCTACGAGCAACGCCCAGTTTGCGCCGTAGAAGCCTTCGTCCATATTGCAGGTCGTTACGACCTTGTTGAGGAGCGGGAATGCGCAGTCGTCGAGTTCCATCTTGACGCCCGCCAGAGCCTTCATTCCGGGTTCGATTTCGATGAGGTTCAAATCGACGGGTTGTTCGGGCCCGAAGATTGCGCCGCTTGCGATGCGAAAAAGCAGCGAATAGCCGATTTGACCTGCGGCACCTGTGATTGCAATTTTAATAGGATCTTTCATATTTTGTCTTGCGTTGATTGTTTTAAGTTAAAACTATTTCCAGTTAAAGGGGGCTTCGAACGAGAGCAGCAGACGCTGTTCCTCGCGCTGTGCGGTCGTGGCGTTGACTGCGTCGTATTCGTACGAGTAGCGGAGTGCGATGTCGATTACGTCGGTCGCCTTCAGCACCAAGCCGAGCTTGAGGTAAGCCGAATACTGGTTGCTGTTGGTAAGGTTCATACCGACGTATGCGTTTTGTTCGAAATTGAGCAGTTTGCTGATGTTCCAAACCAAGTCTTCGGCGAGAACGCCCATTATGACCCATTTCGTGTCGAAGTTGTCGGCGTTGACGTAGCGGACAGCGGGACCGGGGGCGATGTCGATTGTCAGATCGTAGCGTTCGAAGTCGAATCTATAACCGAGCGTAACAGCCTCGTCCACTTGGTCTTTGATGCCCTTGACCATATCCTTCTTATAATTGAGGATGTTCTGCACGTACCAATGGCTTGTTTCGTCGAAGTCGCGGCGGAAGTTGGTATCGATACCCCATTTGTCGAGGGTCGTACTGGTTACGTCGTTTACGCTTGTTTCTTGTGTGTAGTTATAGTAGGCGGTTGCGGAAAATTTGTTCAAGTCCCACTCTTTTTTGGTATCGAACGCGCCGTATACCGAGAAGACTTTCGATGTCGTCTGGCGGTATTCCAAGCCGCCGCGCAGGCGGAACTGCCAGCCTTCGGGGAAGTTTTCCTTTACGAAGTTGCGGTAGTCGGTAATCCACTGCGGTTCTTTTTCGACTGCGGGGGGAGCGGTAATGTCGCCCTCCGCCGATGCTGCCGACGAAGCCGTGGGAGCTTCGGGAGCGGGCGCGGGTTCGGCTGCGACCGTCTGGCTGACCGTGGGCGAATTTGCGTCGTCGCTTATTGCGCTGATTTCCGAGCGGGGAATCGTTATCGACCCGAACTGTGTTTCGAGAATCATCTGCGCGTCGTTGGCGGACGATACCTTGCCCGTGATTCTGTCGCCGTTTTTGAGCGTGAGAATCGAAGCGTTTGCCGCCGCCGCACAGAGGAGTGCCAACAGCGAAATGAGCGTCAATTTTGTGTGTAGTTTCATCGTCGGAGTGTGGTGTATTACGGTAAAGCTTGAATATAATGTTATACGCGCCGAATCTTACAAGCATTTTTTCAGACAAATGCGTTCTTTCAAAAAAAGGGTTGAAGAAAGGGCAAAAAGGTACATTGTCGGTTGGTTTAACATTAACAGCATTAGGAGATTTTTAATATGGCAGTGCCTGTATCGCAAGTCGCAACGGTGGCAAAGTACGCTTTGTCGAACACGCTCAAGGGGCGCAAACGCTATCCCTTGGTGATGATGCTCGAGCCTCTTTTCCAGTGCAATCTGGCGTGCTCGGGTTGCGGTAAAATCCAGTACGGCAAGGACATCCTCGACATCAGAATGCCGAAGGAAAAGGCGTGGGCGGCACTCGAAGAATGCGGCGCGCCCGTAGTGAGCATTGCGGGCGGCGAGCCCCTGCTCCATCCCGAAATGCCCGAAATGGTCGAAGGTTTCGTTCAGCGCAAGAAGTACGTTTATATGTGCACGAACGCGCAGATTCTCCTGCGCAAAATCGACCTCTTCAAGCCCAGCAAATACCTTTCGCTTGGAATCCACCTCGACGGCACGCGCGAAATGCACGACCGCAACGTAAACCGCGAAGGCGCGTACGACATGGCGGTCAAGGGTATCAAGGAGGCTGTAAAGCGCGGCTTCCGCGTTACCACAAATACCACGATTTTCAACAATGCCGACCCCGACACCGTCCGCAAATTCTTCGACGACGTAATGGCTCTGGGCGTCGAAGGCATGATGATTTCCCCCGGGTTCCCCTACGACAAAGCCCCGAATCAGGACATTTTCCTCGAACGCAACAAGACAATCGAGCTTTTCAGAAAGATTCTCGGCAACCCCAAGAAGAGCTGGGTGTTCAACCACTCCCCGGGGTTCCTCGCGTTCCTCAAGGGCGAGCAGGACTACGACTGCACGCCGTGGGGCAACCCCACCTACTCGATTCTCGGTTGGCAGAAGCCCTGCTACCTCATCAACGACGGCTATTGCGAAACCTTCGCCGAACTGATGTCGGAAATCGACAAGTACGGCTTGGGCAAGCACGGCACGCGTCCCGAATGCAAAGACTGTATGCTTCACAGCGGCTACGAAGCCAGTGCCGTGCGCGACATCTTCGGTACGTGGGGCGGCGTGTTCCGCGCGATGAAGCATATGCGCAATTTCTATAAACAGTCGAAATAGCGCGGAGGTCGCCCGCACAAGTGCCCGACCCGACAGCCGAGGAAAAGTTCCGCTTCCCGAATCTTTGCGATAAAATTTTCTGCAAGGACGGTTACGCTTCGATTCTTCCGAATTTCGAATACCGCCCCGAACAGGCGAAGATGGCGTACTGTTGCGCGCAGGCGTTCGCGGGCGATATGCCTATGCTTTTCGAGGCGGGCACGGGCGTAGGCAAAAGTCTGGCGTATCTCGTCCCCGGGATAATCGCGGCGGTGCGCTTCAACAGGCAGCTTGTCGTGGCGACGAACACGATTGCCCTGCAGCAGCAGATTGTCGAAAAGGATCTGCCGCGCGTGCGCCTTATGTTCGAAAACTGCGGCGCGCTCGAAGACTGCGCCGATTTCAAGGCGGCGATTCTGCTCGGACGCGCCAACTATCTTTGCACGCACAGGCTCAAGCGCGCCATCGCCGAAAAGCGCGAACTCTTCGACACCAAGGAATCGCAGGAGCTCGACAGAATCGCGCAGTGGGCGGCGTTTACAAAGACGGGGCTTGTGGAGGAGCTCAACCCGCCGCCAGACCCCGAAGTCTGGAACTGGGTCAATGCCGATTCGTCGTCCTGCACGCCCAAGAACTGTTCCGACGGAACGTGTTTCTATCAAAACGCGCGCAAATCGGTTGCGTCGGCGGACATCGTAATACTCAACCACAGCCTGCTTTTCTCGTTGCTCGCGGCGGGGCTTGGGGCGGGCGACGACTCGCGCGGCGTGCTCTTTCCCAACGATATGCTCGTGCTCGACGAAGCGCATCTTATACCGCACGTTGCGAGCGAGGCGTTCGGTTCGTCGCTCAGCAACACGGGAATTTTGCGCGAGTTAAAGCGCATCTACGACCCCAAGAAGCACCGCGGGCTAATCACGCGCGACGGGATGGCAGAGTATTACGACAAGCAGATGGTCTCCGACACGATGGCTGCCTGCGAGGACTTTTTCGCCCACATAAAAAAGGATTTTCTGATAACGCGCGACACCGTGCGCCTGACCGTGCCCAACTGGATTGACGACGAATTTCCCAAAAAGCTCGAGTCGCTTGCCACGCTTCTCGACGCGTTCGCGATGAACGCCAAGACCGACAAGCTCGCCGCCGAAATCCGCGACTACAAACGGCGGATAGTCGGCTTCAAAAACACGCTCGAGAACTGCATTTATTTAAGCTCGCAGGAAAACAACGTCTATTGGGTGGAGCGCACTGGCAGGGACGGACGAGGCGCGCAGCTCAATTCCGCCCCGCTGAAGGTCTCGGGAATTTTGCGGCGCGTGCTTTTCCGCCGCGAGACATCGGTCGTTCTGACATCGGCAACGCTCGCGGTCGGCGGCGATATGGACGGGTTCGTCGGCAGAATCGGCGCGGACGACGCCGAGCAGTTCATATGCGATTCGCCATTCGACTTCGACAAAAATATGCGCGCCTTCATCGCCACCGACGCGCCCGATGTCGAGAAGTCCACAGGCAGGCTCGACTCCGACTATCTCTCGCGCATCTGCAACAAGCTCTGCAAAAAAATCCGCGGCGGCACGCTCATACTTTTCACGAGCTATGCCGACCTCAACAGGGTTGCGCAGTATCTCGAGGAAAATTTGGTCGGGCGGAAAATCTTCGTGCAGGGCAGGATGTCGCGCGCCGAAACCGTCCGCGCATTTTCGGAATCGGGCAACGGTGTGTTGCTCGGCACGGACACGTTTTGGACGGGAATCGACATCCCCGGGGAAAAGCTTTCGCAGGTAATCATAACGCGTCTGCCGTTCGAAAATTTCAAGAATCCCCTCCTTCAGGCGCGGCTCGACCGCATTGCGCAGGAGGGTGGCGTGCCGTTCCGCGAGCTCTCACTGCCGACCGCCATCATCAAATTCAGGCAGGGGGTCGGCAGGCTAATACGCAGTGCGACCGACAGGGGAATTGTCGTCGTGCTCGACTCCCGCATTGTTTCCAAGCCGTACGGCAAAAATTTCGTCGACGCGATTCCGACAAGCCGTGTAGAACGTTTTTGCGAGGACGACATTGACGAATTTGTCGCCGAGCAAATCGACGGGCTCGGGCTTTCGCCGAAATCGAATTCTTGACGCCCGTGCGAAATGCGTTAGTTTTCTTTGCATTATGGATAAACTCGAAGAAATTTTCAAAATGCAATACGAGCTCAACAAGCGCATCGGCGTGGATACGGCGGCGATGTCGGACGAAGAAAAAGTCAAGTGGGTTCTCAACTACAGTCGCGCGCTCGGGCAGGAAAATGCCGAGCTTGTAGACTCCGTTCCGTGGAAGTGGTGGGCGAAGTATCAGCATTTTGACCCCCAGAATGCGAGGGTTGAGGTTGTCGATATGCTCCACTTCTTGGTTTCGCTCGCGCAGGTGCTCGGTATGAGTGCGCAGGATTTTTACGATGTGTATGCCAAGAAAAACCACATCAACCACGACCGTCAGGATTCGGGCTACACAAAAAAAGACAAAGACGACTGCCGCTCAATATAGCACAAAGGCGAAGCCCTTGACGCCCGAACTCCGTTCGGGAGTTGTGATACCTCGGCGGCAACTATAGTTGCCGCCTTTTCTGTATAAGTTCGCATTGAGCGGCGGAATGCCGCTCAATCGCTTTGTTGGTTCGAACTTAGTTAGTGAAAAATGAATAATGAAAAATGAATGAATTTCGGCGTTTACGATAGACGCTGAAAGAACAACACTATTAGGGGCGCGTTCGCGCTCTCGACTCTCGCAGGCGAATTTCTTTGTTTTAATAGTTTGCTTGGAGTTTACGGGCAGTTCGGATTTTTCAAGACAGTCGCAACAGCATAGATTATCGTTCTTTACCTCGGTAATATCTTTTCTGCAAGACAACTACTGCAACAAAGTACGACACCAGTGAGAGAATAGGGTTTGCCCGCAAAGCGGTGCAAACCCCAATTATTCATTATTCATTTTTCATTATTCATTCTACAGCTCCTACCGTCGCGTAGGTTCTTGCGCCGCTATAAATGTACGGCGCAATTCATTTCCCGCGCTCGAGGCGTTTTACGGCTTGGGTTTGTCCCATTTTCGCGGCTTTTTTATAGTAAGTCATCGCCTGTTCGATGTCTCGCGGCACGCCGTCGCCGTTTTCGTAGATTACACCCATATTGAAAATCGAATCGGCGTCGCCGTTTTCCGCCGCAAGTTTTGTATAGTGTGCGAACTTTTTCCTGTCCATCGCAACGCCGTCGCCGCGCCAGTACATCAGTGCCACGTTTTTTTGCGCGAAAAGGTCGCCGCCGTCCGCCGCCTCGCTCCACAGGCGCGCGGCTTCGCCTTTCATACACGGCACGCCGACCCCGTGGTAGTAGTAGCCTGCGAGAGCCGTCTTGGCGTCGCGGTTGCCGCCCTCCGCCGATTTTTTCAGCCAGAACAATCCGTCTTTTTGCGACTTCTTCAGGTAGCTGCCGTTGATGTGTAAGACCGCGACGTTGAACTGTGCGGCGGGGTGTCCGTGGTCTGCCGCCTTTACCCACAAATCGACCGCCGTTTTATAATTCTTTTCCACGCCGAAGCCGTTGGAATAGCACGTTGCAAGGTTGAACATCGCCTCGGGATAGCCCGCGTCGGCGGCTTTCGTCCACCAGTGGGCGGCGAGTTTTGCGTCTTTGGGTGTGCCCTCGCCTTTTGCGTAGGCGGACGCCGCAAAATTTTGCGCGTAGGCGTTGCCGTCTTCGGCGGCGGCAAGAAACCACTTCATTGCGGTTTCGGCGTCTTGCGGGAAGCCCTTTTTGCCCTGTGCGTAGCTTAGGGCTACGGAAAGTTTTGTTTCGGTGTCGCCGCGTTCGGCGCGGGCAAGCAGTATTTCCGCGCCCCTGTCGGTTATGCGCGAATCGCCCGTCTCGGCGAAAGCCGAAGCGGACGATATGACGATTGCGGAAGCGGTCAACAGCCGAAAAAACAGGTGCATATCGGACTATTGAACCTCTTTGGCAAGTTCGTCAAGTTTCGATTCGATTGCCGCCGCGCCCTTTTTCGCCTTCTCGAAATCGGACTTCGACGCGTCGAAGAGTTCGCCCATTTTTGCGGACGAAATTTTGTTCTGTGCGGCGAATGTCTTTATGTTGATGTCGAGCAGCAGGATGTCGGACGAGAGCGTCTGCGACTGTGCGTATGCGTCTATCGAAGAGCGCAGGATTTTCGACGCGCCGTTTTCCAGATTCGAGATTGCCGAAAGCGACGTTTCGGCGGACGAAACAATCTGGTTGAGCACGTCGGTGGCGGCGCGAAGTTCGGCGGAAACGAATTCGATTTCGGCGCACGCCGCGAGGATTTCCGCGCGGACTTTGCTCTTGTCTATCGAGCGAGCAGGCGCGGGAGCCGAAGCCGTCCTATCGGAGAGTCCCAGCCCCGAATTAGACATAGACTGAACCCCGTATTGTATCACTTCATCTGCGATGGAAACCGCATCCGCAATATACCCCAACGACTTTTCAGCCTTCAGCAACTTCCGCTTTCCGCTCGGACGGTAGTAGGACGGCATTGACGAAAGGTTTACCGATTCCGCCTGCGTGAAAATCTGTTTGCCGTATTTTTCGGATTTAGAAAGCGTGTTGAGCACAAACGCGCTTGTTTTGAACGCCGCCGAAAGCGTGCGCGAGCGCGCGTCCTGGCAGATTTCGCCCAAGTTTTCGTAGCGGGACAAAGCCGCTCCGAATTCGTCGGAAAATTCCGACGCGGCGGCTACGACACGCTTTGCGGATTTGGCGTTTTTAGTCTCCGCTTCCGCCGTCTTCGAAATGTAGTTTTCAGCCATCGCAACGGCCGCTTTTATCCCCTCGACGCGCGGGGCGTTGACCGAAGCCGCAACCGACACACGCGCCGCCGAAGCGCGGGCGGAAACAAGCGCGCCCGCCGCCGAGGCGAAGCGCGAGTCCACGGAGTCGAAATAGCGTTTGTCCTGAAAGTTTTCGCCCGCATTTTGCGAGACAATCTTGCGGGTTTCGCCGATGAGTTTGCGCGTTGCGTCGATGCGTTCCCGCCCGAACGGCAGGTTCTTGAGCGCGTCTTCGAGCGATTTTGCCGAAGCGTTGCAGTTGCGCACGTTTGCCTCGAACGAGGTTTTGAACGCCGAAAATTCGCCTTCGAGAGACTCCAAGTTTGCGAGCGCCGACGACGACTTTTGCGATACCGAGTTTGCGCCGTCGAACACCGACTGCGCGTCGGAACGCATTTTGTTCATCAGCGAAAAATACGACGATGCCGAATTTACGGCTTCGTTGAAAGATGCGGACGCGTTCCAAGTCTGCGCTCTGACCTTCTCGACGTCGGAAACGAAGTCGGCAAAAACGAACGGGCAGGAGGCGAACAACGCCGCCGCGGCAAACAGTGCTTTTTCTCTCATTTCAATTCCTTTCAAAATACGGGTTGGCTTTTTAGTATCGGACAGTGAAAAGTTGCGGAAAGTTCCGACAAAAAAGCCGCGGTCATTCCGAACCGCGGCGAAATGTCGAATGTAAAAATCGGTCGAAGCTACGAGAGGAATATTATCAGCAGCTGCGCCGTGAGCACTCTCATAAACATAGTCAGCGGGTACACCGTCGCATAACCCACGGCGGGCAGATTGTTGCCGCTCGAAGCAGTCGAGTACGCCAAGGCGGGCGGGTTTGTGGTGCTGCCCGCGAGCACGCCGACGAGCGTGAAATAGTCCACCTTCAGAAGCACCCTTGCGAGCGAACCTACAAGCATCATCGGCACCATCGTGATTATGAAGCCGTAGGCAATCCACTTGTAGCCGCCGCCGTCTACGATTGTCGAAATGAACTCGCCGCCCGCGCCGATACCCACGCCCGCCAAAAACAGCGCGATGCCTATTTCGCGAAGCATAAGGCTTGCGCTGACCGTCGTGTAGGTAACCATTTTGAAGCGCGCGCCGAAGCGGCTGAGGAGAATTGAAACCACAAGGGGCCCGCCCGCCAAACCAAGCTTTACGGGCTGCGGAATCCCGGGGAACGAGAACGGAATCGAGCCCAAGAACACGCCGAAGAATATGCCGAGGAAAATCGGCACAAGATTGGGTTGGCGCAGCTTGAGCATTGAATTGCCCAGAATTTTCTCGACGTTGCCGATTGCCCCCGAAGAGCCAACGACAGTTACGCGGTCGCCCACCTGCAACTGGAGGCTCGGGTAGGCTACAAGGTCTATGCCCGCGCGGTTGACGCGCGTGATGTTGAACGACACGCCGCCGAAAAGCCCGAGTTTTGCAAGCGTCTTGCCGTTGATGTCGTGGTTCGTGATGAGTATGCGCCGAGCCTCGAGAACGGTGTCGAGCTTCTGCCACTCCATATCGACGCGCTCGCCCAGAAATGCGCCGAGAAAGTCGGCGTCTTTTGCGTCGCAGACGACGAGGATTTTGTCGCCCGATTTCAGAGAGGTTTCGGGTGCGGCAACTTCGATGTGTCCGTCGGGGCGGCAGACGCGCGAAATCACGAATCTGCGCCCCGCAAGGCGTATGACTTCGTCGATTTTTTTGCCGAAAAGCGACGGATTTGCGATTGCTATCGACATGCGTTCCGCGCCCTCCTTGACGCCGCTGCCCGCTTCGATGTCGCGCATTTCGCGTTCGGCGGAAACGCGGAAGACGGACTTGAGAATTATCATCGACGAAATCACGCCGATTACACCGAGCGGGTATGCCACGGCGTAGCCGAGCGAAATTGTGGGGTCGTTTTTGCCGAAGATGTCGAAATACGTCTGAGAGGCCGCGCCGAGACCGGGGGTGTTCGTTACCGCGCCCGAGAGAATGCCGACCATCGTGGGAATCGGCACGCCGAATATAAAGCTGATTGCGCAGGTGGTCAGCACGCCCGAAAACACTATGCCCATCGCGACCGCGTTGAGCTTCAAGCCCGCCTTTTTGAACGACGAGAAGAAACCGGGGCCCACCTGCAAGCCTATCGAGTAGACGAACAGAATCAGACCGAACTCGCGCACGAAGTGGAGCACGTTCGGCTCGATTCCCATGCCGAAGTGTCCGAAGGCGATACCCACGAAAAGTATCCAAGTTATGCCGAGCGAAATTCCCGCAACCTTTAGTTTGCCGAGCCAAACGCCGAAAGCTATTACGAGCGCGAGCACGAGAACGCTGTGCGCGATTCCCGTACCGAAAAACAGATTTGTCAACCAAGCCATATCGAATGAAAGTAAAAAAAAACGCACTCCGAAGCCGAAACGGCAACGGAATATTACAGATACAGAAGCCTTAGACTTCTTTCAAATAAAAGCAAGTTCTTTATCCGCAAAAAAAAGCGCGTCGGACTGAAAATGTTGACAAATACCCCCCTCTGGCTTTTCCTTGTGATTATGGCAAAAGTAGACATTGAACTTGTACAGATGATTCTTCAGCGCGCAGATTTGGACGCGCGCAAAATCTCCCAGATTATGGAAGATATTAAGTTCGAATCGAAACAGAAAGACGCGGACGCGGAAAAAGAGCCCGCCGTCAAAAAGCAGTTTGTCATTGTCGTCAACGACCCCTACGGAAAAATCGGCGAAACGGGCTTCGAGTATCAGGGTTGGGTCGTGCAGATTCCCGAAGACGACGCGCCTATGCAGGCTCTCGAACGCCTCCACAAGGGCGTGTACGATTTCAATCTGACCCCCAAGGGCAGGCGTATGCCGATTAAGAC
Source organism: uncultured Opitutales bacterium (assembly GCA_900548275.1). GTDB lineage: Bacteria > Verrucomicrobiota > Verrucomicrobiia > Opitutales > Intestinicryptomonadaceae > Merdousia. Next base: position 33,111 of record URJY01000009.1, on the reverse strand, counting down.
AATCGCCGAAGCCTGCGAGTTCGGGTCGGCAAAGGTCTACAAAGAGCACAAGGTTTGGGTGAAGACAAAAGAACCCGTGCTTGTCCTGCGCACAAACGGCAAAGTTCCGCGCGAGGAAAAACAGGATTCCGAATAGCCCCAACCCCGCCACGCACGCAATGTTAAGAAGACTTACAAAATTCGGAGAGCACATTCTCAAGGAAAAAGCCGAAAAGGTCGAGGTTTTCGACGAACAGCTCAGGCAGCTCGGCGACGACCTCGTCGAAACGATGTACGAAGAAAACGGGCTCGGGCTTGCCGCGCCGCAAATCGACGTCGGCAAACGCGTGTTCGCAATAGATATGCGCCGCAGGTCGAACCCCGAATCTCCGTGCGTGTTTACGCTCGACGGCAAAGAGCTGCCGCTCGACTTGGCGATGCCGCTTGTGGCGGTAAATCCCGAAGTTGAGGAACTGGGCGACTATGTGGAAATCGGAGAGGAAGGGTGTCTTTCGTTCCCGGGGATTTTCGCGGAGGTGGAACGCAGCTGCGTCGTGAGGCTCAACTACTTCGACGTTGCGGGCGTCCCGCACGAACTCGTCTGCGAGGGGCTCTTTGCAAGGTGCGTACAGCACGAAAACGACCACCTCGACGGCGTGTGTTTCGTCGACAGGCTCAAGCCGCGACAGCTTTTCAAAATAGAGCCGAAGCTCAAAAAGCTCCGCCGCGAAACGCGCGATTTTCTGAAGGCGCAAAAAGCCGCCGAGCACAAAAAATAGGCGCGGGGTTGCGCCGCAATCGGCGTCCCGAAACTGCGCGCGCGCATCGGCGTGCGGAAGCGAAACGGCAAATTCACTCTGTTATGGCAACTACAATAGCCCTCACGGGCGCAATGGGCTGCGGGAAATCGACCGCGGCGAAAGTTTTCGCGGAGCTCGGGGCGGCGGTAATCGACGCCGACGGGCTCGCGCACGAGGCGATAGAAAAAGACCCCGTATGTATCGCCGCCGTAAAGCGCGTTGCGGGCGAAGCCGCGTATCTGCCCGACGGCAGGGCGAACCGCCCGAAAATCGCAGAAGCGGTCTTCGGCGACTCCGAAAAGCTCGCGGAAATCGAAAAAGCCGTACATCCGACAATCGAGAAAATGTGGCGCGCGCGCATTGCCGAGCTTGAAAAATCGGGCGGCGCAAAGGTTGCGGTTGTCGAAGTTCCGCTGCTGTTCGAGAAAAATCTTGAAAAGAAATTCGATTTCTGCATTACTGTTTTCTGTAGCGAAAAATTGAGGCTCGAACGCCTCGCGGTCAGGGGTATGTCGCCCGAGCAGATTTCGGAGCGCGACGCCCGACAAATGCCGCCCCCGCAAAAGTTGAAACTGGCGGATGTAGCCCTATTCAACGAAAGCGGTCTGCCGTTTTTGAAAGAGCAGGCAAGGCTTGTGTTATCACGTCTAACTTAATCCACGATGGAAGAAGAACAGCAAAATCTTTTTGAAGAATCCGCGCCCGTACAGAAAAAACGCGGAAGACCGAAAAAATCGGAGCAAACCCAACCGACCGAAAACGCCGCAAAAAAACGCGGAAGACCGAAGAAATCGGAAAGCGAACGGCAGGCTTCGGACGCGCCCGAAATTTCCCAATCCGACGAAAATCGGGCTACGCCGTTCGCCGAAAGCGCGGGCGCGAAATCGCTCGAAGAAACGCTCGACGGCGAAGTCAAACGCAGGCGCGCGCGCGGAGGCAGAAGCGCGAAAATCCCCCGAACCGACGGCCCGCAGTGGCGCGACGCGCCTGCCCCCGAACCGCGGGAATCCGAAGCGCAGGACGGCGGAGAGTCGGACGACGAAGCCGAAATTTTCGTCCACAAAGACAAGTCGGACGACTTCGAATACGCAACGCGCTCGGAGGAAAGCGGCGGCGACGATGACGGCGGCGACGAAATCCCCGCGTCGTTCTCGACGACAGACGAAGACCTCGACCCCGACGGCTACCGCGCCCCGAGCGGCGAAACGGAATCGGACGCGGAAGCCGTTTCCGCCGACGACGAACGCAGAATCGCCGAAGCCCGCGAATACGAGAGCGCGACGGACGACGAGCCTTTCGAAAAACAGGACGAATCGCGCAACCGTTGGCAGAAGCGCAACAACAACCGCTTCGACCGAAACAACAGGCAGGGCAGGCAGAACGGCGACAACAGGCAGTCCGACAACCGCCAACAGTTCCAGAACAACCGCCAGAACAGCCAGAACAACCGTTTCCAGAAAAACAGGAATCAGCAGCAGGGCAACAACCGCCAGCAGTTCCAGAACAATCAGCAGAACCGCCAACAGAACCAACAGCAAAACGGCAGGCAGCAGCAGAAGCAGCAACAACAGCAAAAGCAGAAAAAGCCGCGTTGGATGCAGAATCAGGCTTCGGAGGAGCAGTCGATAAACCCCGCCGACCTGCCCGAGTGGTACGCGCTCAAGAGCCAGAAGGCTCTCGACGACTATCTGGCGCGTGTGTATCTCGGGAAATCGCCCGAGACGGAATCTTTCGAAAACGCAACGCCGATAACGCTCGACGCGCTCGAGGGCGAACGCAATGCGCAGGCGGTCGAAGCGGCGGAAGTTCAGCCGAAAGCCGAAGACAACGCCGCGCCCGAAACGGCAGCAAACGAGGCGGCGGCGGAAGTGCGGTCGGTCGAGGCGGAGCAAACCCCGCCCGAGCGGGTTTCCGAAAGCGAATCGGCGCAAAAGGCGGAGGGCGAATCGGTCGAGTACGTCGCGCCGCAAAAAAGCCTTTCCGATATGAATTACTGGGAGTTGATGGCGAACGCCAACGACTCCGCCGTGAAAAAATACGGGCTTGAAAAGGGTCTGATTGAAAAAGCCCCCGAAGCCCCGCAGGCAAAACCCGAAGCCGAGGAAAAACCGCAGGCGGCTGTCGAACCCGCGTCCTACGACGAACCGACTTCGATGAAAGTCGGCGACTTCGGCAAAATCGAATCTATCGGCGGCTTCGACGAAATACGCGCCCTCGGACTGCGCGAGCTTCGCGAAAAATACGACGAGCGGCAGATTCCCTACCGCGCGGGATGTTCGAAAACCGAGCTTGTCGCGGACTATTTCAAATACGCGCGCGAGAACAAAAAGCTTGTCGCGCTCGTGGGCGTTCTCGACGTTTTCGAGGACGGTTTCGGCGGCGCGCTTGCGTTTGCCGACGACAACTACAGGCTCGGCGTAAATTCGGTCTACGTTCCGCAGATGTTCATCGACAGGTTCGGGCTTAAGCGCGGGCACACCGTCGGCGTGCTTGCAATGCCGCCGCGCGAGAACGGGCGCGAAACGTGCCCCGTTGCGGTCTGCATAACGTCGGTTATGGGCGGCGCGCCCGAAAACGCGAAAAATGCGACGCCCTTTACCGACCTCGTGCCCTACTACCCCACGCGCAGAATCATTATGGAGGACGGCGGGATGTCGGCTTCCGACAACCTTTCGATGAGGGCGGTCGATTTGCTTACGCCAATCGGCTTCGGGCAGCGCGCGCTGATTGTCGCGCCGCCGCGCACGGGCAAAACCGTTCTCATGCAGGCGATGGCAAAGTCGATACGCCGCAACGCGCCCGAGGCAAAGCTCATAATTCTGCTCGTCGACGAACGCCCCGAGGAAGTCACCGACTTCAAGCGCAGCGTCGACGCCGAGGTAATCGCATCGACTTTCGACGAGGAGGCGGCAAACCACGTCCACGCCGCCGAAATGGTAATCAGCCGCGCGCGCAGGATGGTGGAATGCGGCGAAGACGTCGTGATTCTGCTCGACTCGATAACAAGGCTCGCCCGCGCCTACAACGCGCTTATGCCCAACGGCGGACGCACGATGTCGGGCGGCGTGGAGGCTAACGCACTGCAGAAGCCGAAGAAGTTTTTCGGCTCGGCGCGAAACATCGAGGGCGGCGGCTCGCTTACGATTATCGGCACTGCGCTCGTCGAGACGGGAAGCAAGATGGACGAAGTCATCTTCGAGGAATTCAAGGGCACGGGCAATCTGGAGCTGCACCTCGACCGCGCGCTTTCCGACAAGCGCATTTTCCCCGCAATCAACATCGAAAAGAGCGGAACGCGCAAGGAGGAACTGCTGTACCACCCCGACGAGATGTCGAAGATATACGCGCTGCGCCGCGCGATGAAGGGCGTGCCCGCAACCGACGCAATGGAAATGCTCGTGCAGCGTCTGAAAAAGGTTCGCACGAACATAGAATTTTTGCTCGGGCTGAACAGGTAGCGCGGAGACAGGCGCAAAACTTAAAAAATATCATGAAGCGAAGGAAATTTTTACAATCCGCCGCGATTTCCTTGGGCGCGTTCCCCGCATGCACCGCATTGGACAAATCGCCCGCGGACAACTTCCGCAAAGTCGCGGGCGTCGGGCGCGCTCCGTCGGGCGGCGACCCGCGCATCAGGGGCGCGTTCCCGATTCTCTCCGTTCCGTTCCTCGAATCGGGCGCGGTTGACTACGCCACCCTCGAAAACGAGGCGAAGTTTGTCGCGGAATGCGGCTGTCAGGGAATGATTTTCCCGCAATCCGACGACGGAGTCGATTTGCTTTCGACGGACGAAAAACTCGCGGGAATGGAGGCGGTCGTCCGCGCCGCCCAAAACACTTCGACCACCGCGACGCTCGGTTGCGAGGGCAAAGACACCGAGGAGATGATTATCTGCGCCGAGCACGCCGAAAAGCTCGCGGCAAAATATCCATCCGCAAATGTCGCGATTATATCGCGCCCGCCCGACAACGGCAAAACGGAGGACGATTTGCGCAAATACTATCTCGAGCTTGAAAAGCGCGTAAACCGTCCCGTGATTATCCAAACGGGCGGGGGAGTTGCGTACGGGGGCGTCGCGCCGTCGGTTGGGCTGCTCTTGGAGCTTGCAAAGCGCAACCCAAAGGTTTTCGGATACATCAAGGAGGAATCCGGCGACTGCAATAACCGAATGGCTCTGGAAATCGCAAAAAAGCCGCTTGTCCACACGGTTTTCAGCGCGTGGGGCAGCTACCAGTGGGTTCATCAAGCCCGCAGAATCGGCACGGAGGGCGTGATTTCGGAGCGTTCCGCCTATGCGGATTTGTTGGCATACATTTGGGAGCAACTCGAAAACGGCGACAAATACGGAACTCTCACCGACGCTTGGGCGAAGTATGTTATGATGCTCAACTTAAAGGATTACATACGCGCCGACCAACTGCGCGGACACCACCTCTATGTTCTCCAAAAGCGCGGAATTTTCAAGAATCTGCTATCGCGCGAGTTCGAGTGGAAAAACGGGAAGCGGATAATTCCAAAAAATATAATTCTCCGAGAGCTAAAGCTTACGCAGGCGCAGAAGGACGAGGTCGAAACGTGTTTTGCGGCGTTGACCCCCTATTTGAAAGTCGCCGCAAAGGCGTAAAAAGAGGTCTTGCGGCATACAAAAACAGAAAGAGAGCCAAGAGAGCAATTTGGCTTGGTTGACATTATTTCGGAATACACGCGTCCGACGGGAAAACGTCGGGCGTTTTTTTGCGCGCGGCGGCGGCCTCATTCGATTGACATCGCGGGATTTTTGGGGTTTGCTCGCGTCTATGACCATATCGAAAGCCCTGCAACTGCTCGCAATTTTTTCGGCAACGGCGCAGATTTTCTGCGCGTGTTCGAAAGAAACTCCGCCGCCGGTTTACGACGCTCCGCTGTTCGAGTCGCAGTCGGACTACAAAGAGAGGCGGACGCTCGACTTCGTTTGCGGCAGGGAGTTTTCGGCGGTCGGCGCGGCGGTGGGATTCTCCGAAACGAAGAACATTGCGCGCTTGTTCTTTACCGACCTGCAGCGCGCGTTCACGGAGGTCGATTTTTTTGCGGACGGCAAAAAATGCAAAATAGTTTCGCGCGGACACGCCGACGAAAATTCGGCGAAGTTCGAACTCGGAAACGGCGGGACGCTCGAGCTGAAGCGGCTCGGGGACGCAACGATGCGGCTCGAAGCCTCTTTCAACGGCGCGAAAACGGTTTCGATGTCTTTCATTCTGCCGAACGAATTTTTCGTTTCGACAACCGCCGACGTCGGCGGCGTGCGCTTTGCGATTGCCGACAATCCGGCGAAGCCGCCGCGCGAAAGGTTCGAAAAGTTCGGCAAAATCACGCTCCGCGCCGACACGCGCGAAAACGCGTTTTCGATTTCCGACGAAACCGGAAATGCGTCGTGCGCGATTTCCTTCGGTAGGAATTTCGCAAGGCTTTCGTTTTCGTCGGACGGAAAGCTCGCGCTGCGGTTCGATTTGGGTTCGGAAAAAGTCTTCTCGCCCGCGCCGCCCGACGGGGACGTTTGCACGAAAATAGGACACATAGACTACTGGCTTGAGGAGCGCGCGGTTTTGCCCGACACGCGCGGAAAAAATCTGCTGCAAAATCCGTCGTTCGAGGCGGGGCTGCGCAATATGGCGTTCAGGCATTTTCTGCTTGCGGCGCAAAACGAAAAGCTCTGGAAAATCAAGCCCGTGCGCATTTGCGAAACCGACGCGAAGTTCGGGAAAAAATCGCTCGAGATTTTCTCGGACGCGCCGAATGCGTATCTGGCGCAGAAGGTCGCAACGTCGTCGGTCGCGCTCGAACGGGGAACGTACACGTTCAGCGTCTGGGCGAAGTCGGATTCCGACGGGCAGTCGCTTGCGGTGTCGGTGGTGGACGCGGCAAAATTGTACGACAGGAAAAATTGGCACGCAAAAACATTCAAGTTGGAGCGCGATTGGAAGCGGTTCGAATTTACTTTCGACATTGACAAGCCGCAGATTGTGCCGCTCGTCTTCGAAGCGTCGTCGGCTTCGCCCGCCGTTTGCAGGCTCGACGGCATGCAGCTCGAGCGCGGCGCAAAGGCGACCGATTTCGAACCGCCGTCGGCTGACGCGTTTTTCGAGTCCGACTTCGAACACAATTTAATCGGGCACGGGAAGCCCGCGGGCGCGCGCATTGCGGTTGTCGCCGCGCCGAATGCAAAGGGCAGAATCGACGCGGAGATTTTCGACTTCTTCGGCGAACGCGTGTTCTCGAAGCGTTTCGATTTCGAATGCGGAGCGGACGGAGTTGCGAAAATTCCGCTGCCCGTCGAAAAATTCGGACGCGGTCTGTTCGTGCTCAAGACGCGCGCGGCGGCGGACGGCGGAAGCGAACGCTACGAAATATCGCGTTTTGCAGTTGTCGATTTTCTCGAAAACAAACACAAGCACAAGAATCTGTTTGTAGACACATATGTAGACCCGCTCAGCACTCAGCAGAATTTTCCCGAGATTCTGGCGTGGTACAAAAAGCTCGGCTACGGCGCGCGCGCGGGATACACGAACCGCGACAACCTCATTTCTCACGAGGCGAAAAAATACGGAATAGATTCGCTCAGCTCGCCGGTCGGCAGAATCACGCGCGACAAACAGATAGGCAGGTCGTTCGTGTTCCTCGAAAATACGAACTGGTTTTCCATCCCGAATATGCGGTGGAAGAAGGCGTTGCTGCTCGACGATTTCAGGCGCGGCGGCGGAGACCTCACGCCCGAATATCTGGCGAAAGTCGAAAAGGTCGCAGAGTACATAACGCGCAAGTACGACGGAGTGGAGGTCTGGGAGAATGCGGTGGAGCCCGAGGGCGCAATGAAGTATTTTGCAAACCCCGTGTTCGCAACCCGCGAAAATTTCGAAAAATTCGTCGAGATAGAATGCGCCGTCGCGCGGGGGATAAGAAAGGGCAATCCGTCCGCGCGACTTTCGACGAGCATTACCTCGACGCTCGCGCGCGAAGACAGAATAACGTTCTTCGACAGGCTGCTCGAAGAGACCGCAAAGCGCGGCGTAAAGTACGACTGCGCGGGCGCGCACATCTACCGCGGCGCGCCCGAATATCCGCGCCCCACCCTCGACGAAAACTACGAAAGTCTCTTTGACGTTTTTAAAAAGCACGGCTACGAAAACATCGACGTGTACTCGCCCGAAGGCATGCACTGGCTGCCCGTGCACTGCTACGACGTGCCATTCATAACCGATTTGGAGCGGCGCGCGAACCCGCTGCGCGGCGTGCTTCCGTACACGTACGACATCGGACACGGCGAAAGGCTGGCAACCGCCCTGCGCGCGCGCACTTGGCTTGTGGGCTTGAAGTACGCGAACATAAAATCAATGAACGCCTCCAACTACGGGGTGTCGCAGATGGACGCGGCGTTGTCGCCGTACGCGTACCACATTGTGCCGAACACGCTCGGCAATCTTCTTGGGGAATCGAAGTTCCTTTTCGAGTTGAAGCTTTTTGCCGACACGCGCTGCTTTGTGTTCGACGACGGGAAAGGCGGGACGGTCGCCGCAATCTGGGCGTGCAAAAAGGAGTTCGACAGGGGAACGGTGCGCCCGCCCGAAATGTCGTTCGCCGCTCCGCGCGGCACGGAGCTTTTCGACATCATGGGGCACGAAAGAAGTTTCGACAAAAACGCGGACGGCTCGGACGGTCTGCGGCTCTCGATTTTCCCCGTGTTTTTGTGCGCGGCAAATGCCGACGAACTGGCGGCGGCGTTGAAAGCGGCGAAGTGGAAATCGAACGCGCCGACGGTGCCGAACGTAAAGTTTATGCCGCTTTGTCCCGACGGTTTTTCGGTCGCGGTCGAAAACCCGTATGCGGCGCAAATGTGCGGAAAAATCGGGCTTCGCGGCGACTCGCAAAGCTTCGCGATTGCGGAAAACGACGGGCGCAAATTCGCGTTCAAGTCGCCCGCAAAGATTTCAGGCACGGGAATAAAAAAGTTTTCCGAAAAAATTTCGCTCTCGCTTTCGTCGCCCGTAAAGCGCGACTTCACTTTCGCGAAAAGTTTCCGCGCGGTGCTCGTAAAAAATGCCGACTCGGATTTCGGCGAAGTCGGCTCCAACTGGAACAAGTGGGAGAAGGTCGCGCCGCTGAAGCTCGACAATATGCGCCGCTCCGAAAAGCTGTGGCGCAATGCAATCAATCCGACTGCGGCGCAGTTTTCGGCGCAATACAAAATACTGCGCGACGGCGACAAGCTGCGCGTTGCGGTGTTCGTGCGCGACGACAAGTTCCTCGAAGCCGACGGAGATTCAGCCGACGCGGGAGCGCACGCCGACGCCGTGGAGATAATTTTCGACGCGCTCGCAAACGCCGCCGACACGCCCGAAGAGCGGCGGCTCGGCTCGGACGACTGGCACTTCAAAATCTGGAAGCAAAAGGGTTCGGACGTTGCGAAAGTCTACAGGCTTTCCGTGCCCGACGTGCAGCTGACGCTCGGCATTCTCGGAGCGAAAGTGCACACGTTTGCCGACGACGTAAAGGGCGCGTCCCAAAGAACCGCCGACGGCTATCGGCTCGAGCTTGAGTTCGAGGCTACCGCGATGCTTCCGCAGAAGTTGGACAAAAACGTAGTGATGGGTGTTGGCGTAATCGTCGACGATTTCGACGACGCGAAGTCGCCCGAAGCCGACGCAAGGCTGACGAACTCGGCGGCGAAGACGAAGATAGAATCGACGCCCGCGGAATTTCCGCTCGCGGTGTTCGAGTAGTCCTGCCGCAAAAAAAACGCGCCGCATTCGAAAGTTTGCGGCGCGTTTTGCGTGGCGGTCGAACGCCCTACTCTGCGGCGATTTCGAACATCGTGGTTATGCCGTCGGGCAGTTTGCCCGTGTCTATGCGCAGCTTCAGCACCCCGTTTTTGAACTTTGCGGGAATCGGCGCGCGGCGCGTGCCGTCGAGGCAGAGCGGATAGACGGCGTATTTTTTCGACGCGTCGAGTTTGAGATTCGCCCGCAATACGCCCTTGCGCAAAAGTATCGGCGCTTTGCCGAAGTCGAGCGCGCGCTGGCGGTCGAACGAGGCGCGCATATCGGTGTTGGCTTCGTCGGTTGCGTAGGCGAGAATCAGCCGCGAGCTTTCGCGTATCGGACTTCCGTCGAGCGACGTTATGCCGATTGCCGCCGACACGCTTGTCGAGAGTATTTTCAAATCGCCCAAGTCGGTCTTTTCGCTCGCTTCGAGAACCGCAAGCTGCGATTTGGGCGTGCGTATTTTCACGGATTTTTTCGACGCGTCGAAGACGATTTCGCCGGTGTCGGTCTGGAAGACGCCCGCGTCGATGTCGGTTATGTTGCGCTTGGGCAGAATTTTGTTTTCGCGCATTTTTGCGACGAAGCCCCCGAGGTTGAAGCCGCCGCCGTTCTCGCTCGGCAGAACGTCCTGAAACCAGTCCTCCATTATCGTGTCGGAGCTGCCTATCGGCGGCATTTTCATATCGGCGGGTTTTACCTTCACTTTGCGGACGGCTTCGGGCACGGTGTGTCCGCTCTCGACGGCAAAGCCCGTGATGAGCGCAACCTTCATCTGCTCGCTGTTCGCCGCCCTGTACGCCTCGTTGCGGTTCTTTTGAAGATATGCGTCTTCGATGACGAAATCGACGCGCCTCTTTGCGGGCTTGACGTCGCCGCGCACGAAAAACGACGCCGCGAAGACTTCGGACGCGCGCGCAACGGGCGAGCTGACGACCGTAAACGTGCCGACGCGTCGGCGCATTCTTTCGCGCTCTTCGATTCCGCTCGATACGCTGTTTTCGTGGATTGTGAGCATCGACATATTGTGGAATGCAGCGTACGGCGCGAACGTGCCGAGCATTTCGTAGCGGTATTTGTTCCACCAACAGTGGTTGTATTCGGTTATGCCAATGGGTCGGTCGGGGCAGCGGCGCGAGATTACGGACGCCAGATTCGGGAAAAATTCGCCCACGCAGCTCGTCTGTTTCGTGCTTACGTTTTTGGTGTTGAAGTTCGACGGATGTGCGTAGTAGGTGTTGGCGATTATCGAGTCGAACATTTCGGCGCGCGGCGGATTCTGCGCGGGGGCGGAGGTTATGTTTTCGCTCGCGATTATCCCCCTGTAGCCGAGTCCGCGAACCACCCTGTTGCAGTACGCCAAGTATTCCGTTTTGCATTCGAGCGCGAACGCCTGCCAGTCGGGATTCTTGACGAACGGCGCGCCGACGCCTTCCCATCCGGTGTACTTGAAAGTTCCGCTGTTGTAGAGAAAGCCCTTTTCGTTCCACGCGGCATTGAGCTTTTCGATTGTGCCGTAGCGTTTTTCGAGCCATCCGCGCCACTTTTCGAGGATGAACCGCTGCGTCGCTTCGGTACCGCGCTTGAGGCGCGAAAGCACTATCGAAAGTTCGTTGAAATGCTCAATCTGCACGAACATAGGGTCGTCCTTCCACGCGAGTTTCGTGTAGGGGTTGTAGTGGTTGAGCTGCAGCTCGGCGATATTTTTCCATCCCTGCCAAGCCTTCGGTTCGCCGAAGAGGCAGCGCAGTTTGGAGTCGTCGCGCGTGGTGCCCTCGGGCGGAAGCTTGCCGCGTTCCTCCATGCTCTCGCCCAGTTCGAGCCAAGTTATGACAAGGTGCACATACACGCCGTTCTTTTTCAGCTCCGAAAAGAAGTAGTCGAGCGCGTCCATATTGTCGGCGAAGTTTCCGCGCTCGTCGTAGCTCTTGTAGTTTTCGAAACACATCCGCACGCAGTTGTAGCCGTTGATTTTTATCTGTTCGGCGAATGTTTTGAGCGCGGCTTTGCGCTCCGCACCCTTGCGGTATCTGAAAAATTCGGCAAGGTTCATCGTGTAGCTTTTAAAGCGCACGTCTTCGTCGGGCTTTTTTTCGAACGCCATCGTCCCGCGCGGCGAAACTATCACGCGCCCGTATTTGCCCGCCTCGCCCTCGACGAAATAGTGCGAAAGGTCGAGCGCGCTCGATTTCTTCACGCGCATATCCTGCGGCACGTCGGCAACGCCGTACTCTTCGGGAGCGGGACTCCAGATTTCGAAAGGCGCGACCTCCTTGTCGGAAAGAGTCGCGGCGAGCACGCTCCACCGACCCTCGCCCCATAAGCGGAAAACGAGGCGTTCGACGGGCGAATCCGAATCTATTTCGAATCGCGAAAAATACAGCGCGTCTTTTTTCCCCGCCGCGTCGCCGAAGTACACCGCCTTTGCGTTGTGCGCGGGGCGGTAGGCGTCGGCGGGAAGTCCGTCGATGCCGAACCTCACCATTTTGCGGACAGATTTTCCTTCTGCGGTAATGGCGGTTATGGACGCAAGATACGCGCCCTCGGACGCATTTTCGGCGTCGAATTTATGGAGTATGTAGAGGAATTTTCCCGTCCCGTCTCCGCCTACTTTCACGCCGATTCCACCCTTGCGCCCGTTTGCCTTCGGCGGGAAATGAAGCGCGGAAACGCCGCCATCGGGAGTTTTTGCGAACTTGAAGCGGACGGTCTCGAACGAGTCCCGCGGAATTGCGGGATATTTTATTGTCTTGTTTTTTCCGCCGTCCGAAAGGTCTACAAACACGTCGTCGTCTTCGAGCAGCTCGCCCGCGGGGCGCGTTAAAACCGAAACCGAACAGCGTTTGCCCTTCTCCGCCTTCACCACAAACCCCGTGTATGTGCGCGACCACGCGCGAAGACATTTGCCGCCGGACTTTACGGTTTCGCGGTTGCGCTCTATGCGCGGCGGCGTTGCCTGCGGGGTTGAAAAGCCGCGCAGACCGTCTTCGAAGCCGCCGTTGGGAATGAGGCTGCCGTCGATTTTTACTTCGTCGTAATACGAGGCGAGTTTGCGGATTTTGCCGTCGCGCCTTCTCTCCGCGCCGTTGAGCGAGAATCTGACCGTTCCGCTTTCGGACGGCACGAACGAAAACGAAAACTCCTCCCATTCGTCGGGATTTTTGTTTTTGCGCGTGCCGTATACAACGTACACATTGTTTCCGTTGTTGCCCTTGTATGTGTACGAACCGATGCGCGTACCGTTCGTTCCCCCGGCTTCGGTAAGCGGGAAGTCGGCGGCGGCGGTTACGCGGGCAACACACTCTCCCGCAACGGTGCGGTCGGGTACGGCGGATAGTACGGACGCGAACGCCGAAAGCATCGAGGCAACGGCGGATACATAATATTTTATTTTCATAGTTTGAAGTGTGTCGTATGTTTGCATTTATTCCGCGACAATCTCGAACATCGCAACCGCGCCGTTCCCGAGTTTGCCGTTGTCGATGTCGATTTCGAGCACGCCGTTTTCGAATTTGAGGTCGAGCCTTTCGCGTCTTGCGCCGTTCAGGGCAATCGGATAGACGGAGTATTTTTTCGACGCGTCGAGTTTGAGCCGCGCGCGCACTTTGCCGCGCCTCATCGCAATCGGCCCGCGCCCCTCGCGAATCGAAAGCACGCCGTCGAAGCTCGTAAGCGAATCGATGTTGCTTTCCTCCGTTGCGTACGCGAACACGAGCCGAGAGCTTTCGGAAATCTTTCTGCCGTCGAGCGACACGACTCCCACGGACGCGGGCACGCTTGTGTGTAAAAGCTTCAGCGCGCCCATATCGACCTCCGCGCTTTTGTGGACGGTCGCCGCGCACGAGAAATCGCTGACGACTTTCATCGTCATATTTTTCGAGTCCATCGTAATCTGTCCGGTGTCGGTCTGGTAGACGCCGTTGGCGGGGTCGCTTGCGTTGCCGCGCGGAAGTATGCCGCGCTTTTTCAGCTCTTCGACGAATTTGGAAATGTCGAACGTACCGTTGTTGGAATCGACGAGCGTTTGAAACCATCCCGCAGTTATGACTTCGGAGCTTCCGTTCGGCGTGATTTCGACGTCGGCGTTTTTCGGTTTTACGCCGCGCAACGCCTCGGGAGCGGGCGAATCGGGCTTTACGGCAAAGCCCACCATCAGCGGTATGCGCATCTGCTGTCCGCCGAAACCGTATAGCGCGTTGCGGTTTTCGTCCACGAACTTTTTCGAAACGAGCATATCGACCCTGCGCTCCGACGGCTTGATGTCGCCGCGCATAAAGAAGCTCTGGTTGAAAAGCTCGGCGCAGCGTATCGCGGGGGATTCGCGCACGTTGAACGGCGAAAGCGCCTTGCGCGCGCGCGGCTTCCATTCGACCGCGTTTGCGTGGATTACGAGCGTCGAGAAATTCTGGAATGCCGAGTACGGCGCGAATAGCGACATCATCTCGAAGCGGTGTTTGTTCCAGTAGCAATGGTTGTATTCGGTGGCGGTAAGCGGACGGTCGAAGATTTTAGACACGGCGATTGTGCGCCAGTAACCCGCCTCGGTGGCGATGGAACTCGCCTGCCCGCAGGTGTGGTCGGAACCGGGGGTGTACAAGCCCGACGGATGTTCGTAGTACGAATTTGTGATGACGCTTTCGGATGTTTTGCCGCGCATCCAAGCGTCGAACGGCGAGCGTCCGAGATTGCGCTGCACGACTATTCCCCGATAGCCCGCATCGCGCACGGTCTTTCGGCAGAATTCGAGAAATTCGGCGGTCGCGTCCTGACAGAAGCGTTCCCAGTCGAAACCGCCGCGCGGGACTTCGGCGGATTCGAACGAACCCAGCGGATGTCCCGCCCCTTTCGCCCAACCTGCGCCGCTCCACGCGGCGTTGAGCTTTTCGACCGTGCCGTAGCGCGCGGCAAGCCACTGCCGCCAACGTTTGCGGACAAGCTCCTGCGTGCTCGGCAGGAACTGGTCGAAGCAGTTGAAGCATATGTTGAGCTCGTTGTAGTATTCGATTACCTGAAAGACGGGGTCGTCCTTCCACGCGAGCTTCGTGTAGGGGTTGTAGTGGTTGAGCTGCTCGAGGGCGGTCTCGCGCCACATCGCGCGTGCCTCGGGCTCGCCGATTATTGCGCGGAACTTTACGTCGTTGCGCTTGAAGAAATGGTAGTTCTTAGTGCCGATGTCGTACCACGCAAGCGGCAGGTGGATGTATACGCCGTTGCGCTTGAGCTCGGAAATGAGGAAGTCGATTTTGTCGTACTCGGCGGAACGTTCGGCGCGGCGCGCGTCGTCCTTGATATAGTCGAACGAAATGCGCACCAAGTTGTAGCCGTTCTTCGGCAGCTGCGCCGCATAGAGCCGCGAGTTCTCGCGCGCTTGGTCGGCGTCGAAACCGCGCAGAAATTCCTGCGGATAGAACGTGAAGCCCTTGAATCGCACGTCCTTTTCGGGACGCTTTTCGAACGCCATCGTCCCGCGCGGAGAGACTACCACGCGCCCGTACTTGCCCGCCTCTTCGGGCTTGCCGAATATGCGCATATCGAGCGCGCTGCCGTCGATTACCGTTACGTCCTCGGGCATATCGGCGGCGATCCAATCGGGATTGTCCTGCGGGGTTACGGTCTCGCAAGTCAAAACTTTGCGGTCGGAAAGAGTTGCGGCGACGACAACCCAAGTGATGTCGCGGCGCGATTTCAGCTCGACGGATTTCAGCTTTTTGGAGGAATCGAGCGGAAAGCGCGAAAGGTAAAGCGCGCCCCTGTTGCGCTTCTTCGACGCAAGCAAAACAGTCTTGGCGTTGCGGGCGAAACGGTCGGGCTTCCAGCAGTCGCCGACATCCGTTCCGAAATGCAGCGGGAAGGTCTTCGACGAGCCGTCTTCGTATGTGGCGGCGACATACGCGAACGTGCCCCCGCGTACGATTTTTCCGTCGTCCACAGCGGTGTGAAGAAGATAGAGGAAATCGGAGGCAACCCCCTCTTCCGAAAGGTCGATTTCCGCGTTCTCCAAAATTACGGGCGCGCGCTTCGACGAAAAAGTGAGCACCGACGAGCCAGAATTTTTCTCGGGGTTCAGAATGTCGAACAAAATCCCCTCGAACTTCGTCCTGCCGATCTTGGAACGCAGCTTTTTGAAACTCTTCTTCGCACCCTCGTCTGTCCATCCGCCGATGCCGTCCGACGGATTTTCGTCGACAAACCCCATATTGGCGAACTTGCGCAGGTTCAGCGGAACGTCGCTTTCGAAGTCGGAAACCTCCGCCCCTCGCACGTCGAACGAAAGCTCGAACACGCCGTCGGAATCGACCGTAAACTTGCGGTAGACGGCGGATGACGAATTGGCGAACGCCACGCGCCCGCCGCGCCCCAATTTGCGCGGGGCAAACATCAAACGCGCGGGAAATTCGCCGCGGCGAAGTATAGTCCACTCTGACTGCCCGTTCTCGAAGCCGCCGTTGGGCAGCAACTTGCCGTTCACCGAAAAGTTGTCGTAAAAAGCGGCGCGGCGCGGCAGACCGCTCGGCGACTTTTCCTCCTCGCCGCCGACAGCCAAATAAAAGCCGCGCCCCGCTGCGGGCTTGAGCTTCACCGAAACCCTGCGCCACTCGGCCGTCGAAGTCGGGGCATATATGCGCACGGAAAATTTGCGCTCCGATTCGGGGCCCCAAGTGCGGTGGAGGAGCTTGACCCCCTCGGGTGCATCGACAATCTCGATGGGAGTGTTTCCGCCGACGACCACATACGACATCGGCGACATATCGCCCGTCCCCGACTGAGCAAAAAGCGCAATGCACGCCGAAAACGGAACGAGAAACGCGAAGAGTTTTTTCATCATAAATAGATAGTTGGAATTGCAAAACGCGCGGACTATTACGCAGCCCTTGAAAGCGATTATCACTGCGGAAGTTGCAATGTCAACCGCAAACGGACGCCACAAAAAGGCGGGAAGAATCGGGAAAAACGGGGAGGCGGAAAATCCGCATAAAAGAAGCAATAAAACGGCAAAAAGAGATTGACAAACGGCGGCAAAGACTATTGTATACAATGCTTTCAAAATTACGGTGGCAGTAGCTCAGTTGGTTAGAGCATCGGATTGTGGTTCCGAGGGTCGCGCGTTCAAGTCGCGTTTGCCACCCCATTTTGAAAAGAAGCGCGGAAACGGAGTCGATTAAGACAACATTCCCGCGCTTTTTTTGTGGTTTGTAGTCTAATGACTCCCTTCTTGCAATCCTGCAATCATCGCTAAAACCGCCTTAGTTTTCCGCAATCACTGCAAAAAAAGCATTTCGTATTTCGGCTCTCGATACTTTTTCTGGCAGAAATCGCAGCGGTTTGATTGGGGGACAAAAAAAAGACGGCTTCCGAGTGGATGCCGTCTTTTGTGTTTTATTATCTTAGAATTTTACGTCGGGGTTTGTGTAGCGGTTGCCTTCGTTTTGGTGGCGTACGCCGTATTCCGTTACTACTGCGCCTTCGGGGCCCGCAATCTGGTAGTGGAATGCCTGTTTGCGGTTGAGGCGCACTATGTTGCCCTCTTTCGCGTCGGCTACGCATACCTTATGTACGGTGATGAACTTCTTCTGGCTTTCGGGCACTTTAACGTCGGGGTATTTCGACGCGTCTTCGCCCTCTTCGCCGAAGCAGTACGACCTGCCTGCGCGGCACTGCCAAGCTTCGTATTTTGCGGGAAGTCCGCCGTGCGGGAAATGTGCGTGTTCGATGAGCATCTGGTTGGGCAGCAGGAAAATTTCGTGTCCGAAGATTCCGTCGCCCTTGTCGTTGTCGTGAATCCAGAAGATTCCGCCCATACCGACTTTCGGGAAGTCGCCGAGTCCGAAGTCGCATACCCACATATTTTTGCGGAGGTTTTCGCTGATGGGGTAGCCGAGTTTTGTCATCATATCGAAGTAGGCTTGTTTTGCCGCCTCTTCGTCGAATTTGCCGTTTTTATAGAACATATCTTTTGTTAATTTGTTTTGTGAAGTTTTGCTGCATTTCTCCGCGCCGCCGTTTGTTGCGCAACCCGTGAAGGTTGCCGCCGCGGCGACTGCGAGCGATGTCAGGAACGTTTTTCTTTTCATCTTGTGTTTCTCCTTATTTTACTTTTGCAAGCGAATCGGGACGGGGTGTTGTTTCGTGTTCCTTTGCCTGCGGAAGCGGTTTTGCGGGTTTGAGCAGTTGCGCCGCCTTTTGGGCGTCGTCGATTACCACGCGGAAGCCGACGTTGTACACGCCCTGCCACGGTGCGTAGTTGCGGCGTACGCTTACGCGCGCCCATTTTGCGCGGTCGCGCCACGAGCCGCCGCGAACCGTTTTGCGGTCTGCGACTTTTGCGCCGCCGAGCGTTTCGGTGTAGTCGTCGGCAGTCCATTCGGCGACGTTGCCGTTGATGTCGTAAAGTCCGAACGGATTGGGTTTGTATTTGCCGACTTCGCACATAATCAGTTCATTGTCGTCAACGTCCGAATCCTTGGGAACGTAGTCGATATACGGGTTCGGATTTACCACGGGTTGCGGGTCGATACCGTCCACTGCGAAGTGGCGGGTATTGTAGTCGGCGAGGTTGTCGAATGCGCCGTAGTTGTCGCCGACTTTGCCGAACCAGAAGTCCTTATCGCTGCCGCCGCGCGCCGCCCATTCCCACTGTTTTTCGGTGGGGAGCGAAACTTTCACGCCGAGTTTTTCCGACATCCATTTGCAGAACTGTTCGGCGTTGTTCCAGCTTACGCGGATGACGGGCTGTTCGGGCTTGTTTGCGGGATAGCCGGGGTTGACGTGGTCTTTCCAGTGGCGGTCGAGGTGTCCTGAGTCGTAGTTTGCGTCGAACGCCTTGTACTGGCGGTTTGTCGTTTCGAGCTGCGCCATATAGAAGGGCTTGGAAACTTCGGCGACCTGTGCGGGACCTTCGTCGTAGTACTTCGAGTTTGTACCCATTACGAATTTGCCTGCGGGGATGAGCGTAAAGCGCATTTGCACGCCGCCGCCGAGGTCTGCGACAAGTTCCTTGGGAAGTTTTGTGTCGTCGCGCATTTTTGCGGCGGCGGAGGCATCGAACGGGAAGCCGTCGACTTTCGGGGCTTTTTTGCCCGCGTGGGTCTTCGGCGCGTCGGGGGCAACGAACTTCTGCACGCCGCCGTCGTATGTAATCGCGTTCTGGTCGTCGTGGCGGTTGGCGTATTTTGCCAAAGCCCACGCCCTGCGCTTGTGGTCGTCCCACGGAATCTTTTTGTAGGTTTCGGTCCAAGTGCCGTGGAAGGGAACGTTCAGGTCAATCCAAGTGCGGAGCATACGCATCGACTGGTCGTCGAGCTTTACGCCCTTGTGCCCTTTTTCGAGCATCTGGATGAGTTCGCTTGTCGACGTGTGGAATTCGAGCGGCGGAAGCATATGTTGGTTGCTTTCGGGTCCGGGGCGGCGGACATACGGCATCATATCGAGATACGATTTTCCGAAGCCCGTGGAGCGTCCGTCCGTCCAGAATACCGATTTACCCCTGCGGAAGTCGGGGCGGTTTGCCGCGCCCGAGTGGCAGCCGAGGCAGTATTTGTCGACAATCGGCTGGATGTCGCGCTTGTACGAGTAGCCGCGGACGTCGCCGACGAATTTCTTTATTTCCTGCGGACGTTTGCGCCCCGCCATTGCGGGTTTCGAAGTGGGCGACATACCCTGACTTTCGTGGCAACCCACGCAGCTTTGAGTTTCGCCGGGCATAATGGTGAACCAACTGCGCATAAGCTGCAGTGCGTTGCCGTCTTTGTCGAGCGGCTGAACGGCTATCGGGCGGTTTGCGGGAGCTTTGAAGAACGCCGAGCCGTCCTCTTCGACTTTCACCGTGCCGTGGATTCGCTTGATGTCCCACGAGCCTTCTTCGGCGATGACGTGGTGGTTGCCGACGTTGCGGTAGCCGTAGAAATATTCTATTATGCGCAGTTCCTTGACCGTTCCGCGCGGAACGCCCTTGAGACCTTCGCCCTGATAGATGTCGTTGAGGAAGACATAGCCGTAGTCGATTTCGGGGTTTGTCTTGTCCATAATCTCCTGCGGAACTTTGCGGGGTTGCAGGGGCATCGGCTCCATCGCCTGCGCGTCCTTAAGTTCGACGAGCGGAACCATGTTGTCGAACGCGTCGATGAGGTAGATTGTAAATCTGCCGCCGTATTCCGTGAAGAAGTTTTCGGGACTTTCCTTGCCCGCGCATACGATGTACTTTTCGGAAAGCGGGAACGGGTGGATGAGCTGCGGCCACTTGCCGTTTACGAGCTGGTCGAGGATTTTCGGCTCGTACGTTCTGCCGTACGACGGGAATTTGTGGACTCTGCCGCGCGCCTCGATGTTGCCTTTCGACACGTCGAAACTGTGGAGTTCGCCCGTGCGCGAAATGCCGTGGTGCCCAGAAACGATGCCTACAAACTTGTTGGGGTCGTTGGGAATCGGGCGGCAGTAGAAGAGCGAGTTGGGCCAGAAGCTTGTTGTGCCGTAGAACGACGACTGCGCCGTACCGTCGGGGTTCATATGCATGAGGATTCGCGCGAAGTAGTGCGAATTGTCGGTGTATTCCCAGCGCGTGTAGAGAACGCGCCCGTTTTCGGCGACAATCGGCATCCAGTCGGCGTCCTGCTCGAACGTGAGCTGGCGGATTGTCTTGTCGACCTGTTCGGGCGTACCCGCGTTGGGATTGAGCTTGAAAAGGTTCGGAACGTAGTCGGTGCCCGCGACGCACGGAACGCCGACGAAAGTCGCCGAGGAGCAATAGATAATCTGACCGTCGGGCAGGTAGCAACCGTCGTAGTCGTCGATGTCGGGGAAGAGGCGCGGCGTGATTTGCTTTGTCTTGCCCGAAGCGACGTCGAGCTCGTCGATGTGCCACTGGCTCTTGTCGTCGAGTGTCGAGAATAGAACGCGCTTGCCGTCGTAGGAGATATCGAGGTCGGCGACGGCGGTGTCCTTTGCGGGCTTGAAGACGCATTTGAGCGAATCGGCGGGGCTTGCGATGTCGAAGCTCCAGAGTTGGTCCTTGAAGTCGTGGGGTCTTACGACGCGCGTGTAGTTGCCGTCTTTGTCCCTGCTGTAGGCGTTTGTGAGCGAAGTGTTGCCCTGCCAGTTTGCGGGCAGACCCGCCTTGCGCGTGCCGTCGTCGCGGCGGACGAACACCCAATGCGGATATTTTTTAAGAAGCGGATTTGCGAGCAGCGCGCGCTTTACGAACGCCTTGAACTCTTCGGCCTTTGCCTCCGCCTGTGCGTCGCCGCCGAGCACGCCCGCCTTGAGCTGCTTCCACTGCGACTGCCAAGTTTTGAGTTCGTCGAAAAGTTTTTTGTCGTATTCGGGATACGATTTTGCGATGTCCTCCATCGCCGCGCGGACGTTGTCGATGTCGTAGCCGAGCTTGCGTTCCGCCTTGCGGATTTTCAAGCCGTTTTCGAAGAGCGCTACGCGTTCGTTGAACGCCTTTTCGCCTTTCGCGCCCTTGATTGCCTTTACTTGCGCCTCGAGTTTTCCCGCCGAGAACATCGAGCTTTCGACGAGGTTTTCGAGGATGTCCTCCATAAATTCGGAATTGTCCTGCGCCGAAAATAGCGCGGGAAGCGTCTGGGTGGACGACGATATTTTCCATCTGCGGAGGGAATTTGCCGTCGGGTAAAAGTCCTTCAGGAGTTTGTCGGCGAGCGCGAAAGACGCGTCGGCATAGGGCGAGAACATAATGTCCTTTTCGCCCTTTGTTTCGGCGGCGAAGAACGCGAAGTCGAGAGCGTTCGCGCCTTTTTTGAGGTCGAGAACGACGATGTCGGTCGTGCCGTTTGAGCACCTCTTGTCGCCCTTCTTGACGTTCTGCCCCGCCCATTTTTTGTCTTTGGGGTCTTCGACGGTCTTCAGAAGGGTTTTGCCGTTAAGGCGCATTTCCACGAGCGGAAGAGACGAAACGCTGACGGCTATTTTGCAGTCCTCCTTTGCGGTTATCTCGCGGCGAAGATACGTATAGGTAGCCGAGAAGAAACGCCAGTTGTACGGCTGCAGGTCGAACGGCTGACCGTCGGCGATTTCAGGCGAAGCCCAGAATTTGGCGTTTTCGAAATTCGCGTCCGGGTCGAACTTGTCGAGCACGGCGTACTTTGCCGCGACATTCCATCTGAGCGCGATGGAAACGTACCACTTGCCGAATTCGACTTTTTTCGAAAGTTCTTCGAGCTGCCCCTTGCGCCACTTCGCGTATTCGGGACGCGTCTTCGCAACGGTTTCGGCGAGCGTTGCGCCCTTTTTGTAGATTTTGTCCGCCGCCGTTTTCGCGTCGTCCGCCGTCAGCGAATACTGGGCAAATGCGGTCGCGGCGAACGAGAACGCGAGCGCAAAGACTGCTGTGAATTTCGTTTTCATCTCGATAAATCTCTCCTCTATGTAAAAATTCCCCACCCCGAAAAACGGCGCGTCCGCGCGCGGATTTGCCGCACGCGGAAACACCGAAAAAACTACGCCTTCTTGGCGAGGTCGCAGTACATCTGGTACGCGTCCTTCGGGTTGAGCCCTTCGTGGACGACACCCTTGACCGCCTGAATCATCGCGACGGGGTTTTCCGACTGGAAGATGTTTCTACCCATATCCACGCCGCGCGCGCCGCTCGAAATCGCCTTGTAGGCAAGCTCGAGAGCGTCGGCTTCGGGCAGCTTCTTGCCGCCCGCGATGACAATCGGAACGGGGCAACCCGCAACGACCTTTTCAAAGCCCTCTTCGCAATAGTAGGTCTTGACGAAGTTCGCGCCGTTTTCGGCGCAAACGCGCGTAGCCAAGCCGAGGTAGCGCGCGTCGCGGACGAGATTCTTGCCGACGGCCGTAACGCCGAGCGTGGGAATGCCGTAGCGCGAAGTGTAGTCGGCGCACTGTGCGAGATTCTGGATTGTCTTCGCCTCGAACTTCATATCGCCGATTGCGACCATCGGGGCGAGCGCGGAGGCGTCGAGTTTGATTGCGTCGTCGATGCCGACAAGGCATTCGTTGTTCAGTTCCGTGAGAATCGTCGAACCCGCGCTGAAGCGGAGCGCAACCGGCTTGCCCGCGAGCGGCGGAACGACCGAGCGCAGCGTGCCGCGCGAGCACATAATGCAGTCGGCGTACTGGATGAGCGGAACAATCGAAAGGTCCATTCTTTCGAGGCCGCTTGTCGGGCCCATTATGTAGCCGTGGTCGAACGCCAACATAACCGTGTTGCCGCTCTTTGCGTTGAAAATGCGCGCCAGTCTGTTCTGAACGCCCCAGTCCGCGTGGGCGTTGCCCTTCAAAAAGAACCCGTCGGTTTTTACCGCCACGTCCGTGTTGTAGTTTTTGGCTTCAATATTGCCTTCGTTGTCCGCCATAATATTTTTCCTTTGTGTATGATAAAAATTAGTAGTTGTTATTTTGCCGAAAAGGTCTTTGCAAACGCGTCGAAAATCATCGCGTTGGACACCGCGCCGGGGTCGAGCGTTCCGACCGACTTGTCGCCCAGATTGCGCGCCCTGCCGAATTTCGCCCTGAGGTTGACGGTGTTCTTCGCGCCCGCGTCCGCAGCTTCCGCCGCCGCGTTCAAAAGCTCTTTGACGGTAGACCTGCCCGCCATCGCGCGGATTGCGGGAATGAGGGCGTCGAAGCAGGTCTTGTCGCCCACGTCGCCCTTGACGACATCGCGCATCGAAGCCAGACCGTCTTCGAAGGCCTTCGCCAACGCCGCGGCGTCAAGCTCTTCCGCGCCCGCCGCGATTCCGTCGGAAACGCCCATCAAAAGCGTGCCGTAAATCGAGCTTGTCGAGCCGTTGGAGTGCGACATCGCAGCCATTCCGCCGTCGAAGAACGCGTCCTTGAGATTCGTCGCGCCCTGTATCGAAGCGTTCGCCGCCTCGATTGCGCCCTTGATTGCAACGCCGTGGTCGCCGTCGCCGCAAGCGGCGTCAAGCTCGCACAGGTACTTTTCATTTTCGGAGACGACCTTCGCCGCCGCCGCGAACATATCCTTGAGTTTTTGAAGTGTCAGATTCATAAAATTACTCTCCGAGCGAAGTCCAGTACGGAGCGTTCGATTTTGCGTAGAGGTATTTTTCCGACTGTTCGTCGACCACGCAGACAATCAGCTGGAAGCCCGCCATTTCCTGAACGGTCAGAAGCTCGTCGACCAAGCCGCCGACAACCTCGACGCCCATTTCCGACGCGAGATTCTTCACCGCCCTGAATACGATTGAAAGTTCCATCGGGGTCGTCGCGCCCACGCCGTTTACCGCGACGAAAATCTTTTCGCCCGACTTTAGCAAAACCGCCTTTGCGAGGTCGCCGAACATAATCTTGGCGGTTTCGTCCGCCGTGAGAATCTTGCTGCGTCCGCCGCCGCCTTCGCCGTGCTGACCCATCCCGATTTCCATTTCGTCGTCGCCGAGCTCGGTGATGGGCTGGCCGTTCTGCGGGTGCGTGCAGCCCGTCATCGCCACGGCGAGCGTTGCGATTCTCGAGTTGAACTTTTCCGCGATTTCGTAAACTTCGTCGAGCGACTTGCCCTCTTCGGCAGCCGCGCCCGCAACCTTGAAAAGCGGAATGCAGCCCGCCAGACCGCGACGGTCGGCAAGGGGCGTGTCGAGACCCGCGCTGATGTCGTCGGCAACGAGAATGCTCTTGAGCTTGATGCCCTCGCGCTGAGCCATTTTCATTGCCATATTCGCGCTCATAACGTCGCCCGCGTGGTTGAGAACAACAAGCAGGATGCCAGCGTCGCGCTTGAACTTGCGCAGACCCGCAAGGAGCGATACCGCATTGGGCGCGGCAAAGATGTCGCCCACAACGCTTGCGTCCAAAAGACCCTCGCCGACAAAACCGCTGAGAGCCGGCTCGTGCCCCGCGCCGCCGAGCGTGATTATCGCAACCTTGTCCTCCGATTTCGGCTTCGCGCGGACTACAATCTTGCCCTCGTCGAGCTTTACCTTTTGCGGATACGCGGCCGCCAGACCTTCAAGCAATTCCTGCGTAAGGTTTTCGGGCGCGTTGATAAATTTTTTCATTTTCATATCGGGTGAACCTTTTGTTGATTGGGTTATTAAGAATAAAAAGACGGTTTGTATGTGGAACAAAGTTAGCGACACAATGCAGGCTTTCAAGTAAAAAAGCCCGCTTTGCCACAAACATTTTTCTAAGCACCCGCGCACCCGCCGAAAAATTCCGCGCGGGCACGCAGGCGCACACACATCAAAAGAACAATTTTAGATTCATATTTAAATTATTATCTCAGAAAGCAACCAAATTTTTCAAAAAATTTTCGAAGCAGAAACATTTCGCAAAACGCAACTACGCGCAAATCAATATGCAATAATATTATATTCACAATTCAAACCTACATTCACGCATTAAAAAGTACAAAAAAGCAATGGGCAACGCCGCAAAACGCGTACAAAAAAAATGGGAAAAAATGCGAAATCAAAGCCCGATGTTATCGGCAGAACATCCGCGCGATTTCGGCTTCGGAAATTTCCTTCAAGGTAGGCAGTCCGTCGGGCGACGACGCCGCGGCATTGCCGCCGAGCAGTTTGGTCAAAAGCGCGGTTGCGCTCTGCGCGTCGCATTCGAAATTCGCCGCCCCGCACCTGCCGACAAGCGTCTTTGCGAAATTTTCCTCCGAAAGAGCCGCCTTTTTCAGAGTTCTGTTTTCCTCGCGGGCAAGCTCTACAAAATCGCGGACGAAATTTTCGACGTCGCCGTATTTGAGCCACAACGGCGCGGCGGTGATTCGGTAGAACGCCCTGCCGAAGTCCTCGACCGCGAAGCCGCACGACTCGAAAGCCTTTCGGTTGGCGGAAAAATACTCGTCGTCGCCGCGCTCGAATTTCAGCGGAAGCGGAATGAGCAGCGTCTGCGACGGCGTTTCGCCGCCGCGCAAACTGCGCAGAACCTCCTCGTAGCGCACGCGCCGCAACGCCGCCGAAATCGACATCAGCACAAGCCCTTTCGCCGTCTCGAAAAGCGCGTAGCGTTTTTTGAAACAGCCCAAATAACGCCAGTCTTCGGCGACCGCACGCGCGGCGGCGGAAGCGTTCTCGGCGGGCTGTTCGGCAGCGCGGGGTTTGGCATTTTCGGCGGGCGTCGGCGGAATGTCGGCTGGCGCGTCGGGTTCGTCCGCACTTTGCGCGGCTTCCGCCGTCGGAACGGAACTCGCCGCCGAACGGCGTTCGGGAAGCTCGTCGGCTCGCGGAACAAAAGTTTTTGCGGGCGCGGGAAAATCGTCGCGCGGCGAGAATGCGGGTCTCGGCACAAACGGCGTCTTCCGAATGTCGGATTCGAGCGACGCATACGCCGTCCGTCCAAGCAAGGCGGCATTGCCTGCGCCCTTTCCGCCCGCGTCGGCTCGGAAATTTTCGAAAGCGGCGGAATCGGGTTTCCCGAAGTCGGCAAGCCGCGCGTTCTCCCTGCGCAGGGCTTCGGAAATGGCTTCGAAGAGAAAATCGCGCACGCCGAATTCGTCTTTCAGGCGCACCTGCAACTTGGCGGGGTGCACGTTTACGTCCACGGTCTTGGGGTCGAGCTTTATGAAAATGTACGCCGCCGCAAAACGCCCTTTCGGCACGAACTGCGAATACGCCTCCTTCACCGCCGAATAAACCGCCTTGCATTCCACGGGTCTGCCGTTGATGAACGCGCAGATGTTGCGGCTTGTCGGGAACGACTCGCCCGCGCGCAGAACCGCGCCCTCGACCGACATTCCCCCGCGCTCGACGCGCCCAAGCTCGAACATCTTCGACGAAATTTCCGCGCCGAGCACGCGCTCGAGCCTGTCGAGAATCTTAAGATCGCGCTCCGAGCGGAAGACGACGCGCGCGTTTTCGGTGAGCGTTATCGACAAATCGGGAAGCGCGAGCGCGTAGAGCCTGCAAAGCCTGATTATGTGCGAAGCCTCCACGTTGTCGCTCTTTAGAAACTTGCGCCGCGCTGGTACGGAACAGAAAAGGTTCTCCACGGTTATCTCCGTGCCCGAAGCCATTCCGCAATCTCGCACGGCGTTGACCGTGCCCGCATACACGTCGATTTCCGTGCCGACCACCTGCGCCTCGGGCTTGGTGCGCATAACGAAGCGGCTGACGCTGGCAATCGACGGCACCGCCTCGCCGCGGAAGCCGTAGCTTGTGATTTCGAACAAATCCTCGGGCGCGCGGATTTTGCTTGTGGCGTGCTGCTCCAAGCTTGTCAAAGCCTGCTGGCGCGTCATGCCGCAGCCGTCGTCCGCAACCTTTATGAAAGTCTTGCCGCCGTGCCTGAACTGGATTTCCACGCGCGTCGCCCCCGCGTCTATCGAGTTTTCGAGAAGCTCCTTGACCACCGCCGCCGGACGCTCCACAACCTCGCCCGCCGCGATTTTGTTGGCGACATCGTCGGTAAGAATGCGTATTTCGGGAGGTTGTTTCTTCATTTTCAAAAAGCCGCAGAAGTGTGCCGTAAACGCCGTTTTTTCTCAAGCAAAATTCGAGAGAGTCGAACATTGCCGCCGGCGTTTTACATTTGAAGCATTATTTTGTTGACTTGACCGTCGTTCAAGCCAAAAATTACCGCCATGAAGTTTGCTATTGTTATCTTGGCGGCACTCGCCGCGCTCTCCGCCTCGGCAAAGACGGAACCGCAAGCATTCCGCGACGGCGACACGATTTCGTTCGTCGGCGACAGCATTACCCACAACGGATACCACCAGATGTTTCTGGAGTATTATTATAGTACGCGCTTCCCCGAAATGAAGCTGCAATACCACAACAGGGGAATCGCGGGGCAGTCGGCATTCCACCTGCTGAAAAGAATGGAATCCGACATTTTCAAGCCCAAAGCCGACGTGTACGTGCTGATGATAGGGATGAACGACGTAGGCAGAAAATATTTCACCCAAGACGAACGCAAAAACAACCCCAAGTGCTACGACGAAATCGTAAAGCGCGAAAACACCTACGCAGAATGCGTGGCAAAAGTCGTAAAGTTGCTCTCCGAAAACGGGCGCAAGGTTTGCGTTTTCACGCCGTCGATTTTCGACGACACAATGGCGGGCAAATCCGACCCGCACAGCGGGCTTAATGCCCAGCTCGGGCAATACGGCAGAATCTGTATGCAACTTGCCGAGCGCATTTCGAACGCCGAACTCGTCGATATTTGGACGGAAATGACGCGCATCAATACCGAATTTCAGCACAACGAAGGCGCGGACAAGACGATAATCGGCGGCGACCGAGTGCACCCGTCGAATGCGGGCGGGCTTGTGATGGCTTCGATATTTTTGAAAACATTCGGCGAACCCGCGCTCGTCTGCTCTGCGGAAATCGACGGGAATTCGGCGAAGACGAAAAACTGCAAAGTCTCCAACATCGAACGCGGGAACGGCGCGGTTTCCTTCGATTCGCTCGAATACGCCCTGCCGCTTGCGCTTTCGCCCGCCGAAAAACCCGTCGCAAAATACATCGACTTTTTCGGTTCGCTCAACCGGCAGATTCTCGCCGTGAAGAATCTGCCGCGCGGCGAATACGCGCTGAAAATCGACGGTAAACAGGTCGGCAAATTCGCGGCTGAAAAGCTCGCGGACGGAATCAATATAGCCGAACTCGAAACGCCTCAGGTTGCAGCCTCGCGCGAAATACTTTCGCTCTGCAAAAAAATCAGACTTACGAACGAACGCCTGCGTTACCTCGTCCATCTGCGCAATATGTTCGGAAATAAAATCTCGGCTTCGATGTCGGCGGACGACATTGCGAAAATGGCGGAAGAGGCGGGCAAGGCTCAAAACAATTCGTATATAATGCACCTTTCGCGGGTCTACCGCGCATACGCGCCGAAGGAAAACGAAATGCGCGCCGAACGCGAAAATATGCGCGAGCAAATACGCAGGCTTGCCGCGCCGAAAACGCACAAATACGCAATCGAACCCGCAAAATAGAATTTATGAAATACATCGCATTTGCGGCGGCAATCGCAGCCGTTGCGGCGGTTCCGCAACTCGGGGCGAAACAGGAACAGAAATCGAATGTCTACACTTCGGGCGACCGCGCCTGTATGGTCGGCGACAGCATTACAGAAGGCGGCTGGTACGAACAAAACATAATGCTCTACTACACGACGCGCTTTCCCGAAATGCAAGTCGACTTCCGCAACATCGGAATCTCGGGCGACATCTGCCTGCGCATTCTGAACAGAATGGAAAGCGACGTTCTGCCGCAGCTCGACAAATCGAAATCTGTAACCGTTCTTATGATAGGGATGAACGATGTCGACATGTACAAGTTCGCGCCGCAGACCCGCGCAAAAATAGGCGAAGCCGAACTGCGCCGCCGCATTGCCGACTCGCGCTCCGTGTACGAGAGACGGCTCGGACAGGTCGTAGATTTCCTCGCGCCGAACTCGCGCAGACTCATTCTTTTCACGCCGTCGATATACGACCAGACCGCCGAACTTCCGAAAGTAAACTACGCCGGCACAAACGACGAGCTTGAAGTCTACGGGAAAATCGGCGCGAAAATCGCCGCGAAAATCCCGAACGCCTCGGTTGTCGATATGCAGACGAAAATGAAAGTCGTCAACGCCGAACTCCAGTCGAAGGAAGGCAAAACAAAGACAATCATCAGCCCCGACCGCGTGCATCCGAGATTCGCGGGCGGCTTCGTAATGCTCAACGCGTGGCTCGAACGCTTCGGCGAACCGCGCGAAGTCTCGACTGTCGAAATCGACGCCGCGGCGCAAAAGCTCGACAAGTCCTTCAACTGCGACATCTCGAACCTCTCGTTCAAGGACGGCGCAATCGCATTCGACTCTCTCGAGGCCGCCCTGCCCTTCCCCGTCGAAAATGCGGCGCGGAACCTCGACGGCTATATGAAGTTCGCGCAAAACTTCAACCGCGAAATCCTCAAAATTTCGGGACTTCAAAGCGGCGAATACTCGCTCGAAATCGACGGCAAAAAGGTCGGCGCATACTCGGCAAAACAGCTCGCGGACGGCGTGAACCTTGCGACAAACACGAATACCCCGCAATACAAACAGGCGGAAGACGTACACAACCTGTGCGGCAAATTCCGCGCCGAAACCGTGTGGTTCAGAAAAATGCGCGGGCTCGAATTCGCCAACGCGGCGAAGATGGACAAGCTCGACGTCGACGGGAAAATCGCGTTCATAAAATCGCTGCTCGAGACGAATACGAAAGCTCCGTCCTACGTGAAAAAATCCTACAAATACTACATCGAAAACAGAAAGCGCGCCGACGAAAAATTCGCCGAAATCGGAAAAATCGCCGAAGACGCATACCGCGCCGCAACGCCGAAAACGCGTTCCTACAAAATCGAAAAAATTAAATAGCACAGCTTTATGAATATACTGAAATATACATCAATCCTCGCAGCCTCGCTCGCCGCAGCCCTGCCGCTCGGCGCGAAACAGCAGCAGAAATCGAACGTCTACAACGACGGCGACCGCGCCTGCATGGTCGGCGACAGCATCACCGCTTCGGGCGCGTACACGCTCGCGCTTATGACATACTACACAACGCGCCTGCCCGACACGAACCTCGACTTCCGCAACCTCGGACTGTCGGGCGACTACTGTGGCGGGATACTCCACAGAATGCAGTCGGACATCCTGCCGAACTTCGACAAACAACGTTCCGTCGGCGTTCTGATGGTCGGGATGAACGACGCAAAGCGCGAGAACTTTTCGAAAAAGACGCTCGAAAAGCTCGGACGCCCCGCGCTCGATGCGAAGATAAAATACAACCGCGGCGTGTACGAAAAACGCCTCGGCGAAATCGTAAACCTCATCGCCCCTAACACGCGCACACTCGTGCTCTTCACGCCGTCGATATACGACCAAACCGCCGACATCGCCACCGAAAACTTTTTCGGAGTCAACGACGAACTTGTCGAGTTCGGAAAAATCGGCGCGAAAACCGCCGCAAAAATTCCGAACGTCCGCGTTGTCGATATGAACCTGAAAATGCGCACAGTCAACGCCGAACTCCAGTCGAAAGAGGGCAAAAACAAAACCATCATCGGGAGCGACCGCGTGCACCCGTCGTTCCCCGGGGGCTTCGTAATGCTCAACGCGTGGCTCGAACGCTTCGACGAACCGCGCGAAGTCTCGACTGTCGAAATCGACGCCGCGGCGCAAAAGCTCGACAAGTCCTTCAACTGCGACATCTCGAACCTCTCGTTCAAGGACGGCGCAATCGCATTCGACTCTCTCGAGGCCGCCCTGCCCTTCCCCGTCGAAAATGCGGCGCGGAACCTCGACGGCTATATGAAGTTCGCGCAAAACTTCAACCGCGAAATCCTCAAAATTTCGGGTCTGCAAAACGGCGAATACGCGCTTGAAATCGACGGCAAAAAGGTCGGCGCGTACTCGGCAAAGCAGCTCGCGGACGGCGTGAACCTTGCGACAAACACCAACACCCCGCAATACAAACAGGCGGAGGGCGTCTACAAAAAATGCGTCGAATTTCGCACAAAAGCCGCAAACTTCCGCGGCATAATAATGGTGGAATCTTCCCGGCGCAACACGATGGACAAGCTCGACGTCGACGGGAAAATCGCGCACGTCAAGACGCTGTTCGACAAAACTCCGCAGTCGAACGCGTTTATGTACAAGACCTATAAGTACTACGTGGAAAACAAAAAGCACGAAGCCGAACGCGCCGCCGAGCTGCCCCTGCTCAACGCCGAAATCTACAAGGCGGCACAACCGAAAACGCATGCATACAGGCTTGTGAAGACAAAATAGAAACGGATTTTTCCGAACGCGCGGCGCATCCCGTTTTCGGGACGCGCCGTTTTTTTTGCGAATCCCGCTCGACTTTTACGCCAATCCGATTTAAAAATTCCGCCGAAAATGAAAATCTATTTTATAGGAATTTGCGGAACGGCGACGGGCAATGTCGCCATATTGATGAAACGCCTCGGGCACACGGTGCTCGGCAGCGACACGGGAATGTACGAGCCGATGAAAAGCGCGCTCGCAAACGCACACGTCGAAACGCGCGAGGGATGGAACCCGAAAAACATCGAAGAGTTCGCGCCAGACCTCGTAATTGTCGGCAACGCAATCAGCCGAATGAACCCCGAGCTCGAATTTATGCTCGCGGCGCGCAAATACAAATACACGAGCCTTTCGGCACTCATCGGCGAAAAACTCATCGACGAAAGGAAGTCGCTCGTGGTAAGCGGAACGCACGGCAAAACGACAACCACAACCCTCGCCGCATACCTGCTGAGCGCAAACAACATCGACGCGGGATGGATGATTGGCGGCGTGCCGACCGACCTGCCAGAGGGCGGCTCGAACCTCGGCTCGACCGACGCGCCGTTCGCAATAGAGGGCGACGAATACGACACCGCATATTTCGACAAGCGCAGCAAATTCATCCACTACCGCCCGTTCGTGCTGCTCGTAAACAATATCGAATTCGACCACGCAGACATCTTCCGCGACCTAATCGACGTAAAGAAAACATTCACGCACGTAAGGCGCATAGTATCGCCCGTCGGCGCGATTGTCGAAAACGGCGACGACCCCAACATCGCCTCGCTCGAAGACACGCCGTGGACGAAACGCATAAAAGTGGGATTCGGCAAAAACTGCGACGTAATAATAAAAAACTTCGAACAACATCAAAATTCGTCGAAATTCACACTTGCGTGGAACGGCATTGAAAAGACCGTAGAATGGCGACTTCAGGGCGAGTACAACGCCCGCAACGCGGCGATGGCAACCGTGGGCGCGGCACTCGTATCGGGCGGGAAAAACCCGCTCGACATCGACATTTCCGCACTCGCAAACTTCCGCGGAGTCAAACGCAGACAGGAGATTATTTTCGAAAACAAAAACGTTTTGGCGATTGAAGACTTCGGACACCACCCGACGGCGATTAGATTGACGATTGAATCGATGCGCCAGAAATATCCCGACCGCAAAATTCTCGCGGCATTCGAACCGCGCAGCAATACGGCGAAGATGAACGTATTTCAGGACGCATTCGGAGAGTCGCTCGCGCTCGCGGACGCGGCATATATCGGACACGCGAACACGGCGAAGACCGACCCCGCAAAACGTATCGACACCGCGAAAATGGCGGCGGAACACCACCCCGAAAAACTCCGCGCATTCGACTCGAACGCCGCCCTGCTCGACAGACTCGTAGCCGACGTGAAAGCCGACAACGGAAAACTGCTCTGCATTTTCTTCAGCAACGGCTCGTTCGACAACATCCACAACAAATTCAAGGAAATGCTGGTGTAATGAATAATGAATTGCGCCGTACATTCATAACGACGCAAGAATGAATTTCGGCGTTTACGATAGACGCCGAAAGAACAACAAGAATCGCGACGATAGGAGCTGTAATTTATAATTAGTCGAAGACGAATTTTATCTATAACTTGCTCCGCTTTGCGGGCAAACCCTATTGTCTCACTGGTGTTTCACTTTGTTGCGGTGGGTGTCTTAGTGGATAGATATTGCCGATGTATGAAAAAATAGCCGCGTATTGTTGCGCTTGCCTAAAAAACTCGAACTATCCGCAATCTCCAAGCAAACTATTA